>CAZTQN010000040.1:0-32159 GCA_964615765.1 uncultured Phycisphaeraceae bacterium
AGGTCAAGAAGCCCGAGACCATCAACTACCGCACCTACCGCCCCGAGAAGGACGGGCTCTTCTGCGAGCGCATCTTCGGGCCCGAGCGCGACTACGAGTGCGCCTGCGGTAAGTACAAGGGCACCAAGTACAAGGGCATCATCTGCGACCGCTGCGGCGTCAAGGTGACCCACAGCCGCGTGCGCCGCAAGCGCATGGGGCACATCAACCTCGCCGCCCCCATCGTGCACATCTGGTTCTTCAAGGCCCTGCCCAGCCGCCTGGGCACCCTCCTGGGCATGAAGACCGGCGACCTCGAGAAGATCATCTACTTCCAGGACTACGTCGTCGTCGATCCGGGTGATACCGAACTCACCTTCAAGCAGGTCCTCACCGAGGACGAGTTCCGCACCGCCAGCGACAAGTTCGGCTCGGCCTTCCGCGCCCTCATGGGCGCCGACGCCGTGCGCGAACTCATCGAGAAGACCGACCTCCACAAGATCGCCAGCGAACTGCGCGAAGAGCTCAAGAACACCCGCAGCAAGCAGAAGATCAAGGACCTGGCCAAGCGCCTGAAGATCGTCGAACAGATCCGCGGGTCGGAGAACGACCCGGCCTGGCTGGTCATGGACGTCATCCCCGTCATCCCGCCGGACCTGCGCCCGCTGGTCCTGCTCGAGAGCGGCAACTTCGCCACCAGCGACCTCAACGACCTCTACCGGCGCATCATCAACCGCAACAACCGCCTCAAGAAGCTGATGGACCTCAACGCGCCCGAGGTCATCATCCGCAACGAAAAGCGCATGCTCCAGCAGGCCGTCGACGCCCTGTTCGACAACGGCCGCTGCCGCCGCCCCGTCCTCGGGTCCAGCAACCGCCCGCTCAAGTCGCTCACCGACATGATCAAGGGCAAGCAGGGGCGCTTCCGCGAGAACCTGCTCGGCAAGCGCGTCGACTACTCCGCCCGCTCGGTCATCGTCGTCGGGCCGGAGCTCAAGCTCTACCAGTGCGGCTTGCCCAAGAAGATCGCGCTCGAGCTCTACCAACCGTTCATCATCCGCAAGCTCAAGGAGCACGGTCTGGCCGACACCATCAAGTCCGCCAAGCGCATGCTCGAACGCCGCGACCCCGAGGTGTGGGACATCCTCGAAGAAGTCATCTTCCAGCACCCCGTCCTGCTCAACCGCGCCCCCACGCTGCACCGCATGGGTATCCAGGCCTTCGAGCCCGTGCTGGTCGAAGGGAACGCCATCCGCATCCACCCGCTGGTCTGCGGCGGGTTCAACGCCGACTTCGACGGCGACCAGATGGCCGTCCACCTCCCGCTCTCCGTCGAGGCTCAGGCCGAGGCGCACGTGCTCATGATGAGCACGCACAACATCTTCGGCCCCGCCAACGGCAAGCCGATGATCTCGCCCAGCCAGGACATCGTCATGGGCGTGTACTTCATCACGATCATGGTGCCCGATGAGCGCCCGGTTGAGCAGCTCCCCAAGTTCAAGGACCGCCTCGAGGCCCTCCTCGCCTACGACCAGGGCCGCATCGGCATCCACGAACGCATCGTCCTCCGCCTCGAAGGCTTCGACGAAGTCGTCGAAGGCCAGAACGACGCCCCCAAGCCCATCGCCGAGAACGGGCGCCTCATCACCACCGTCGGGCGCGTGCTGTTCAGCGAGATCCTCGTCAAGGGCATGCCGTTCTACAACTGCGGCCTGGGCAAGAAGGGCTGCGCCCGCGTGATCGACGACGCGTTCGCCTACGGCGGTCGCGCCGAGACGATCGACCTGCTCGACCGCCTCAAGGAAATCGGCTTCAAGCAGTCCACGCTCGCCGGCCTCTCCTTCGGGATCACCGACCTGCGCATCCCCACGCAAAAGAAGGCCCTCATCGACGAGGCCCAGAAAAAGGTCGACCGCGTCGAGAAGAACTACGAGCGCGGGCTCATCACCGAGCGCGAACGCTACAACCAGCTCCTCGACATCTGGTCCCACTGCCGCGAGCAGGTCACCAAGGCCCTCATCGAGACGCTCAAGAACGACCGTCGCGGGAAGGACGGCACCGAGCTGCCCATCGAGGACAAGAAGAACCCCGCCTATCTCAACCCCGTCTACCTGATGAGCGACTCGGGCGCCCGCGGGAACGTCAGCCAGATGATGCAGCTCGCCGGGATGCGCGGCCTCATGGCCAAGCCCTCGGGCGAGATCATCGAGACCCCCATCCGCGCCAACTTCCGCGAAGGTCTGCACATCCTCGAGTACTTCTCGTCCACCCACGGCGCCCGCAAGGGTCTCGCCGACACCGCCCTCAAGACCGCCGACTCGGGCTACCTCACCCGCAAGCTCTGCGACGTCGCGCAGTCCGTCATCATCACGGAAGTCGACTGCGGCTCCAAGCGCGGCATCATGAAGCGCGCCATCTACAAGGGCGACAAGATCGACGTCCCCCTCCGCGACCAGGTCTTCGGTCGCGTCGCCCGCACCACGATCATCAACCCCAAGACCGACGAGGTCGTCGTTCGCGAGAACGAGATGATCACCATGGAGATCGCCCGCAAGATCGAGGACCTCGGCCTCACGGAGATCATCGTCCGCTCCCCGCTCACCAGCGAGAGCCGCACCGGCTGCTCCATGCTCGACTACGGCATGGACATGTCCACCGGCAAGCTCGTCGAGCCCGGCATGGCCGTCGGCATCATCGCCGCCCAGTCCATCGGTGAGCCCGGCACCCAGCTCACGATGCGCACCTTCCACACGGGCGGCATCGGCTCCCGCGAAATCCTCGAGAACGAGATCAAGTGCAGCACCGGCGGCACGCTCGAACTCCGCGATTGCAACCCCGTCCCCGGCAAGGACGACGACGGCAACGACGTGCTCGTCGTGCTGAAGCGCAACGGCGAGCTCGCCGTCCTCGACGCCCGCGGGCGCGAGCTCGAGAAGGCCAAGATCCCCTACGGCGCCTCCATCTACGTCACGCCCAACGCCGAGGTGAAGAAGGGCCAGGTCCTCGCCAAGTGGGACCCGCACCGCCTGCCCATCCTCGCCGAGAAGGACGGGAAGGTGAAGTACGTCGACATCGAATCCGGCGAAACGGTGCGTGAGGAGGACGCGGGCCAGGGCCGCAAGGCGCTGGTCGTGATCGAGCACAAGGGCGAGAAGCACCCGCAGATCACG
The DNA here is from genome assembly GCA_964615765.1 of uncultured Phycisphaeraceae bacterium. Taxonomy (GTDB): domain Bacteria; phylum Planctomycetota; class Phycisphaerae; order Phycisphaerales; family UBA1924; genus CAZTQN01. Next base: position 3,150 of record CAZTQN010000040.1, read on the forward strand.
ATCGTCGACGAGAACGACAACATCCTCGACTTCCACTACCTGCCCGCCAAGGCCCGCATCGAAGTGCCCGACGGCACCCCGATCAAGGCCGGGCAGATGCTCGCGCGTCAGCCGCGCTCCGCGGCCGGCTCGCAGGACATCGTCGGTGGTCTGCCCCGTGTGACGGAGATCTTCGAAGCCCGCAAGCCCAAGGACCCGGCCGTCATGGCCGAGATCTCGGGCCGCGTCGAGATCCACTCCGACAAGCGCAAGGGCAAGATGACCATCCGCGTCGTGTCCGACTCGGGCATCGAGAAGGACCACCACGTCCCGCAGGACCGCCACCTGCTCGTGCACACCGGCGACTTCGTCAACGCCGGCGACCCGCTCATCGAAGGCCCGCTGGTCCCGCACGACATCCTGCGTATCAAGGGCGAGGCCGCCCTCTGGACCTACATGCTCGACGAAGTCCAGAACGTCTACCGCGCGCAGGGCGTGGCCATCAACGACAAGCACATCGAAGTCGTCCTGGCCCAGATGCTCCGCAAGGTCCGCGTCGAACAGCCGGGCGACACCGACCTCTTGCCGCATGACGTGGTCGACAAGTTCGAGTTCCGCCAGAAAAACCTGCAGATCGGCGAGATGGTCCGCGTCACCGACCCGGGCGGCACGGACCTCAAGCTCGACGAGCTGGTGCACAAGAACACCATCCGCGAGGCCAACGCCAAGGCCGAGGCCGCCGGCAAGGAACCCGCTCGCGCCAAGAAGGCCCGCCCGGCCACGGGGCGCACACTGCTCCTGGGCATCACCAAGGCGGCCCTCATGAGCGAGAGCTTCCTCTCCGGTGCGTCGTTCCAGGAGAGCACGAAGGTGCTCACCGAAGCGTCGCTCCGCGGTGCGACCGACACGCTCATCGGGCTCAAGGAGAACGTCCTGCTGGGGCACCTCATCCCCGCCGGCACGGGCTTCGAGGCCCACCAGGCCGTCCGCGTCAAGGCCCTCGCCGAGCCGCCGATCGCCTCGGCCGATGACCCCGACCTGCTGCTCGAAGAGGCCGCGTCGGCCGCCGAAGCTCTCGGCGCCAGTCGCAACGCGGCCCTCGGCGTGCCGCAGGTCGAGATCCCCATCGTCCCCGACACCGCCGGCTCCCGCGGCTGATTCCTCCATCCATGCCACATCGCGTGGGCTCGTGGTCCCGACCTCGTCGAGATCACGAGCCCACGCGGCTTTTTGCCCGCCTTTTTTTCCGCCCTCACCGCGCCGGGCGAACCATCTCGAGCGCCATCTCCGGCACCCAGTACGCCGCCGTCTGCGTCGCCATCGCGGCGTTCTCCGCCGTGTCGCCGCTCGCCGCCCCGCTCGCTGTCCCGCTCGCAGGCACGCTCCCGCTCACCGCACTCTGAAGCGCCGCCGCTGTCTCGCGCTCGGCGTCCGACGCGCCGATCGTCACCCGCGCCCACACCTCGCCCGCTACTTCGCGCCGCTCGATGACTTGCACTTCCGTCCCCGCGGCGAGCGACGGCGTGGCGAACGTCTCGCTCTCAAACCCAGGCACCACCCGCGCCGCCGCGCCCTCCGCGATGATCACCGCGTCATCGCGCCCGCGCTCGTCGGCCCGCTGCAGCCACCACACAAGCCCGCCCAGCCCGGCCGCCGTCACGCCGAGTCCAACCACGACTCCGCCGAGCGAACCGCGCCGCCCGCGCGACGTGCTCAGCCCGCCGCGAATCAGCGGCACGAGCACCAGCCACACAACCGCGACCGCCGTTCCGCTCACCACGCCGATCGTTACCCACGCCCGCGGCACGCCCGCCGCGATCGTCCGCGCCCGCTCGCGCACGCTCGGCTCCGGCACATCAACGGCTGACGGCGCGGTCGTGCTCGTCGCGGCCTTCGGGTCCCCCGCATCGGTCGGCCGGCGCAGCAGTTCGAGATTCTCCCGCGCCGCCGGCAGTGCCGGAGCGAGCGCCACCGCCCGCCGCAGCGCCAGCACGGCCCGGGCCCGGTCGCCGCTGAGTGCCAGCGCCGTGCCCGCCGCGCTCCACGCGCGAGCCTGATCAAGATCCGTCGCGCCCGCGCGCCCCGCGAGTTCGCCGAACATTGCCGCCGCCAGACGGAGTTCCGCCCGCCCCGCCGCGTCGTCCGCCCGCACACGCACGCGTTCAACGCCGCGGTCATACGCCGCCAGCGCCGCGGCGTGCGTCGCCGCACCGTCGCTTGCCGCCGCGGATGACGCACTCGCGCACGCAAGGCCGACGACCGCCGTCGCGCACCAGGTCACCAATACTCGAGACCGCGCCCTGCGCATCACGGGCCCTCCCGTTCAGCACCGGCGTGGATGCGCGCGATCAGCGCCATGGCTTCGCGAGCCAGACGGTCACTCTCTCCGGCGCGTTCCGCTGTGCCGCGGTGCCCGCCGAACGTCACCGCGTCCAGTCGCGCGAGCAGCCGCTCGATCTCAACACCAACGGTCTCATCGCGCCTTCGCAGGATCGGCGTGGCCTCCGGACCGGCCAGACGTCCGGCGGGCTGACCCGTCAGTCGGGCCGCGTAATCGCAGATCGCCCGGGCCACGCCGTGCTCCGGCGCGGCCGATCGGGCCGCCCGTCCAAGCTCGCGCCGGAACAGGCGGTACGCGAGCCGGCGTCGCGCCCGCTCCGGGTTCCGCTCCGCCGCCCACCGCGCGGCCCGCACCGCGATCCCCGCTACGCCGAGCAGCCCGACGCCGAACAGTCCCAGCCGCAGCGCCCGCTCCGGCTGCGCATCCAGCACGCCGAGCATCGGCGTCACCAGCGGCGCTCGCCGATCGATCGGGGCCAGACCGCCCACACGCTCCGCCGTCGGCGTCGGCGCATCATCCGGCTTCGCCGCGGCCGCCGCGTCCTCTTCTTCGAGCGCGCCCAACGCCCCAAGGTCCGCCGCCTCCGACGCGCGGATCTTCATCGCGATCGGCTGACTCCGCGCCACGCGGTACGTCCCGCTCGCCGTGTCGAAATACGACAGCTCGATCGGCGGGATCACATCCCCCGCCGTCGACCGCGCCCGCACCTGGGCCCGGAACACCGCGCTGGTCGCGTCCGTCTCCGGCAAGACCGGATCACGCGGCGTGCGGAACGCCTTCGCCAGCGCCTGCCGCCGAAGATCCAGCGGCGGCACCAGCGACAGCGGGAACGGCCCGTTCACCTTCACCGTGAGATCGATCGGGTCGCCCACGCTCGCGATGCTCTGTGCTGCGCTGGCCTCGACGGAATACGCGCCCACCAGCCCCGAGAAGTCCGCGGGTCGCCCTTCGCTCGGCAGCGCCCGCGCCTCCACCTTCACCGCCGGCGCCGACGCCGTCTGCCGTTCCAGCACCGACAGATCGTCGAACACGCTGTCCATCATGGTGCGCTGCCGCTGCCCGACGACGACGTTGAAGTCGGCCCGCACCGGCCCGAGCGTGATCGTCCCCGGCGCTTTGGGGATCAGCACGCGCTCGATCGTCACCGTCCGCACCGTGCGCCCGTTGATCTCGCGGTTGCCCAGCGTCGCGATCGTCGTTGCGTCGCCGATCTTGATCTCGATATAGCGCGGGTCGATCGGCGACGTGCCCGGCGCTCGCGGGTCCGGCCCGTCAACAAGGTCCGCGTTCTCCGGCTGCGGCATCGTCAGCGCATACCCGCGGATCTCCCGCGCCAGCGTCCACACCACGCGCACCCGCACCGGCTCGCCAACGTACGCGCGCGTGTTCTCGACCTCCATCGCGAGCGCCACGTCCGTGCTCACCGTCGGCTCCGCGACCGTCACCGTCCGCGCCGGCGTCGTGAACGTCTGCCCGTTCACCGTCACGGTGATGGGGGGGATGGTCAGCTCGCCGGCACGCGTCGGCCGCAGCGAGTAGAGCAGCCCCGTCACCACCTCCGTCCGCGTGTTCCACCGACCGCCGCTGAACACGCTCGACGTGCTCGAACGGTTCTGCGGCCCGAGATACTGCACGACCGCGCCGGGCACTTCGACGGTGGGCGGTTCCACGCCGCTCGCGCCCGCGACGGTGATCTCCAGCGTCGCCGCGTCGCCAAGGAACACGCGCCCGGGCCGCACATCAACACCGACCTGCACCTCGCCCGCGGCCTGCTGCGCCATCGCCGTCGCGCCGGGCATCGCCGCGCTCATCAGCGCCGCGCCGCACCCAGCCCGCGCCGCCGCACGCAGCACGCGCGTGAGCACCACCGCCGCCACCAGTCGGCGTGCGCGCCCGGGCTTGTCATGCACACCCGCGCGGGTCACCAGTCCTTCTCCACCGGCGCCGGCCGCCGCATCTGCCGCAGGAACCGCTCGATGGCCCGCTGTTCCCGCTGCTCGCGTTCGAGAATCTCCGCCGCGACGCGATCAAACTCCCGCGGCGTGCCCTCCTGCCCTTGCTGCTGCTGCGGTTGCTGCTGCTGGTTCTGGGCCTGCTGCTGTTTCTGCTGATCCTCTTGCTGCTGACGTTCCTGCGCGCGGGCCGCCTCCACCTGCTGCGTCTGCTCCGCGGCTTGACGGATCTGCTCCGCCGCCTGTTGCTGCTGCGGCGCGGCGTCCTGCGGCCGCTGCTGATCCAGCGCCTTCTCCGCCTCCTGCTGCGTCTGCTGCGCACGATCCAACCGCTCCGCCGCCTGCTTCAGCGCCTCGCGCCGCTCGGCGTTCTGCTCCTGCTCCGCCTGCTGTCGCAGCGCCTCGGCCGCCTGCTTCGTCCGCTCGCGCAGGTCCTTCTGCTCCTGCGACGCGCTCGCTGAGGGCTGCGATGCCGGCTCCGGCTTGTTCTGCTCGCCCGCTTGCTCGCCCTTCTTCGCACCGTCCGGCTTGGCCGCGTCCGACGGCTGCTTGTCCCCGTCCTTCGGCGCCGCGTCCTTGCCTGACTCCGGCTTCGCAGGTTCCGGCTGGGGCGCGGGGTCCTTCTTCTCGCCGTCTTGCGGCTTGCTCTCCGGCTTCTGCGCATCGGGCTTCTGTGCATCGGGTTTGGGGGCTTCGCTCTTCTTGCCGTCCTGCTTCGCCGACGAATCCGCCTGCCGCTGCTGCTCATCCGCAAGCGACTTGAGTGCATCGCTCATCGACTGCGAAGGCTGCTGCTCCTGCTCGCCCGGCTTCTGCTCGCCCTGATTCTGCTGCTGCCCTTGCTGCTGCTGCTGGCCTTCCGAAGGCTTCTGCTCGCCCTGACCCTGCTTGTTCTGCTGCTGCTGTTGCTGCTGCTTCTCCTGCTCGCGGAGCGCCTTTTCGATCTCGGCGATCACCTGCTGCGTCAGTTCCACGCCCTGGAACGCCTCCAGGTCCTTCCGGTGCAACTTCGCGGCTTGCCGATACGCCCGCTCGGCCTGACGCAGATGCTCCAGCGTCGCTTTCGGATCTTCCTGCAGCGCGTGGGCCGCACGCCGACGCGACACCTCGCCAAGGTTGTACGCCGCTTTCCCGCGCACCTCCGCCGGAGCGCGGCTGGCCAGCGCCGAGCGCAGCAGCGCGTCCGCTTCATCCAGCCGATCCTTCGACAGCGCCAGCGCGCCAAGGTCATACGTCAGCCGCGCCAAGCGCGGGTCGTCCGCGCTCAGCCCGGTCCCCGCGTCCAGCCGCTTCAGCGCGCCGTCCAGATCCCCCGCACGCACCAGCCCATCGATCTCGACTGCGGCATCGCCCGCGCTCGCTTCAGCCGCGCCCGCGATAGCGCCGTTCGCCGCGCGTTCCGCCGACGGAGCCGTCTGCCCCGTCTGCGCGGTCTGGCCATGCGCCGCGCACGCCGCACCCAGCACCACCGCCGCGGCGATCGCCCGCCGGGCCCGACCAGAGTTGTCACACCGCTCGGCTTCGTGCATGGATCAGTACCTCAACGCCCATCGCCGCCAGCGCCAGCGCCAGCACCCATTGAAAAAGTTCGGTGTACGCCTTGGTTTCCTGCGTGCCGAACGTCGCGTTCTCGCTGCTCCGCATCAGCAGTTGATACACCCGATCGAGCTCGACGTTCCCCGTCCCGACGTTGATCGCCGCCCCGCCGGGTGTGATTTCGGCGATCGCTCGCAACGCCGCGAAGTTCAACTTCGACCGCACCGGCTCGCCCTGGAAGCTCATGAACGACCCGGGCTGCGACGCGTCCGGCACCGGCGGCGGCGCCACCGCGCCGGTCGCCGGCCCCGGCGGTGCTGCGGGCACCAGCGCGCCACCCTCGGACCCGAGCCCGACCGTCACCACGCGCACGCCCCGCTCCGCCGCGAGCCGCGCTGCCCCCTGCGGGTCCGACGCCGTGTCCTCCCCGTCCGTCAGCACGAAGATCGTCCGCGACCGCGCCGGCGCCTTCTCGCCACGCGGCACATCCGCGAACAGGATCGCCAGCGCCCCGCGGATGGCATCGCCGATCGCCGTCCCGCCGCGCGAGACCGAGTCCGGCGTCAGATCCTCAAGCTGCATCCGCGCAAACGCGTAGTCCGACGTCAACGGGCTCTTGAGCACCGACGTCCCCGCGAACGCGACGATCCCGACGCGGTCCCCCTGCAGCACGTCCAGCACATCGCCCACGGCGAGCTTGGCCCGCTCCAGCCGGTTCGGGCGAAGATCCTGCGCCAGCATCGACCGCGACACGTCGATCGCGAACACCACGTCGCGCCCGGCCCGCTCCACCGCCCGCGGCTTGGGGTCGTGCGCCGGCCGGGCCAGCGCGACAACCACCAGCCCGATCGCCACGCCCGTCGCCGCGAGCCCCGCGATCGCGCTCCCGTCACGCGCCAGCCGCGCAAACCGGCCCGCGTCGGCCTGGTCAAAGTACCGACGCAACGCCCGCGTCCGGCCGACCAGCCCGAGGCTGGCGAGCAGCACCACGCCCAGCGCGCCGACGAGCCACGCCAGCCGCCCGGGTTCGAGCAGCGTCGGCTCCTTCAGCGGCAGCAGTTCCAGCAGCCCGTTCATGCCGGCAGCCTCCGCAAGAGGAGCCCCGCGAGCAGCGCCCGCGCCGCCAGCGCCGCGGCACCGATCGCCGCCGGCCCCGCGAACAGTTCGACGTAGTCGATCGCGTCGACCGTGCGCACCTCGGAGCGTTCCAAGCGATCGATCTCCGCCGCGATCTGTCGCAGGGACTGCGCGTCCGTCGCGCGCCAGTACTTCCCGCCCGTCATCGTCGCGATGTTGCCGAGCGTCTCCTCGTCGATCTCGTTGCCAATCGGCACGCGCTGCTCGCCGAAGGGCGTGCGCACGATCTGGAAGCCCGGCCCGCCGACACCGATCGTGTACACGCGGATGCCCCATTCCGCCGCCAACCGGGCCGACTCGATCGGGGCCCGCTCGCCCGCGTTGTTGTCGCCGTCGGTGAGCAGCACGATGACCTTGCTCTTGAGCGAGAACGACTCGTCGCCGGGGTCGTTGGAATCGCGGGCCCGAATCTCCTGCTCCGCCGTGCGCAGTCGCGCCGCGGCGAGCGCCAGCCCATCGCCGATCGCCGTGCCGTCCTCGTACCGCTGCTGGGCCAGCTCGATCGCGTCGACCAGCTGCACCACCGTTCGCGGATCGCGGATGAGCGGGCAGTTGGTCTCCGCGAACCGAGCGAACGAGATCAGCCCGATCAGGTCGCTCTCGCGCCCCGCCAGCCCGCGTCCGTCGCCGAGAAGAAAGTCGTGCAGCACGCTCTTGACGACTTCCATGCGCGTCTTGATCGCGCCGTCGTAATCCATCTGCCGCTGCATCGACGCCGACCGGTCGACCACGAGCTGGATCGCGATCGCCTCCGTCGTCGTGCGCACGCGCCCTTCCGCGAGCTGCGGGCGAGCCAGCGCCACGATGAGCAGACACGCCCCGAGCACCTGCAGCGCTCCCGGCACGAACATCAGCCGCTGCCGCAGTGATCGCGGCACATCCAGCCCGGCCGGCCCCATCGGCAGGGGCAGCGCCGCCTCGCGCGTGCGCGGCCGCCACAGCGCGAGCGCCAGCGGCACCACCAGCAGCACCAGCGCCCACGGCGCGGCGAAGGTCACGCGATCAATGACGCTCAGGTCGATCACGCGCGACCTCCCGCGTTCGACGCCCCGCCCGACCGCGCCAGCACCACGCCCACATCCCGCGCCATCACCACCGCGGCCCGCGCCGCGTCGGCACTGCGGGCCGCCGGGTTGAACTGGGCCGCTTCCAGCACGCTCAGCGCCTTGACGACATCCTCGCGCACCCGCACACCCATCATCGGGTGCGCGTCCATCGCCGACGCCAGGAGCGACCGCAGTTCCGCCGCCGTGCGCGAGTTCGCGCCGACGCCTGTGGTGTGCGTGATGATCGTGCGCAGCGCCGCGCTCGCGGCGCCGAGGGTCGTGGAAGCGCGTGCCCCATCCGCATCGCCCGCGCCGATCTGCGTCGCGGCCCGCTCCAGCAGGCGTAGCGCGGCTTGAACCGGGTCGACCGTCCGCCGCCGGCCGCGCATGAACACTGCGACGGCGATCGCTACCAGCGCTAGCACCGCGCCGCCGATCGCCCACAGCGGCACGCCGTCCTTCTCCGCCGCGATCGCGTCGGTCGTCGGCGTGATCGCCTCATCCACCGGCGGCTTGGGCCGCAGTTCCGGCACCGAGCCATCCTTCGGCAATGTCGACGTCACGCGCACCGGCACCGGCGACGCCGTCACCGCCGGCAAGCCCGGCGCCGAAACCCTCCACGCGGGAAGCGTCCGTTCTCCCGGCAAAAACGGCCCGAGCACGAGGTCGACGATGGTCCGCTCCATCCGCCGCGGCCCGCTGTCCGCCGGCGTGTCCACCGCGACAAACTCGCGCCGCGTCAGTTGCGACAGGATCTGCCAATCCTCGCCGAGCGACTCGGCGAACGCGGGCAGGGTGATCGCCGCGCCGACGGGCGCGTCGACGCTCAAACGCACGCGCACCGTCTCCGCCGGCGTCAGCGTGGTGCGATCGACACGCATCCCAAGGCGCAGCCCGTCCGCCGTCGGCCCGGCGAATGTGTTGTCCACCGCCCACACACCCGCCGGCGCGACAGGCTCGATCGGCGCGACATCGCCACTCGCAGGCGCGGGCTTCGCCGCGTTCGCGCCGTCGCCCGGCGCCTGCGCCCACGCCGCGCAGGCCCACAGCATCGGCGCGCACGCCGCGATGGTCCGCGTGCCCCGCGCCGCACGCATCATCCGCTCGCGCCGCATCATCGCCGATGCTCCCGCACGCGGAACAGTTCGATGAGGTCATGGATATACGGCCGGTCCGTCGACAACCGCACCAGGTCCGTCCGGTGATCCCGGAACGCCGCCTCAACCTCTTCCTGCCGGCGCTCATAGGCCGCGCGGAACGCGTCGCGCACGCGCCGGCTGGACGTATCCAGCACCCGCGTCGCGCCGCTCTCGGGGTCGATGGTGCGCACCAGTCCGACGTCCGGCAGTTCCCGCTCGCGCGGGTCGACGATCTGGATCGCGGTCAGATCGTGGCGCACGCCCAGCCGTCGGCACGCGTCCGCCGCCGGCGCGTCGAGGAAGTCCGAGATCAGGAATACCACCGCCGTGCGGCGCAGTGTCCGACCCAGATGCTCCGCGACCACGTCGAAATTTGTTCCGCGCCCCTCCGGCTCCACCGCCAGCAGTTCGCGGATCAAGCGCAGCACGTGCCGCGACCCCTTCGCCGGCGGCACGGCCAGCTCGATCCGGTCCGTGAACACCGTCAGCCCGACGCGGTCGTTCTTCTTGATCGCGGCGAAACTCAGCACCCCCGCGATCTCCGCCGCCAGTTCCCGCTTGGTCCGCGGCTGCGTCGAGAAATCTCCCGACGCCGAGAAGTCGACGCACAGCATGATCGTCAGCTCGCGCTCTTCGCTGAACCGCTTGACAAACGGCCGCCCCGTCCGCGCCGTAACGTTCCAGTCGATCGACCGGATGTCGTCGCCCGGCTGATACTCGCGCACGTCGGCGAACTCGATCCCGCGCCCGCGGAACGCCGACGAATACTCCCCGGCGAACACCTCCGTCACCAGCCGACGCGTGGTGATCTCCAGATGCTTGACCTGCCTGGACAGTTCCGCCGGGTTCATGCTTGATCAGCCGCCCTCCCGCCTTTCAGCGCTCGCCGCCTCACGGCACCGGCACCGAATCAAGGATCGACTTGACCACCTCGTCCGAGGTGATCTCGCGCGCCTCCGCCTCGTAGCTCACGATCACGCGGTGTCGCAGCACGTCCGGCGCCACCGCCTTCACGTCCCCCGGCGTCACATACCCGCGCCCTTCGAGCAGCGCCAGCGCCCGAGCCGCCTGCGCCAGCGCGATCGTCGCACGCGGCGAGGCCCCGAACTCGATCAGCCCCGCAAGGTCTTCACGCTCCGCGCCGCCGCCTGTCCCCGCGGCGGGCCGCCCGTTCTCTGGCGCGCCGCGCGTCGTGAGCACGATGTCCACGATGTAGTCCTTCACGCGCTCATCGATGTGCACGCGATCGACCATCGCCCGGGCCGCCGCGATGTGCCGCAGGGCCACGCTCGCCTGCGTCGGCATGTCCAGCCGGTGCCCGCTGACGCGGTCGAGGATCGCCCGCTCCTGTGCACGCGTCGGGTACGTCACGATCAGTTTGAGCATGAACCGGTCGACCTGCGCCTCGGGCAGCGGGTATGTCCCTTCCTGCTCGATGGGGTTCTGCGTCGCCAGCACCAGGAACGGGTCCGGCAGCGCGTACGTCTCGTCGCCGATCGTCACGTGCCGTTCCTGCATTGCCTCCAGCAGCGCCGACTGCACCTTCGCCGGCGCACGGTTAATCTCGTCCGCCAGCACGATGTTCGCGAACACCGGCCCTTTGCGCGGCGTGAACGTCCCGTCCTTCGGGCTATAGATCAGCGTCCCCACAAGGTCCGCCGGTAGCAGGTCCGGCGTGAACTGGATCCGCTTGAACGTCGCGTCGATCGCCCGCGCCAGCGTCGACACCGTCAGCGTCTTCGCCAGCCCCGGCACACCTTCCAGCAGCACGTGCCCGCCCGTCAACAGCCCGATGAGCAGCCCGCGCACCATCGCGTCCTGACCGACGATCACCCGCCCGATCCGCTCCGTCAGCCCGGCCAGCGGCCCGCTCACGCTTGCGATCTCGTCCGGCGTCGGCGTCGTCGGCTGTCCGTGGGCGGAGTGGGGGGGGGAAGGGGGGTGGGGAGTGGGAACACTCGACTGCTGCATCCGTCCGGTCCTCCGCGTCGCCGGGCGCCCGCACCATCGTACCGATAACGCGCCGCCCGCCGCCTTGCGTGTCTCCGCCCGCGCTCAGACGCGCGGCGGCCCTTGCTCCGTCATGCCCGCCGCCGCGCCAATCCCGCCAACCCCGCGCGCGACAACGCGGGCGTGCGCTCACCCATCCCCACAGGTGCGCACGCCCGCATCGTTCACGTCAGACGACGGTTCAGTCGGCCAGGCGCGGGTTGTTCCCGCCGCGCTGCTGCTGAGGCGGGTTGAGCTGGATCTCGCCGTTCTGCTCTTCGTACTGGCGGATCACCTGGCCCAGGCTGATCGCCAGGCGCTTGGCCCCGCGCCAGTTCAGCACCACGCGCGACCCGACGGAAAACAGGAGCGCCGGCGAGTTGTCCGGCGTCGGCATCGGGAGGTTGATCCCGAAGTCCAGCACCACTTCGTCCGCCGTCGTCGAAGTACGGATCGTGTTCGCGTACGTCGTGTTCATCCGCGTCTCGTCGATGCGGAGCTGAACTTGCTGCTGCTGCGGTTGTTCGGCCATCTGAAAACTCCTTCGTGCACGCATCCCCCGGCGCCGCGCGATTCGCGGCGCCCGCGGGGCCCCCACGATAGCCCCCCGGACCTTCACGGTCCCCATCTCCTGCCCGTCGTCCGGGCTCAGTTCCCCGGCACCGGCGGCCGCGACAAGTTCCACGCCTGCGGCTTCACCCGCGTCGTGTCGATCGTCAGCGACTGCCCGTCCGTCACCGTGCCCGTCCAGTACTGCCCGCCGTCCAGGATCATCACCTGCACCTGCCGCGGCGTCTTGGCACGATTGCCCTCCGTCCCCGCGACCTCCACCTTCACCTGCGTGCCCGTCCGCTTCGCGGTGTACTTCGTGATCAGGTAGTCGCCACGCTGATACTCGAAGCCGTCCCCGGCGTCCTCGTACAGCGTGCCCTGCGCTTGGCCCTGCTCGTCCAAGCTCACCAGCAGCGTCAACGGGTCCAGCGGCTTCTCGCCCGTCCACTGCATGATCGGGCCCGCCGGAACGATGTGCCCGCCGCGCACAAGCAGCCGCGGCAGGTCCGGGTGCAGCCCTTCATTCACCAGCAGCACGGGGTTCCAGATCCCCTTGGGCTTCACCGAGGCACGGTCGGCCTCCGGCGTCGGCTGCGCCACCACCAACAGCCCGTCTCCCAGCAGGAACGAGTCGTCTTCGCTCCGCAGCGCCGCGTCCTTCGGGTCCGCGAAGAACGTCGGCCGCAGCACCGGCATTCCCGTCGTCGACGCCTCGTGGAACAGCGTGTACAAGTACGGCATCAGCCGGTACCGGCGCTCCAGCGCCAGCCGCGACGTCTGCTCCGTCTCCGCGCCGAACGACCACGGCTCCTTGTCGATGTTCCCCTTCCCCGTGTGCCCGCGGCTGAACGGCAACAGCGATCCGATCCCCATCCACCGCGCAAAGTGCTGCGCACGCACGCGCCGCGTGTCGTCCGCGTCCTTGCCCTGCGGCCCGTTCCCGTTGAACCCGCCGATGTCCGGCCCGATGAACGGCGCCCCCGACAGCCCAAGGTTCGCCGCCATCGAGATCGAGTTCTCAACGTCTTCCCACGTCGCGTTGTTGTCCCCCGTCCACGTCGCCGCGTACCGGTGCGAGCCCATGTGCCCCGCACGCGTCAGCACGAACGGCCGCTTGTCCGGGTTGGCCTGAAGGATCCCGTCGAAGGTCCCCTTCGCCATCAGCGTCCCGTACACGTTGTGATACTTCAGGTGCGGGCCCTTGGGCAGTTCCCCGCCGTAGTCCCACTTCCCGCCCAGGTGCACGTTGTCCTCCGGCATCGTCTTGCTCTTGACGTTGAACACCGCCGGCTCGTTCATGTCGTTCCACACGCCGTCGACGCCCTGGGCCATGAAGTCCTTGTACAGCCCGCGCCACCAGTCGCGCACGTCCGGCCGCGTGTAGTCCGGGAAGTTGCACCACCCGGGCCACACCTCGCCGCGATACGTCTCGCCCGACGCCGACGTCACCCACACCTTCTTCGCGTCGCCCTGGTCATTGACCCAGAACCCCGGCTCATCCTTCACGCCCGGGTTGATCATCCAGATGTTCGAGAACCCCAGCTTGTCCAGGTCCGCATTGAGCTTCTTCGGATCCGGGAAGTACTCCTTGTTGAAGGAGAAGACCTTGAACTGGTCCATGTAGTCAATGTCCATCCAGATCACGTCCGCCGGGATCTTCCGATCACGGAACCCCTGCGCGATCTCGCGCACCCGCGCCTCCGGGTAGTACGAATACCGGCACTGGTGATACCCCACCGCCCACTTCGGCGGCAGCGGCATCGTCCCCACCAGTTCCGCCAATCCCTTCATCACTTCCTGCGGCGAGGCCCGATCGATGATGTACACCGGGTACGCCGCGCCCTCGCCGCGGAACACGATGCTCCCGCCCGGCCCCGGCCGCCCCGATTCCGACTCGCCCGTCGGCTCGCCCGTCAGGTCCATCTCGACGCGCCAGGTCGTGTCGGCGAGCACGCCGAACGCCGTCCCGTCCGCCCGCACCGCCAGCACCCACGGGTGCGACTGGTACAGCGACTCGTTCGCCTCGGTATAGCCGTACGCGTCGGTGTTCCAGGCCACCGTCTTCCGCCCGTTCCGCAGCAGCGGCCCGGCGATCTCGCCCGTCCCGTACAGCGACGTCCCCGCCTCCAGGTTCACCTTCACCGCGTGCCGCCCGTCCGCGTCCGTCCAGAACAAGGGCTGCACCTTGACGGACCCGTCGACCTTCCCCGTCGCCTTGACATCCGTCGGCCAGCGCAGCGCGACCGACGTCGCGAACGACCTGACATCCAGCCCCGGCCCATGGAACCGCGCGATCCCCCCGCCGAACGCCGCGCCCTCCGGCAGCTTCGGCGTCACCAGCTCGCCCACGCCGGGCGACTGCGCCCCCGCGGTGCCCGCCAGGGCCACAAGCACAAGAACACTGACGCCACGAGCCATGCGCCGACGCGGATTCGAGGTCATTCGAGGAGTTCTCCCTGTTGTCCCGGCCGCGAAGTTCGTGCAACCTCGGCCGGGGGTCCATGCTAGCCCCCGCCCCCGCGCCGGCCGGGGAAACCGCCAGCCCGACGCACCGCCTTCTACCGTCCCACGTGCCCCGCGCCGCAATCCGCCTCTTCGTCGCCATCTACCCCCCGCCCCCCGCAGCGAGCGCTCTGCTCCGCACGCTCGACCACCCCGCACTCCTCCCCGCGCTTCCCCCGCACCGCCGCACACCCGCCGAGCAACTCCACCTCACCCTCCTCTTCCTCGGCGACACCGACCCGCGCCACCTCGACTGGGTCACCGAGAGCGTCGACCGCGCCGCCGCCGGCCTCTCCGAAATCACGCTCACGCCCCAGCGCCTCATCGCCCTGCCCAAGCGACCCGCCGCCCGCCTCATCGCCATCGAGACCGACGCCCCGCCCGTCCTGCTCGAACTCCAGCGCCGCCTCGCCACCCGCCTCGCCGACCCCGCGCGGCGGAGCAAAGACCGCTTCACACCCCACCTCACGCTCGCCCGCTTCACCGACGACGGCCGCGGCGCCGACACCACCGCCCTCGCCGCCGCGCTCGACACGACCGCGCCGCCGCCCGCGCCGTTTGCCGTCACCCACATCCATCTCGTCGCCAGCCGCCTCCGCCCGGCCGGCGCTGAGCATGCGCCCGTGCACACCGTTGTGCTCGCGGGCTGATCGCGCACGAGCCGGCGCGATTGCCTCACTACCATGCCCGTCTGTTCATTCCGGAAAGGCCCGCATGTCGCCCGATCAGTCTCGTCGCGCGTTCCAGCCGCGTTCTCCGCTCGCCGCGCTTCTGCTCGCGGCGATCGCCGCCCCCGCCGCCGCGCAGCCCGTCATCGACGGCGTGCTCTCCGAATGGCCGACCATCCCCGCGATTCGCACCGACCCCGTCGGCGACGCTAGCGGCCCGCTCGATCTCACCGAAGTCCGCGCTGCCTCCAGCGGCTCGACGCTCTACGTCCAGCTCGCCTTCGCCAACACCTTCAACCTCTCCTCTGGCCCCTCGAGCAACCCGACGCTCCGCATGACCGTCTCCGCTTCCGCGCCGACGGCGCGCAGCATCACCATCGACTTCCGCGCCCGCCGCGCATGGCTCGACGGCAACTCCGCCGTCACCACCCCCTGGACCACGCTCAACTTCGTCGCCCTCCCGACGACCGCCTCGAACCGCTTCGAGCTCAAGGTCGACCTCGCCGCCATCGGCCTGGGCGTCGGCGTCCCCGTGCGGATCCAGTTCGACACCGCCGACACGCTTTCTACACCGCTGGAGATCACGCTCGACACGCCCGCGACGACCCCGCCGCGCCGTCAGATCACTCGCCCATCGTGCCCCACGCTCCGCGTCGCGTCGTGGAACACGCTGACGACAGGCCTCACCAACGCGGCCCGCCGCCCCGCCCTGCTCCGCTCGATCGACGCCGTCGACGCCGACATCTACTGCTTCAGCGAGGAGTACAACAGTTCGCAGGCCCAGATCCTCCAAGCCCTCACCGACGCCGACCCGCTCGACAACGGCCTCCCCTGGAACGTCTACAAAGACGGCGAGCTCGTCATCGCCAGCCAGCGCGCGATCATCCCCGTACCGATCTCGACCGCATACCAGGCCGCCGTCGTCCGCGGCGCCCCCGGCACGCCGGACCTGCTGGTCATCAACAACCACCTCAAGTGCTGCGGCTATATCGGCAACGCCGACGACAACCAGCGCATCGCCCAGACCGCCGCCGCCATCGCCGACATCGCCAATCTCCGCGCCGGCGCGCTGGGCCCCGCCCTGCAGAATTATCAGAACGCCCCCGCGATCGTCGTCGGCGACTGGAACCTCGTCGGCAGTTCCACGCCGATGGACCTCTGGACCGCCGCCCCCGCCCCCGGCCTTACGCGCCTGCTCACACGCTCCATCATCGGGAACGAAACCTGGACCTGGCGCGACGCCGACGGGCTGGGGTTCTGGCCCGGCGCACTCGACGCGGTCGCGTATGACGCCGCCCGTCTCCGCGTCCGCGACGCCTTCAACCTCGACACCACGCAGCTCACCCCGCCGCAGTTCACCGCGGCCGGCCTCCTCGCCGCCGACAGTCTCACCGCCAGCGATCACCTCATGATGGTCATCGATCTCGCCCTCGGCCCCGCCGCCGACTTCAACGCCTCCGGCGACCCCACCGTGCAGGACATCTTCGATTTCCTCGGCCAGTTCTTCCTCGCCGCACCCCGCGCCGACGTCAACGCCGACAACACCGTCTCCGTGCAGGACCTCTTCGACTACCTCACGGCGTACTTCGGCGGCTGCTGATCCGCGGCGTCCCCCTGGCCCGCCGGCACGCCCCCGGTCCGACGCCGCGCGCGCATCTGCTCGTACACCACTTCCAGCACGTCCTCAACCTGAATCCGCGCCATCAGCGTCCGCCCCGCCGCCTCGTCCTTGTGCTCGAGCCGGTCCCCCGGCATCACCCGCTGCACCACGTGGTGCGACCGCAGATACGGCCCAACCCGGTCCACACGCGTCGGCCCGTACAGCCCGACCAGCGGCCGCCCGAACCCGACGGCCATGTGAATCGCCGCCGAGTCCGACCCGACCACCAGCGACGCCCCCTCGATCACCGCCATCAACTGCCCCACGCTCGTCCGCCCCACCAGGCTCACCACGCGCGGGTCGTTCCCGCACCGCTCCAGCAGCTCCGCGCACGAGCCCGCCTCCGACGCTGAGCCCGTAATCACCGCCCCGTCCAGCCCCATCGCCGGGTCCGCCAGCAGTCGCCGGATCAACTCCGCGTGCCGGTCCATCGCCCACACCTTCCCCGGCCAGCGCGACGTCGGCGCCACCGCCACATACCGTCCGATACGCCCCGAGACCTCGGCCCGGACGAACTGCCGCTCCGCCTCGCCGGTATACAACCGCATGTCGCGCACCGGCTCGATGCCCGCCGCCTCGACCAGCGCGAGCATCCGGTCGACGGTGTGCAGGGCCCCGCCGCCCCGTCCGCCCGCCCCGCCGCCCCCCGCGCTGTCCGCGTCGACGCGCCGGTTGACCCCGATCCACCCGAACTCCCCCGCGTCGGTGTGCCCGATCCGCACCGGAGCGCCCGTCCACCACGCGATGAACCCCGACCGCGCCAGCCCCTGGCAATCCACCACCATGTCATACCGGCTGCCGCGCAGGTCCCGCAGGAACGCCCCCGCACGGCTCGCGCACTCCCGTTGCCACAGTTTGCGGAACGCCCCGCGCGGGAACGGCACCGCCCGCCCAAGGTCCGGATGGTGCTCGATCGCCGCCCGGAACGTGTCCTGCACCAGCCAGTCCACCCGCGCCCCGGGCAACGCCCGCTTCAGGCTGACAAGGACCGGCACCGAGCGGCACACATCCCCCAGCGCGCTGGGCCGCACGATCAGCACGCTCCCCGTGCGCCCGGCATCGATCGCAAACCGCGCTGCCATCCCAGCCCTGTTCTCTCGAGCCCCGGCCAGCGCCGGTGCGCTTCGACCAGTCCCGTGCCGCTCGTGCGCTCGGGCCGCCATGCCGGCCGCCCGCCTCCGTCCCGCCTCGCCCCGCGATCATAGTCGCCGTTTTCGCACCCCTTCCCCGCACACCCGCGTACCATCCGCCCTTCTCGGGCCGCGCCGCGCCCCCGCGCCGCTCCCCGCGGCACGCCGGGCGCCGGTGGGAGGTTGAACACCCTGTGACCGTCCGCACCCTCCTCGTCGCCACGCTCCTGGGCGCACTCCTTCTGCTCGCCCGCCCCGCGCTCGCCGGCCTCGCCGAGCAGTCCCCCTCGCGCGACCTGCTCGCGTACTGGCGCATCGGCGCGCCCTCCGCCGCCCGGCCCGCCGCCGCCAACCCCGCCCCCTGGCTCGAGCGCCTGCTCGCCGATACCGCCGTCAACGCCGTCAACCTCACCGACAAGGACCCCGCGGCTCAGGCCCTGGCCCGCTGCGCCATCGCCGTCGCCACCCGGGGGCACACGCAAACCGGCGTCATCCTCCGCTCCACGCCCGAAGACCTCGCCCAGGCCGCCGCCGCCGCGATTGACGACGAAAAGGCCGCCACCGCGCGCCTCGAAGCCTTCCAAGCCAAGCAGGAACGCGAGCGCGCCGAGCGCCAAGCCGCCGACGCCGCCGCTTCATCCGGAACGCAGCCCGCCCCCGCCCCAGCCCCCGCACCGCCGCCCGCGCCGACCCCGACCCCGCCGGCCGACGCCGCCCCCACCGATCCCGCTGCGACTGATCCCGCCGCCCCCGACGCCGCAACGAACGCCGCCCCCGCGCCGCGCACCCGGCCCAAGGCGATCGTCCTCGAGATCGCCCCCGCGGGCGAGCCCGCCGAAGTTCTGGCCCTGCTCGCGACCACGCTGGGCGGCCCGCTCTCAACCGACGCCGCGCCCGCCGCCACCATCGCCGACGTGCCGATCCACGCGATCACCCGCGACGGTTGGCCGCGCCCGCTGCTGTGGGCCCAGTCCTCGGGCCGCATCCTCCTCGCCACCGACGCCCGCGCCCTCGCCCACGCCCTCACCCCGCCGCCCGAAGACCTCGAAGACCCGCTCCGCATCGACTGGTCCGGCGCCCGCCGCACCGTGCTTGACGCGCAGCCCGACGCCCAGCGCCTGGCCACCCTCTTCCTCAACATCAACGCCCTGCGCCACGAAGAGCCATACTCCTTCTCGCTCGGCACCGCCGCCCGTCTGCTCGCGACCTGGCGCCTGTCCAACACCCGTTCGCTCGCGATCCACTTCGGCACGCGCGACGTCCAGACGCCCGACGGCAACGCCCGTCTGGTGCTCGCCGATCTCACCTGGTCCGCCCGCAGCAGCGCCCCGGGTCAGATCGCCCGCGCCCCGCTCACGTTTCCCGAGTTCCCCAGTGGCTCGCGCGCCGTTTTCGTCCCCGGTGCCGACGCCGTGATCGTCCTGCCACCCAACTACCGCGCCGTCATGGATTGGATCGTGCAGGCCTACTTCGCCGCCATGGGCGAAGATCTCGACCGCGTCTTCTCCGCTTCCACCGAGTGGCGCTCCTGGCTCACGACCAATCGCCCGCGCGTGTCCTCGATCATCCAGGGCCTCGGCTCCCGCGCCGTTGTCGGGCTCTTCGGCTTCTCCTCCCCCGACGCCCCGCCCGTCTTTCCCATCCGCTTCGCCACCCGCAGCGGCTCATCGCTCGACGGGCTCACCAGCAATCTCGCCCGCGCCCTCGATCACCTCGGCATGGCCACCGCCCGCCCCGACGCGGCGTCCCCCTCCACCGTCTGGTCGCTCCCCTTCGAGAACAAGTGGCTCGCCGCCACCGCCGCCTGGTCCCCCGGTCACTCCCGCGGCTCGCCCGTCCTCGTCGGCGCGCTGATCTTCGACACCGCGGCGATCGACCCGGCCGCCGCCGTCCGTCGCCACCTCGTCGCCATCGAACCGCTCCCCATCGCGCTCCCGCCCGAGCCCGCGCCCGCCCCGACACCGCCCCCCGCGACCACTCCGGAAAGTGCCCCGTCGCCCGCCGCCGGGGCCACGCCCACCACCCCCGCCGCCCCCGCCACGCCGTAACGGCTCATCACGCCGGGTACGTGCAGCAGGTCTTGTCCGTCTCCCACACCGTGATGTGCGCCAGCCGCGCCCCCGCCGGATGGGCCGCCACCGCCGGCGCCAGCAGGTCGAAGCACACCTTCGCGATGTTCTCCACGGACGGGTTCAGTCCCGTGCCATTGGCGAACTCCGCCGTGTCCTCGTTCAGGTGCGTGTGATCGAACCGGTCGATCACCGTCGACATCGTCAACTTCTCCAAGTCGCGCAGCGTGAACGCCCGCGGCCCCGCCGATGGCGCCGGCACCTCCACGCACGGCTCCACCTTGTAGTTGTGCCCGTGCCCGCGCGGGTTGTTGCACTTCCCGAAGATCGCCCGGTTCTCGTCGGCGCTCAGGTCCTGCACGTTCAGCCGGTGCGCCGCCGCGAACTCGAACTGCTGCCGCATCAGCGCCCGCCCGCGCTCCGCCATCGCCATGGTCATCTCCACGCTGTAATACGGCGTCACCTTCCACCGCACCGAATGCACCCGCCCCTCCAGCGCCGCATCCAGCGGCCTCATCACCCGCGCCAGCACCGCCAGCGGATCCACCCCCACCCCGCCCGCCCCGCGCCGCTCCCCGATCATCTCCGCCATCACCGGCACGCACGCCGTCCGCACCGCCGCGTCGATCACCTTGATATTGAGCGAGTACCCCGTCTTTGCCTCAACCGGACAGCGGCAGCACACGTCCAGTTCCACAAACACGCCCACGCCCACCATCGCCGGCTTGCCCGCGAACCCGTTGCGATCCTCCGATCCCTGCTCGCTCCCCGCGTCCAGACCGCCGCCCAATGCGAATCGCACCGTGCGT
Source organism: uncultured Phycisphaeraceae bacterium (assembly GCA_964615765.1). GTDB lineage: Bacteria > Planctomycetota > Phycisphaerae > Phycisphaerales > UBA1924 > CAZTQN01. The sequence goes on from CAZTQN010000040.1 coordinate 23,659, forward strand.
CGAAGGATGACCGTCGGCGTAGCCATGCTCGACTCTAGCATTCGCTGGCCTCGCGCCATCCGACGCGGCCCACCGCTTTCCGGGAGCACCACCACCATGACAGTCACCACCGCCCTCGCCTGCACGCTCATCGCGGCCGCCTTCGCCGCGCCCGACCCCGCGGCCCCGGCCAACCCCGCTCCCGCCGCCCCAACCCAGCCCGCCCAACCTGCCCAGCCCGCCGCCCCGCGCATCCTCGACCTCACCCTCAAGCGCATCGACGGCGTCGACCAGCCCCTGAGCGCCTACGCCGGCCAGGTCGTCGTCATCGTCAACGTCGCCAGCCGCTGCGGCTTCACACCGCAGTACACCGCCCTCCAGAAGCTCTACGAGCAGCACAAGGACAAGGGCCTGGTCATCCTCGGCTTCCCGAGCAACGACTTCGGCAAGCAGGAACCCGGCTCCAACAAAGAGATCGCCGAGTTCTGCTCCTCCACCTTCAACGTCTCGTTCCCCATGTTCGAGAAGATCAGCGTCAAGGGCAACGACGCCCACGAGCTCTTCAAACGCCTGGCCGCCCAGCCCGCGCCCGTCGGCGGCGAGCCCAAGTGGAACTTCACCAAGTTCGTCCTCGACCGCTCGGGAAACCCCGTCGCCCGCTTTGACTCCCGCGTCAAGCCCGACTCCCCGGAAATGGTGTCCAAGCTTGAGGAACTCCTGGCCCAGCCCGCCCCGACGGCCGCGACCCCGGCTCCGGCTCAACCGACGCCCGCCGCCAAGCCCTGACCCGGCCTGCGGGATTCCACCGAGCCAACATGAAGATCGTGTAAACGTGCCGACAACGCGTCGCTTCGTTGGGACAATGGTCCACCCCAACGGAGTCTCACCGTGGCATACACGCGTCGCCTCGCCTGCTCATTTCTGGCCGTGCTCGTGCTCCTGGCGCTTGTGCCGGGCGCGGCTCGGGCCGCGAGCGACATCCGATTGTCCGGCGCCGGGGCAACCTTCCCCGCGCCGCTGTACAACCGCTGGGTCGTCGAGTTCGAGAAGACCCAGCCGCGTATCAAGATCAGTTACACGAGCATCGGCTCGGGCGGCGGGATCAAGGCCGTCACCGACCGGACCGCCTCCTTCGGCGCCAGCGACGCCCCGCTGACCCGCAAGGAACTGGAAGCCCTGGGCGGGGCCGACGCGGTGCTGCAGTTCCCGCTCGCCGCGGGCGCTGTCGTCCCGGCGTACAACCTCCCGGGCGTAACGACGCCGGTCCGCTTCACGGGCGAAGTGCTGGCGAAGATCTTCCTGGGCTCGATCAGCAAGTGGAACGACCCGGCCCTGACCGCGCTCAACCCGGACCTCAAGCTGCCGGACCTGGCCATCACGCCGGTGTACCGCACCGAAGGCTCGGGCACGACGTTCGTGTTCGCCTCCTACCTCGCGGGTCAGAGCGACGATTTCAAGTCGACCGTCGGCGTGGGCAAGCAGGTGCGCTGGCCCCTGGGCCGCGGCGGCAAGGGCAACGAAGGCGTCGCCGCCGCCGTCCAGCAGACCCCGGGCGCGATCGGCTACATCGAATCGAACTACGCGACAGCGAACAAGATCGCCTTCGGCCCCGTCCGCAACACCGAGGGCGAGTTCGTCACGGCGTCCCCGTCCTCCATCGCTGCCGCCGGCACCGCCGCCGTCGCGTCCTTCAAGGACAGCACGCTGACCGCCGACATCTGGAACCAGCCCGGCAAGGGCGCGTACCCGATCAGCGCGTTCACCTACATCATCCTCCGCAAGGATCTGAGCACGGTGAAGACCGCCGAGGAAGCCGGCGCGCTGCTGGGCTTCTTCCGCTGGGCCCTCGCCGACGGCCAGACCCTCGCCGAGACGCTCGACTACGCCCCGCTCGCCGAGCCCGTGCGGGCCAAGGTCCGCACCGCGCTGGACGCCCTGACGTTCCACGGCAAGCCGGTCCCCGCCCCCGGACAGTGATCCAGCACGCCCGGGAGGTTCATGCCACCAGCAGGAACACAGGGCGTCGGTTCCCCGGGCTCATCCCCTGAGATGTCTCCCGCGCCCCGCGCCCGTCTGCTCTCGGGCGATGTCATCCTCGGCGCCCTCGCCCGCACCGCCGCCGTCGGCGTGCTGCTGATGATGGCCCTGCTGCTGGGCGTGCTCGTGTACGCCGCCTGGCCCGCCTTCCGCGAGTTCGGCCTCGGCTTCCTCTTCGACACCGAGTGGCGCGTCAACGCCCTCGAAGTCCCCCTCATCGGGCCCGACGGCAAGGTCGTCATCGAAGACGGCGAGACCGTCATGCAGACCCTGCCGCCCCAGTTCGGCGCGGCCCCGGTCATTTACGGCACCGTCGTCAGTTCCGTGATCGCGCTGCTGTTCGCCGTCCCGCTCAGCATCGGGGCCGCGCTGTTCATCGTCCGCGTCGCCCCGCGACTCCGCATCGCCGCCCCGGTTTCGTTCCTGATCGAGTTCCTCGCCTCCATCCCCAGCATCGCCTACGGCCTGTGGGGCCTGTTCGTGCTCACGCCGTTCCTGCAGCACACCGTCGAGCCCGCGCTCAAGCGCCTCCTGGGCGACGTGCCGGGCTTCTCGTGGATGTTCGTGCAGACCGTCGAGATCGCCGGCAAGCCGGTGCAGCGCGAGATCTCGCTCACGGGGCAGAACGTGCTCGCCGGCGGGCTGATCCTGGCGATCATGATCATCCCGATCATCACCGCCGTCAGCCGCGACGTGCTCCGCAGCGTCCCCCGCGGACAGATCGAGGGCACGCTGGCCCTCGGCGCCACGTGGTGGCAGTCGTGCTGGGCCATGATCCGGGCCGCACGCAGCGGGCTCTTCGGGGCCGTCATGCTGGGCCTGGCCCGCGCCGCCGGCGAGACCATGGCCGTCGCCATGATCATCGGCAACCGCATCCAGATCGAGCCCAGCCCCCTGGCCCCGGGCCAGACGATGGCGAGCCTCCTCGCCAACGAGTTCGCCGAGGCGACGGCCCAGCAGCGCTCCGCCCTGCTCTACGTCTCGCTCATCCTGCTGGTCATGTCGCTGGCCTTCAACATCGTCGCCCGCTGGCTGGTCGTCGGGCGCGTCGTGAAGGGAGACGCGTGATGAGCACCCTTCCCGCCGGCCTTCCCGCCGACATCCGCCCGCCGGAACTCTCACCCAAGGGCGGGCTCACCAGCGTCCCACCCTCGCGCCGCCTGTTCAGCCGGCTCATGCTCGCCGTCTGCGCCGTCTTCGCCCTCATCATCGTCGGCGTGCTCGGGCTCATCGTCGCCTATCTCGTCGTCCGCGGCGGCTCGGCTCTCAGCCTCGAGTTCTTCACCACCCTCCCCACCGGCGACCCCAACGCCCCCGGCGGGATGAAGCACGCCATCGTCGGCACGCTCATGCTCATCGCCCTCGCCGCCGTCGTCGGCGTGCCGCTGGGCGTGCTCGTGGGCGTCTATCTCTCCGAATACTCCGGCGAGACCTGGCTCAGCCGCCCCGTCCGCTTCGTCGCCGACGTCCTCACCGGCGTGCCCAGCATCGTCGTCGGCATCCTGGGCTACGAGCTGGTCGTGGTCCCGCTGACGCGCATGGAGATCGTCCGCGGGTACAACGGCATCGCCGGCGCCTTCGCGCTGGCGTTCATCATGATCCCCATCGTCGCCCGCACGACGGAAGAGATGCTCCGCCTGGTGCCGCAGTCGTACCGCGCCGGCTCCTTGGCCCTCGGCGCGACCAAGGCCCAGACCATCCTCCGCGTGGTTCTGCCCGCCGCCACCGGGAGCGTCATCACCGGCATCATGCTGGCCACGGCCCGCATCGCCGGCGAGACGGCCCCGCTCCTGTTCACCGCCCTCAACAGCCGCCTGCTCACGCTCGACCCGCGCGAGCCCTTCCCGTCGCTCACCGTTCAGATCTACCAGTACGCCACCGGCCCGTTCGAGGAAACCAAGCGCCTCGCCTGGGGCGGCATGCTGGTGCTGATCAGCATGCTGCTGATCGTCAATGTCGCGGTCCGGGCCCTGGCGGCCCGTACCATCCGCGTGAGCGGGGGGAGATGACCATGTCCGGGCCCGCATCACCCTTCCTGCCGCGTCCACTCGCCATCGAGCCCGCCGACGTGACCACGCCACACCCACCGCACCAGGCCCACTCCGCCTCGTCCGCCGCCGCCGCCCCCGCGCCGCGGCACGCGCTCTCGCTGGGCATTCTCGAGGCCATCCGCCGCGGCGAGTCGCCGACGCCTCACGTGCACCCGCAGGTTCTCGCCGAGCCCGGCGTGGTCGATATCGCGGGCTTCAGCCTCTGGTACGGCAAGTCCAAGGCGCTGCACAACGTCTCGCTGCACATCCCCAAGCGCCGCGTGACGGCGATGATCGGGCCCTCCGGCTGCGGCAAGTCGACCCTCCTGCGGTCCATCAACCGCATGAACGACCTCATCGACGGCGTCCGCGTCGAGGGCCGCCTCGCCGTCGCCGGCCGCTCCGTCTACGACCGCTCTACCGACGTCATCGACCTCCGCCGGCGCGTCGGCATGGTCTTCCAGAAGCCCAACCCGTTCCCGATGTCGATCTTCGACAACGTGGTCTACCCGCTGCGCATCGCCGGCATCCGGGGCTCATCGCGCCTGGCCGAGGCCGCCGAGCAGGCCCTCCGCGGGGCCGCCCTGTGGGACGAGGTCAAGGACCGCCTCAAGCAGTCCGCCATGGGCCTCTCGGGCGGTCAGCAGCAGCGCCTGTGCATCGCCCGCGCCATTGTGGGCGAGCCCGAAGTCCTGCTCATGGACGAGCCCTGCTCGGCCCTCGACCCCATCGCCACCCTGCGCATCGAAGAACTCATCATGCAGATGGTCCGGCGCTACACCGTGATCATCGTCACCCACAACATGCAGCAGGCCTCGCGCGTCAGCGAGTACACCGCGTTCATGTACCTGGGCCGCCTCGTCGAGTACGGCCCCACCGCCACCATCTTCCAGAACCCCGCGCTGCCCGAGACGGAAAGCTACGTCACCGGCCGCTTCGGCTGAGCGAGCTCCCCTCTCGCCCCTGTCCTCCCCCCCTGACCTCTGGCCTCTGTCCCCTATCCCCTGCTCAGTCCAGCCAATCCTTCGCCGCCAACCGCTGCGGCACGTACTCCTCCGTCACGTACGAAATGTCCTTGGTGATCAGCGATTCGACTTCCATCTTGAAGCCGTTGGCCAGCATCTTCTCGATCTCTTTCTGCCAGCCCTTGTGGTGCTCGAACCACGGGTAGGCCGCGATCTCCTTGGCCCGCTTGATGTCGTTGTCGTTCATCTGGACCTTGACATCATCGGACAGCTCGCACGCCTCGTAGTCCTTGCTCCGGATCCCGATGAACTTGGCGTCCGGGATCGCGAGCCGGTTGGACTCGAACGCCAGCGAGATCGAGCCCTGCTTGATCACGCTGAAGATGTAATGCCCCCACGGGTCGCAGTCGAGCAGGCAGTACACCGGCAGGCCCAGCTCGTTGTTCAGGCGCTGCAGCAGGCGGCGCACGCCGCGGGAGGGCTGCCCGCCCCCCTCCGTCAGGATGCAGTTGTGCTCCTGCCAGAACTTGTCCTCGTTGAAGCGCCCCCAGACCGTGTCCTTTTCGACGTGCAGGACGAACTTCGCGTCGCACTTCTTGAACTGGATGACGTCCGGCTCGACGATGCTCGGGATCGCGTACCCGCCCGAGCCCATCCGCCGGCAGTCGATCTCGTCGCCCGAGTCGATGATCGTGATGTTCCCGATCATCGTCCCCTTCTTCTTCGCGAAGATGTGCAGTTCCTCGCGCAGCGCCCCGAGCGAGACTTCCAGGTCTTCGAGGATGTTGTCCGACTCGTCCTGATCGGCGAAGGTCTTCTCGCTCGTCCCCGCGACGGTGTGCAGCCCGCGGTAGAACATCCCGCGGAGGCTGAGCGTCTTCTGCTGCTGGATCAGCGACTTGATCCCCGCCGCGTGCAGGCACGTCTGCATGAACTGCTTCGCCTGGTTCAGGTTGAACAGCTCGCGCTCCGCGACGGCGTCGCCCATCTGCAGGATCTTCTTCTTGCGATCCCAGATGGTGTTGCTCTTGGTGCGCAGCGGGATGTCCACCTTGGGCTCTTTCCCGCCGAGGGTCGTCTTGGCGATGTCATCCGCCAGGTGCACGATGCTGCCCATCGTGCGCTGGTCGCGCTGCGTCACGCTCTTGGAGAGTTTGCCCTCGCTCGCCGCCGATCCCGTCTTGGTGGTTTTCTTCGCCACAGTGAGCACTCCGTTGCCCGATCGCGCGGGAGCGTAGCCACGCTCTACACTGGCGTTCACGCCCGGAGGTCGCCCGCCGTGCCCGATCCGACGCTCCCCGCTCCGCCCGAACCATCTCCGGTCCCCGAATCCGCCGCGGTCCCCGCCTCGGCGGACCCCGCGGCCCTCATTGACCGCGCGTGGGACGCGCTGGTCCGCGCCGTCCACGACCGCCGCCACGGCTTCCACACCCCGGTGCTGTGCACGCTCGAATCCTCCGCGTCCGGCCTCGCGCCCGACGCCCGCGTGGTCGTCCTCCGCCGCGTCGACCCCATCCTCCGCACCGTCATCGCCCACACCGACGCCCGCGCCCCCAAGGCCCGCCAGATCCAGTCCTCGCCGTCCAGCGTCTGGGTCTTCTACGACCCGTCCTCAAAGATGCAGGTCCGCGCCCGCGCGTCGACATCGCTGCACACCGAGGGCGACCTCGCCGACGCCCAGTGGCAGCGCTCGGCTCTCAGCAGCCGTCGCTGCTACCTCGCCCCGCGCCCGCCCGGGACGCCGTCGGACGCGCCGGACGTCAACCTCCCCGAGCACCTGCGCGATGTGACGCCGAGCGCCGACCAGGCCGCCCCCGGCCGGGCCAACTTCTCCGTCATGCTCGCCCGCGTGCACGAGGTCGACGTGCTGCACCTGGCCCACGACGGGCACCTGCGCGCGCTGGCCCACTACGCCGACGACGGCCGGTGCACCTCCGTCGCGTGGCTCGCGGTGTAAAGATCCTCGTCAAGAGATTCCGCCGCGCTGGTACACTGGCCCGGCACCCCCAACTCCCGGAGCCCGCGAGCATGGCCAAGAAAAAGGCGACGCGTTCCCCCGCCCGGTCCGCCCGTCCCACGCGGGCGAGCACCCCGAAGGGCCGGGCTCGGCCGGCTCCCTCCAAGCGGCGCCGCGCTCAGTCCGCCGCGCCCGGCAAGGGCAAGGGGGGGGCCAAAGGCCAATCGCTCGCCCCGCTCGCGCCGCCCACGCCGACGCTCCGGCTCGCCTCGTTCCAGGTCGACGCGTTCACCTCGCGCCGCTTCCGCGGCAACCCGGCCGCCGTCGTCCTGGTCGAAGACGGCTGGCTCGCCGATGACCTCATGCAGGCCATCGCCGCCGAGCACAACCTGTCCGAGACCGCGTTCGTCTCGCCCAAAGGCGGCAAGGGCACGCTGGGCATCCGCTGGTTCACGCCCACGGTCGAGGTCGACCTCTGCGGGCACGCCACCCTCGCCGCCGCCCACGTCCTGTGGAACCACGTCGGGCTCAAGGGCGACCGGCTGGTCTTCTCCTCGCGCAGCGGCCCGCTCCCCGTCGAGCGCCTGCGCGAAGCCGGGCGCGACCTCATCGTCCTCGACTTCCCCGCCACGCCGCCCAAGCCCGTCGCCGACGCGGAACTGACCGCGGCCCTCGCCGCCGCACTCGGCCAAGCACCGGTCGAGGTGCTGCGCTCGCGCGACCTGCTCGCCGTGTTCGACAACAAGCGCGACGTGCACGAACTCGCGCCCGACATGGCCCGCCTGCGCGACCTGGGCGTGTACGCCGTCATCGCCACCGCCCCCGGCGCCGGGCACGACTTTGTCAGCCGCTTCTTCGCCCCGCGCCAAGGCGTCGACGAAGACCCCGTCACCGGCTCGGCCCACTGCACGCTCACGCCCTATTGGGCCAAGCGCCTGGGCAAGCCGATCCTCACCGCCCACCAGGTCTCGCGGCGTGGCGGGGAACTTTTCTGCGAAGATCGCGGGCACCGCGTCCGCATCGGCGGGGCCGCTGTCACCTACCTCGAAGGCCGCATTTCCGTCTGATTCCTCGCCGATTTCCCGACCTTTCCGCCCCGCGCCCGATCGGCATGAAATCCCGCTCAGCACCGGGATTTGCGACCGCTTTTTGCGTATCATGTCCTCTTCGACGTCGCGCCGGCGAACGCCCACCCTTGCCCGGGTGAGCCAAGCGCCGGAATCGGAGGAGGCTTCGCACGGATGCCCGACTCTCCCCCGCCCTCGCCTGATCTCTCCGGAACGCTCTCCGCGTCCGCGCAGACCCCGGTCAACGGCGGCCCCAAGCCCACCGTCCGCGTCTCCCTCAAGCCCGCCGCCTCGCCCGTGCCGCCCTCCGGCGCGGCGCCAGGCCCCGGCACCGGAGGACCATCCGGCGGCGGCGACAGCGGCAACGGCGGCGGCGACGACGGTGACGGCCCCGTCGACTCCACGCCCCCGGGCGGCGACGCCGGCAACATCCAGGACCTGCTCATCGAGCGGGAACTCCAGGATT
>CAZTQN010000041.1:0-30633 GCA_964615765.1 uncultured Phycisphaeraceae bacterium
ACAGCACCCAAAGCGCCGCCAGTGCAATCAACGCGATGAAGAACTCCACGCCAGCCTTCGCCTCACTCCATCACCGACACCCACTCCACCCCGCCGCGGCCGCCCGCCGCCAGCCGATCGCCCAGCAGGAACGCCTTCGCCGCCAAGGGGCGCACGTCCAGATCGACGATCGCCGCCAACTCGATCCACGGCAGTTCCAGGTTGTCTTCACGCGAGCGGACCACCTTGGGCGTCGGTCCCCCCGCCAGTTCCACGTGGAACGTGAGGTTGATCTCGTGGTGAGCGCGCTTGCCGGTCTCGAAGCGGCCCTCGTCGACCATCAGCAGGTCGCCAACGGTCACCCGCAGGCCGGACTCTTCCATGAACTCACGGGCCAGCGCCGCCGCGGCCGATTCTCCGAACTCGACATGCCCGCCCGGCAGATACAGGTACCCGTGCTTGACGTTCCGGCACAGCAGCACCCGCGAGCCGTGCAGCAGCACGCCGCGCGCGATGATCTCGATCGGTCGCGCGTCGGCGGCGGGGCCGTGGCCGCCCGCCGCGTGCGCGTGCTTGGCCTTCGCGAGCGGCGTGGTCTTGGCACGCTTGGCGCCTGCGCTGGGCGTCTTCCCTTTGCCGGCCGCCCGCGACGGCGTGCCAGTTCGTGCCGGCCGACCACTGGTTTTGCTCGCTCGCGCACTGGAACGCTTTGACACGGCTGAACTCCCATATCAATATGTTGGGGGATACGCAGGGACCCGCTACAATATCCTGACGCACGGAGGCACGAAATGGCAAACAAAAACCAGACAAAAGATGCGGCTCCGGCGAACAGTGGGGGGGCGGGTGCTGGCGGGGCCGGTGCCGAGACGCCGCGGCGGCTCGGGCGTGGGCTGTCCGCGCTCATGGGTCCGTCGGCGAAGCGGCCGCCGGTGAATGTGCCGATCCCCGGGCCGAGCGATCGAGGCGCGGCCGCGGGCGGACCTAAGAACGCGCCCGCAAGCGGTGCTACGCAAAGTTCACAAACCGCGGCGGCGCCCGCAGGTTCGCCGGCGCCAACGCCCGCAATGCCCGCGACGAACGTTGACGACCCGGCCGGTCGGGTCCGCGAGATCGCGGTGGGGTCGATTCAAGCGGGCCCGTTCCAGCCGCGGCGGGTGTTTGATGACGCGCAGCTCGCCGAGCTCGCCGCGTCGATGAAGGCCGTCGGCGTGGTGCAGCCCGTGGTCGTCCGGGCGGTGGGGGGGGCAGGTACCAATACGGGTGACGGGGCGCGGCGGTACGAACTGATCGCCGGCGAGCGGCGGTGGCGGGCGGCCCAGATTGCGGGGATGGACCGCATCCCCGCGATCATCACCGATGTCAGCGACGAACGGGCGGCGGAGTGGTCGCTGGTTGAGAACCTGCAGCGGGCCGACCTGATGCCGCTGGAGCGGGCCGAGGGGATCCGCGCCCTGATCGCGCGGTTCGGGCTCTCACATCAGCAGGTCGCCGAGCGGCTGGGGATGGACCGGTCGAGCGTCGCCAATCTCATCCGTCTCACCGAACTGGAGGAGCCGATCCGGGCCATGCTGGACGCGGGCACGCTCTCGGGCGGGCACGGCAAGGCGCTGCTGTCGGCCCCGGCGGGGGCGGCCCGCTTGCAACTGGCGACGATGGCGTCATCGCAGGGTTGGTCGGTGCGAAAGCTCGAAGCCGCCTGCCAGAACGCCTCCGCCGAGCAGACCAACCGGGAACAGCAGGTCCGCGTCGAGGCCAGCGACCGGGCCGTGGCCCGCACGGCGGCGCTGCGCGACCTGGAAAAGCAGCTCAGCGAACACCTGGGCACGTCGGTGACGATCCGCACGTCCGGCAGCGGGAAGCGCGGCAGCCTGGTCCTCAAGTTCTACGACCTCGATCACTTCGACGGGCTCATGAGCAGAATCGGATTCTCAGCGAAATGATGCATTTGTTCGGCGTATGTTCTTGCGGGTAAGTTGGCAATATGAGCCTGCGCGTGCGGTGAAACCACAAAAAGTCCGCCGAATTGCACGCCGAGCGCCAACGCAGTTTCAAACCGGGCTAATGTACAGACCGATACGCATGTTCATGCTGATGCGTGGCGCGGGCGCCGGGTGCCCGCGTGTACTTCAGTCCTGATTCAGGGGGGCGGGGCCAAGAAAGGCAAGGCACTGTTCGATGGCACGACGCTCTTCTGGCTTGGGGGGAATCTCGGTGGTCGACCTGCAGCGCGAGCTGCGCAAGCGTCAACGCCGCGCCGGGCCCCTGATGGCCAAGCGCGAGAAGCTGCTGCAGAAGCTGGCGGCGATCGACGCGGAACTCGGTGCCCTGGGCGGCTCGGCCCGCGGCGGCGGTGCGGTCAGCGGCGGGGTTCGCAAGCGCCCCCGCAACGAGATGAACCTCGTTGACGCGCTCGCGAAGGTGCTCGACGGCAAGACGATGAGCGTCACCGATGTCGCCGAAGCCGTGCAGAAGGCCGGCTACCAGACGACCTCGCCGTCGTTCCGCACCATCGTCAACCAGACGCTGATCAACAATAAGGACCGCTTCAAGCGCGTCGACCGCGGGCAGTACACGGCGAAGTAAGTCGCCGCGCCGGTGAAGTGCGAGTTCTCCGCTCTTCAGCGGGAGATTCCCCGCGCTTCGGCCGCCCTCTCGTGGGATTGCATTTCATGCTTCGGGATTTCGCCGCGCTGGGCAGCAATGCCCCCGCGGCGTTGCGCCCATCAAATGCCGGCACACTCGCCCGTTCCCCCTTTGCGGGCGAGTGTGGTCCTGCGCTGCTGTACGTAGTGCGATGATCCTCCCGTGCGGCCAGCGGCCCTGGGGGCCGGGGCGGGGGGGTGACGGGGCGGGCAGGTCAGGGGCGAAGGCTGAGGGAATCGGGCCTGGCCCCGTGAGCGCGCATGAAAAACGCCCACCTGGGCCGCGAGGGCGGCGGGGCGGGCGTGCTGTCAGTCAACCTGTGTGAACGTCGATTACGGACGCGGCATGACTTCGCGCGTCAGGCGGCTGGGGCGGTCGGTCATCCAGACGCGGCCCATGTCCTGCCAGAACATGCGCCAGTTCTCGTTCCGCGACACCGTCCACGCGTTGTCCGAGTCTTCCGGACGCTCGTGCAGCGTCAGCAGCGTCGGCGTCGGGTCCGCCTTGATCGCTTCATACTTCTCGTTGGACGTGCACGCCCCGAGCAGCAACGCCGCCGGGATCACGACCGCGAGCGCACAACGATGAGAACGGCGGGTCTTCATGCTCGGAAACTCCCAGGACAGGGCTAGGCGGTGAAGTCGGGCAGGGGGGAGGGCAGGGTTGTAGTGCCCGCGGGGGGATGGGTCAAGCCGGCATCGGTCAGGCCGGCACGCGGCGAGCCGGGTGGTGGCCGGCGCTGGGGCGGCGGGGGCGGTCGGTCGATATCACGCCGAGCGGGTGCGCTTCGGCGTCCGGCCACGCGGCCGGGGTCGCGCGCCCTCGGTACCCTCCCGCGGGAGCGCGGCCATGACGACGTACGACGGGCGGGGCATGTCGGATGCGGTCCAGCGGGCCGGGCGGGCCCTCATCGACGCCATCGCCCGCGAGGATCTCACCCGCCTGCGCCCCGACGGCCCCCGGAGCGAGACCCCGGGTGAGCCGGCCGGGCCCGGGTGCGCCCGCTTCCGGGCCTCCAGCCTCGCCGCCGTCCGCGACTTGCTGGAGAACGTGCGTCGCCTGATGTTTCCCGGCTTTTTCGACGCCGACCCGCCGTGGGACGGTGAGCTGGACGCCCACGTCAGCCGCGTGACCGAGCGGATCGCCGCGGCCCTGCACGACGAAGTGCGGAGCGTGCTCCGCTACCGGCGTCGCCCGGAGCACGCCGGCGACGACGCCAGCGCCCGACGGCTGGCGGCGATGGACGAGCAGGCGTACGTCCGGCACGTGGTCAGCAGTTTTCTCGACGCGCTGCCGCGTGTTCGCGCGATGCTCGCGGAGGACGTGCAAGCCGCGTACGACGGCGACCCGGCCGCCGAGCACACCGACGAGATCATCCTCTGCTATCCCGGGCTCGACGCGATCTTCACGCACCGTGTCGCGCACGAGCTGTACCGCCTCGGCGTGCCCGTCCTGCCGCGGGTCATGAGTGAGCAGGCCCACTCCCGCACCGGCATCGACATCCACCCCGGCGCGCGGATCGGGCAGCAGTTCTTCATCGACCACGGCTCGGCGACGGTGATCGGCGAGACGTCGGTGATCGGTCGGCAGGTGAAGATCTACCAGGGCGTCACGCTCGGGGCCCGCTCGTTCCCGAAGGATGATCGCGGGCGGGCCATCCGCGGGCTCAAGCGCCATCCGACCATCGGCGACCGCGTGACGATCTACGCCGGGGCGGTTATTTTGGGCGGCGACACCGTCATCGGCGATGACAGCGTCATCGCGGGGGGCGTGTTTGTGATTTCGAGCGTCCCGCCGGGGCACGTGGTCCAGCAGACGCGCCCCGAACTTGTGCTGAAGCCCACGGGCGTGAACGGCGCGGCCTCTGGCAACGCCGGCGGACACGGCCCGCGCGCGGACCAGAGCAAGCGGTTTATCGCCATGCCGCCGGGCGAGGCGTCGTGGCTGGATGCTGGGGCGGGGATCTGACGCGGCCGGGCTTGGGCCCCGTGCGCGAAACGGCTCGGGCGGGCGGGCATCCAACACGGCATGCACACAAAGACGCATGACGGGCTGAGCGTGATCGCACCTCGCACCCCCGCGGCCCGAGCCGCGGCGTGGGTGATGTCGGCGGTGGGCGTGCTCGCGTGCGCCGGACTGGCCGGCGGGCAGCCGGAGCCGCGTGAGGCCGCGGGGCCTGCGCCGGAGCGGGCCGCCGCGCCCGCAGCCGCGGCGCCGATCGTCGTCCTCGAACTGTTCACCAGCGAAGGGTGCAGCTCCTGCCCGCCCGCGGATCGACTGGTATCGAAACTGGTGCGGGAGCGCGCGGGAAATGGCGCAGCGAAGGCCAACGCCGCCGCCGCTCCCAAGTTCATCGTGCTGTCGCATCACGTCGACTACTGGGACCGCCTGGGCTGGCCGGACCGCTTTGGCTCGGCGGACGCGACGCGCCGGCAGCGGGCGTACGCGGCAGAACTGGCGACCAGCCGCGGCGACGAGCACGGCGGGGTGTACACGCCGCAGATCGTCGTCAACGGCGCCACGGGCTTTGTCGGCAGCCACGCCGATCGGGCCCGGGCCGCGATCCGAGCCGCGGAAGCCCGCCCGGCGAGCGTCGGCGTGCAGCTGACGCTGACGCCGGGCACGAAGGAAGGAACGCTGACCGCCGCCGCGGTGCTGGAAGGCGGCGCCGCGGTGCCCGCCGAGACGCGCGTGGTGTTTGCCGTGACGGAGGACGGCTTGACGACCGCCGTCAAACGCGGCGAGAACGCGGGCGAACGCATGGAGCACGACCGCGTCGTGCGCGTGATGACCCGCGGCGAAATCAAGGACCGGCGCGCGACGGCGGAGATCACACTGCCCGCCGACGTGCAGCGCGACAAGGCCCGCGTGGTCGTGCTCGTGCAGCGCGGCGAGGGCGGGGCGGTGCTGGGCGCCGATGAGCAGCCCGTGCCGCCCATCGCGAGCGGGACGACGAAGTAACGCTGCGCGGGCGCGGCATCAAGGCATCGCATCAACTACGGAGCACGCATGCATCAGCAAGGATCACTGCGCGATCGCCACGAGGCGGTCATCGGGTACCTCAAGGCCGGGAAGTTCGTCGAGGGCATCGAAGACTTCTACGCGGACAACGCGACCGCGCAGGAGAACTCGGGACCAATCGTGCGCGGGCGCAGCGAGATGGCCGCCAACGAGCGTCGGTTTCAGAAGAAACTGACCGCGTTTCACGGAATCGAGGTGCACAACCGCGCGTTCGACGATCGCGGCGGAGGCACGGGCACGGTGTTCTATGAGGCGACCATGCGGTGGGAGCAGTCGGACCGGGCCGGCGTCGTGACGGTCGACCAGGCGGTCGTGGAGCAGTGGAACAACGGCAAGATCACGTCGATCCGCTTCTACGGGAACTACGAGCCGGGGCCGCTGCCGGAATAAGCGGCGCGACGGCTCGATGAGCGGCATGGCCGGTAAACACCGCCGCCCGCGACGACGATCGGTCGGCGCGGGCGGTGGTCATGTTCGCAGCTGCGGCTGCCCCGGTCCGGGTTGGTTTACGCGACCGTGACGTTCTTATCCAGGTACACATCCTGCACGGCGTGCAGCAGCTTGACGCCGTCGTTCATGGGCTTCTGGAAGGCCTTGCGACCGGAGATGAGGCCCATCCCGCCGGCGCGCTTGTTGATGACGGCGGTCAGCACGGCTTCCTGCAGGTCGCCGGCGCCTTTGCTCTCGCCTCCGGAGTTGATGAGGGGGACGCGGCCCATGTAGTTGTTGAGGATCTGGTAGCGGCACAGGTCGATGGGGTGCCCGCCGTGGCCCTGCTCGTCGCTCCCGCACAGCTGCGTGTACACGCGCTTGTCCCACTTGCCGTAGGCCGAGCCGCCGGAGTTGAGGGCGGCGTACCCGCCGTTGTTGGTCGGGAGTTTCTGCTTGATGATGTCGGCCTTGATGGTCGCGCCGAGGTGGTTGGCCTGCCCGGTGAGGTCGGCGGAGGCGTGGTAGTCGGTGCTCTTGCCGTCGGCGCCCTTGACCTTGAACGCGTTGTTGCGGGTGTAGCACCACAGCACGGTGACCATGCCGAGAGCGTGGGCCTCTTCGAACATGTCGCTCACGTACGCGATCTCGTCGCGCGAGGTGTCATTGCCGAAGTAGATCGTCGCGCCGACGGCGATGGCGCCCATCTCGTAGCACTGCCGCACGCTCCCGAAGTACGACTGCTTGAACACGTTCGGGTACGTCAGCATCTCGTTGTGGTTGAACTTGACCAGGAACGGGATCTTGTGCGCGTACTTGCGGCTGACAGACGCCAGCACGCCCAGCGTCGACGCCACCGCGTTGCACCCGCCCTCGACGGCGAGCTTCACGATGTTCTCCGGGTCGAAATACGCCGGGTTGGGCGCGAAGCTCGCGCCCGCCGAGTGCTCGATGCCCTGGTCGACGGGCAGGATGCTCACGAACCCCGTGCCGGCGAGGCGGCCCGTGTTGAGGATCGTCTGGAAGTTCCGCAGCACGACGGGCGAGCGGTCGGACTGGCTGAACACGCGGTCGACAAAGTCCGGCCCGGGCAGGTGCAGCTGGCTCTTGCTGACGGTCTTGGACTCGTAGCCCAGCAGCGCCTTGGCGTCCGCGCCGAGCACCGCGTTGACATCGATCGTGGGGGCGATGGTCGTCGCCATGGTGAACTTCTCCTCTTCACGCGCTGGTCGTTCCCCGCGTGCGGGCACACCCCGGTCGATGGTACCCTTGGCGAGCGCGAAGTTCGCCTGTTTCCGGCGTTTTCCCGGGCATGTGCTGGCCGCGTGCGGGGCGAATCGCCCAGCGCCATTGGGGCCGGAATCGCGGGATTTCCACCATGAACTCTCCCGACACAGCCGCAGCATCATCGTGGGACCCCGGCGGCCTTTTCGCCACGCTGGCCCTCGAGGAGTTCTTCACCTCCATCTGGTGGTCCATCCTGGTCGCGGCGACGCTCGCGGCCCTGGCGGTGATGTTCCTGGCCGCGCGGGCCCGACGCCGGGAGGTCGAGCGGGCCCTGGTCATGCAGAAAGAGCGGTACGAGCGGGCCATCCGGCACTCGACCGAGGGCATGTGGGACTGGGACATTTACGCGGATACGACCTACTGGTCGCGCCGCATGGCCGAGACGCTCGGCATTCCCGAAGATTCCAGCCGCCTGGGGCGGGGCGATCTCTGGCAGACGCGCCTGCACCCGGACGACCGGGCCCCGGTGCTGGCGCGGCTGAAGGCGCACCTGGAGCAGAACCAGCCGTACGACGTCGAGTATCGCCTGCGCATCGGCGACGGGTCGTACCGCTGGTACCGCTCGCGCGGGCGGGCCGAGCGTGACGAGCGCGGGCGCCCGGTCCGCATGACCGGCTCGCTGGCCGACGTGACCGAGCAGGTGCGGACGCGTGAGGCGCTGCGCGAGCGGGAGGAGCGGTACCGCCTGGCCGTCGAAGCGGGGCGGGTGGCGGTGTGGGCGGTGGACGCGCGCACGGGCGAGATCGCCGCCGACGCGCTGCTGGCGGAGTTGCACACCGGCTCGCGCGACGCCCGCCCGGGCCCGCGCATGGAAGATCTTCTGAGCGGGCTGCACCCGGACGACCGGGACCGCGTCACGCCGCAGTGGTCCGAGTGCCTGGCCGGGCGGTGCGACCGCTACGACGTCGAGGTGCGCGCGGTGCACCCGGGGGCTGGGGGCGGGGGGGGCGGGCGTGTCCGCTGGCTGCAGATCCGCGGGATGATCGAGAAGGACGCGCACGGGGCGGTGGTCGCCATCCGCGGGACGACGCAGGACGTGACCGACCGGCGCGAGGCTCTGGAAGAACTGCGCCAGACGCAGGCCCGCCTGCAGGCGATCACCGACAACGTGCCGGGGATGGTGTACAGCTCGGTGCAGCGGGCCGGGCTGGAGCACGAGATCGTGTACGTCAGCCAGGGGTGCCGCGCGCTGCTGGGGGTCGAGCCCGCCGCGCTGGTGGATCGGCGTGTGAACATCGCGAACCTGGTGCTCCCGGAAGACCGCGGGCGGCTGTTCGACGCCTCGCGCGAGCAGGGCCCGAGCGAGGGCGAGCGGCAGATCGAGTACCGCGTGAAGGCGGCGGACGGCACGATCAAGTGGGCCCGCGATGCGGCCCGCTTCCGCCGACGCGCCGACGGCACCGTCCTGTGGGACGGCATGCTCATCGACGAATCGGCGATCCGGGCGGCGGACGAAGCCCGGGCGCTGATCGACGGGCGCTATCGCCTGGTCGTCGAAGCCAGCCGCGCTGGCGTGTGGGACCTCGATCTCCGCACCGGCGAGTGCTATGTCTCGGACGAACTGGCCCGGCGGTACGGGCTCGACGGCGTGCCGCCCGGCGCCGTCATGGCCCGCTGGCGCGAACTCACGCACGCCGACGACCGCGCCGAGGCCGACGCCGCCCTGGCCAGCCACCTCGACGCGTCCACGCCCTACGACCTGGAATACCGCGTCCGTACCGCCGACGCGGGTGGGGGGGGTGGGGGGAGGGGGGGGGGTGGGGGCGTTGGGGGGGGCGAGTACCGCTGGATCCGGGCCCGCGGGCGGGCGGAGCGTGACGCGGACGGGCGCGCGGTCCGCATGATCGGCTCGGTTGTCGACGTGCACGAGCGCAAGGTCGCCGAGATCGCGCTCCGCGAGAGCGAGCACAAGTACCGCACCATCGTCGAGACCGCCGACGAGGGCATCTGGCTGGTCGATCAGGATTGGCGCACGACGTTCATCAACGCGCGCATGGCGGAGATGCTGGGCCGCACGCCCGAGAGCATGCTTGGCAAGACCATCGACGCGTTCATGGACGAGGAGGGGCGGCAGATCGCCGCGGCGTATCAGCGCCGGCGCGAAGACGGCGTGCGCGAACGCCACGAGTTCAAGTTCGTCCGCCCCGACAACTCGCCCGTGTGGACGTCGATCTCCACCAACCCCGTGCTCCGCGCCGACGGCTCGTTCGCCGGGGCCTTGGCGATGGTGACCGACGTGACGGCCCAGCGCGAGAGCGACCTCGCCGTCCGGCGCATGCGACGCCTGTTCCTCAGCGGGCCCGTTGTCACCTGGCACTGGCGCAACGCGCCGGGCTGGCCGGTGGAGTATGTCTCGGAGAACGTCTCGATCTTCGGGTACGCGGCGGAAGAGTTCATGACCGGGGCCCGCTCGTTCGCGTCGATCGTGCACCCGGACGACCTGTCCCGCGTCGGCGAGGAAGTCGCCGGGCACGCGCGGCGCGGGGCCTCGATGTTCCGGCAGGACTACCGCGTGATCACCGCCGACGGGCGGACGCGCTGGATCACGGACTACTCCGTCATCGAGCGCGACACGACCGGCGCCGTCACCCACTTTGCCGGGTACACCTTCGACGACACCGAGCGCAAAGGGCAGGAGCAGATCCGCTCGGCGGAGCGGCGCGTGCTTGAGATGATCGCCGGCGGCGCGCCGCTGGACGACGCGCTTGAGGCGATCGTCGGGCTCATCGATGAAGTGGATCACGCGCTGGCCGCGTCGGTGCTGTTGATCAACCCGGACGGGACGGTGCGCTCGGGCCCTGCCCCGCGCCTGTCGCGCGGGTACACGCGGGCCCTCAACGGGCAGCGCCTCGGGCCCGACACCGGCTCGTGCGGGCGGGCGCTCGCGACGGGGCGGCGCGTCGTCACGCCCGACATCGCCGCCGACCCGCTGTGGGAACGCTTCCGGGCCGCGGCCCTCGCCGACGGGCGCCGGGCCTGCTGGTCCGAGCCGATCCTGGGCACCACCGGCGAGATTCTCGGGACGCTCGCCGTGTACGCGCCCACGCCGATGGAGCCCAGCCAGCGCGACATCGACCTGGTTCAGACCGGGGCCCACCTGGCGGGGATTGTCATCGAGCGCCGACTCGCCGAGCAGACCCTGCGCGACCGCGAGCAGCGCCTGCGGCTGCTGGTCGATTCGACCCCGCTGGGCGTCATCACCTTCGACCCGTCGTTCCGCATCGTCGAATGGAACCGCGGGGCCGAACGCATCTTCGGCTACCCCGCCGGCGAGGTCATCGGGCGCAGCGGCGAGATGCTCATCCCGCCCGACGCCCGCGAGTATGTCGACCGCATCGTGCGCGACCTGCTGTCCAACCGCGGCGGGTTCCGCGGCACCAACGCCAACATCCGCAAGGACGGCGAGCGCATCGTCTGCGAGTGGTACAACAGCCCGCTCATCGGGCCCGACGGGCGCGTCATCGCCGTCGCCTGCGTTGTCGACGACGTCACCCAGGCCCGCGAGGCCCAGCGCCGCCAGGACCTGCTGATGGTCGAGCTCGACCACCGCGTCAAGAACAACCTCGCGACCATCATGTCCATGGCCCAACAGACCGCGCAGGCCGCCATGTCCTCCGACGACTTCCTCAAGGCCTTCTTCGGCCGACTTCGCGCGATGGCCCGCATGCACGCCGCCCTGGCCCGAACCAACTGGCGCGGCGTCGATATCGAGGCCCTGCTCCGCGATACCTTCGATAGCTACGCGCCCGGGGCCGGCTCCCGCTACCAACTCCGCGGCGACAGCCTCACCCTCTCCCCCCGCGCCAGCCAGGCCATGGCCATCGCCTTTAACGAACTGGCCACCAACGCCGTCAAGTACGGCGCCCTGTCCGCTCCCGGCGGCATGGTCCATGTCAGTTGGACCGTCGCCCCCGGCGACCCGCCGGAAGCCACCATCGAGTGGCGCGAGTCGGGCGGACCGGCGGTGCACGAGCCAACCCGGAGGGGCTTGGGGTGTTCACTGGTCGAAGCGATCATCGCCCACGAACTGGGCGGCAAGGCGACCCTGCAGTTTGATCCGGCCGGCGTGTCATGCTCGTTCCGGTTCCTTCTGCGGCACGAGGAAACCCCTGATGCCGGCCCGCAGAAGGCGTTGGGGGGGACCGTCGGCACCCCATAACCGGGGTGCGGTCTACAACGACAAGTCTTGTTCTGCGGAAGACTTGCATTTCGAATTTGCTGTGGTCTATTGTGCTTGAGCCGGACTCCCCCTTGCGCGGGTCTGGCATCCCCCGCGAGCGAGACCGCGAGAGATCTGGCGGGACCGGAAGAGAGCAGAGACCTGACTGTCGCCCCGTTTGGCCAAGGCCGAGCGTGTGCGATGTCTGTTCGTTGATGCGCGCCGCACCGCGGCCCGCTCACCTCTGCCGGTGGTGACCCACGGCATGACGGATTTTTCCCAGCCCCTTCGGCGGTCAATCGCTGCATGGGCAGATCGGACCCCAGCCTTCCGCGGCGTCAGCGCGTCGCGGGTGGGTTTCGCGGTTTCGGCGCGTGCGCCGGGCCCGCGTGCAAGCGCGATGGGTGCGGCCGAAAGGCCGGGTCCTTCGTGCAGTTCCGGGCAGGACGCCCGGACCGTCGTCGTCGCACACCGCCCTCCACGTTTCGTCCGGAGTTCCCGTCATGTCGAAGATCCGTGCCTTGACCGCCGCCTCTGCTGTTGGCGCTGCCGCGGTTCTGACCGCCCAGGCCTCTGCGGACTTCACGTACTCGAACTTCAACTCGACCGAAGGGCTCACGCTCGTCGGCGACGCCATCGCGGGCCCCGGCCTTGCGGGCGAAGACAACACCTTGACACTGACCCCGCCTGGGCAGTTCAGCCGCGTGGGCGGCGTCTGGCGGACCGAGAAGGCCAACGTGGGGATCGGGTTTATCACCGATTTCCGCTTCCGCGTGCGGGACCGGGGCGAGCTCCCTTCCGCCGACGGGATCGCCTTTGTGATCCAGAACAGCAGCCTGTCGGCCCTGGGCGGCCCGGGCGGCGCGATCGGGTACGCCACCAACCCGATCTTCGGCGGCACGGGGATCTCCAACTCGCTCGCCGTCGTCTTCGACTCGTACAACAACGTTGAGCCGGGCTTCGTGCAGTCCGGGGCGGCCAACGTGGTGCAGGTGCAGAGTCGCGGGATCCTGCCCAACGTGCCGACGGCGAACGCGAACTTCGGGGTGGCTTCCGCGGCCGACCCCTTCGCCGACGGCTCCATCAAGACCGTCCGCATCGCGTACACGCAGGGCGCCGGGCTGACGATCTTCTATCAGAACCTGGCCTCGCCGATCCTGACGGTGCCGATCGACCTCTCCAGCCAGTTGGCCCTGAGCGGGATCCAGTCCTGGGTCGGGTTCACCTCGGCGACGGGCGGCGCGCCGCAGCGTCACGAGATCGTGGACTGGTCCTTCGTCGAGATCGTGCCCTCGCCGGGCGCCGGGGCGCTGCTGGCGCTGGGCGGCCTGGTGGCGGCCCGCCGCCGCCGCTCCGCGTAATACCGAACACCCGCTGGGGGACGCCATCGCACGGCGGGCCGGGTCGTCCGGTTGCCCTGTGATCGCAGAGGCACCCGAAGCCAAGCTCCGGCTTGGCTGACGGTGTTTTTGCCGGACGAGCGCGTGAAGCTGGGTCCTGATAGAACTTAAACTGGGGATACCTTTCGGATTCGGCGGGCCAGCTGTCACCCGGAACGGGTAGAAGTTGTGGCCGCGGGGCCGTTCATACCCCCTATTAGTGTCGCTCGCGGCGTGCACCGTCGGGGAGGCACGCGGCCGAGCAATACATCGGGACACCGCCATCGGCCGTGGGGGCCGGGCGGGGTCCTTGCAGAAGGGAAGACGGATATGTCGCAGATTCGCCGATCGCTGTGTGTCGCCGGGATCGTGGCCGCCGCTGTTGCGGGGTCGGCTCAGGCGGCCGTCACCAACTTCAACTTTCCGAACTTTCCGAGCAGCTCGAACCTGAACCTGGTTGGCCAGGCGGCGGTCGCGGGCGGGTCGGTCGTGCTGAACCCGGCCCAGGGCTCGACGCGGGGCGCGGTGTGGTACAACGGCGGGAAGGTCGAAGTCGCCGGCGGGTTCTCGACCCGCTTCGAGTTCCGCATCACCGACATCAACGCCTTCCCGGCCGACGGGTTCGCACTGGTGATCCAGAACACCAGCCCGACGGCGATCGGCGGGGTGGGCGGGGGCCTGGGCTACGCGAACAACCCGGTGTTCGACCCCAACGGGGGGATCACCAACTCCTTCGCGGTCGAGTTCGACACCTGGAACAACACCCCGCAGTGGGATGACTTTGCCCAGCCGCAGTGCGTGAGCTTCCAGTCGCGCGGGCTCTTGTCGAACGATCCTGGCGCGGACGCGTCGCTGGGGATGGCGCCGATCAACCCGATCAACGACAACCAGACGCACGTGGCCGAGATCACCTACGGCGAGGGCGTGATGACCGTCTCGCTCGACGGCACGACGGTCCTGAGCCGCTCGATCGATCTGGCCAACCTGCTCTCGCTTGACGCGGGCACGGCGTGGGTCGGGTTCACGGCGGCGACGGGCGGTGCGGCGGCGGCCGAGTCGCACTCGATCCAGTCCTGGCAGTGGAACAGCAACATTCCGAGCCCCGGGACGGGGGCGCTGGCGGTGCTGGGCGGGCTTCTGGCCTGCCGCCGTCGCCGGGCCTGACGCGCCGGACGGACCCTTCCGTCGCCGCGCCCACGATCCCCGACTCCTCTGAGCCGGCGATGATGTCTCGACCGGCCCGCGCTCGCGGGCCGGTCGATTTGCTGCGCAGGGGTTGTCTTGTCGCCCGGTTTGTCGCGTCGGCGGTCGCTGACCGATACTCAGGGCGTGAGACCAAGCCTGCATGTGTTGACGCTGGTGGTGCTCGCCGGCGGCGTGGTGCTGGGGGTGCATGCGCTGATGCGGCACGCCGAGCGGGCGGCGGTCGCGCCGGCACCGGCGCCCGAAGACCCGGGCGCGCGGGTGCAGGCCGTCGAGGCGGTGCTGAGCGCGATGGGTCTGATCACCGTGCGCATCGAGACGACGGTGACGGCGGAGAGTGCCGACGAATCGTGGCGCGGCGACGTGCGGGCTGCGTCGACCGCGCCGGTGACGATGTACTTCGGGTGTGATCTGGCCGCCGGGCCCGGGGGCACGGGCGCGGCGGGCGGGATCACCGTCACGCGGGTGTCGGGCGAAGGGATTGGCGGCGGCGCGGACGGCGGCGGCGGAGAGGTGGTGCGGGTGCGGTTGCCCCAGCCGCGGCTTCTGGCGGTGGAAGTGCGCGGCGCGGGCGAGAAACCCAAGGTCCGCGTCACCGGGCTGCGGTTTCGGGACCTCAGTGGGGAGTATCACCTGGGGCTGGCGCGCCTGGGTCTGTGGGACCGGGCCCGGGCGATCGCGCTCGAGCCGCAGCGGCAGCGCGAGGTCGAAGCGATCAGCCGCGAGCAGGTTGGGGCGCTGGTGCGATCGATCCTCGGGCCGGGCACGCGGGTGGAGGTCGAGTTTGTGCGCGGCGAGCAGCCCGCGGCGGAGACGGGAGCGGGGCCGTGAGCGCGTCGGACGGGGCGAGACCCGCGCGGCGGTGGTTGCGGCGGCTGGCGTGGCGCGCGTTCGGGCTGGTGCGGCTGCTGATTGCGGCGGCGCTGCTGTGGGTGCTGGTGGTGGACGGGCCGGCGCGGGCGGCCCGGATGACGCTGGCCGCGTTGCCGGATGTCGATTACGCCGCTCGGGCCGAGACGCTGTTGGCGGCGGGCCGATACGCCGACGCGGCGCTGATGGCCGGCGCGGGGCTGGCGGCGAGCGCGGCGGGCGAGCCCGAGCGCCCGCGGCTTGAAGAGATCGCGGCGCGGATCGAGCGGGAGCGGGCCGGCTGGACGCGCCGGGTTGGGGACGCGGTGCGCGGGGCCGTCACGGGCTCGGCGGGCGAAGAGGCGTCGATCGAGGGACTGCTCGGCGCGATCGCGGCCGACTTCTTTGTCGTGGGCGATGTGCGCGACCTGACGATCCAGGCGGCCCGGGCCGTGCGCGGCGAGCCGAACGACCCGGTCATCATCGCGCTCTCGGGCGTCGGGCTGGCGACGACGCTGGCGCCGGAGATCGACTGGGCGCCGTCACTGATGAAGGCGGCGCGGCGTGCGGGTGCGATGACGCGCGGCGTGCAGGATGCGCTGGTGCGCATGGTCCGCGCGGGCGACGCGGGCGCGATCCGGCGTGTGGTGGATGATGTCGGCGCGATCGGGCGGGCGACTTCGCCGGCGACCGCCGCCCGGCTCATCGGGCACGCGGACGAGCCGGCGGACCTGGCGCGGATCGCGCGGCTGGTGCAGCGCGAGGGCGCGCAGGGAGCCGCGGCGATCCGCCTGACGGGCGACGCCGGCGTGGGCATGCTGCGACACGCCGACGAACTGCGGGGCGCGGGCAAACTCGCCGAGGCGGCCAAGGCCGAGACACTGGTGCTCCGCGCCGCGCGCAAGGGCGAGGCGGGCGGAACGTGGCTGAAGAGCCCGGCGGCGCGGGTGCTGCTGCGTCCGCACGCGGCGGTCGGGCTTGCGAAGAGCGTGTGGAAGGGGCACGCGGGCGAACTGCTGGAGCGCGGCTTGGCGTGGATGCTGCCGCGTTTGGACGCGCACGCGTGGTGGCTGATCCCGGCCCTCGGGGCGTGGGTCTTCCTTGAAGCCGCGGCGTTCACGAGACGGCGACGAACGACGCGTTGAGCGCCGCTGCCTGCGCCTGACTTCTCCCCCTGACCTCTGACCTCTATCCCTGTCCCCTACTCCCGCATACTCGCGATCGGCGAGCGCGTTTCCCGCATGAGGGTTTCGAAGGTGCCCAGCACGGCGGGGTGGTTGGGGTCGGCGGCTTCGGCGGGCGTGGGTGTCAGGCGGGCGTACGAGCCGTCGCTCTGCAGTTGCCACGCGCCGCGCCGATCGGCGTTCATGATCTGGAGGATGCGGAGCAGGCGTCGGCGGCTGTCGCGACCGGAGACGGGCGTCGCCGCCTCGACGCGGTTGTTCAGGTTGCGGTACATCCAGTCGGCGCTGGAGATGTACCAGTCGCCGTCGAGCGGGTCGGTCTTGCCGGCGCCGAAGTGGAAGATGCGCGAGTGTTCGAGGAAGCGTCCGAGCACGCTGACGACGCGGATGGTCTCGCTCATGCCCGGCACGCCGGGGCGGAGGCAGCAGAAGCCGCGGACGAACAGGGTGATCTGCACGCCGGCGCGGCTGGCGGCGTAGAGGTGCTCGGCGACGTCGGAGTCGGCGAAGGCGTTCATCTTCGCGACGATGCGCCCGCCCACGGGCGACTCGCCGCGGGCGTGGGCCTGGGCGACGGCGATCTCGCGCCGGATCATCTCGATGATCCGCTTCTTCATGTTGATGGGCGCGACGAGCAGGGTTTCGTAGGTGTCCTGGCGCGAGCGTCCGGTGAGGAAGTTGAACATCTCGATGACGTCGTCGGTCACGCCGTGCGAGCAGGTGAACAGGCCCAGGTCGGTGTAGAGCTGGGCCGTGCGCGGGTGATAGTTGCCGGTGCCCAGGTGTGCGTAGGCGCGGAGACCGGCGGCCTCGCGCCGGACGACGAGCGCGCCCTTGCAGTGGGTCTTGTACCCGACCACGCCGTAGGCGACGTGGGCGCCGGCCTTTTCCAAGAGGCGGGCCCAGCGGACGTTGGACTGTTCGTCGAAGCGGGCCCGCAGTTCGACCAGCACCGCGACCTGCTTGCCGGATTCGGCGGCGCGGATCAGCGAGGCGACGAAGGGCGAGTCCTTGCTGGTGCGGTAGATGGTCTGCTTGATGGCGAGCACGTCCGGGTCGCGGGCGGCGTCGGCGATGAAGCGGGTGGCGGTGGCTTCGAAGCTGTCGAAGGGGTGGTGCACCAAGAGGTCGCCCTGCTTGATGACGTCGAAGATGCTGCGGGAGTCATCGCGCAGGCGCTCGGGGACGGAGGGCTTCCACGGCGTCCACCGAAGGTCCGGGCGGTCCAGGTCGGCGATCTCGGCGAAGGGCGTGTAGTCGAGCGGGCCCGGGCGCTGCTCGATCGCCGCGGGCGGGAGTTCGAGTTCGTTGGTCAGGTGCCAGAGCATCTTGGGCGATGGCCCGGGCGCGGTCTCGAGGCGCACGGGGCTCGCGAAGCGGCGCTTGCGGAGCTGCTCTTCGACGAGTTCGAGCAGGTCGTCGGCGTCCTGGTCCATCTCCTCGCCGGCGCTCTCGCTGTCGCGCGTCACGCGGAAGGGGACGACCTCGAGCATCTTCATGCCGGGGAAGAGGTCGGCGAGGTTGGCGTTGATGACCTCGGCGACGTTGACGTAGCGCCCGCTGGAGAGGCGGCGCGGGCTGGGGAGACGGCGCGGGCCAGCGCCGCTGACGGGGCCGCCGCCGATGGGACCGCCCCCGTCGGTCGGCGTGGAGTCGGCGCTGGCGCCCTCAAGCGCGGCGGCGGGATGATCCGGCAGGCGGACCCACTGCGGGACCACGGTGGGAATCTTGACGCGGGCGAACAGCGGCTCGGCGGCGTCCGTGTCGCCCGTCGGCTTGACGCTGTCTTGCAGCAGCACGCCCAGATTGCGCGACAGGTTGGAGATGAACGGGAAACGGTGCCCGGGGTCGACGGCGAGCGGCGTGAGCACGGGGAACAGGTCCGTGCGGAACCAGGCCCGCAGCCAGCGACGCTCGTCGGGCGTGAGCGCGTCGTACTCGAGCAGTTCAATGCCGGCGTCGGCGAGCGCGGGGCGGATGCTGGTCTGGTAGCACTCGTTCTGCTGATGCTGCAGTTCGCGGATGGTGGCCCGCATGGCGGAGAGCAGGTGCACGGGCTCCAAGCCGTCCAGGTCCGGGTTGGCCTGGGTGGTGGCGACGCGGCGCTCGAGCACCCCCAGGCGCTTCATGACGAACTCGTCGAGGTTCGAGGAGAAAATGGCCAGGAAGCGGACGCGTTCGAGCAGCGGCGTGCGCGGGTCCTGCGCGAGGCTGAGCACGCGCCGGTTGAACTCCAGCCACGACAGGTCGCGGTTGAGCAGCGTCAGATTGCGGGCCACGTCCGGGCGGTTGGCGGGGGCCACGTCCGGGCGGTTGGCGGGGGCCGCGACTGAGGAGGAGGCGGGGCGCGCAGGATCGCCGTCGGTCGGTCCGGGCCAGGACGCGGCGTTTGGCGCGCGGTCCGGCGTGGGGGCGAGCGGCTCGGTGGGTTCCATCTCCACGCGCGTCATCGGACGTCCGACGGTCACAGTTGCGGCCTCCGAGAACTCGTACCGGCGGAGGGCGGGAAATACGCCGCGGTGCACCCCGGCGCCTCCGTCACGCGCACCGCGCGCACGTTCACACCCCCGGAACCGGCGGCAACCCCGCACAGCCCATCGACGATGCGGTCGCCCAGTACCTGAGCGATGCGCTCGGCGGAGGGGCTGAGGCGGTCGAACGGGGGCAGATCGTTGAGGTTGGCGTTGTGGAAGGGGCGGAGGATTTCGTCCACCAGGCGTTCGAGGGCGTGGAAATCCATGAGCATGCCGCTGGGGTCGAGCGTCTCGCCGGCGACGACGACGCTGACGCGGAAGTTGTGTCCGTGCAGCGGTTCGACGAACGTCGGGAAGCGCAAGGCGTGCGCGGCGCAGAACTCACGATCCACGGTCAGTTCGAACACGGGGGATGCTATCAGGGGGTGGGGAGAGGGGATGAAGTGGCGTCCGAGAACGCCCGATGCCGGGGATATGGACGGACATGAATCGACGGGCGATGACGCGGGCGTGATGGCGGGCGGGCTGCAGGAGATCGGCGCTGATGCGCTGCGGCCGGGGCGGGTGTTTGCGCACCCGCTGATCGCGGCGGACGGGCGCGTGCTGCTGCACGCGGGCATCGAGCTGACGGCGGCGATGTGCGCGGCGCTGCTGGCGCTGGGCGTGCCGATCATGGCGCCGGCGAGTGATGAGGACGAGCAGGCCCGGCGACGGGCGGAGTATCGCGGCGCGTGGGAAGCGCGGCGGCAACAGCGCCGCGCGGTGGGCACGCTGCGCGGGGAAGCCGCGGATGTGGTGGCCCGACGCCGCCCGCTGTGGGAGCGGCTGGAACGCCGAATCGTGCCGACGGCGGCGGCGCTGGAGCCGGACGCTGAGGAGCCGGGCGCGTGGGCGGAGAGCGTGGAGCAGAAGCACGAGATCGACCGGGCCCGGGCGGCGGTGCTGGTGGGGATGGTCGAGCGCGTCATGCTCGGCGAGGTCGTCAGCCCGGCGGCGCTCGGCGATGTGGTGGATGATCTGGTGTACGGCGCGACGCGCCGGGGTGGGGCGGACGCGGCGCGGCTGGAGCGGGCCGCGTTCGAGCCCGGGTCCTTGGAAGAGGTGATGGACCATGCGCTGGCGACGGCGGAACTGTGCGTGCACGCCGCGGTCGGGCTGGGGTGGGGCGAACAGGACGTGCGCGATGCGGGGTTGACGGGGCTGCTGTGTGATTGGGGCATGACGCTGCTGCCGCGGGAGGTGCGGGCGGCGCCGCGGCCGATGAATGATGAAGAGGTGAACCAGGTGCGTCGGCACGGGGCGTGGAGCGTGGCGATGGCGGATCGGATGATGTCGGCGCCGGGCGGCGGGGTGGTGTCGCCGCGGGTGGTGCTGGGGGTGTATCAGCACCACGAGCGCGAGGACGGGCGCGGGTATCCGGAGCGGACGGAAGGGGCTCGGGTGCACGATCTGGCGAAACTGGCGGGGGCGGCGGACACGCTGGCGGGGCTGACGGCGGAGCGGGCCTTCCGTCCGGCGGCGAGCGTTGCTGGTGCGGCGGAGCGCGTCGCCCGGATGGGCCGGGAGGGCGTGCTGGCGCCGTGGGCGGCGCTGGCGGTCATCCGTGCGTGCGGGGTGATGCCGCGTGCGGGGGTGGTGGTGTCGCGGCGGGCTGGTGCGCTCGGCGGCGCGGGGGTTTAGGGAAGATGGGGTGCGGGAAGGGTGGTGGGCGGATTGCGGACGGTATGATCGGCGTCGCGTGCCTGATTGGGGCCAAGCGGGGAGCACGCCGAGATAGGTCCGGAGTCTGACATGAGCATGAGCCTGAGTCGGAAGTCCCGTCGCGTGGCGGGTGTGAGCGCGCTGGTGCTGGGCATTGGGGCGGTGACGTGGACGGCGGGGGTTGCGGGGGGCAACTTCACGAAGATGGCCCCGCCGTCGGCCCCGACGATCGCGGTGGTGGACCTGGAAGCGGCGTTCAACGGGCTGACGGAGCGGACGGACCTGGAGAACCAGCTCAAGCAGACGCGGACGGAGATGCAGACCAAGCTGGACGAGCTGCAGAAGCAGGCCGGCGAGAAGCGGGGCGAGATCGAGCCGCTGCCGGCGGGCCCGCAGAAGATCGCCAAGGCCAAGGAGTTCAGCGAGTTCCTGATCCGCACGGAGGTGGAGGGGCAGATCGCGCAGAAGAAACTGGACGCGATGCGTGCGGAGCTGCGGCGCGAGCTGTACCTGAAGATCGTGGACGCGGTGCAGCGGGTGTCGAAGCAGAACAACTACGCGCTGGTGCTCGCGAGCGACGAGAAGGTGCAGATCCCGCTGGGCGACCCGGAAGACGTGGCCCGGGCGATCTCGTTCAAACGGATGCTGCACGTGGATCCGACGCTGAACATCACCAGCGACATCATCACGATCATGAACAACGAGTACGCGGCCACCAAGCGCTGATTTCTGGCGGCGCTGGCGGACGATGTGCCCGATTTATGGGGTGTGCGCGTCCGAGCGGGGTGAAATGCCGCTCGGATGGGTTTCCCGCGCCCGGATTTTTGGGGTATGCTTGGACGGCTTCGGTCGCACCGACCGTTTTCGGGCGGTCAGGGCGAGCGGACCCCGGCGTGGGCGGGGTGAGGGGTGGGTGGGTGGTTGGTTGGGGGCGGGGATGGGGGGCGGGTTCGTGGGGCTGACCGTCCTGAGAAGGGGGCGCGTTCATGCAACAACTGGCAACACCTCGGCATCTTCCGCAATGGACCCCGCCGGCGAGCGACCCGGTGTGGGAGGCGCTCGTGCACGACTCGGCGGCGGCGGTCGCCGTGTTCGACCTGGAAGGGCACGTGCTGTACGCCAACGCGCTGTACCTGCGCATGGTGGGCGTGGAGGGGATCGAGCAGCTGCGCGGGCTGACGCTGGAGCAGCGGCTCGGGCATGACATGGCCGAGGAGCGGCAGCCGCTGCTACACGGCGTGATCAAGACCGGGCGCCCCCTCCAGATCCGCGACCTGCGGCGTGGGCGAGCGCTCTTGGGCTTCCTGCGAAAGCTGCCGGGGACGGACCTGGCGATGGCGACGTTCCGCCCGGCGGACATACCCGACTGGTGCGACGCGCACGTGACGGACGTGCCGTATGCGCAGATGAAGCACATCGACCCGGGCCCGCTCGCGGCGTTGTCGGAGCGCGAGAAGGAGATCCTGGCGTTCATCGGGCGCGGGCTGACGAGCGCGCAGATCGCCAAAAAGCTGCACCGCACGATCAAGACCATCGAGTGGCACCGCAGCGCCATCGCCCGCAAACTGCGGACGAAGGACCGCGTGGCGCTCGCGAAACTCGCGATCTCGGCGGGGCTGTGCACGCCGGAGTTCAACCAGCGGCTGGCGGCGACGGAGGCGGAAGAAGCGGCCGTGCGGTAAGGGAGGAGCACGGGCCCCACGCGGAGCGTGGGGGTACCCGGCGGGGGCGGGGGCGAGCCTTTTTACATGCGGTCGAGGGGCGTGAGGCCGAGCATGGTGAGGCCGTCGGCGAGGGTGCGCTCGCAGAGGCGGCACAGGCGCAGGCGCGAGAGCATCAGCGCGCGGTCGGGGGCGGCGAGCACGGGGCAGGCGGCGTAGAACGTGCTGTACGCCTGGGCGAGGTCATACAGGAACTGCCCGAGGCGGTGCGGCTCCAAGTTGGCGAGCACGGACTGGACCGACGCGGGGTAGCGGAGCAGCGTGAGGGCGAGGGCCTTCTCTTCCGGCGCGGCGATGGTGAGCGGGGCGTTTTCGAAGGCGCTGAGCGGCAGGTCGCGCTTGGCGGCTTCGCGCTGGACGTTCTTGGTGCGGACGAGCGCGTAGAGCAGGTAGGGCCCGGTGTTGCCTTCGAACGCGAGCATGCGGTCGAAGCTGAACACGTAGTCCTTGGCGCGGTCGTTTGAGAGGTCGGCGTATTTGATGGCGCCGATGCCGACGGCTTCGGCGATGTGGGCGCGTTGGGCGTCGGTGAGCGTGCCGGCGCGGTCGGGCTCGGCGGCGGCGCGCTGATCGATCGCCGCCCGGGCGCGGTCGACGGCTTCTTCGAGCAGGTCGGCGAGCTTGACGCTCTCTCCGGAACGGGTTTTGAAGGGGCGGCCGTCTTCGCCCAGGATGGTGCCGAAGCCGGCGTGCTGCAGGAGCGCGTCCTGTCCGGAGGGGAGGCGTGCGTACCCGGCCAGGCGCGCGACGGCGAAGACCTGCTGGAAGTGCAGGCTTTGGCGGACGTCGACGCAGTAGACGACGCGCTGGGCGCCGAGCGACTGCACGCGGCGGCGGATGGCGCACACGTCGGTGGTGGCGTAGAGAAACGCGCCGTCGGACTTGCGGATGATGCAGGGTTCCTCGATGCCCTCGACGCGGACGACCAGCGCGCCCTGGTCGGTGACGGCGATGCCGCGGGCTTCGAGGTCGGCGACCATGGGGCCGAGCTCATTGGCGTAACTGGATTCGCCGGCGGAGTGCTCGTCGAGGACCACCGCGTTCATGCGCTTGCACAGGGCCAGGCACTCGCGCATGGTGACGTCGGCGAGCTGCTTCCAGACGGCGTAGACCTCGGGCTCCTTGGCCTGCAGGCGGACGAGCGTCTGGCGAGCGCGAGCGGTGGCGGCCCGGGCGCCGAGGACCTGCTCTTCGAGTTCGGCGAGGGCCTTGGGCCCGAGGTTGAAGCGGTGGACGGCGGCGAGGCCGCGTTCGTCGGCGGAGCCGTCGCGCTGGGCGTCTTTGTACAGGCGTTCGATGGCGTCGAGGTCGAGGGCGTCGATGGGGCGGCCGGCCTGCTTCAGTTCGAGCAGTTTGCCGGTGACCATGGCGATGTTGAGGCCCCAGTCGCCGACGTGGTTCTGGCGCTTGACGGCGTAGCCGAGGCGTTCGAAGACGCGGGCGAGGGCGTCGCCGATGAAGGTGGCGCGGATGTGCCCGACGTGCATCTGCTTGGCGAGGTTGACGCCGCAGAGGTCGACGACGACGGTGCTGCCGGCCCCGACGGGGTCAAGCCCGAGGCGCGGGGTGTCGAGCTGCTGCAGCAGGCTGGCGAGGGTGCCGGCTTTGAGCTGGATGTTGATGAACCCCGGGCCGGCGATGCTGGCGGGGGTGAGGGGTTCGGCGAGGTCGTCGATGCGGACGCGTTCGACGAGGGCCTGGGCGATCTCGCGCGGCGGCTTGCCGAGGCGCTTGCCGAGGGCCATGGCGGCGTTGCACTGGAAGTCCCCGAACTTGGGGTTCTTGGAGGCGGTGATGGCGGGGTCGATGTCGGCGGGGGAGAGGTGGGGGAACGCCGCGGCGATGGCTCGGGTGAAGCGGTCCGCGAGCACGAGCACGGGATCAATCGCCGGGGCGGCAGGTGTGTGGTCGGGCTGGTTTGGCGTGGAGGGCGACGTATTCATGGTGTACCCGGGAGGTGGGGGCGATGGTAGACCGGGGGGAAAAGTGTGCCGCTCGGCGGAGGCTCGCCGATGGTTTCCTGCGTTCACAGCAAGGAGGCTGGGTCATGCGGTGTGGGACGTTTGGTCGAGACGGGGTTCGGGTGTTGGGGCGGGCGCTGGCGATGATCGCGGCGCTGGGGGTGTCGGCGGGGGTGGTGTCATTGCTGACGGGGTGCAACACGTTCAAAGGCGTGGGGCGCGACGTGGAAGCGATCGCGCAGGGCGGGCAGGACATCATCGACGGGAAGTGAGCCGGCGGCGCCTGCGCGGGGGGAGCGGGGGCGGGCGTGGGCGAACAGAATGAGTCGTGGTTCATGAACCGCCGGGGCGTGGCGGGCGTCTAACCTGCCGCGCATGGCGATTGAACTGACGGGCAAACCGATCGCGATCACGGGAGCGTCGAGCGGGATCGGCGCGGCGACGGCGTTGGCGTGCGCGCGGGCGGGGATGCCGGTGGCGGTGGGGGCGCGGCGGGCGGACAAGATCGACGCCTTGGTGGAGCGCATCCGGCGCGAGGGCGGGAAGGCGATCGGCGTCACGATGGACGTCACGCGCCGCGAGGACAGCGAGCGGCTGATGGCGCGGACGATCGAGGCGTTCGGGTCGGTGTATGGGGTGTTCGCCAACGCGGGCTACGGGGAAGAGTGCACGGTGTCCGACTCCTCGGAGGAGAAGGTCCGCGCGATGTTCGAGACCAACTTCTTCGGGACGATGCACACGGTGTGGGCGGCGCTGCCGCACCTGATGCGGAACCCGGCGGTGGGCGGGCGGGACGCGGTGCGGGGGCACATCCTGGTGTGCTCGTCGTGCCTGGCGAAGCTGGGCGTGCCGTACTGCGCGACGTACACGGCGACGAAGGCGGCCCAGAATCACTTTGCGCGGGCGCTGAACCTGGAGATCGAAGAGC
Source organism: uncultured Phycisphaeraceae bacterium (assembly GCA_964615765.1). Lineage (GTDB taxonomy): Bacteria > Planctomycetota > Phycisphaerae > Phycisphaerales > UBA1924 > CAZTQN01. The sequence goes on from CAZTQN010000041.1 coordinate 24,922, forward strand.
GGGGCGTGCGGTGCAGCAGCGTGCACCCGATCGGGACGCGGACGGAGTTCTTCGATGTGATGCGGGACCGCTCGGGCCCGGGCGGGTCGCTCACGCCGCATACCTCGAGCGCGTTCATGCAGACGCCGGAGTATGTCGCGGAGCGGATCGTGGCGTGCCTGCGCCGGCCGACGCCGGAGGTGTGGACGGGGTTCAACGGGGCGATGGTGCGGTACGGGATGGGGCTGGCGGTGATGGCGCCGCGGCTGACGGACTGGGCGGTGCGGCGGATGCTGCGCGGGATCCGTCAGCGGAGCGGTCGGGCCAGAAGCGCGACGGCGTGAGCCTCGATGGCGCGGCTCTCGCCGACGGCGTCGACCTTCTCGTGGCTCTTGCCCTTGACGTTGATGCGGTCGATGGGCGTGCTGAGCAGGGCGGCGAGGTTGGCGCGGATGCGGTCCTTTACCGGCGCGATGCGCGGACGCTCGAGGATGACGGTGGCGTCGAGGTTGACGAGCTCAAAGCCGCTGGCGGCGAGTTTGGCGGCGGCGGCGCGGACGAACTCGGCCGAGTCGCGCCCGGCGTTCTCGGGGGCGTTGTCGGGAAACATGCTGCCGATGTCGGGCAGGGCGAGGGCGCCCATGAGGGCGTCGACGACGGCGTGGTAGAGGACGTCGCCGTCGGAGTGGGCGATGAGCCCCTTATCGAACTCGAGGGTGACGCCGCCGACGATGAGCGGGCGGGCGTTGCCGACGGGCGGGCGGGGCTCGAGGCGGTGTAGGTCGTAGCCGTGGCCGATGCGGAAGGGGTGATCCACGCGGGGCATCTCCGGGGAATGGCGGGCAAAAGGTGCGGGCCGCGTCGCGGGCTGGTGCAACCCGGGGCGGGCCGATGGACGATACTCTTCCTGGGGTGGCGGGTGAGAAGCGGGAGCGCAGCGGCATGGTCAGCAAGCGGCGGACGACGGGCGGGGCGGGCGCGCGGAAGGCGGGGGCGATCGGGCTGCTGTGCGTGATGGGGCTGGTCGGGGTTGGAATGGGCGGGTGTGCGCGCGAGGGCGGGTATGGGTACTCGGCGGATCAGTACGCGTATGTCAGCCGTCCTTGGGAACCCAAGACGGTGACGCTGCGCGACACGCGCACGGGGCAGGATTTCTGGTCCGTCGATGTGCCGGTGGGGAAGAAACTGGTGATGGCGTTCAGCGAGGCGGAGGTTGAGGGCAAGAAGCCCAACCCGTACACGCCGGACCAGCTCGATTGGACCATCACCGACGAGGACGAGGACTTTCCGCGCTTGGGGAACCGGCTGCTGGTGCCCGGGAAGGACGCGCGGCGGATCGATGTGACGCTGCGGGCGACGCCGGAGATGCCCGACGGCATGCTGCCGGCGCAGCGGCGCGCGGAGAAGCAGGCCGCGAAGGCGGCGGGCGAGGGTGCGGGCGAGGCGGCGGGGGAGAAGACGGGCGAAGGGGCGGGCACGCCGTGAGTTTGCATATGAAGCGGATGAGCGGGCTGGCGCTGGCGAAGTGGGTGGCGACGCTGGCGACGCTGGGGGCGGTGGGGGGGGTGGGGGGCGTGGTGTTGGAGGCGTCGGCGCAGGTGGCGACGCCGCCGCCGGCGCGACGCGGGGCTCAAGACGAGGACCCGAAGGCGGCCCCGCTGTTCCGCGAGGCGGGGGATGTGGCGGCGAAGATCGAGGCGGGCAAGGCGACCGCGGCGGCGGAGCGGCGCCGCATTTTGATCATCTGGGGTTCGGCGACGGACCCGTTGTGCGATCGGCTGCTGGTGGCCTTGGAAGCGCTGGACACGCAGAAACTTCGGCGGGCGGAGTACGTCGAGGTGTGGGCCGAGGTGTCGGCGGGGGATCGGGCGGACGCCAACAGCGCGCTCGCGAAGGGGCTGGGTGTTGAAGTTGGGCCCGGCAAGCCGGCGGCGCTGACGGTGCTGGACGAGAAGGGCGGGGTGATCGCGAGCGTGGCGACGCCGGAGCTGTATGACCCGGAGCGGTCGCGGGCTCGGCCTGTGTATTCCGTGCCGCGGGTGTTCAACTTTCTGAAAGAGCACCAGACAACGCGGCTGGTGGCGGCGGACGTGGTCCGCGCGGGTGTTGAGGCCGCGGGGCGCGACGCCAAGGGCGTGCTGGTGTATTTCACGCAGGCCGGGGAGCGGTGGGCGATGCGGTTCGACACGCTGATGCGGCGTGAGCCGGTGAAGCGGGTGTTGTCGGCCCACTTCGTGGTGATACCGATCGACCTGGTGCGCGTCGACAAGGCGTGGGAGCAGATGGAGACGTACGTGCCGTCGCCGGAGAACCTGCCGGTGTTCGCGGCCTTGAAGCCGGACGGGGCGGCGGCCGGGACGAGCCAGGACGGGAACGAGGGGAACATTGGTTATCCGACCAGCGACGCCGAGTTTGCCCGGATGATGGGCGTGCTGAAGGCGGGCTGGAGCGCGTGGCCCAAGGCGGCCGGGGGCGGGCAGGGGCCGGACTGGGGGGCGATCGAGAAGGTGCTCAGGGAAGAGGCGGAGGCGGTGGTGAAGTTGGGGGACCAGGCGCTGACACGGTGAGTGCGGCGGCGGGGTTGGGGTTGTTGGGTGGGGGCGGGCGGGAGATGGTGTGCGAGTGCCGCCGGCGGGACGTGAGCCGGTACCATGCCGGTCCGGTCCTCTATTGATGAGAGTGCACATGAAGCGGAAGACGACGAGCGTTCGGGCGATGGTGGCGGCGATGGCGGCGGTGGGCGCGATGAGCGCGGCGGGGTACGGGCAGTTCGTGCCGGACCAGCCGGCGGGCCAGCCGCCCGCGCAGCCGGGCACGACCCCCGCGCAGCCGGCGCCGGCGGATCCGAACGCGCCGCAGACGCCGGGCGGCGCGCCGGCGGGCGCGCAGACATTCCCCGGCCCGCGCGGGACGACGATCACGTTCCCGACGGGGCTGTATGACGAGAAGGCGGTGGCGACGGAGCAGATCGCCGAGGCGCGTCGGCGTGCGCGGGACGAGGGGAAGCGGGTGCTGGTGATGTGGGGCGAGAACCGGTGCGGGTTCTGCGTGTTCCTGAACGACATGCTCAAGACCGACCCGGCGGTGGCGCCCTTGGTGAAGGCGGAGTATGTGTGGATCAAGATCGACATCGGCAAGTTTGACAAGAACATCGACATCGCGAACTTCTACAACACGCCGCTGATGGAGCAGGGCTTCGGGGCGCCGGCGCTGACGGTGGTCGACCCGGTGACGGACCGCGCGCTGGACCGCCGGGGCGGGAACAGCATGACGGCCAAGCCGATGACGATGTCGCGCGTGTTCGACGAGAAGGTCGTCGCGGAGTTTCTGTCGGCGCACCGCGCCCCGGCGAAGGTGGCGCAGACGATTCTGAACGACGCGCTGGCGGAGGCGAAGAAGGATCAGAAGGCGGTGCTGGCGTACTTCGTGACGCCCGGGAGCGAGGACGCCGAGGCGCTGGACGCGTGGGTGAAGAAGGCGCGCAGCGAGACGGCACTGGGCAAGAACCTGGCGGTCGCGCGGCTGGACACGCAGCGGATGATCGGCGGCGCGCAGCTCCTGAAGAAGGCGGCGGGGACGGACGCGGCGGCGGCGCCGTTCATCGTGCTGCTGGACTCTGAGGGCAACAGCCTCGGGGCCGACACGATGCTGACCAACCTGCCGACGAGCGACGGCGAGATCAAGCAGTTCGAGGAGATGCTGAAGAAGCACGCCCCGAAGATGACCGACGCGGAGCGAGCGGCGGTGATGACGTCGCTGAAGCAGCCGGCGGCGGGCGAGGCGAAGACGGGTGGGTGATGCGGGCGGGGGGATGGTGGATAGCAGCAGTTGCATGGGCCCCGGAACCGTGTGGTTCCGGGGTTTTCGTTTTGCAACCGCGCGTGGTCGAGGGCGATGCGAAGTGCGCTGCTCTGCCCCTTCGGGGCAGTGATGACGTCTCGCACGGATCCACGGGTTTGCGCTGCGCTTCACCCGTGGCTACAGCCCACGGCCCCGCCGGGGCCGAGTGCAGAAGAACGAGACGAAGGCACGGTGTGGATCATGAAAAAAGCCCGCGACATGCGCGGGCTTTGCGGGGCGTTGTTGTGTTGGACCGCCGCGGATAGGTGCGGCGGGGTGTGGTTGTTGGGTTACTTCTTGGCCGTGTCCATGAGGGCGGCCTGGGCGGCGGCGAGGCGGGCGATGGGGACGCGGAAGGGGGAGCAGGAGACGTAGTCCATGCCGATCTTGGCGAAGAAGTGGACGCTGGCGGGGTCGCCGCCGTGTTCGCCGCAGATCCCGATCTTGAGATCGGGGCGGGTCTTGCGGCCGTACTCGATGGCGTGCTTGACGAGCATGCCGACGCCGCCCTGGTCGAGGGACTGGAAGGGGTCCTGCGGGAGGATGTCGCGGTTGAGGTAGTCGGGGAGGAAGGAGTTGATGTCGTCGCGCGAGAAGCCGAAGGTCATCTGGGTGAGATCGTTGGTGCCGAAGGAGAAGAAGTCGGCGACCTCGGCGACCTGGTCGGCGGTGAGGGCGGCGCGGGGGACTTCGATCATGGTGCCGATCTTGATATCGAGCTTGCCGGAGTAGCCGCGGGCCTTCTTGACCTTGGCGATGACCTGCTCGGTCTCTTCGCGGAGGAGGGCGAGCTCCTTGCGCGTGCCGACGAGCGGGATCATGATCTCGGGCATGGCTTTGATCTTGTCCTGCAGGCACTCGATCATGGCCTCGACGATCGCCGTCACCTGCATCTCGAGGATTTCGGGGTAAGTGACGCAGAGGCGGCAGCCGCGGTGCCCCAGCATGGGGTTCATCTCGTGGAGCTGCGCGACGCGCTGCTTGACCTTCTGCAGGCTGACGCCCATGGCCCGGGCGAGTTCGCCCTGCTGCTCGTCGTCGTGCGGGAGGAACTCGTGCAGCGGCGGGTCGATGAGGCGGATGGTGACGGGCAGGCCCTTCATCGCGGTGAAGATGCCGATGAAGTCCTTGCGCTGGTAGGGGAGGAGTTCGTTCAGCGCGGCGGTGCGGGCTTCCTTGGTTTCGGCGAGGATCATCTTGCGCATCGACTTGATGCGCTCGCCCTCGAAGAACATGTGCTCGGTGCGGGTCAGGCCGATGCCCTCGGCGCCGAAGTCGCGGGCGCGCTGGGCGTCGGCGGGCGTGTCCGCGTTGGTGCGGATGCCCAGGCGCCGGTGCTTGTCGGCCCACTTCATGACCTGAAGGAAGTCGCCCGACATGCGGGGTTCGACGGTCGCGATCTGCCCGACCATGACCTCGCCCGAGGTGCCGTCGATGGAGATGACGTCGTCGCGGCCGAACTTCTTGCCCTTGACGGTCATGGTGCCCTTGGCGGCGTCGATGTGGAGCTCGGCGGCGCCGACGACGCAGCACTTGCCCCAGCCACACGCCACCACTGCGGCGTGGCTCGTCCGACCGCCCGTGGAGGTGAGGATGCCGGCGGCGGAGTGCATGCCCTCGACGTCCTCGGGGCTGGTGAACTCGCGGACCAGGAGGACCTTCTCGCCCTTCTGGGCACGCTCCACGGCCTCGTGGGCTGAGAACGCGAGCTTGCCGAACGCGGCGCCCGGGGACGCCGGGATGCCCCGGGTCAGAACCTCGACCGACTTCTTCTTCGAGGGGTCGAAGGACGGGAGGAGGAGCTGCGTGAGGTCGGCGGCGGGGATGCGGAGCAGCGCGGCCTTCTCGTCGATGAGCTTCTCGCGGACCATGTCGCACGCGATGCGGACAGCG
>CAZTQN010000042.1:0-28790 GCA_964615765.1 uncultured Phycisphaeraceae bacterium
TGGCCGGCACCGTCGGCACGTTCGACTTCACCGTGCGGTCCGACTCCTACGGCGAGATCTTGACGACCGCCAGCAGCTTCACCATCACCGTCGCGCCGATCGAGGCCATCGCCGACAACGCCAGCGTCACCTTCTCCGCCCCGCGCACCTACTCGTTCGCCACCGACGCCGTCGACTTCCACGCCGTCGGCGCCTTCGCCTTCCCCGCCAGCAACAACGTCAACGTTCTCGGCGACAACGACCCGTGCATCACCTCGCCGTGGCAGAACTCCAACTTCCTGAGCGTCACCGACTTTGTCATCGTCGGGCCGTCCGTCGGCGGAACGGTGCAGTACGCCCACATCGCCGACGCGGGCGACATCACCCCGCTCTGCGTCGCCAAGCACGACGACGGGCAGGACATCAGCCTGGGCAACTTCGGCTACACCTTCGACATGGCCGCCGATGAGCCCATCCAGGTCATCGAGGCGTCCCTCACCGCCGGCAAGCTCTACCGCGTGCAGGCCCAGGTGAACTCCGGCACGACGGACATCGCGGTGCTCGGCTACAACCCCGACGCCGGCTTGGAAGAGCGCAACTCCGCCAACTTCAGCCGCGACGCGGCGGGCGCCGGCGGCAGCGAGGTCCTCAACCGCCGCGCCACCCTCAGCGGCTCCCACGCCTTCGTCGTCGCCAACGACAACAAGCAGGCGTCCAACATCACCGTCCGGGTCCGGTGCGCCGCCGACCACAACGGCGTCGGCAACCTCAGCGTCCAGGACATCTTCGACTTCCTGACCGACTGGTTCAACGGCAGCGCCGCCGCCGACTTCAACCTCTCCGGCGGAGCCCCCACCGTGCAGGACATCTTCGACTTCCTCACCGAGTGGTTCGCGGGCTGCTAAGAGCAGGGGATAGAAGCTAGAGGCCAGGGGCCAGGGGCCAGAGGCCAGAGGCCAGGGGCCAGAGGCCAGAGGCCAGAGGCCCAGAAGCCAGAGCCGACATCCCGCCGCATTTTTCGACCCGCCCCGTCTTCACGGGGCGGGTCTGTTTTTGTCTTCGCGATGTGCCATCCCTGCGGGGGGCATGCGTCATCCGCGTGTGCGGGCCTTGAGGTGTCCGCAGTTTTTTTTGTGTCCGTGGTGCGAGAACCCGGCCGCGGGTCCGGAGCAGGGGTGTCCTCACGCTTCGTGGCCCGGCCTGTTGGCCTGGCCTCACACGGTTCACCCAGAGCCCCCGGGCGCACGCCAGCGGGCTCGCACACACGGAAAGACAGGCCCACCATGTTCCGCCGCCGCATCGCTCGTTCTTCTCGCCGCACGTGTCTCGCGCTGGCCGCCGCCGCCGGCGCACTGGCCGCCCTCACCGGGGCCGCCTCCGCGCAGGTCGACCGCATCATCGACACCCCGACGGGCTGGATCTATCGCTTCGGCGTGACGCCGGCGACGATCGACGCCGACGTCGCCAACGGCTTCAAGCCGTTCATGATCCAGCGGACCGCGCCGGACTCGTACAACGTGATCGCCGTGCAGAACTCCGGCGATTACCAGATCCCCGGCTTCTCGGTCGCCAACACGTACTGGGCCCAGACGCCCGCGGGCCTCGGCGCCGCGATCGCGGGCGAGCGCATCATCGACCTGGAGTGCTTCGAGCTCAACAACCAGACGGTGATGAGCGCCGTGACCATCCCCAACAGCGGCGCGCAGGCGTCCGGCTGGGGCTGGCTGTACGACACCACCGCCCAGACGATCATCGACTGGGTCTCCGACTCGCAGACCCCCATCCGCGTCATCGACATCGAGCGGTACGAGGTCAACGGGCAGGCCCGCTGGGCCGCCGTCGCCGTCAACAACTCCGGGGCCCAGGCCCAGGGCTGGTGGTGGCTGTTCAACGTCGACGCGGCGGCCGTCAGCAACCTGCTCACCAGCAACGGGGCCCGCCTCATCGATGTCGAGATCACCACGCCCGCGACGATCGTCTCCCCGCCGCTGTACACCGTCATCGCCGTCGCCGACAACCCCGGTCGCGGCTGGTTCTACCCGAGCCTCTCCTCTTCCGAGATCACCGACCTGCGCAACCAGCACGGGGCCCGCATCACCTGCATGGAGCGGTTCACCGACGGCCTAGGGCAGACGCGGTACGCCGTGGGCCTGGTCGACAACGCCAACGACATCACCCGGCGCTGCCGCGACCTGATGGACGCGCAGCTCACCAGCGGGACGTACGGCTTCAAGGTCAAGCAGGTCGGCGGGCCGGTCATCGCGGCCCTCAACGACGAGTTCGCCTTCGAGCCCGCCAGCATGCTCAAGATTCTGCACGGCGCCTACGCCATGCGGCAGTGCTCGCTGGTGAACGACACCCTGATCAGCAACATCTGGGTCCGCGACACCTGCAACAACAACGAGTGCCCCGACACCGGCACCACCTGCAATCCCGGCTTCGAAACCCTCGGGACCGCGATCGCCGAGATGCTGCAGCAGTCCGACAACAACCGCACGATGGAGATCGAACTCCGCTACGGGCGGGCCACGCTCAACGCCTTCGCCGACAGCCTCGGGCTCACCAACACGCAGATCAACCACCGCCTGGGCTGCCTGTGCGGCGATCCGTTCAACTCCTTCTCCGCGACTGACGCCGTCGACCTGTACGAGAAGATCGCCGACGGCTCGCTGTTCAGCGAACTCTGGCGCGACCAGCTCTTCGACCGCATGAACAACCCGTCGCTCAACACGGTGATTGATCAGGAAGCCGTCGGCCTGAGCCTGACGCCCTCCGAGATCGCCGCGTTCAAGTCCCTCACCCGCATGGCCGCCAAGGCGGGGTCGTACGGCTGCAGCGGGACGGTCTGGAAGCCCGAGGGCGGCTGGGCCACCATCCCCTTCAAGGTCAACGGGAACGTCGTCCCGCGTGAGTACACCTACGCCGCCTTCGTGCACGGCTGCACCAACTCCGACCAGGCCGACGTCGCGTACACGATGAAGCGGGAACTGCTCCGCGAGCAGGTCCGGGCCGCCCTCGTGTCCTGGGACGCCGCGTGCACCGACGTGGTCATCACCAACCAGCCCGACAACCGCACCGTCAACACCGGCGCCGACGTCACCTTCCTTACGCAGAACTCCGGCACTGTGGACCAGCGCCGCTGGCAGTGGAGCCAGAACGGCGTGAGCGGGTGGGTCAACCTCTCCAACATCGCCGGCCAGATCTCCGGGGCGACCTCCGCCACCCTCACGCTCTCCAACGTGAACGCCGCCGACGCCGGCTACTACCGCCTCAGCCTCACCTCCGACTGCGACTCGGCCGTCTCCGCCGCCGCCCGCCTGATCGTCCGCTGCCCGGCTGACTTCAACAACTCCGGCTCGGCCACCGTGCAGGACATCTTCGACTACCTCGACGCGTACTTCGCGGGCCTCCGCTCCGCCGACTTCAACGGCTCGGGCTCCGTCACCGTGCAGGACATCTTCGACTACCTCGAGGCGTACTTCGCCGGCTGCTAAGGGCAGCGGCGGAGCAGGGGCGAGAGGTCAGGGGCGAGAGGCGAGGGGACTGAACTCCGAGCCGAATCCCGAATCCCGCCGTCTTCTCACCGCCCCAACAAACCCGTCCATCCTCTTCCCAACGCGGCCCCGGAGGTGTTCTCCGGGGTCGCGTCGTTTCTTCTACACTCCCGCCATGGCCCGCGCCCGCAAGGACACGCCCGAGCTGTCCGACAAGACCCGCATCCTCATCCTTCACGGCAAGGACCGCTTCCGTCAGGATCAGTATCTCTCGTCGCTCCGCACGATCCTCATCAAGGCCCACGGCGGGGAAGATGCCTTCGACACCATCCGCTTCGACGGCGCCCAGGGCCCGCGCATCGTCGCCGATGTCCTCGACGAATGCCGCTCCACCGGGCTGATGCAGCAGCACAAGCTCGTCGTCGTCGACAACGCCGATCAGCTCGTCAAGGGCGAGGACGACACCGCCGCCCCCGCGCCATCACCGGCCGGCAAAGGCGCCCGCCGCCGCCCGGCGATGGGCCCGCGTGAACTGCTGGAGAACTACGCCGAGGCCCCGACGGAGACGACGACGCTCGTGCTTCGTGCGCAGGTGTGGCGGCCGGGCAACCTCGACAAGGCGGTTGAGAAAGTCGGCGTGGTGTTCAAGTGCGAGCCCATGACCGACAGCGAAGCGGTGCAGTGGCTGATCGAGGCGGCCCGCACGCGGCACAACACCACGATCGCGCCGGAAGACGCCGCGGATCTCGTGCAGGCCCTGGGCACCGACCTTGGGCGGCTGGATTCCGAACTGGAAAAGCTCGCCATCGCCGCCGGCGGCAAGGGGCAAGCCATCACGCGGAACATCATCCGCGCCCTGGTCGTGTCGACGCGCGAGGACGAGTTCTGGGCGGTGCAGGCGGCGTTGATGTCCTCCAGCCCTGCGCCCGCGCTGCAGCAGATCCGCGCCTTGCTCGACATCTCGCGCCACGACCCCGTCCCGATCACCTTCGCCTGCGTCGAGATGGCCCGCAAGGTGCACACGGCGGCCCGCGGGCTGGCCCTCGGCGCTCAGCCCGGGGCGATCATCCCGCACCTGCGCGTGTTCGGGTATGGCCCGGAGCGCGACGCCAAGATCACCGCGATTCTGAACGCCGCCCGCGCCGCTGGGCCCCGCCGCGCGCTGGCCTTGCTGGTCGAAGCCGTCAACACCGACAGCGCCAACAAGTCGGGTCTGGGGGAGCCGGAGCGGAACCTGGAGCGTCTGGCCGTGCGGTTTGCGCACGCCGTCCGCCCGTGACGGCGCTACTCGCCCCCCGTCGCCGGTTGTTCACGCGGATCAGCCCCGAGAAAGGTGCGCCCGCTCGCCCGTCCGGGCCGATTTCAAGAGCGGTCTTGTCGTTGTTCCCATCCACCGCGGCCCACGACGGATGCCGCCCAGCGTCGGAGACGCGCCCCGTGCCCTCGCTTGACCACCCCGCGCCCGCCCGCCGAACTCGTGGTTCCCGCGCCGCTCGCCGCCTTGCGTCGGTCCTGCCGGCGGCGTTCCTTCTCCTGCCGTCGTGCGGCTGGCTGGGTCTTTCGTCCGGTGAAGCCCCGCGGTCCGCCGCGTCCACCGCCGCCGCCAAGCCCACGGGTGCGCTCCGCCCCGACGCCTTCCGCGAGGGCGACGCCGATGTCGAGGCCGACGCCGACGCGTCGTCGCCCGAGGACCTGCTCGCCGCGGTCGAGCGGCTGAACCAGGCGGAGGAGTTCCCGCCGCCGCCGTCGACGCGTCGGGCCCGGAACGCGGCCGCGGTTCGCGCTCAGGCCGCGGCGTCGACGGCTGTGCAGCGCGAGGAGCCGGAGGACCGCTCACTCGCCGCGGCTCGGGCCGTCGCCCGCGACGCCGCGCCCCAGCCCGCCGCGGGTGCGCTTTCGGCAAACGTGCCGGCCCTGACGACCGACGAGCCGCTGCCGGCGCCATCCCAGTTCCGGCGCGCCACGCTGCCGGCGGTCGCGCCCGCGGACGAGCCGGTGCCGGGTCAGACGATTGACGCCGGCAGCCCGACCGGCGCGCCGGCGCCCGCGACGTTCATCGCGGCGACCACCGCCGTGCCGCCCGCGCCGGCGTTGCCAGCCTCCACCGCACCGGCCCCCGCCACGCCGGCCCAGCCGCCCGCGCCCGCACCAGTCCCTGCGCCGACCCCGCCGCCCGCGGCGCCGGAGCCCGCGGGGAGCCCGGCCGCGTCCACCAACCCCGTCCTCGATGTCCCGACGATCGCGCTCTGCCAGCGCGTCGACGGCTTCGGGCGGTACACCCCGCTCCCCAGCACGACCTTCTTCGCCGGCAAGCCCGCGCTGTTCATTCTCTACACCGAGGTCGAGCACTTCGCCCAGACGCCCGAGGACGACTCCGCCGAGCGCCAGCAGTTCGTGACGGCGTTGGCCCAGCGCGTCGAGCTCTTCCTCGACGCCGACGGCACGCGTCAGTTCGCCATCCCGGAGCAGTCCATCCGCGAGCGGTCGCGCTCACGCCGGCGGGATTTTTATCTTGTGCAGCGCGTCGAGCTGCCGCGCACGCTCAGCGTCGGCAAGTACAACCTGAAGGTGCGCGTGACGGACCAGGCGACGGGCCAGCAGGCCGAGCGGATCGTGCCCATCCAGGTCATCGCTGACCCGTCGGGGCGGCCGGGGCTGTAGCGTGGCGGTCCGGACGCTCACCCGATGGTGAACGTGCCGAGCACCCCGGCCGGGGCCGCGTTGAGCCGATTATCGAGGATCCCGTTGGGCCGAATGGAGATGGTGTACGTGCCGGCCTCGGAGGGTTTGAACGCGCCGCCAAAGGTACGTGAGACAACCACCAGCAGGCGAGATTCGGTGCCCTGAAATGGGCGGAAGTCGAAAGAGGACGGCGCGACCAACGAAGTGGACATAGATCGCATGCCCGGGCCCGTAATCTGGAGTAACCGTCCGGCCGAGGACTTGGAAAAGTCGCTGAGTTCCGTTTGCGCGACGACATCCACGGCGAAGATCACTTGACGTGTGGTGACGCGCAGGTTCCGGAGCGTCGCCGTCGGCGCCGGCACGTTCACGCTGAAGCGTGGGTCGCGGCGCCAATCCACCGTCTGATTCCCGATGCGGAGAGTGGTGGACTGGTAGAACCTGTCCGAGTAGTACCCCGCCAGCACCCGCGAGTTGGGCGAGATGGTCCCGCCGACGTTGAGGGTCTCAATGCGGGACTCCCCGCCGTTGATGAATCGATATTGGCCCGTGTCCCCGATCGGCTCGCGGCCTACCGCCACCGTGGAGTTGACCACGTTGCGTGCGACGGTGAGCGACATGTTCGCGGCAAAGTACCGGTCCGCCGCCTCGCCCTCGCCGCCGAGAGCGAAGTCGCTGCCGAGGTCAAGCCCGGCGGTGATAGTCGCGTTGCTCAGATCTCGCCCGATCGAGAACTGCGGCCCACCGCGGGAGATCACCGTGCCGGAGAGGTTGCCCTGAACATTGACGTTCAATGCGTTTGCACGCGCGACCAGCCGGAAGGCGGGCGTGGTGGTCCATACGTTGAATGTGGCCACGTCGGTGTTGGAGAGCACGGTCCCGGCGAACGTCCCAAAGTACTCGACCGTGTCGACGTATTCGGCCCGGATAACGCCTTCGAACCTCGTCCGCCGAAGCACGTTCCCTACGCCCGTCAGATACGAGAGGTTCTCGGTCTCGATCACGCCGTACCCGGGCGTTGCGACCGTCCATGACCGGAAGTACACGTACAATGTGGAGTCCGGGGCGACGATGTTCAGATCGCGGGCGTCTCGGACCTGGATCGTGGTTGTTCCGGACAGGTTCAGCGTGGTTGGCGTGCGCACGTCGCGCAGACCGACGAAGTTGGTCGGGCCATCGATTTGGATCGGTCCGTACAGATCGCAGAAGCGGCAATCGATCCGGCTGATCGCACCGTCGATCCGCAGACCGGCGAGCGGGATTACCGCGTTCTGGCTCGACGAGATGGACAGACGCGAACTTCGGTTTGTTCCAATGACACGGACGTCGAAGCGCCCGTCGACCATCCGTACCTCGCCCCGGCCCGGGCCAACCAACTGAAAAGCGGCGAACGCGTTGCGCTGACCCGCGAGCGGCAGCGTGGTGATCAACGGCCGCGTTGCGCCCGTGTTCCCGAACATCGCGACCACTTCATACGCCGCGCCCGTCGCCGCGAGATTGTTCGCCGGGGTGCCGTCCGAGGCCTGGTACCGGCCGGACACCTCCGCGAACACCCGGTATCGGCTGCCCAGCGCAAAGGTCGATGGCACCGTCCCGCGCACGGTCCGCTCGTAAACGTCCGGCGTATCGCCAAAGAAGCTCACGTTTCCGCGATCCTCTCCGAAGAAGACCAGATCCCACGCGGCGGGCGCCACCGCGTCCTCCGGAGACAGATACACCCGGAGTTCGTGCCCGGCCACATCCGGCTCGGTGTCTTCCGTCAGCGTGCGCGTCACGCGCACCCGGACGTCAACGACCGAGTTTGGGACCAGCACGCCCGCGGTGAGCACCGGCTCCCCGATGATCTCAATACCCAGATCCGCCGCCATGAGCGTCCGCGCTTCGAGCGCGTCCATCGGCGCAAACTGCGTGCCCGACAAACCTCGCATCTGACGTGCTGCCCGCATGCGTGTGCTCCACCTTGAAAAATGACCGCGAACCGACCACGCCCGGACCCGCCCGCCCGCCGATGCGGCGCATCGTAAACGAACGCATATGCGTGGCGATCGAAGTTCTGTCAAAGTGTTCAAATCAGTCGCGCGAAAACTCACATTTCACAATCGGGCCACATGCGGACGAGTCAACGCACGTTGAACGGTGTGATGTTCTGTGGAAGTTTTGGCCACTCGGCGTGGCGGCCCTCGCGATTGCTCACGCGTCTCGCAGCGCACTCAGCGGCCGCCCGCGCCAGGTGATTGCGAGTACGTCCGAAAACACCCCTTCACTGCGCGCGCCGCCGGTTCTGGGTCGCGCGGCCGTCCGCGAATAATTGGTCCGTCGGGGGATATCTCAACTTCTTGCTGAAAAAGCACTTACGTACCCATCCCGGGGAGCGGGTGGAGCGAACACTCTGCCCGCGTGGGCGTCCGGCCCGCTTGTGTTTCGGCGGCCGGGCCCACGCGTTCACCTTGGGAGAGGGAGAGAGATGTCATCCCGTTTTGTTCTCGCCGCGCTCGCGGCGGTCGCCGGCTCGGTCCTCGCGGCCCCGGCTCTCGCCACCACCACCGTCGCCGCCTTCAGCGACCCCACCGCCGGGTCGCCCGCCCCCACGCCGCTGTTCGCCTTCGACGGCGCCACGCTCACCGGCGGGTGGTCCGGCTCGGGCCTCACGCTGAACACCCTGGCCGGGTCGTACAGCAACGTCCACTTCACCGTCACGCCGCTCGCGGCGACGCCTGTGTTCGGCACGATCTTCGTGCTCACCGGCGGGGCGATTTCCTTCACCGACGCCTTCAGCAACCCGCTCCTGCAGATCACCTTCAACTCCGGCCAGCTCGTCACCCCGTCCGGCTTCGGCGCGTCCGACTTCGTGGGCCAGGGCGTGACCTTCTCCGGCCCGATCCTCTCGGGCTTCGCCAGCGTCAGCAACGAGACGTTCGCCTTCAGCTTCGCCAACCCCACCGGCACGCCGACGAACTACACCGCGACCGCCTCGTTCACGTCCTCGGCGGATGTCGTCGTCCCCGCGCCCGCCTCGGTTGGTCTGCTGGGCCTGGCCGGCCTGGCGCTGGCCCGGCGTCGTCGGTAACCGCGTTTTCCCCCGAAACGGGGCTGTGACCAAAACCCATGACGCCGCGGCGCCTTGATGCGCCGCGGCGTCTGTCATTCCGACAGGTCGCTGCCGGGCCGGGTTGTGTCCGCCTTCATCGCCCGCCGATGCACCATCACGGACGCGGCTGCACGTGGTCCGCACGGATGTCGCGTGGTCTGAAGGACCCCGGCACGCCGCGTGCTACCCACGCTCAGACTCGACGCACCCTTCTGCGTCGCGCAACGTACCGGTGTCACCGGAATCCTGCCCGCTTCCTTGGGCGAACCGGAGAGTGGCGGCCTGCGGAGAAGGCTGGACTTTCGCCTACCGTTGGCCGATCAAGCCCGTTCACGGGACGCGGCTTCAGACACCGCGGCTAGGAACGCGCACACAGCACGGTCTGGTCAGGGCTTACCCCCGGATCCGGCCATCGCGGGACGGCGGCGACGCCGATTGCACCCCGCAGAGAGGCGTTCGTCGATGTTCGAGCGATTCACAGATCGGGCGCGCAAGGTCATGGCGCTGGCGAACCAGGAAGCCCAGCGGTTCAACCACGAATACATCGGGACCGAGCACATCCTGCTCGGCCTCGTCAAGGAAGGCTCCGGCGTCGGGGCCAATGTCCTCAAGAACCTCGACGTGGACCTGCGCAAGGTCCGTCACGAGGTCGAGAAGCTCGTCAAGAGCGGGCCCGACATGGTTACCATGGGGAAACTGCCGCAGACCCCGCGGGCCAAGAAGGTCATCGAGTACGCGATCGAAGAGGCCCGCAACCTCAATCACAACTACGTCGGCACCGAGCACCTGCTGCTCGGGCTGCTGCGTGAGCACGACGGCGTGGCGGCCCAGGTTCTCATGAACCTCGGCCTCAAGCTCGAGGAAGTCCGCGAGGAGGTGCTGAACCTGCTCGGCGCCGGCACCGAGAGCGAGGAGAACACCTCCGCCGGCGGGTCGACGCCGGCCGCCCCCGGGGCCGCGAGCGAGCCGTCCGCCCCTGCGTCGGGCGCGCCCGGCGAGCGGGCCGGCAAGGGCAAGAGCAAGACCCCGGCGCTGGACAGCTTCGGGCGCGACCTGACGGAACTGGCCCGCGAGACGCAGCTGGACCCGGTCATCGGGCGCGCCAACGAGATCGAGCGTCTGGTGCAGGTCCTGTGCCGCCGCACGAAGAACAACCCGGTGCTGCTGGGCGAGGCGGGCGTGGGCAAGACGGCGATCGTCGAGGGCCTGGCCCAGCGGATCGTCGCGGGCGAGGTGCCCGACATCCTGCACGAGAAGCGCCTGGTGGTGCTGGACCTGGCGATGATGGTCGCGGGGACGAAGTACCGCGGGCAGTTCGAAGAGCGGATCAAGGCGGTGATGAACGAAGTCCGCCGGGCGGGCAACGTGATGCTGTTCATCGACGAACTGCACACGCTGGTGGGCGCGGGCGGGGCGGAGGGCGCGATCGACGCGTCCAACGTGCTCAAGCCGGCCCTGGCCCGCGGCGAGATCCAGTGCATCGGGGCCACGACCTTCGACGAGTACCGCAAGTACATCGAGAAGGACGCGGCATTGGCCCGGCGCTTCCAGGCGATCCCGGTCGACCCGCCGAGCAACGAGCAGACCATCGAGATCCTCAAGGGTCTGCGCGACAAGTACGAGCAGCACCACCGCGTGCAGATCACCGACGAGGCGATCAAGTCGGCGGTGGAGCTGTCGGGCCGGTACATCTCCGGGCGCGTGCAGCCGGACAAGTCGATCGACGTGATCGACGAGGCGGGGGCGCGGGTGCGGATCCGGTCGATGAGCAAGCCGCCGAACCTGGCGGACCTCGAGGGCGACATCGAGCGGCTGACGATCGAGAAGGACGAGGCCGTGAAGGCGGCGGACTACGAGAAGGCCGCCGAGCTGCGGGACCGGGCCGAGCAGCTGCGCCGCGAGAAGGAGACGATCCAGAAGCAGTGGCGCGAGAAGACCAAGGAGGTCTCGGGCATCGTCGATGAGGAAGTCATCGGCGAGGTGGTCAGCAAGATGACCGGCGTGCCGCTGAAGCGGATGGACAAGGACGAAGCCAAGCGTCTGCTGGAGCTCGAGGCCGAGCTGCACAAGAAGGTGGTCTCGCAGGACGACGCGATCAAGGCGATCTCGAAGGCGATCCGGCGTGCCCGGGCCGGCCTGAAGGACCCGAAGCGTCCGATGGGCTCGTTCATCTTCTGCGGGCCTTCGGGCGTTGGGAAGACGCTGGTCGCGAAGACGCTGGCCGAGTTCATGTTCGGCGACGAAGAGGCGCTGATCACGCTCGACATGTCCGAGTACATGGAGAAGCACAACGTCAGCCGCCTGGTCGGCGCGCCCCCGGGGTACGTCGGCTACGAAGAGGGCGGTCAGCTGACGGAGCGCGTCCGCCGTCGTCCCTACAGCGTGATCCTGCTCGACGAAGTCGAGAAGGCGCACCCGGACGTGTTCAACATGCTGCTGCAGATCATGGAAGAAGGCCGCCTGACCGACTCGTTCGGTCGCAACGTCGACTTCCGCAACTGCATCGTGATCATGACCTCGAACATCGGGGCCGACCTGATCAAGGGCGGCGGGGGCTTCGGCTTCCAGCGCCGGACCGACTCGACGGACTTCGATAACATCAAGACGATCCTGATGAAGGAGATCGAGCGGTTCTTCCGCCCCGAGTTCATCAACCGTCTTGACGACGTGATCGTCTTCCGCCCGCTGACGAAGGAAAACCTCAACCAGATCGTCGAGTACGAGACGACGAAGGTCGCGCAGCGGCTCAGCCACCAGGGCATCCACCTCACCCTCGACCAGAAGGCGAAGGACTTCCTGATCGAGAAGGGCTACAACCCGGACTTCGGGGCCCGCCCGCTGCGTCGCGCGGTGGGCACCTACATCGAAGACCCGCTGAGCGAGATGCTGCTGTCGGGCGGGTTCAAGCCGCCGTGCAACCTGAAGGTCACGCGCCGCGACGGCGCCGACGGCAAGCCCGAGGAGCACCTCTACTTCGACTCGACGCCCGCGCCGGTCGAGCCGTCTCCGAAGCCGGCGACGGCGAGCGCCTGACCTCGGGGCAACATCCAGCGTTCATGTGTTCCAGGCCCGGAGGCGACTCCGGGCCTGGTTGTTTTCCGGGACGCATGTGAACTCACATGCCGCCCGTCGGCGGGGAGACTGACACCGCGGCGTCGATGCCCGGTACCATCCCCGGCTATGCCCGTTTTCCTTCGCTGGCTGTTGCGACTTGGCCCGATCAATCCGATCGCGGTGCGCATTGTGCAGGGCGGCTCACGCCGCAAGCGGCACTTGTACATCCGGTCGATCTACCTCGGCGCCCTCATCGTCACGCTGCTGTACCTGCTGCTGGTGCAGGCGGGGCCGGGCAACCTGGACTATCGCAAACTCGCGGGGGCGGCGTCGGCGAGTTTTCAGTACGTGGCGTACTTGCAGATCGGGCTGATCTGCCTGATCGCCCCGGTGTTCATGGCCGGCGCGATCGCGCAGGAGGCCAACCCGCGCACGTGGGACATCATGCTCACGACCCCGCTGAGCGCGGGCGAGATCGTGCTGGGCAACTTGTTCGGGCGGCTGTTCTTTATTCTGGCGCTGCTGCTGTCGAGCCTGCCGCTGTTTGCGCTGACGCAGTACTTCGGCGGGGTGCCGGGGAGTTCGATCTTCGCGAGTTACGCGATCGCGGCGTGTGCCGCGCTGCTGGTGGGGGCGATGGCGATCGCGCTGTCCGTCAGCCGCCTGGTCGGCAAGCGGGCGGTGTTCGCGTTTTATGTCTGCGTCGTGAGCGCGATCGCGCTGACGTGGGCGATCGACACGATCTTCGGCTCGGGGCGGGTGTCGTGGATGACGGCGGTCAACCCGTTTCTGGCGCTCAAGGCGCTGCTGGATCCGACGGGGTATCCGCGTGCCGCGCCGGGGTCGCAGGTCGGGCTGGCCGCGTGGTTTCTTGAGCGCCCGGTGACGACCTGGTGCCTGCTGTCGGCCGGTGTGAGCGCGGTGCTGATGGCGGCGTCGACGGTGACGGTCCGCATCGGCGGGATCGCCGGGCTGGGCGGGATCGGCGGGCGCGAGGGGGGTGGGGGGGGCAAGGCCCCGTGGTACCGGCGGCTGTTCGGGCTCTCGGCCCGCGGCGCCGAGCATCGGGCCCCGCGCAGCGTTTGGCACAACCCCATCGCCTGGCGCGAGGCCAGCGCCCGCAACGCCACGCTCGGGCGCATGGCGGCAAGGTGGCTGTTCATCGCGCTGGGCGGGCTATTCGGCGTCGGGCTGGTGGTGTACTTCGCGATGGGGCGGATGGACGCGCTGGCGTTCCGGACCGCGCTGCTGTACACGGTGCTGGGCGAACTGGCCGTGCTGACGCTGGTGGCGCTGAACATGTCGGCGACCGCCGTGGCGCGGGAGCGCGAGGACGGCACGCTGGACCTGTTGCTGACGACGCCGATCACGGCGGCGGCGTATCTCAACGGCAAGGTGCAGGGGATGGTGGCCTATTTGCTGCCGCTGCTCGCCGTGCCGATCGGGACGCTGCTGATCGCCGGGCTGTACGTCGGGCTGGTGATGGCGGGGCTGCTGAAGCACGCGACGGGCGTGATCGTGCCGTACACCCCGCCGACGACGGGGGCGACGGCGGTGACGCTCAACATGCCCGCCGTGCTCCCGGAAGCGGGGCTCCTGGCGGCGGCGGTGACGGTCCCGTTCATCGCGGCGTGCTGCATGGTCGGACTGAACTGGTCGCTCAAGAGCAAGGGGTCGATCGGCTCGGTGGTCGCCACGGTGGGCGTGGTGATCGTGGTCGCGGGGATCGTGGGGCTGTGCGCCTCCCGCGGCGGGTCCGACTTGCCGCTGGTCGGGCCTGCGATCAGCGCGCTGAGCCCGGCGACGCTGGTGTTCGCCGTCGTCGAGCCGGAGGTCGCGATGAACGCGACCGTCAACTCGCCGAACGGGCTGGGCGTGTCGCGGATCGGGCTGGTGATCGGGTGCGTGCTCTCGGCGGGGATCGCGATGGGCGTGGTGTACGCGCTCAGGTCGAGCATGGTGCACAACTTCGACATGACGGTTCGCCGCCTGGCCGGAATCGCCTGAGCGCGAGGCTTCTTCGGCGGCTGTTCGGGCCCTGATGTGCCAGCACGGCGGCACTACACTCCCCAATGCCCGTCTCGACCCTTCGCACCCCCGCCGACGCGGGCGTGGCGCCCGAGCCGACGACCGACGTTGTCCGCCAGCCCGGCGTGCCCACCGCCCCCGACCTGATCGGGAACCGCAACTACTGGTCCGTGTACCCGTGGCCGCAGCGCGGCGACGAGTGGTCGGACAAGTGGGGGAGCACGGAGATGCTGTGGCGGTGCAGCCTGTCGCCGCGATTGGCGCCGTACCTGCCAAGCGGGCACATCCTGGAGATCGCGCCGGGGTTCGGGCGGGTGACGCAGTATCTGCGGACGCAGTGCCGGCGGATGACGCTGGTGGACCTGACGGAGCGGTGCATCGACGCCTGCCGCCAGCGGTTCGCGACCGACTCGCACATCCGCTACGTCGTCAACGACGGGCGCTCGCTGGAGATGATCGAGCCGGGGTCGATCGACCTGATCGTGTCGTGGGACTCGCTGGTGCACTGCGACCGCGACACGCTGCGGGCGTACATCGAGCAGTTCCCGCGGATCATGAAGCCGGGGGCCGTGGGGTTCATTCACCACTCGAACCTCGGGCATCACGAGCACGACCTGCGCGGCGACGAGCCGGTGGAGATCACCGGGGCGCGCCGGGTGACGTGCACGGCGGAGCGGTTCGTTGAAGATTGCGCCCGCGTGGGCGTGCGCGTGCTGAGCCAGGAGATCGTGCCGTGGAACGACTGCGGGCTGTGGAGCGACTGCTTCAGCCTGTTCACGTTCGACCCGCCGAATGCGCAGCGCCCGCCGAAGGTGGTGTTCCGGCACGATTGGCCGGTGGAGACGGCGCTGGCGCGGCGGATCGGGGCGTTCTATCCGCCGGTGATGCGGCAGGGTTGAGTCTCGACGCTTCGTCAGGAGCGGCCCGGCGATTGGGCGCGTGCTGAAAGGCGGGAAAAAGCCCACCCCCTGCCCCCTCCCTCTGGGAGGGGGTTAAGAGAGTCAGAACTTCTTTCGCAGCCGCGCGGGCGGGATTTGCAACTGATCGCGGTACTTCGCGACCGTGCGCCGGGCGATGGCGATGCCGCGTTTGTCGAGTTCGGTGCACAGCGCGTCGTCGCTGAGCGGGGCGGATTTGTCCTCGGCGTCGATGATCTCTTTGAGGGCGGCCTTGATCGCGTCCCAGGAGACGTCCTCGCCGGACTGCGTCTGTGTGCCGCCGGAGAAGAACCCGCGCAGCGGGACAACGCCGCGGGGTGTGAGCAGGTGCTTGTCGGCGACGGCCCGTGATACGGTGGCGACGTGGACGCCGAGCTGCTCGGCGACCTGCGTCATCGGGAGGGGGCGGAGCGCCTGCGGGCCGAAGTCGAAGTACTCGCGCTGCGCGTCGACGACGACGCGGATGACGCGGAGCAAGGTTCGCCGGCGCTGCTCGACGGCGTCGATCAGCCACGCCGCGTTTGAGAGGTTCTTTTTCAGGAACTCCCGCGTGTCCTTCGCGGCGGCCTTGTCGCGGGAGAGCGTCGCGTACTCCTGGTTGATGCGGAGGTTCGGCAGGCGCGTTTCGTTCAGATACGCCAGGTAGCGGTCCTGGTCCGCGTCGTACTCGACGATCGCGTCCGGCACGATCAACCCCGGCGCTTCATTCACGAGGGCCCGCCCCGGCGCCAGGCTGAGCAGGCGCATCTTCTCCATCGCGTGCTTGATGTCCGCCATCGGCACGCCCGCCTTCTCCGCGATCCGCGGCAGGCGGTTCTGCGCCAGGTCTTCCAGGTGCTCATCGATCAGGCGACGCACCAGCGCCCACGAGGCCTGCTCCTCCGGCGAGAGCCCCGGCTGCTCGATCAGTGCGCCGACCTGCAGCAGCAGGCACTCCCGCGTGTCGCGGGCCGCCACGCCCGGCGGGTCCAGCAGCAACTGCACCGCGTGCAGGGCCCGCTCCATCGCCTCGGCGTCCGGGCGCGGCTCGCCCGGGGGCATGCGCTCGAGGATCGTCGACAGCGGCGTGCGCAGGTACCCGTCGTCCTCGATGAACCCGATGATCTGCTCGCCCGCTTTGCGCAGCGCGTCGTCGACGTCCGCCAGGAGCCACTGCTCCTGCAACTGCTCGGCGAGCGAGGCGGAGCGGCTGGCGGTGTTGGCGAGGGCCTCGGCCTTGGCGTCGGGCTCGCCGTCGAGACGGTTCGCCGTGCGCCGGTCGGCGAGGTCCGACGAGTCGCTCGGGGCGGATTCGGAGTACTGGTTCTCGATGACGTCGGGGTTGTCGCCCTCGAAGGTTTCGAGGCGTTCGAAGTCGGCCTCGCCGTGCGTCGCGTCGACCTGCATGGGACGCTCGTCGTCGCTGCGCTGCTCGTCGGCCCCGCCGATGTCGTCGGCGAAGTCGGAGCCTTCGCCGACGGTGTCGCTCTCGCCGTCGCCGTCGCCGCTGTCGGTGTTCGCGTCGGCGTTGTCGCTCCCGCCGGAGGCGTCGTCGTCGATTGCGTCGCCGGCGTTCGCGGCGTCGGCGTCGGGCTCGACTTCGGTGAGTTCGAGCGTCGGGTTGGATTCCAGTTCCTGGGCGATGCGCTCCTCGAGCTGGAGGAGCGGCATCTGCAGGATCTCCATCGACTGGATCATCCTGGGGGCCAGCCGCATCTGCTGGCTCAGACGCATGTTTTGTGCGGCTTCGAATCGCATCGTGCGTCACACCCGCCCGGCGCCCGCGCGCCGGGGCGTCAATCCTCCATCGGCCGTCGGCCCTCGATCGCGTCGGCGAGCACGGCCTTGCTCGCATATTCCAGGTTCGCCCCCGTCGGCACGCCCCGCGCAATCCTCGTCACCCGCGGGCCCGCCCGGCCTTTTCCTCCGCCCACCCCCCCCGCGCCTCCCACCCCCCCAACACGCCCCAGTTCCTGCATCAGGTACAGCGCCGTGCCGTCGCTCTCCATCGTCGGGTTGAGGGCCAGCACGACCTCGGCGACGGGCACGCCGCCGGCGTTGGCCTTCGGGTCGCGGACGCGGTGCAGCAGGTCGTCGATGGTGACATCGCCGGGCCCGACGCCGTCGAGCGGGCTGATGCGACCCATCAGCACGTGGTACAGCCCGCGGTACGCGCCCGTCTGTTCCAGCGCGATCAGGTCCTTGGGTTGTTCGACGACCATCACCGTGCCGCGGTCTCGCTCGGTGTCGCGGCAGATGGCGCACAGGTGCCCGGCGCCCTGGGCCGACGCGGCGTGCACGTCCTCGTGCGTCTCGCGCTGGTCGGCGAGGTTGTAGCACACGGCGCAGTGGCGCACGCGCTGCTTGACGTCGCGGATCGCCGTCGCGAGCAGCAGGGCCCGCTCGCTGGGCGTCTTGAGGATGTGGAACGCGAGCCGCTCGGCGGAGCGGCGGCCGATGCCGGGCAGTTTCGCGAGTTCGTCGATCAGCCGCAGGACCGACTCGGGGTACGACGAGCGGGCGGCTGGTCGAACGCCGCCGCCGACGCCCGTGCCTCCGGCGCCGCGCGCGTGGTCGCGCTCGCCGCGCCCGCCTCGACCGGGCGGCGTGGACGGTTCGGAGATGGAGTCGTCGTCGATCATGCCGTCCCCGTTGCCCCCAGCCCGCCGACGCCGAGTCGGCGGACCAAGGACATTAGGGGTCGCCGAGGTCGGCCGCGTTCGGGTATTTCGGTCGCCGCGATGGTCCCCACGCGGAGCGTGGGGGTACCCAGAGAACCGAAACCGCGGCCTACGGCGGCTCTACACTTGTTTCTGATGGCCGCGACTGCGACCCCACACACATCGGTGTCCGCCGAGTCCGCGTCGACGACGGGCACGCCGCCCGTTTCGCCCGCCGGAACCGAAGTCGGTTCGGTCTCAGAAGCCACTCCGCAAGCCCGCCGCTTCCCCTGGCTGCTGACGCTCATCGCCCTCGCGATCACCGCGGCGCTGGTGTATCAGTTCGCGATCGTGCCGAGCCTGGTGCCCAAGAACTTCGGCGTGGTGGTTGAGGGGAAGGTGTACCGCTCCGGTCGGATGACGACGGCGGCGATGGAGCGCGTCATCCGCGAGCGGAACATCAAGACCATCGTTGACCTGGGCGCGTATGACAAGCACCCCGAGCGCGAGCGCAACGCGCAGCGCACGGCGGAGGCGCTGGGCGTCACGCGGTACGCGTTCCGACTCGAAGGCGACGGCACGGGCAACCCGAACTTCTACGTCGCCGCACTGCGCATCATCGGCGATCCGGCCAATCACCCGGTGCTGGTGCACTGCTCGGCCGGGGCGCAGCGGACGAGCGGGTGCATCATGCTGTACCGCAACGTGATCGAGGGCCGCCCGTTCGCGGAGGTCGCGCACGAGGCCTTCGAGCACGACCACGACCCGGACGACAACCGGCGGCTGTTCCCGTATTTGCTGGATTGGCACGACGACATCGAGCGCGCGTACCGGGCCGGACCCGAGGCGCTGATACCGGGGCAGCCGGCCCCGACCCCGGCCAACGTGCCGACCTCGCCCGCCGCCGCGCCCGCACCTGCGCCCCAGCCGTGACCGACGCACCGCCCGATCCGAGTGGCCATTCCGTGCGAGCCGGCGTCCGCGGCCCCGGGCTGCTGGACCGTGAGTGGGTGCAGGTGCTCGTTCTGCTGGCGGTGTGCGTGCCGGTGTACTGGCTGGGCCTGGATAGTCGCCCCTTGGATTTCAGCGAGGGCCACCGGGCCGTGCCGGGCTGGACTATGCTCGCCAGCGGCGACTGGTGGCACATCTCGATGTTCGAGCGCACGTACATCCGCAAGCCGCCGGGCATGGCGTGGGCGATCGCGGCGTCGTCGGCGCTGCTGGGCGAGAGCGTGCTGGCGGCCCGGGCCATCAGCGCGCTGGCCGCGACGCTGATGCCGCTGGTGGTGTTCGCCTACGCGCGGCGGTGGTGGGGGGGTGGTGGTCGCGACGACGCCGCGCGATCGCGCGTCGGGCTGTACGCCGGGCTGGCGCAGGCGCTGTTTCCCGCCGCGTGGGCGCCGGGGCGATCGGCGGAGATCGAGATGCTGCTGCTGCTAGGCACGCAGCTCATGGCGCTGGGGTTTATCAGCATGCTGCTGGCGGACGAGCGGCCAGCGGGGGTGCGGCTGTTTCGCGTGCAGGCCGGTGCGCTCGCACGCCGATTGGCCGACCTGCTCGCCGGCGCCGGCGGGCTGGTGATCGCGGTGCTCGCGAAGGGTCCGGCGTCGGCCCCAGTGCTGATCGGCGTGCTCGTTGCCGCCGTGCTCGCCGCGGGGACGGTCCGCGTGCTGCTCCGGCTCAGCCTGCTGCCCGCCTTGGCCATCGCGGCGGGCGTGCTGTGGCTGCTGTACCGCCCCCTCGCCGAGGCCAACAGCAGCCCCGACGCCGTGCGCGAAGACGTTGCGCGGCAGTTTTTGTGGTCCGCCGAGCGCATCGTCGGCGTGCTGGGATTGGCCCCGGCGGCGCTGGCGGCGGCGCTACCCGCGGCGCTCGCCGTGCCCGCCGTGCTGCTCTTCGGCCCGGCGCGGGCCGCGACGCGCACCGGTCCGTGGGCGATCGCGCGGGCGCTCGCGCTCGCGTGGCTCGTCGGCGTCGGCGTCTTGGTCGTCTCGGGCGTAAGCAATCACCGCTACGCGCTCCCGCTGATCGTGCTGCTCCCGCCGCTGGCCGGGTGGGTGCTGGCGGCGGGTTTGCCGGGGCTGTCTGAGAAGTATGCTGGGCTCTCGCGGGCCATGCGCGACGGGCGGCCGTGGCTCGCCGGCGGGCTGCTCGCCGCCGGCCTCGGGCTGGCCATCGCCGCGATGTTCCCGACGGAGGACCAGCGGGCCGGGTTCGCCGCGGCCCGTCGCCTGGGTGAGGCCGTGACCCCGGGCGTGACCGTCTGGGCCGACGACGCCATCGAAGCCCGCCCCGACATTCTTTGGGAGTTCGAGCGCTTCGCCGGGCGCTTGGGCAAGGGCGTCCGCGTCTACTGGGCCAAGCCGGAGATGACCGCCGCGTTGATTCCTTCGCCCGGCGACTGCATGCTCATCCGCACCGACCCCGACAGCCCGGAGCGGGACCGCTACGCGATGCACCCGCAGCACTCCCGCATGACCGGCCTGATCACGGTGACCGTCCGCCGACATCAGTACACGCTGGTGCGTATCGCGCCGTGAGCGAGCTTTCGGCAGATTGAGTATCATCCCGACGCGCAACTCGTTTTGAGAGCGCTCGTGGAATAACACATGTACAGACGTAACAAAGACGGAAACGTTGACGCGCGTTCGCTCGGCGCCGTCATTGCAGCCCCGGTGCTGGCCGCGGCGGCCGGCGTGGCGATCGGCGCCGTTCGCGCCAGGACAGATCACGCGCTCGGGAGCATGCTGCTCGGCATTGTCCTCTGGTGCGTTGTCGGCGCGGTTGCGTATGCCGTCGTGCGATTCGGTCACATTCGCCGCGTCCTGCTCGGCGCCCTGACCGCTGCGTTGATCGCGGTGGCGATGCTCGCGGGCAACCGCTGGGCGAGTTGGCATTTCTCGCCGCGGGGCGCCGCGGCCGGCTTGTCGTACACGGACTATCGCGGCCAGGTTGTCCGCAACGGCGCGACGCTGGGGGTCTCGGGCTGGATGTTGCGAGGGTGGTTGTACGTCGTGTGCGTCTGGATCGAAGCGATCGTCACCATACTCGTGTCTCTCCTCGGGATGTTGATCGCGATCTCGCCGCCGTACTGCGAATCATGCCGCTCCTGGGCCCGAAAAACCGTGTGGAAGTTCCGCCTCGCATCACCCGACCGGGACGACGTGACGCTGCTGAAGACTGATCAATCGGCCCGCGCCCTGTCCTCGGTCCGACGCTCGAGCGCCGAGCCCAACACGTCGCTCGACGTGCGGCTTCGCACGTGCCGATGCGCACGCCAGGCGTCGATCAGCGCCGACCTGCACACTCGGAAGTCCGAAGGGTCCGACAAGGACAGCCTCCTGCTGAACGTGCCCATCGAGTCCGCCGGCTTGAACCGCGTCTTCGAGTGGGCCGAAAGGCTTGATTCGTCGATGGAGGGCCGCCGTCCCACGCTCCGGCTCGCCAGCATGTCGCCCGCCGAGGTCGCCCGGAGGGCCGGCGATCCGGAGTTCGGCATCGCGCACATTCCCAGAAGTGGCGGCGTGTCGGTCTTCGCCCTCGACAATCGGTTCACGGCGTCGCTTCGCGAGTATCTCCAGTTTGAAGGCGACGTCGCGGTGGCTGAAGCGGCGCTCTCCGCGCAAACGGATGTCAACGACCGCGCTCTGGTCGCGGACGCGATCTCGGATTGGCCTTCGGTGCCGGAGTGGATCGAAGTCTGGCGCAGTCTCCAGCCGGACTCCGCGAACGCGGCGCTGGTTCACGGGTGGGCCCTGGTCAGCGCGGCGTGGGCGGCCCGAGGAGGCGACTATAAACCGAAGAACTATGCGCTGTTTCAGCAGCACCTGGAAGCGGCGGACGCGGCGCTCGAGCGTGCCGCCGCTCTTGACCCGCGCGACGCCGTCCCGTGGGGGGTTATGGTCACCGTCGCCGTCGGGCGGCAACTCCCGCCGGAGGAACAAGCCCGCAGATTCAAGGAAGCCGTCCGGCGTGATCCGAACTTCCGTTGGCCGTACATGAAGATGATCAGCGCACTGTCTACCAAGTGGGGGCAGTCCGACGAGAAGGCCCTGGCGTTTGCTCGCCAGGCGTCGGAGAAGGCGCCCCCGGGTTCGCCCATCGCCGCACTGGTGGCGTCGGGGCACGAGCTGGTGGCGGAGACGCTGCAGAGGACGTCCGGTCGGCGGGCGGCCGCCGAGTATCTGCGGTCGCCGCAAATCCGGCAGGAACTGCTCCGCGCGTCTGAGAAGGCCTATCCGGCGTCGGGACTTCGTCACGGCGCATCCCACGACGCGGTGCCGACCACGCTGCTGGGCGTGCTCCGTCGCGCGGGCCTGAAACAGGAGGCCACGCGGGTGATGCGGGTGCTGGAGTCGCGCACCGCCATCGCCGCCGCGCCCGCCGCCGCCGCGACGGCTTACTGACCTGGAGGCCTATTCTCCCGCCATGGCCAGCGTCGTCTTCTACTTCCAGGTCCACCAGCCGTTCCGTCTGAAGCGGTACACCGTCTTCGACAACTCCCCGTTCTACTTCGACACGCAGAAGAACGGCGACATCTGCCGCAAGGTCGCGGACAAGTGCTACCGACCGGCGACGTCGCTCATCCTCGACCTGGTCAAGCGGCACAAGGGCAACTTCCGCGTCGCGTACGCGCTCACGGGCGTCGTGCTCGACCAGATGCAGGAGTTCTGCCCGGACGTCATCGACCTGTTCAAGCGACTGGCCGACTCGGGCTGCTGCGAGTTCCTGGGCGAGACGTACAACCACTCGCTGAGCTTCCTGTACTCGCGAGCCGAGTTCACGGAGCAGGTGAACCTTCACACCAAGAAGATCCAGGACCTGTTCGGCCAGACGCCGCGCGTCTTCCGCAACACGGAACTGATCTACAACAACGACCTGGCCCACTTCCTCAACGGCATGACGCACGAGTCTGGGCCCGACAAGGGCAAGAAGCGCTGGCTCGGCGGGATCTGCGAGGGCGTGGACCACATCCTGGGCTTCCGCTCGCCCAACTATCTCTACCGCCCGCCCACCACCGGCAACGGCCCCTCCGGGCGCCCCTTCTGCATGATGCTCAAGAACTACCGCCTGTCCGACGACATCGCCTTCCGCTTCTCCAACCGCGGCTGGGCCGAGTGGCCCCTCAGCGCCGAGAAGTTCGCCGGCTGGGTCAACCAGATCAACGGCGACGGTTACCTCTGCAACCTGTTCATGGACTACGAGACCTTCGGCGAGCACCAGTGGAAGGACACCGGCATCTTCGAGTTCCTCTCCGCCCTGCCGGAGAAGATCTTCGACGTCAACCCCGGGCACAACCACTTCAACACCCCGAGCGAAGCCATCGAGCGCTTCGAGCCCGTCGGCGTGTATGACGTCCCGCACATGATCTCCTGGGCCGACACCGAGCGCGACCTGACGGCGTGGCTCGGCAACGCGATGCAGTCCAACGCGCTGCTGGAGACCTACAAGCTCGAAGCGCCGATCAAGCAGCGCCTCGCCGCCGCCATCGCCGCGAAGGACGCGCACGAGATCGCCGAGGCGGGCTATCTGCTGGAAGACTGGCGGAAACTGACGACCAGCGACCACTTCTACTACATGTGCACGAAGTACTGGTCGGACGGCGACGTGCACAAGTACTTCTCGCCGTACGACTCCCCGTACGACTCGTACATCAACTTCATGAACGTGCTGGACAACGTGCGCACGCGGGCCTCCGGGGCCGTGGGCGTGTAAGCCGGTTTCGGACGTGTGCCCGCCCCCGCCCCCCCTCGGTGACGCCGGCCAGCGCACGCCCGAGAACCTGCGCGATCGGTTCCACCAGTTCGGTGATGCACCGCCTCGCCCGCAATGCCGATATCTCCGTGTCGCCGCCATGACCGCGGCGAGCGGAGGCCTGTCCATGCGCATCGGCGAGATTCTCTGCCGTGCCGGGCTGATCAGCGAAGATCAGCTCGACTACGCGCTGCACCTGCAGCAGCACACCGGCGAGCGCCTGGGCGCCGTCCTTATCACCATGGGCGCCTGCTCGCAGGAGCAGATCGACCAGGCCTTCCTGGCGGCGTCGCTGCGCGGGCCCGTCGAGTCGGCCATCGACCACGCCTGCGCCGACCAGTTCACCGCCATTCCCGGGCGCAGCATCCGCTTCGTCGAAGCCCGCCGGCGCACCGTCGTCATCGAGAACCTGCTCGACAGCGGCGTCGAGACCCGCACCGAGTCGACCGTCGAAGCCACGGTCGAAGTCGCCGTGCCCGGGTACGACCCGGTCCTGGTGCCGCTCACGCTCGACGCCCGCACGGGCGCGGTCGCGCTCGCCGAGGCCGATATCGAGTGCATCCGGCAGGTCGTCACCAAGGCGTACCTCGCCGCGAGCACCGCGAGCGCGTCCGCCCGCGGCTTGGCCGCATAACCCACGACGCACTCACCCGAACACCCCCGCTCCGCAGGGTGAATGCTGGATGACAACGCGTTCATCCGGCCTCGGGGGTCTTCAGCGGTGACGTTTCCCCACGCTTCAGACGATGGTTTCCCGGTCGAACCTCTCGGCCTTGTGTGAAGGGACTGCCATGCGTCTGGGTGAAGTTCTCGTCGGCCAAGGCATCATCACCAGCGACGTGCTCCGTCGCGCCCTGGACATCCAGCGCCGCTCCGGCGGGCCGATCGGTCCGATCATCGTCGCGATCGGCGGGTGCACGCAGAACCAGATCGACCACGCCTGGGTCGAGCACGTCATCCGCCCCGCCGTCCGGGCCGCGCTCGATCAGGCCTCCGGCGGCCTGCTGGAACGCACGCCGGGGGTCACCATCCGCCTCACCCGCATCGAACTCACGACTGCGTTCTTCGAGCAGCCCATCGCCGACAACAGCCGCGGCCCGACCCACCGGCGCGACGCGGTGATCGACGGCGTCGCCGAGCTCCGCGGCCCGGGCGGGCCGATGGGCGTCGCCGGGGGCGCGGTCGGGCTCGTCGGCGGGGCCAGCGCCGGCACGCTCGCCGCCCCGTTCATCCTCGACCCCTCCACCCACGAAGCCATCATCGACGATCAGACCCGCATGAGCGTCGCCGAGTGGGTTGCGCTGCTCGCGGCCCAGCCGAGCGGCACGCTGCGTCAGGCGGCGTGATCGGGCCTTCGGTTTCTATCCTCCGGCGTGCCGAAGCCGCGTCGTGTACCGCTGGACCCGGGCGTTGCGTTCATCGTCGGCGTTCTCGCCGCGGCGCCCCTGGGATTTGCGCACGAAGTCCTGAAGTCGTTCACGCCGGCATCGTCGAAATCCACGCGGCTGTGGATGTCCGTGCTGTTCGGCGTGGCATCGTGGACGGTCGTCATACTTGTGTACCGCTACCTTCGCGGCCCGAAGGCGTTCGCGCCCAACCGCTGGAACACTAAGGTCTGCCCGGACTGCGGCTACGGGGTTGACGGGCTGGCGCGATGCCCGGAATGCACATGGGTGCGTCCGCCGCTGCCGACACGCACGCCGCCGCCCGGCTTTCAGGCCGACGCCGCGCGTCGCCAGACTCCGCCCTGAACCGCGCTCTCGAGCGCCCCCGCGGCGGCCGCGCCCCCGTCCTCGCTCATCACCACGCGCCCGATCTCCCGGGCCCGGCGCTGCACCGCCGCGTCGTCGATCACGCTCCCGATCGCGCTGGCCAGGCGATCGGCGGTGGCACGAGAATGCGCCAAGCTGGTCCCGACTTCCAGCCGCACGCACCGGGCCGCGTTGTCCCACTGATCGTGCGCCAGCGGCACAACGCCCACCGGCTTGCCCGCCCGGAGCGCCTGGGCCGTGCTCCCGATCCCGCCGTGCACGACGTTCATCGCGGCCCGCGGCATGAGCGTCGAGAACCGCGCATATGCCAGCGCGATCACGCCCGGCGGAAGGGCCCCGTGCTGAGACATCATCTCGTCGATGTACCGCTGCCGCCCCATCAGCAGCACGGCCCGCTTTTTCAGCCGCACCGCCGCCTGGGCCGCCTGCCAGTAGAAGTCGCCCGCCGTGTGCACCGCCGCGGTCCCGAGGCTGAACACGATGGGCGGCTCGCCGGCACGCAGGAAGTTCTCAAGGTGCTCGGCGTCGGCGCCGGTGTCGTGGGCGTGGTGGGCGTCGAACCACGGGAAGCCGCAGATGACGCCGCCGACCGGGTCGCCCGCCGCCGGCCCGCGGAACGAGGGCGACCACAGCCCGAGGTTGAGCCCCGGGCGCACGAACTCGCCGACGAGCAGGTCGCGCCCCTTGGGCAGGCCGTATTCACGACGGATGGCGTTGAGCGAGCCGTCGAGCATGCCGCGCATGATCCAGCGCCCGATCCAGGCGTCCAGGCGCGTCTCGTATAACCGCGGGCGGGCCGAGCGCCAGGGTCCGAACACGATGGGGTCTTTCGCGCGCATCCAAGAGATGGGCGCCAGGGCCGCCGTCACCACCGGCACGCCGGCCTTCTCCGCCGCCCACGGCGCGCCGAAGCAGATCGGGTGGTTCACGATCGCGTCCGGGCGGATCGATTCGATGAGCGCCGTCACACCCGGATAGATGACGCGCGTCAGCGGCAGCGTCAACTGCTTCAGCACCACCCGCGACCCGCCCCACGTGTTCATCACGCCGGGCGTCTTCATCACGTCGTCGAGTTCCATCCGCTCGCCCAGCGGCGCGAACTCGACGCCGGCCCGCTCGATCTGCCCGCCGAAGGAGGGGTTAGTGGCCACCACGGCCCGGTGTCCGCGCGCGATGAGGGCCTGCGCGATCGCGATGAACGGGTGGATGTCCCCGTGAGAGCCGTAGGTGACCAGCAGGAATCGCATGGGGCAGGATCCTTGGCGCGCCGGCCCGGAAATATGCGCCCGCCCTGTCCCCCGGGCGGGCCGGGGCGACAACCGCTCTCCGCAGCCGCCGTTCCCGACCGGAACGGCCTTCGCCCGGAGGCACGCCATGCCGCTTCGCCCGCACCTCTCCATGCACCGTACCGCCCAACGCCTTCTTCCCACCCTCTCGCTCGCTGCCTCGGCCCTGGTGACGCTCGCCCCGGCCTTCGCGCAGCCGACGTTCCCGCCCCTGCCCGCCGTGCAGGCCCCGCCGGAGAATCCCATCACCGAGCCCAAGCGCGTGCTCGGCAAAATCCTGTTCTGGGATGAGCAGCTCTCGAGCGATTCGACGATGGCGTGCGCGACGTGCCACACGATGTCGGCGGGCGGCTACGACAACCGCCGCGTCCGCCGCCCGGGCCCGGACAACCAGCTCAACACCCCCGACGACATCATCGCCTCGCCCGGCGTGATCCGGCAGGACGCGTTCGAGGACTACCTGCGCGATGCGCTCTTCGGCGTGCAGCCGCAGGTGACCACGCGTACCGCGATGTCGCCGATCAACGCGGCCCTCATGCCCGAACTGTTCTGGGACGGGCGGGCCCGCGGGCAGTTCCGCGACCCCGAGACCAACGCCCTGCTCATCCCCCAGGGCGGCGCGCTCGAGTCCCAGGCCGTCGGCCCGCCGACCTCCAGCATCGAGATGGCCCACGACGGCATCAACTGGAGCCAGATCACGGCGAAACTGACCACGGCCCGCCCGCTCGCGCTCGCCACCGGGCACCCGAGCGACGTCGCCGCCGTGCTCTCCGCGTCACCACGCCCGGACTATCCGGAACTCTTCCGGCGCGCCTTCGGCGACCCCGCGATCACCGCGGCCCGCATCGCCTTCGCCATCGCGACCTACCAGCGCACGCTCATCGCCGACCAGACGCCGTGGGACCGTTTCAACGCCGGCGACGTGACGGCGATGACGCAGAACCAGCGCACCGGGCTGCAGCGCCTGATCGCCAACAACTGCACCGTCTGCCACACGCCGCCCTTGTTCTCGAACAACACGTTCCGCAACATCGGCGTCCGCCCGCCGACGGAAGACCCGGGGCGCCAGCTCGTCACCGGGCTCGCGGGCGACTTGGGCCGGATGAAGACCCCGTCGCTCCGCAACGTCGCGCTGAAGAACAACTTCATGCACAACGGGCAGTTCACGACGCTCGGGCAAGTATTCGGCTTCTATGACCGCGGGCCCGGCGCCCCGCCGCAGTTCCAGCAGAACCTCGACCCGATCTTCAACCCGCCGGGCAATGTCCGCATGCCCCCGCCCGACGGCGCGCTCGTCGCCGACTTCCTCACCAACGCGCTGGTCGACCCGCGCGTCCGCAACGAAACGTTCCCCTTCGACCGCCCCACGCTTTTCGCGCAGCGACCGGCCGACCGCCCCGTCATCCTCGTCGGCGGCACGCCCGGCTCGAACGCCATCACCCCCGTCATCATCGCCAACACGCCGCCGATGATCGGCAACGCCGACTTCAAGCTCGGGCTCGCCGGCGCCCTCGGCGGGGCCAACGCCCGCCTGATCGTCTCCACCAACCCGCCCGTCAACGGCGTGCTCACCCCGACGCACACCTTCGACACCAAGATCACTTCCGGCGCCGGCGCGGGTCAGGGCATCGCGACGCATCACTGGCCGCTCACCGGCATCTGGCCCGCCAACGGGGCCACGCTGTACGCCCAGTGGGTCATCGACGACGCCGGCGCCGCCGGCGGCGAGGGCGTGGCCCGCTCCAACATCGCCCAGATCCGCTTCTGGTGCGGCACGGGCGGCTGCCCCGTCCCTTGCACCGCCGACGTCAACGGCGACCTCGCCGCCACCGTCCAGGACCTGTTCACCTATCTCACGCTCTACTTCGCCGCCGATTCAGCCGCCGACCTCGACGGCACCCCGGGCGTCTCCACACAGGACCTGTTCACCTTCCTCAGCGCCTGGTTCGCGGGCTGCTAAGCCGGGGGGAAGTGGGGGGGCGAGAGGTCAGGGGCGAGGGGCGAGAGGGCTGAAATCCGAGCCGAATCCCGAATCCCGAATCCCGAATCCCGAATCCCGAATCCCGAATCCCGAAT
>CAZTQN010000043.1:0-27077 GCA_964615765.1 uncultured Phycisphaeraceae bacterium
GATGATGCTGCAGCGTCCGGCGGGCGGCGACTATGTCATCGCGACGGGGCGCTCGATGAGCGTCCGCCGCTTCGCCGAACTCGCCTTCGCCGAGGCCGGCATGGATTACCGCGACTTCGTCGAGTTCGACCCGCGCTACGTCCGCCCCAGCGAGGTCGACGCGCTCCGCGGCGACGCCACCCGGGCCGCGAAAGAACTGGGCTGGACCCCGACGGTCAGCATCGAGCAGTTGATCACGATGATGGTCGAGAGCGACACCGAACTCGCTTCGCGAGAGAAGACGCTCCTGGACGCCGGCCACGGCATCCACCGGCGCGGGGCCGCGCATGGCTGAGGTGACGACGGGGGTGGCAGTCGGACGGCCGGCTTCGAGTGTCGACGCGGCGCCGGCCCCGCCGGGCCCAAGCCTGTCGTCCCGCGCCGCCCGCGGGTTCGCGTGGGCAATGGGCTTCATGCTCTTCGCCCGCGCCATCGGGATCGTCGGGCAGTTCGTGCTCGCCAAGCTGCTATTGCCGGAGGATTTCGGCACCGTCGCCGTGGCCCAGTCGATCGCCACCTTCGTCGCCGTCGTCCAGCTCGCCGGGCTGCCCGAGATCCTGGTCCAGCGTCAGAAGTCGTTCAGCGTGTGGTCGAGCGCGGCGTTCTGGATGGCGCTCGCCCTCGGCGCGTTCTCGGGGCTCGCGCTCGCCGCCCTCGGCCCGTTCGCCGCATGGTGGAACAACAACCCCGCGCTGACGTGGATCATGGCCATGGTCGGGGCCCAGTGCCTCGTCAGTTCCATGCAGGTCGTGCCGACGGCGACCATGCAGGTCGGCCTGCGCCTCCGCGCCATCACCGCCCTCAACATGATGCAGAGCGTCGGCGGGATCGTGCTCACCGTCACGCTCGCCGCCCTCGGGCTCGGCGCGTACAGCCTCGCCCTCGGCCCGCTCGCCGCGAGCGTCGCCGTGCTCGCCGCCATGTGGTGGATCGCCAAGCCCCGCGTGCGCCGGCGCCCGCAGATCCGCCGCTGGAAGTTCCTGTGGGGCGACAGCGCCCTGCTCCTGGCAACGGGGCTGATCGGCAACGTCGTCAGCCAGGGCGCGATTTTCCTGCTGGGCATCGCCCACCCGGAGCGCACCGTCGGGCTGTTCAGTTGGGCGTGGATGCTCTCGCTGCAAACGGTCGTGCTCGTGACGGGCAGCCTGAACGTCGTGCTGTTCCCGACGCTGAGCAAACTGCAGCACGACCCGCCACGCATGCTCGCGGCCTTCTTCCGCGCCGCCCGCATGATCGCCATGGTCGGCGTGCCGGCCTGCCTCCTCCAGGCCGCGTGCGCAACATGGTTCATCGACCTGGTCTTCGTCGACCGCTGGGACGAAGCCGCCCCCGCCGCGGTCCTCCTCAGCATCGGCCTCGCCTTCGGCATCGTGGGCAGCCTGCCGGCCTCGCTGATGAAGGCCCTCGGCCACTTCAAGCGGCTGTTCTGGATCACCGTCGGGTACGGCTCGCTGTTCGTGCTTCTGGTCGCCGGCGCGGTGTGGGGACATGACGCCATCAACCGCGCGCTGGGCACGCACATGAACCCCGCGACCGTGACGGCTGGCGCGGTGATGCTCGCGTACGTCATCGCCGGTCCGCTCGGCACCTACGCCGTCGCGTACCCGCTGGGCGCACGAAAACGCGATGTGCTCCTCGTGTACGTGCCCGCGCTGATGCTCGCCGGCATCGCGGTGGGCTGGGCCTACCTGGCGGCGTGGACCCTCCCCAGCGCAACCACGGCGCTCGGGCTGAACCAGGCGCTCGGCCCGCTGTGGGCCAACCGGGTGGACCTCATGGTGAAGCTCGCCATGACGGTGACGCTCACGGGCCTGACCTACCCGCTGCTCGCCTGGGTCGGCATGCCGGACTCGGCCCGGGAACTGGTGCAGCGCATGAGCGACACGCTGGGCGGCAAGGTCTCGGCGCTCCGGAAGTTCGCCGCCTGGGCGGAGCGGCGCGCGTGAACGGCGCCGGCGCACAAATCGAAACGAAGCGTCCTCGGCGTTCCCGCCAGGGAGGCGTGCTCGCGCTCGGGCTCAGAAACCTCCCCGCGGCCCTCGCGTGCAGCGTGTACAAGAGGCGCTGGGCCCGCCGCCTGCCCGGTTTCGGGGCCGCCGTCGGGCTCTCGCCGAGCCGAGCGACCGGCGGCGGGCGCGTCCTCGTCCGACTCGGCACCACCGACGTGCAGGTCTACCGCGAGATCTACGTCAGCGGCGAGTACGAGGCGGCCCGCGCCCTGCCCCAAGATTCGGTCACGACCATCGTCGACCTCGGGTCGAACGTCGGGCTGTCGCTCCGGTATCTGCTCGGCGTGTTCCCCGGCGCGCGGGCCGTCGGTGTTGAGCCCGACGCGGGCAACCTGGCCATGTGCCGCCGGAACATTGAAGCCGGCGGAGACGGCGGTCGCTGCGTGCTGGTGCAGGCCTTCGCCGGCGGTCGACGGCGCAGCGCGCTGGTCGACCGCAGCGGCAAGGAGTGGAGCTACCGCCTGGGTGACGACGTCGACCGCGCCACAGAGAGCGCCGGCGGCGTGCCGGTCATCACCGTGCCCGATGTCCTCGAGCGGGCCGGGTTCGACGGCGAGATCGGGCTGCTCAAGTGCGATATCGAGGGCGCGGAGGCGGAGGTGTTCGCCGACTGCGCCGCGTGGGTCGGGCGCGTCCGGGCGATGGTCGTCGAGGTGCACGGCCAGTACCAGCGTGCCGACCTTGAGCGCGACCTGTCCCGGGCCGGGTATCGGTATCACCTCACATCGCTCAAGGAACGGGCCAACCCGGCGCTGGCCGTGTACTTCGTGCGCCGGGTGGATGGCTGAAAACGGAGGGCGCCGCGTCAGGTGCGGACGCGCCGCATCCAGAAACTGGCCGGCGTGACGCAGACCTGGCCTTTGGCCCAGCGCCCGCCGGGACGGGCGAGCTCGCGCGGGTACGAAGGGAAGCAGCGGGCGACATCGTCCGGAAAGGCATGCAGGGCGGCTGTGCCGCACCAGAGCGTCTTGAACCGGTCGTTGAACATCAGGAACGTCTGCAGCAGGTACTGCTCGGTCCAGAACCGCTGCGCGCCGTACACCCACTGCCGCGGATAATCGAACGGGAAGAAGATGTCGTGCACATGCACGATCGCGCCGACGCCGACACGCGGCAGCAGTTCGAGAAACTCGTACTGCACGTCGCTCCCGATCTTGAGCACGTGGCTGGAATCAATGAACAGAATGTCGTTCTGCCCAAGCCCCGCGAACGTCGACAGCGGGATCTGCTCGACCGGCTCGACGATCAGGCGTGACAGCCCCGGGAACCCGGCCCGCAGCGCGTCGCTCGGGTACGGCTCGATGCACGTCAGGTCGCACGTGTACGCCGGGTCCTCGCGCTGGTTGGCGAGGATCGCCATCGCCGACAGACGCGTGCTGTGGCCCGAGCCGATCTCGACGATCCGCCGCGGCTTGTTGGCGCGGACCATCCCGTACAGCACCTCCGCGTCGATCGGGCCGTACATGCCGTTGTCGAGCGAGAACGCCCCGGGCGGGTCGGCCGGCGAGAGCGGATCAGCGCGGAAGGCGTCGAACTCGGCCCCGAAGCGGGCCCGGAAGTCGTTCATCAGCGCACGCTGCCCCGGCAGGTCGAGATCGATGCCGGGCAACTCGGACGGCTGGGCGAACAGTCGCTCGGGGATGCGGCGCGTGTCTGGAACGGGCGAGTAGAAGTGGTTCGGCACCACGTGCACGCCCTGGGCCTGGAACGCGTTGAACAGCGCGGGGCGCTTCAGGAACACTTTGGACATCGCCGGCGCCAGGGCGCTTCCGACGCTGTGAACGATGGTGCGGGCGATGGACATGGGATGCTCAATCGGACAGAACCCGCCCGCTCACCGGTCTTTTCTGAGAACAACAAGCTGCGTCAGGGCCGGCCCGCCGATGAGCAGCCGCTCCTTGCGGGCGAGGATAGCGGCGGGGTCGAACGAGGGGTACCCGCACAGCTCCGACTCGGTCCCGGTCGCGAGCGTCAAGCCGGAACACTCCACCAGCCGCCGGACGTCCATGTTGGATCCCCACTGGTTGGTCGGGCGGTCCGTGAACGGGGCGCAGTCGATGAACAGGTCGATGGTCGTGATGAACAGCCCGCCCGGCCGGAGCAACCGATGCACCTCCTGCATCAGCGGCGGCACCACGCCCGGGTCGACGTGCTCAATCACCGAGATGCACACCACGCGGTCGAACCCCCCGGCCGGCAGGCCGG
This sequence comes from uncultured Phycisphaeraceae bacterium, assembly GCA_964615765.1. Taxonomy (GTDB): domain Bacteria; phylum Planctomycetota; class Phycisphaerae; order Phycisphaerales; family UBA1924; genus CAZTQN01. The sequence goes on from CAZTQN010000043.1 coordinate 4,254, forward strand.
CCTGCTCGAGAAACTTCGGGATGTACCGCACGGTGTTCCCGAACGCGCGGTTGAGACGGGCGTAGTCGCGCTGCGTGAACACCCACTGGTCGGCCCCCGGCACTTCCGGCAACGGGTCCACAGCGGTGACTTCAACGCCCTCATTGGCAAGCACGAACGGGAGCCCCGACGCCCCGGAGCCGACATCAACGACTTTCATCCCGGGCGCCGGGCCGATCGCTTCGTAAACCCAGGGGTACTCGTAGACGCGCGTGGAGTTGTTGGCCTGAAAGCCGAACGGGCCAATGGCCCGCATGAGTGCGGCCGGAAAGCGAAAACGCCGCTTCCACACGTGCGACCCCCCGGGCGTGGAGCAGACCTGCCGCCACCACGCCGCGCCGAACGGCGCGCCGTGACGCGCGTTCCAGGCGCGGTAGTGATCGGGAAGTGTGGCGGGGGCGAGCACGGTGATACCTCCCAACATTCGGTCGGCGCGGTGCACAAAACCTGATGCCGCCGCCACGGCGATGCGAGTACGCTGGCGGTGCCGGACCCGCACGCGCGTCGCGCCTGCGTCGGCGCAGGCGGAACTGCGGTCAACTGGAAGCCGGGTCCACGTGGGGCCGATGATAAAGCATGGTCGAGTAATCTGCATCATCATCGCGCGGCCGTACGATCGCCCCGCACCAGAATCACCCCGGAGAGGACTCTCCTTATCCAGCAGCACAACGAGCGCAACCCGTGAGGATCCTCTACATCTCGATGCAATCCCCATGTCCGGCGCTCACGGGCGCCAGGCAGCGGGCGTTTCTTCAGCTCAAGGCGCTCCGCGAAATCGGGGAGACCCGGGTCATCATCATCGGAAACGACCCCATCAGCCCCGATGAACTCGCCCAGACGGAAGCGCTCTTCGGGCAGACCACGGTGCTCACGCCGCCCGCCTTCGGGGCGCACTGGCCGTGGAGCCTGGGGCGGTGGGCCGCGTCACGCCTCGTGGACCGGGCGGCCCTCGCCCTCGACCCGCGCCCGGCCCAACTGCTCCCGGCCACGGCCCAGGCCGACGCCGCAGCCCGGATCGCCGCGGACTTCCGCCCCGATGTCTCCATGACGCGCTACTTCTGGGCCGGGCGCATGCTGCAGACCTGGCGCTTCGGCAAGGCCGTGCTCGACCTGGACGACTTCGACCCGCAGTACCTCCGCCAAGTCGCCAAGGACCCCGCGACGCGGGCGTGGCGAAGGGTCATCGTCAAGCGCCGGCTGGCCCAGCTCGAGCCGGCCTTCCACGCCGACGTGCGCCGATACGCCGCCGTCACGCTCGCTAGCGACAGCGACCTCGTCCACGCCCAGGGCCTGCGCGCGACGGTCGTGCCCAACATCCCGTACACCAACCAAGGCCTCGGCCGCGAGCCGCTGGCGCCGGACCCCGCATCAAAAACCATCCTCGTCGTCGGCACGTGGGGCTACATGCCCAACGTGCTGGGCCTCAACCGATTCCTCGCGGCGTGCTGGCCCCGGGTTCGTCAGGCCGTGCCGGGCGCAACGCTTGAAATCGTCGGGATGAACGTCCGCCCGCAGGAGCGCGAGGCGTGGCCCAAGATCGACGGCGTTCGCCTCACCGGCTTCGTCGACGACCTCACCGCGGCCTACGCACGGGCGGCGTTCTGCATCGCGCCCATCTACCAAGGCGGCGGGACCAAGATCAAGGTCCTTGAAGCCCTCAGCTACACCCGCGCCTGCGTGTCAACCACCCACGCGCACTACGGCTACGAAACCGCGATCCCCGACGGGCACGGCATCCTCGTCGCCGGCAGCGACGACCGCTTCGCGCAACTCTGCATCGAACTGCTGAACGACCCCGCCCGCCGCGCCGCCCAAGGCAGCGAAGGCCACCGGCGCGTGCTCGAACACTTCAGTTATCAGCACGTGCGGCGCCAGGTTGAGGCGTGCGTCCAGGGTGTTCTGCGGACCCAGGCCTCGGGGACTTCAGCCGCCAGCGCCGAGAGCCGATAACCCCCCCAGCCCCTTCCTCCCGGGGCCCAGCGGAGGTTTCGGCATGCGCATGCTCATCACCGGGTCCAGCGGGCTCATCGGCTCCGAATGCGTCGAGTTCTTCGACCGCATGGGCTTCGACATCACCGGCGTTGACAACAACATGCGGGCCGACTTCTTCGGGCCCACCGGCGATACCACCGCCAACTGCCAGCGCCTCCAGAGCGTGTGCAAACGGTTCCGCCCCGTCGCCCTCGACATCCGCGACCGCGCCGGCGTCGAGAGGCTCATCCGCACGCTCCGCCCCGAAGCCCTCATCCACTGCGCCGCACAGCCCAGCCACGACCTCGCCGCCCGCCGCGTGTTCGACGACTTCGACGTCAACGCCGGCGGCACGCTCAACCTGCTCGAGATGACCCGCCGCCACGCGCCCGAGTGCGTCTTCGTCCACGTCAGCACCAACAAGGTCTACGGCGACGGCCCGAACCACCTCGCCCTCACGGAACTCGAAACCCGATACGAGTTCGCCGACGCCGCCTTCGCGCACGGCATCGCGGAAGACTTCCCCGTCGACCGCACGCTGCACTCCCTCTTCGGCGCCAGCAAACTCGCCGGCGACGTGCTCGCGCAGGAATACGGACGCTACTTCGGCATGAAAGTCGGCGTCTTCCGCGGCGGCTGCCTCACCGGGCCCCAGCACGCCGGCGTCGAACTCCACGGCTTCCTCAACTACCTCGTCCGCACCGCCATGAACGGCGGCCGCTACACCATCTTCGGCTACAAGGGCAAGCAAGTCCGCGATCAGATCCACTGCGCCGATGTCGCCAGCGCCTTCTGGGCCTTCATCCAGAACCCCCGCGCCGGCGAGGTCTACAACCTCGGCGGCGGCAAGGCCAACGCCGCCAGCCTCCGCGAATGCGTCGAGATGATCGCCCGCGCCTCCGGCGGCAAGCGCCCCGACATGCTCTACAGCGACCAGAACCGCGTCGGCGATCACATCTGCTACTACTCCGACATGCGCAAGTTCCGGGCCCACTACCCCGCGTGGACTATCCAGCACTCCCTCGACCGCATCGTCGCCGAGATGGTCGACCGCGCCCGCGTCGGCGAACGCGTCGTCTCCGCGCCCCACAGCAGCGCGGCGTGAACCGCCCCGCTCATACGCTCCGCCCGTGATGCGGGCTTTCCGACATCAATGGCGCGAGCGATGGCCCCAGCGACGGCGCGCCGCCGCATGGCTCGCGCTCCCCGCCGTCATCTGGGCCGCCGGCATGCTCCTGCTCGTCGCCCACGCCGGCAAATACAGCGACGATTACCACATCGGCATGCGCGACCTCGCCACCGGCGCGATCGACCTCAGCCTCCACCCCTGGACGCGCTGGACCTACTTCTGGCGACCGGTTCACCTCGCCTTCGTCTTCGCGCTCGGCACCGCGTTCTGGGAGCATGACTGGGCTCTGCGCGTCGTCGCCGCGTGCGTGCACGCGGGCGTCGTCATCATGCTCGCGACCTGGCTGCGCCGCCTGGGCCTCTCCCGCCGCGCCGTCGCCGCGACGTGCGTCCCCTTCCTCGCACACCCCTTCCACAGCGAAGCCGTGCACTGGTTCAGCGCCGTGTCCTCCGCCCTCGGCTGCGTCCCCTTGCTCGCCGTGTTCGAACTCGTGCGACGCCGCGCGGCCGACCCCGCGCCATCCTCACCCGCACACTCCGCACGCCGCCTCATCACCATCGGCGTGCTCGCCTTCGTGACCGCGTGCATCTACGAGATGGCCGCCGCCGCGCTCGCCGCGATCCCGCTCATCTTCTTCGCCGCTCGCCCCGCGGGCATTTCGCCCGCGCGCTCACTGCGCACCGCCATCGCGCCGACGATCATCGCCGGCGCCGCGTGCGTGCTCTACGCCGCACTGCTCATCGCCACCGCCCCGCCCGGCCAACGCGGCTCGGCCGGCATGACGCCCTCCGCCGGCGAACTGCCCGCCCGCCTCGCATGGATGATCCGCGAGTGGCACCTCTTCCTCTGGGGCCCGCGCGGCCGCGGCGTGTGGGCCGGATCCATCATCGAAGGTTGGCGCGTCCTCACCCGCGGCGTCGGCTGGGTCTGGCTCGCCGCCTTGCTCGCCGGTGCCGCCGCGATGGTCGTCGCCTGGCGCGCCGAAGCCCGCGATGTCACCCGCGCGAGCGCGCCGCAGCCGCCCGCGCACCTGTCCGCCCTTCTCGTCCTCATCATCGGCCTGGTCGTCTTCGTCTGCGCCTGGATCCCCGTCGCCCTCGTCAAGAACAACAGCGTTGAACTGCGCCTCTGGTACGTGCCGCTGCTCGGCGTCGCCATCGCCCTCGCCGGCGTCAGCCACGCGATCCTGCGCCCGCGTGAACAACCCAGCACGCCGATGCTGCTCCTGCGCCCCGTGCTGCTCGCGCTGGTCATCGTGGCCGGCCTCACCGGCGCGATCGGACAAGTCGGCTTCCAGTCCACCTTCGCGCGCGTGTGGACGCGCGACGAGGCCCAGGCCGCCCGCCTGCGCGAACTGCTCCCCAGCCCCCCGCCCGGCCTCGTCGTCGTGCCGATCCGCAACAACAGCGTCGCCGCGCAGAGCGGCCGGTTCTGGTTCGATCACGCCCTGCAAGGCGGCCTCGGCGAGCCATGGAGCGCCACACCCATGGTCCAGCGCGCCCTCCGCCGCCGCGATGTCCTCGCCACCAGCATGAGCGGGTGGCCCGGCCGCCGATCCGCCGTCACCGCCATCGACGACCGCGGCGTGTGGACCAACCAACTCGCCGACACCACGCTCCAACGCGGCGACGCCGGCGTGCTCATCCCGTGGGACCGCGTGCTGCCCGTCATCATCACACGCCGCGGCGAACTCCTCGCCGTCCGCACCCTCGTCGTCACACGCCCCGGCGTCCCCGGCGATCAAGGTACGCCGTTCGATGTACCGCTGCTCAAGGACGAAACCAACGCCATCACGCGGGCGATCCGCGCCACCATCGCCGACCCGCGAGCACCGTAATCGCGAGCATCCTCTTGGGTACCCCCACGCTCCGCGTGGGGCTTCTGCCTCAAACCACTCAGTTGGTCCGATGCCCACGTTCCCGCGCTTACCCGCATCAACCAAGCGTGCCGCGATACCACGCGATCGTCCGCGCCAACCCCTCGCCGAGGTCCGTCCCCGCCGACCAGCCGAGCAGCGCGCGGGCCCGCGACACATCCATGCACCGCCGCGGCTGCCCGCCCGGCTTGCTCGTGTCCCACGTAATGCGCCCGCGAAAACCGGCCCGCTCCGCGATCAACTCCGCCAGCGCACGGATCGAGATCTCCCGCCCGGACCCAAGATTGATCGGCGTCGGCTCCCGCATCCGCTCCGCGGCCCGAAGCACGCCGTCCGCCGCGTCGTCGATGTATAAAAACTCCCGCGTCGGCGAGCCATCGCCCCAGCACACCACCTCGCCCGCCCCCTCGCGCACCGCATCGACAAACCGCTTCACCAGCGAGCCCGCAACGTGCGCGTTGCGCACGTCCGCGATGTTGTCGCCCGGCCCGTACAGGTTCACCGGGATCACATACGCCGAGCGCATCGAGTACTGCCGCGCATACGCGTCCAGCATCTGCCACGCCGCCAGCTTCGCGACGGCGTACGGCGCGCTCGCCGCGTCCGGATACCCCGTCCACAAACTCTCCTCGCGAAACGGGATCGGCGCATGCGCCGGGTACGACGTCATCGACCCCACCTGCACGAACATCGCACCGCGATCGATCAGCCCCGCCAGGCGGAACTCCTCGATCAGGTTCATCGCCATCGCCGCGTTCTCGAAGAAGAACCGCCCGGGCTGGTCCTTGTTGGCCTGGAGCCCACCGACGGCCCCGGCGCAGTGCACCACGAGCGTCGGGCCCGCACCGTCAAACGTCTCGCGCAGCGCCCGCCGCGCACCCTCGCGCGTCGTCAGATCGAACGCGCGCGAGCGGGCCGCGAGCACGCTCCGGTCATCCACGCCGCGCCCGTGCAGCCCCCGCACCACCGCCGACCCCAGGAACCCGCCCCCGCCGGTGACCAGCACCCGCTGCCCGCCCCACGAAAATGGCTGTGCGCCCGCGCTCACGCGTCCACAACCTCGCCCGCACACGCCCCGCTGGCCCGCAGCCCGCGCATCACGCCGCGCGTGTCGATGATCAGCCGCGCGTGCCGCGCCACCAGCGCCCAGTCGTACGCGTCGTGATGCGTGCAGATCACCACCGCGTCGTGCCCTGCAAGCGTCTCGGGCGTCAGCGCCGTCGACGTCATGTTGAGATCGTGCCGGCGCATCCGGTGCGTGCGGGCCACGTGCGGGTCGTTGTAGTTCACCTCCGCCCCGAGGTCGCGCAGCGCTTCGATGATCTCGAAGCTCGGACTCTCGCGCACGTCATCGATGTTCGGCTTGTACGCCAGCCCTAGCACCAGCACGCGCGACCCGCGCACCGCCCGCCCACGCCGGTTCAGCGCGTCAGTCAACTTCTCCACCACATACCGCGGCATGCGATGGTTGATCTCGCCCGCAAGCTCAATAAACCGCGTCGGCATCCCCAACTCCCGCGCCGCCCACGCCAGGTAGTACGGATCGATCGGGATGCAGTGCCCCCCCAGCCCCGGCCCCGGATAGAACGCCTGAAACCCGAACGGCTTGGTCTTCGCCGCGTCGATCACTTCCCAGATGTCGATCCCCATCGCCCCCAGCAGCGGCTTCATCTCGTTCACCAGCGCGATGTTCACCGCGCGGTACGTGTTCTCGAGAATCTTCGCCGCCTCCGCGACCTCCGCCGACGACACCGGCACGACCGTCTGAAACGCGCGCCGGTACAGCGCGCTGGCTGCGGCTCCGCTCGCCGCGTCGATCCCGCCCACCAACTTCGGGATCGTCCGCGTCGTGTGATCGGTCCGCCCGGGGTCCTCGCGCTCGGGGCTGAACGCCATCAGAAACCCGCCCGGCCCGCACTTCAAGCCCGTGCGCTCAAGAATCGGCAGCAGCACCCGCCGCGTCGTCCCCGGATAACTGGTCGACTCCAGCACGATGATCTGCCCGGGCCGCAGACACTTGGCAATCGCCTCGCCGGTCCGCTCGACGTAACTCAGATCAGGGTCCAGGTGCGTCCCCAGCGGCGTGGGCACGCAGATGATGATCGCATCCGGCCGCGCCAGCGTCGAGAAATCGCTCGTGGCGGAAAATCGCCCGGTCGCGCGCATATCCCGCACGAACGACGCACCCAGGTGCTTGAGGTAGTTCTCGCCCCGCGCGATCAACTCGATCTTCGCCGGGTCAACGTCATAGCCGACGACCGTCAGCCCCGCGTCCACAAACGCGCGCGAAACGGGCAGCCCGACATAGCCAAGACCGATGACGCCGACGGTCGGCTGCGCGGGCAAAGCCGCCGGGGGCGGTGGGGCGGATGACATCGGGCAAGAATACGGCGACGGCCGGACGTGAGTGGAGGCAGGGGCAACCATCCGTTGACGGCGGAGCGAACCATGCCGCGAAAAAGCACAGCCCGCCGATCATCGCTCCCGCCCGTGGTTATCGTGCTGGGCGGCCCGAACGGCGCGGGCAAATCGACCATCGCCCGCGAACTGCTCCAGCGCACCGTCGGGATCATGCACTTCGTGAATGCCGACACCATCGCCGCCGGACTCTCCGCGTTCGACCCCAACGCCGCCGCGGTCGAAGCTGGACGGATCATGCTCGCCCGCCTCCGCACCCTCGCCGCGGCGCGCGAGCACTTCGCGTTCGAATCCACCCTCTCCAGCCGCCTCACCGCCGCGTGGCTCTTCGGTCTGGTCGCCTCGGGGTACGAGTTGCACCTCGTGTATGTCGCGCTGGAGTCTCCGGAACTTGCGATCGCACGAGTCGCCAATCGGTATATGCGGGGAGGGCACGCAGTGCCGCAGGACACGATCCGCCGCAGATTTCATCGTTCCGCGGCCAACCTGTTCCGCCTGTACATGCCGCTGGCGAGATCTTGGACCGTGTACGACAACTCCGGCCCGCGCCCGGTCGTCATCGCGCACGGGGACCGCGAGCTCGTTCGCCAGGTCGATCGATTCAGGTTCGCGCGGTTGGCTAATATTGCCCATGAAGCGGAGTGAGCACCTGCCTCCGGACCACCCCGGCAAGATCATGCGTGATCGCGGCCGAATCACGCGCGCCATCCGCCGCGCCGTCGCGCAGGCCATCGAGACCAACCGTCGGCTGGACGGGTTGACCACCGGTCGTACCGCCCCCGCCAGCCGCCGACGGGCCGGCTGATCGCACGCCCCGCCGTGGGCGCGTAGCCTCGCCCGTGCCCGACCCCGACCCCCGTACTGACTCCGCCGATCTCCTCGACCTCGCCCTCGACGCCGTCCGTCAGGCCATGCGCGTCTGCGACTACGTCCAGTCCCGCCGCGCCTCCTTCGGGCCCGGCGGCGGGGCCATGACCAAGTCCGACCGCTCCCCCGTCACCATCGCCGACTTCGCCAGCCAGGCCATCGTCGCCGGCATCCTCCGCGAAGCCCTCGGCGACATCCGCCTCGTCGGCGAAGAGTCCGCCGGCTACCTCCGCGAGCCTCAGCACGCCGAACATCTCTCCGCCGTACTCCGCGCACTCGCTGAGGCCGACGTCTGGCCCGACGCCTCCGCCGCCGAAGTCCTCGACGCCATCGACCTCGGCGTCGCCGAGCCCGACCACACCGCCGACGCCGGCTTCTGGACCCTCGACCCCATCGACGGCACCAAGGGCTTCGTCCGCGGCGACCAGTACTGCGTCGCCCTCGCCTTCATCCGCCGCGGCGTCGTCGAACTCGGCGTCCTCGGCTGCCCACGCCTCGGCCCCCGCTCCCTCGCCGAGCCCCCCGCCCCCGCCCCCGCCGGCTGCGCCCCGGGCACGCTCTTCTCCGCCGTCCGCGGCTCCGGCGCCATGATGCACTACGACCCGCCCAACAACCCCGACGCCACCATCGAGACCGACATCGCCCACCCCGGCGTCGCGTTCGCCCGCCCCGTCGTCGTCGCCGAAAGCGTCGAATCCTCCCACACGCGCCAAGACGTCTCGCAGTCCCTCGTCGCTCGCGCCTGGCCCGCCGGCGTCGCCCCGCCCGTCCGCATCGACAGCCAGTGCAAATACGCCGTCGTCGCCCGCGGCGAGGCCGACATCTACCTCCGCATCCCCCGCGCCAACTACACCGAGCGCATCTGGGACCACGCCGCCGGCGCCCTCCTCCTCACCGAATCCGGCTGCACCGTCACCGACCTCGACAACCGCCCCCTCGATTTCGCCCTCGGCCGCGGCCTCGACAACAACCGCGGCATCGTCGGCGCCCCCGCCGAAGTCCACGCCCGCCTGATCGAGGCCGCACGCCGGCTGGCCTGAGCCCCGGCTGAAGAAAATCTGAACCTTCATGAAAAATCATGCATCCGTTCGGGGGGGGGGCGCGGCGTATCAGGAGGAGTACTGACGACATTCGAGAAAAATCACTGGCCAAGGAGGCAAACCCGTGTCAGCGTTCACTGTCCCGTTCTCTCCCGCAACGCCGGCAGCGATCCCGGTTGTCCCGGTTGCGGGCCTCTCTCCTTGGCTGTCGGTGATTGTCCCAGGCACGGGCGCCGGTCTGGCTTTGAAGGACACGACCAACAGCAAAGGGGTGATCGAGACCGCGTCGCTGATCACCAACTCCACCCGGCTGATGTTCCGCCGCGCCACAAGCTCCACCAACCCGCTCGGAACAACGATGCGTGCCCGTCTGATTTACCCGTACGACGCCGAGAACACACAGCCCGATGTGTCGCCAGTCATCCGCGTGTTCGGAGGAGATGGGACAGATAAAAGCAAGTTCTCAGTGCTCCGCAATCTCAACGGTGACGCTTCAGTGCTTCTCGCCACCGACGTACTGCAAGACTCGCGCACGTTCGCCGCTCCAGACCCGAACAGCCCGAGCGTGTTCAACCAGTACCGGGCGACGATCCCCAACAATACCGCACATGCTTGGGACTGTGACGGATACGAGTACTTTGTTATCGGCGTGGAACGTGCCCTCAGCTACTTGCCAGGTGCGGATGGCGCGGCGCTCCAGATCAAGTTCGTGTAGGCATGTGTCATGGCAAGGAGCATTGCGATGCTTGTGAAAGCGTTGAACTTATTGGTCAGCTTCGCGGTTCTGTTCGTCTCTGATTCAAGCACCGCACAGTTGATCTATTCATCCGCGTCGCGCGGCATCAACATCGCGGCGCCCGCAAGCGTGGGTGGCGGGCTCGAGGTGCCCGTGTCGCTCTTCGCAGACTTCGAAGCGAGTCGATCTGCAATCCTCGGAAGCCCGAACGCCGCTGGAGAAGTCCCGAGCGCGTACGTCTATCAGCGTTCCATTCTTCGCACGGACCGTATCGAGGCTGACGCGGTTCTTCGTGCTCAGCGCCCGCTGGGGGCGGCGTTCTTCCCTTCCGTTTCCGAGGTCAGTGCGGGATCCAACGTGGCTGCGCGGTTCTCCGTGAGCGTTCCACAGCCGTTCGCCGTCTACTACGACGCTGGATCGCTTGTCGGCGGGCAAGGTCGAGCAACCATCGGGATGGAACTTACGGACCTGTCGACCTCATCAGTCGTGTTCGGCATCAGCACGGTGACGCCAACGCCGAGTGGACCGTTCTTCGGGGTGCTTCTCCCGGGTCGGACCTATTCTCTTTCCTTTGGCGCGGCGACTCTCGACCTCATACCTCCGGTCTCGCCCGTGGAGGGAAGGGTTGCATTCCGCATGATCGTCCCTGCCCCATCAAGCGTGCTGGCACTCGCCACAATCTCGTTCGTCGCTCTGGGACGCAGGAGACGATGAATAATGATCCCAGGAGTCAATGCATGAACACACGGTGCGTCATTTCCCGACCGGGTCGCCTTGCCCGCACACCCTGCAGTGTGGTTTTGCCTCAAATACACGTGGAGGTGGGCACTAATCCGCCGAAGACGGTGGGCGAATTGCCAGTCGCTGGTCCGGACTTTCTGTGGGATCTGCCAAACACTTGGCCAATGATGCGTTACGAGGTGAGATTTCGACGGGTGGCTTCGCCGCCGGCACCGCTCGCCGATGAAGGAGATTATACGTTCTTCAACCCTTTTCCGGCAAGCGATGAGTGCGGCGTCGGCTTGGTGCGCATGGTGTCTGCATACTCGCGCAGATTTGAGAAGCGGTTTTTGGATAAGTTCAAGCCGCTTGAGTATGCGATTCTTCTGGCGGGCATTGACGCTGAGAATCCCAGGTTTGAGGGCGGCCCCCCCGGCCAGAGCGGTGCCATCACGCTCTGTCGGAACGTCGATGATGGCTATATTTGGCCCAACAACGGGAACAGGTTTACCAGCCAACCCGTTCTGTTTCGTCCCAACGGCACGGCTGTCTGCAAATCGTACTTTGCTGGCACCGCGTCTACGACGGGGGCGTTCGAGAGCATGCGTACCGCTCTCGAGGCCGCATCTTTGCCTTTGCCCAGCCTGCTGCTGTGCAACATCGAAACTCGTGGCGATGTGTCAGGGTACGGGCCGTACGGGCTGACTAACCAGAGTGCTCCCTTCCCCACTCCAGGCAACGGCTTCGTGGAAGTGGCAGACGGCGGTCAAAATCTCACGCGGAGCCAGACGCTCGACGCTTGGCGTTCGGTTCGTACCAAGAATCAAGACGGCGGAGTGTTGAACCCGAACAGCCCGCTCGTCACAACCGCTCCCACCGGTGGTCGCTATGACCCCGTCAACTGGGAGGCCCTCCACCTCGCTGCGTCCGCCGTTACCGCGAACTTCGCGGACGCGATGGCCGAAGCGATCTTTGAGCCGTTTCAAGCGGTGTTTGGTGCCGACATGCTCTGCGGTGAATGGGACGTGTACTGCGCCACACAGGACCACCAAGCGCCTCTTCTTCCGACGAAGCGGCTACACCTGCTTGGTGGGGATCTCTCGATCGGCGTTCAGATCCCTAAAAACTACTGTGACGTTCCGGCCGGACGGTACAACGTAAATCCGGATCTCTACGCGCAGAACTTGGGCTGGGAATCTCTCTGGAACTGGCTGCAGGTGTATCAGCCAGCGGGCTACACACCCTGGACGAGCTATCCCTCGATCGCCGCTCCCGACCCAGCCAGCGAGGTCGTCCAACGCCTCGTTCTCGACGTGCAGACGCAGGTTGTTCGGGCGTGCGCCCGGGCGGCACCCGACAAGCCCCTAGTGCCAAGCATCTCCGTCGGGTGGCGGCAGTCTCCGCAGGAGCCCGCGGGAACAGATGTCCGTCGCCGCCTGGAGTGCATTCCATTTCTCGTACGGTACATGATCAACTGCTGCCTGGAAGGTGCCACGGCGTTCTACCTGTTCGCCCCCGATTGGAACGACGGTTCACCGGCTGACTTCGACGACGCAGGCAACATGACCGTTACCCCGATCACCGCTAGCGCGATCCGCGAAACGAACTACCAGCTCGTTCGTCAGTTCAACTCGGAGTTCGCCGCGCGTGTGCCCTACCGGAACCGCATGTTTCGGCACGTCGGCTAGGCCGCCTGCACCAACTGCCACACACACCGGCCCCGCACCTCAAAAGACGGACACGCTCCGGACTTTCGGCCCTCGGCGGCCGCTAAACCGGCGACCGTCGTGGTTACCGACCGGCCATCGCTCCCCGCGTGGTCCGGGAAGTGCCATCTTGCGTCGATCTCCGGCTTCCCGTTTGACACCCCCCAATAGCGGTGTAAGTATCGCCTTCCAAAACGGAGAGAGAAAGATGTTCATTCGTGCGCTTGTCTGCGCGGCGTCCGCCGCCGTCGCCCTGTCCGCCCCCGCCGCATTCGGGCAGACCTACGGGTTCTTCCCCGTCACCGCCAATACCGTCGCTAACACCCAGGCCGGCCAGAGCCAGCTCTCGGTCACGGTCAACGCCGGTCCCAACGCCAACCAGGTCTCCTTCACCTTCAACAACGCCGGCCCCGCCGCGATGTCGATCACCGACGTCTACTTCGACGACGGCACCCTCCTCGGCATCGCCCTCATCACCTCCAGCTCCGGCGTCAGCTTCTCCCAAGGCGCCTCCCCCGGCAATCTCCCCTCGGGCAACAACGCCAACCCCGCCTTCGATGCCACCGCCGGCTTCTCCGCCGACTCCAACCCCCCCGCGCAGCCCAACGGCGTCAACCCCGGCGAATCGCTCACCATCACCTTCAACCTCCTCTCCGGCGTCAACTTCGCCGACACCGTCGCCGCCCTCAACGCCGGCACCAACCTCCGAATCGGCATCCACGTCCAGGGCTTCGCCAACGGCGGCAGCGAGTCGTTCATCAATCAGGTCCCGGCCCCCGCCTCTCTCGGCACGCTCCTCCTCGGCGGCCTCCTCGCCGCCCGCCGCCGCCGCTAACCTGTCAGAATCCGAACGTGGGGATATCACGACCCGGGCCGGCGCGATCACGCGCCGGCCCGGTCTCTTTTTCCCGCGCCGTCCGGCTCATTCCCCGCGCCCGCCCACATGGAAAATGGGCATCGTCGGCGGTCCGTGCGGGTTGACGCGCGAGCAACCCGCCCGCCGCTGGCCTCGCGCCGCATCGGTTCGCCACCCCGCGCGAACTCCACCCCGGGCCCCGGTCGTACCACCCACCCTCCCGCTCGCCCCCGCTCCCCCCCGCCAGCCCCCGCGGCACGCCCGCTCTCTCGGGCCGTTCAGCCGGGTCACGTCGCGGCCTTCTCTGTCCGATGCACCGATCCCGCGATACCGTTCACCCACCCCGTCAACCGGCCATCCGTACGAGGCACCCCTCATGCACAGCGAAACCATCCCCTTCTCCGCCGTCAAGCCCGCCAAACTCGTCAAGTTCCGCAAGGACCAGCCGGTCATCGTCGGCGGCGGCGGCGGCTTCATCGGCGGGGCCCTGGTCGCTGAGTTCCTCCGCCAAGGCTTTCGGGACGTTCGCGCCGTCGACATCAAGCCCCTCGACGAGTGGTACCGCGTCAACCGCGGCGCCAAAAACATCGCCGGCGACAAGGGCGACCTGAAGAACCTCGACAACTGCCGCCGCGCCCTCAAGGGCGCCGAAGACGGCCTGGTCTTCCAGCTCGCCGCCGACATGGGCGGCATGGGCTTCATCGAGAACAACAAGGCCCTCTGCATGCTCAGCGTGCTCACCAACACGCACATGCTCATGGCCGCCAACGAGGCCGGCGTCGCCCGCTTCTTCTACTCCTCCTCCGCCTGCGTCTACAACGCCGACAAGCAGACCAACGCCGACGTCACCGCCCTCAAGGAAGAAGACGCCTACCCCGCCATGCCCGAAGACGGCTACGGCTGGGAAAAACTCTTCTCCGAACGCATGTGCCGCCACTTCCGCGAAGACTTCAAGCTCCAGACCCGCGTCGCCCGCTTCCACAACGTCTACGGCCCCTTCGGCACCTGGGAAGGCGGCCGCGAAAAGGCCCCCGCCGCCATCTGCCGAAAAGTCATCACCGCCAAGCACTCCGGCAAGCACGACATCGAAATCTGGGGCGACGGCGAGCAGACCCGCTCGTTCATGTACATCGATGACTGCGTCAAGGGCATCCAGCTCTTCACCGCCTCCGACATGCTCGAGCCCCTCAACCTCGGCTCCTCCGAACTCGTCAGCATCAACCAGCTCGTCTCCATCGCCGAAGAAATCGCCGGCATCAAACTCAACCGCTCCTACAAGCTCGACGCCCCCAAGGGCGTCCGCGGCCGCAACTCCGACAACGCCCGCATCAAGAAGTACTTCGACTGGGAACCCTCCACCCGCCTCCGCGACGGCATGCAGAAAACCTTCGAATGGATCGAAGGCGAATACCTCGCCAAATACGGCTCCGGCAAATCCATCTCCTCCCCCAGCCTCACCAAGCCCACCAAAAACGGCGCGGCCAAGAACGGCTCCGCCAAGCACGCCGCAGGCAAAAACGGCAAGACCGGCGCCGCCGGCAAGCCCGCAGCCGCGAAGCCCTCCGCCACCAAACCCGCCAAGCCCAAGTCCCGCACGCGCTAAACCAAGCGCACACCCCACCCCGCGGCATGTCACCCTGAATCAACCGCCCCAAAAGGGCGCCGGGCTGTAGCCACGGGTGAAGCGCAGCGCAACCGGTGGACACCGTGACTCAGCCCGGCCCGCCCCGGCAGGGGCGGAGGAGCCCTGCGGGAGGCGTTCCAAAGCACCCATATGCCGACCCCCGCGCGACTCACAGGTGAGTCCATCCTGCCTGGGTGTCTCGTTCGCTGATGCAGAAAGGGCGTGCCGCCCTGTCCGCACCGCTCCCCGCCCAAAGGAAGACCGCCCGCCGCGCTGGTCGTCCGCTCCGAGTGCCTTGAGCGGGGGTGCCGGGGGCGGCAGCCCCGGCAAACGCTGTCTGATGCGTTATCGTAGAATCTGCTGACTACAAGATGTCCGAGTACACGTTTCACAGCCTGTCGGACGCCGACTTTGAGGATCTCGCCTGCGACTTGCTAGGCGCAGAACTGGGAGTGGCATTTCAGCCATTTGCCAAAGGGCGGGACGCCGGAATCGACCTCTTGCACGGCGCTCGTATTCACGGCAGCACGCTGGTGCAATGCAAGCACTATTGCCGCTCCAAGTACGCCAACCTGAAGTCCAAACTCACCGCTGAAGAACTGCCGAAGCTCGCCAAGCTCAAGCCGTCGCGGTTTATTCTGGCCACTTCGCTGGGCCTGACCCCGCAGAACAAGGAAGAACTGCTGGCTTCCCTTGCGCCACACTGCAAAGGTGTGAACGACATCTACGGAAAGGATGACTTCAACGCGCTTCTCCGAAGGCACCCGGCCGTCGAGACGGCCCACTACAAGCTTTGGCTGACGAGCGTTCCCGTGCTCCAGCGAGTGCTTCGACACGGCACCGGCGTGTGGAATGCGATGACGAAGGAGGACATCGAGCGCAAGATGTCCCTGTACGTGCAGACGGGCGCCTATGTCGCAGCGATGGACATACTCGCCAAGCACAACCACTGCATCCTTTCAGGCATTCCAGGAATCGGGAAAACCACCCTGGCACAAGTTCTGGTCACGCGCCTGATGGAAGAGGGCTACGAGTTGATTGCGGTTCGCGACGACGTACAAGAGGCGTTCGAAGCCTTAGACCTCGCGAAGAAGCAAGTCGTGTACTACGACGACTTCCTGGGCCAATCGAGCATTAGCGAACGGCTCGGGAAGAACGAGGACCGAGGAATTGCCCGCTTGCTGGCCGAGTCGCGACGCGCGAAGCATCTGAAGGTCATCTTTACAACGCGAGAGTACATCCTTGAAGACGCCAAGCGGGTATACGAACCCTTAAGCCGTGCCGATCTCGACATAGCGAAGTGCATCGTCACTGTTGAAGACTACACGCGGGGCCACCGCGCCAGAATTCTGTACAATCATGTGTATTTCTCTGGCCTTTCGCACGAATACGCCGGCGCCTTGCTGAGAGCAAGGGGCTACCGTCGCATCATTGACCACACGGGATACAGCCCTCGCATCGTGGAGTGGATGACTCTCGGTGCCGGAGCGTCAGGAGTGCCGCCTGAGGGCTTTGTCGATAGGTTTGTGCAGGTCCTGGACGACCCCGCACAATTGTGGCAACATGCCTTCGACAATCAGATCGGCGTAGATGCTAGAGCGATCCTGTTCTCGCTCGGCTCGATCGAGGGCTGGCTTGGTCTTGTTGAGCTTCGCGCGGTGTGGGCACGTCTTCGAGGCATCGAATCGAGGGAGGCGTCCTCGATCGAGAACAAGAAAGTTTTTCACGAGGCGATGAAGCAGCTTGAGGGATCGTTTACTCGGAGCAGGCGAGCTCAGTCAGAAACAGCCGTTGAGTTTCACAACCCCTCTATAAAGGACTATGTACGAAGGCGGATCGTCGCCGATATCGACGTGCGGCGGTCGTTGCTTCATTGCGCCGTTCACTTCGAACAAGTCTCCTGCCTTGTCTGCTTGGCTTCTGACGGCAGGGTCGGTGCCCACCCAAGCGGGTTGCTACCTTACGACGCCGTTCTGCAGGAAGCGATTCGCCGGACGCTCGGGGCAACAACCGGAACCTACCAACTCGTGAAGTACCGTGCCGATGGAGAGATGAGACTGGTTCGCGTTGGTGCGGATGTGGGCGCTAGGCTTTCCCAGGTTGCCGCGTGGGCGAAGAAGTACGGGTCGGACAAGATCCTGTCGCTTTGTTGCGAACTTGCAAGTGAAATGGTGGCCAGTGGCGAAGCCGAACGGGCGGCCACCTTGGAGTGTTGCGGATTTCTGACGGACGTGCTCGGGGCGTTCCCTCGTGACGAGGGGGTTGAACTGTTGATCAAGTCGTTTTTGGTGCTCATTGACAAGCGGTTGTCCGATTTGCCAGCTTCGACCGACTGGGCGGCGTGGACACGGTTTGTCAAGCACAACGAGAACCTCTTTGATGAAGAAGAGATGGACGATTGGGCGCAGCGAGCGGAATCTTTCTGCTTGGAGGAGGTCGACACGGCCATTGACCACGCCGAGACATCTTCTGATTTGCAACAGTGGTATGACGAGGTTCAGGAGGTCGCCCAGGGTTGGGGCTTGTCTCTAGATTCCGAGAACACGAGGTTCGAAGAAAGGCTGAGAGAGTTGCAGCGTCGCGAAGAAGGGCCAGACCGCGACGAAGACGACGACTGGCGGGGCTCCCGATCAGTCGACCGAATGACCGGAGGCGATGCTGAGATTGACCGTCTCTTTGACTCGCTGAACGACAAAGCAGGCGAGTAGGTGATCGCATCAGGCCGTCCCGGCGGTTCCGCGGTTGTCAGGTCTGCCACCTCCCCTGCCCCTCCGGGGCAGGATCGAGAGAACACGATCGATTCCACGGGTTGCGCTGCGCTCCACCCGTGGCTACACCCCCGCGCCCCTTCGGGGCGGAATCAGGTGGCCGCCTCTGTGTGCTCTGTGCCACTGTGGTGAACTGCCTTTGCCTTCCGCTGAGCCGCGGAGCCTTACGCCGCCACCGTCGCCGTCGTAACGTCCGACCACAGCCCCATTTCGCCGCGGGTGTTGACCCAGCGGGCCATGTAGACGGCAGTTTTGCCGCCCACGCCCGCCTCGAACTCGGCTTCTCTCGCGGGAGCGGAACCTCGGGCGAATTACCAGCCCTCTGGGTTGAGTCTTTGTCCCCCTCCCTCTTGACCCGGTCAAAACCCAACCGTACACTCTCCTACCGTGCCGGTACTCGCGGCCCCATCCTTCGCCCCCGACCCCCTCGTCGCCGACCGCGTCCTCGACGCCCTCGCCGACCCCGACATCACCCTGCGCGATGTCGCCAACTCCTTCGATACCTCCATCGAGGCCCTCACGCTCTGGATGGCCCGCCCCGACATCGCGACCCGCATCGCCGCCATCCAGGCCGCCGCCGTCACCCGCGTCCGCCTCATCGCCACCAACTTCCTCGCCTCTGCCGTCTCCACGCTCCTCAGCGTCATCGACGACTATCGCGAGCACATCAGCCGTCAGCCCGTTCGGCCGACCGACTCCCACGCTGTCGCCGAACACCGCCGCGCCCGCGACGGCGCCCGCCGTTCCATCCAACTCCTCAACCGCATCGCGCGGCTGCCCCTCCCGCACGCCGACGGCCTCGCCGCCGCCATGCCCACCGCACCCGCTGCACCCGCCGCACTTCGCGCAGCCAACGCACCCTCCGCACGCCGCGACATCCCCGCCCCTGCTGAAACCTCCGCCGCCACCCCGGCCACCCCGGCCACCCCGGCCACCCCGCCCAGCCCGCTGACGCCGAGCACACCGAGCACCCCGAGCACCCCGAACTCACCGAACTCACCGATCACCGCCGACGTGCCATCGCCGCCGGCCACCGTCTCCGCCCCGGCCGCCTCATCCACCGCGCCGCTTCAGCCGTCAGGCCAACCTCATCCGCACGCCGATC
The DNA here is from genome assembly GCA_964615765.1 of uncultured Phycisphaeraceae bacterium. GTDB lineage: Bacteria > Planctomycetota > Phycisphaerae > Phycisphaerales > UBA1924 > CAZTQN01. Next base: position 23,109 of record CAZTQN010000043.1, read on the forward strand.
GTCCCGCCATCCCCGCGGCGGCCGCCAAACACGCCCGCGCCGCGCTCACCTTCTCCGCCGGCCCGTAACACTCCACCCATCCCCGCGCCCGCCGCCGCCTTCCTTCCTCCCACCCGTCCCCTCCGGCCCCGCCTCTCTACCCTTGGCCCCATGACCGGCCCTTCTTCCCGACCCCTCTTCCTCATCATCTCCCAGGTCTACGTGCCCGACCCCGCCAGCGTGGGGCAGCACGTCGCCGACGCGGCTCAGGAAATGGCCCGCCGCGGCTATCACGTCGTCGTCTACGCCGCCGCCAACGGGTACGACGATCCCTCCAAGACCTACCCCCGCCGCGAAACGCTCCACGGCGTGGACGTCCGCCGCCTCCCCTTCTCCAGTTTCGGTAAATCCTCCATCGCCGTCCGCCTCGTAGCTCAGTGGCTGTTCCTCATCCAGGCCGTCCTCCGCGCCCTCTTTCTCCCGCGCATCAGCGGGATCATGGTCTCCACCAGCCCGCCGTTCTGCGGCGTGGCCGGCGCACTGCTCAGCCGCCTCAAGCGCGCCCCCGTCAAGTACTGGCTCATGGACCTCAACCCGGACCAGATGGTCGCGCTCGGCAAACTCCGCGAAGGCTCCGCCCCGGTCCGCGTGTTCGACCTGTTCAACCGCATGATCCTCCGCCGCGCCGCCAGCATCGTCATGCTCGACCGCTTCATGCTTGAGCGCGTCGAGCGCAAGGGCGTCCCCAACGTCGCCGCCAAGACCGACATCATGCCCCCCTGGCCGCACGCCGACGAGATCATCGCGATCAAGCACGCCGACAACCCCTTCCGCGCCAAGCACGCCATGGACGGCAAGTTCGTCGTCATGTACTCCGGCAACCACTCCCCCGCCAACCCCCTCAAGACCCTGCTCGATGCCGCCGAACGACTCAAGGACGACCCGCGCATCGTCTTCTACTGCATCGGTGGCGGCGGCGGCAAAAAGGAAGTCGACGAGCGCATCGCCGCCGGCGCGACCAACATCGTCAGCCTGCCCTATCAGCCGCTGAGCGAACTGAAGTACTCGCTCTCCGCGGCGGATTGCCACGTCGTCAGCATCGGGAACGACGTCGTCGGCATCGTGCACCCGTGCAAGGTCTACGGCGCCATGGCCGTCAGCCGCCCGGTGCTGGGCCTGGGCCCGCGCCCGAGCCACGTCTCCGACCTGATCGAACAAAACCAGATCGGCTGGTTCGTCTCGCACGGCGACGTCGACGCCTGCGTCGCCGCCCTGCGCGCCATGGTCGATACCCCGAGCACGCGTCTGGCCGAAATGGGGGGCCGCGCGGCACAGGTCGTCGCCACCAGCCTCAGCAAGGCCACGCTCATGGACCGTTTCTGCGACGTGCTCGAACGCGGCAACCGCCGCTGACGCCAGCAGATACGGCACTTCCTACGCCAGCCAACCAGCACGCGGGCGTCGCCCAAACCGGTCGGGCCCGAGTTTTCCGGTGCGCGCGCAACAATTCGCGAACAAGGTGCGAGAACCAGCGGCACACTCCGGAGTGGACACGGAGCGAAGTCTCGCTCTGGCGAACCGGCCGGCCTCAACGCCGCCGCTCGCCTCCACCGCCTCCCCGCACACCCACAGGAAGACAGGAAGCATCATGAAGACTCGCACGCTGATGTTCGCGGCCGGAGCCGCCGTCTCGCTCGCACACTTCGCGCACACGGTTCACGCCGCCGATGCCGCCGCCCCGGTCCCGCAGGTCCTGGGCGCGGGCCAGGTCGACACGCCCAACGGACGCGTGTTCACCGTGACCAAGTCGATGGTCGGTGATCGCGAAGTGCTCACCTACCGCTCGGAAGGGCTCGAGCTCGACCGGGCCGGGTTCGAAGCCTGGTGCAACGCCAACCCGGCCCCCAAGATCGACGCGGCGCTGAGCGACCTGACGCGTCGCGGCGTGGCCGGCCAGGTGCCGGTGGTGATCACGCTGGCCGACAACCCGTACGAAGCGGTCCGTCAGGCCGTCGAGGCGGAGCACGCCCCGCGTCAGGCCGCGCTCGACGCTCGCCGCGCCGAACTGCAGGCCAAGGACTTCACGCCCGACCTCTCCAACCCGGCGGCCCGCGAGAGCTGGCTGCGTTCGATGAACCTGCTGGCCGAGCCGGGTCAGGACCCGTTCGCCGACGAGCGGGCCAAGATCAAGCAGGAGGCCGAGGCGATCTCAACGTCGATCCGCGAAGAGACGCTGGCCCGCGTGGTTCCGCAGATCGTCGCGGCCCAGGAGCGGCTTGAGGCCCAGGTTCAGGCGATGGGCGGGACCGTCCGCGGTCGTCTCACGGGCAACGCCGGGCTGTCGGTGTACCTGCCCGCGGCGGCCGTCAACGCCCTCGCGGCTGACCCCGCCGTCGCGCAGATCAGCCTCAACGCTCCCGGCCAGGGCGAACTGGCTCAGCAGGCCATCTCGCTCGGCCTGACCACCGGCTTCTGGGCCAACGGGATCGACGGCGGCATCTGGGACGGCGCCCAGCTCGACTCCGGCATCGACCAGAACCATCCGACCTTCGCCGGCAAGACCTTCCTCAACGCTCCCGGCATGGGCACGGAAGACTCCGACGGGCACGGCACCGCCGTCGCTTCGATCATGGTCGGCGGCGACGCCACCAACCGCGGGATGGCCTTCGGTGTCGATACCTATCTGAACACGTCGTGGAACGACGTCGCCGTCTCGCTCGACTGGATGTTCGTCACCGCGACCAGCGACCCGGAAGTCGTCAACGGGTCGTTCGGGATCCCGGCCAACGCGCCGTCGGTCGCCGACTACACCGCGACCGAGACGCGCATCGACTACACCATCCGCACGCAGAGCGCGCTGTACACCAAGTCCGCCGGCAACCTCGGGAGCGCGGCCGAGACGCTGACGCAGCCCGCGGGCATCTACAACGGCCTGGTCGTCGCCAACATGGAGGATTTCGACGACACCAACCGCGCCAACGACCGCATCACCGCCTCCTCCAGCCGCGGGCCCACGATCGCCGGGCGCAAGAAGCCCGACATCGCCGCTCCGGGCACGGGCACCTTCGCCGCCAACAACAACTGGGACACGGTCGGCGTCGCTGACTGGGCGGACTTCGGCGGGACGTCCTCCGCCGCCCCGCACGTCGCCGGCGGTGTGCTGCTGCTGACCGACGCGCGCTCGTCCGACGCGCCGCTCCCCATCAAGGCCATCCTCATCAATTCCGCCGATACGTGGACCGACGGCGGCACCCTCAACACCACCGCCGACGACGGCGCGTTTACTGGCTCGCTTTGGAATCAGACCTACGGCTGGGGCTACCTCGACCTCGGCGCCGCCTACACCAACCGCACGAACGTCATCTCCAGCACGCTCGCCGAGACGCCCGACCACAAGTTCTACAAGGGCACCATGCCCGCCAACTCCAAGGCCACGCTGGTCTGGAACCGCTTCGTCACGCTGAACGCCGGCGTGTACACGGCCCAGACGCTGACGGACATGGACCTGTTCTGCTACCGCCAGAGCGACGGCACCACGATCGACGCGAGCGCCTTCACGATCGACAACGTCGAGCAGGTCTTCTCCTCCGCGAGCCAGGCCGCCGTCCTCAAGGTCGACCTCTTCGGCTCGATCGACAACGACATCGGCGCGACCGACGCCTTCGCGCTGGCCCACCCGGGCGGGTTCGTCCCCGCGATCGGTCCCGAGTTCACCGTCACCCGTCTTCCGACGATCGTTTCGCCCGGCGAGCCCACGCTGCTCCGCCTGACGGTCCGCAACACGGGCGACCTCAACGCCCACGACGTCGACGTGACGATCACCGGCGTCCCCGCCGGCTGGACGCTCTCGGCGACCGGCCCCATCAACGTGCCCTTCATCGGCGAGGGCGACGCGACCGTCGTCGAGATCGGCACGCTCACGCCGCCGTGCAACCTGGCCGGCACCGTCGGCACGTTCGACTTCACCGTGCGGTCCGACTCCTACGGCGA
>CAZTQN010000044.1:0-18250 GCA_964615765.1 uncultured Phycisphaeraceae bacterium
CCCCCCCCCCCCCCCCCCCCCCCCCCCCCCCCCCCCCCCCCCCCCCCCCCCGTGGCGCTGGCGAGCCGAAGGCGGCCGCGGGATGAGGCGGAGCGGCTGGCGGGGTCGGTGGATATCCGCTCGGCGGCGGTGTTGGTGGTGAGCGGGTTCGGGGCGGGGCATCATGTGCGGGCGCTGGCGAAGCGCGTGGACCGGGCCGGGCTGGTGGTGGTGTTCGAGCCGAATGTCGACGTGCTGCGCGGGGTGCTGGAGCGGGTGGATCACTCGGCGTGGCTTGGGTCGGCGAACCTGCGCGTGCTGACGGACGCGGAGGATCGCGGGGCGATGAGCGAGGCGCTGCGCGGGTGTGAGGGGCTGGTGGGGATGGGTGTCGGGCTGGTCGAGCATGCGCCGAGCAAGGGGCTCATCGGCGAGGCGGGCGGGGTGTTCTATCGGCGGCTGAGCGAGGTCGTTGACGCGACGAAGATGGCGGTGTTGACGACGCTGGTGCAGGTGCGGCAGACCTTGCGGAACCAGACGCAGAACCTGGACCGGTACGTGCTGAGCGGGGGCGTGGCGGACCTGCGCGGGACGGCGCGGGGGCGCGCGGGGATCGTGATCGCGGCGGGGCCGAGTTTGGCGCGGAACGTGCACGTGCTCAAGCGCGAGGGTGTGCGCGAGCGGTTTGTGCTGGTGGCGGTGCAGACGGTGCTGAAGTCGCTGCTGAAGATGGGGATCCGGCCGGAGTACGTGACGGCGCTGGATTACAGCGAGATCAGCCGGCGGTTTTATGAGGGGTTGACGGCGGAGGATGTGCGTGGGATCACGCTGATCGCGGAGGCGAAGGTGAACCCGGCGGTGCTGGAGGCGTGGCCTGGGGAGGTCAGGACGCCGCGGGATGCGACGCTGGATCGGCTGCTGGGCGAGGGCGGGGGGTGGATGACGCGGGAGAAGGGGGCGCTGGCGGCGGGGGCGACGGTGGCGCACCTGGCGTACTACTTCGCGCGGCATGTTGGGTGCGACCCGGTGGCGCTGATCGGGCAGGATCTGGGGTTCACTGACGGGCAGTATTACGGCGACGGGGCGGCGATTCACACGGTGTGGGGCGGGGAGCTCAACGGGTTCAACACGCTCGAGATGCTGGAATGGCAGCGGATCGTGCGGATGGGGACGCACCTGCGGCGCGCGACGGACGTGCTCGGGCGCGATGTGTTCACGGATGAGCAGATGACGGCGTATCTGGCGCAGTTCGAGCGCGACTTCAAGCAGGACGCCGGGCGCGGGCTGACGACGATCGACGCGAGCGAAGGGGGCGTGCGGAAACAGCACACGCGGGCGATGCGGCTCGAAGAGTTTGTGGAGGCCTTTTGGAGCAGGGGACAGAGGTCAGAGGTCAGGGGACAGGGGGGGAGCGGCGGAGCGCAGCCGGAGGCGGCCCACGCGGAGCGTGGGGATGCTCGTGAAGTGATGCGTGCGCTCGAGGCGCGGGTGCAGAAGGTGCGGGGGCAGGTGTTTCGGGTTGGGCAGGCGAGTCGGCGGGCGCAGGGGATGCTCAGCGAGGTGATCGAACATCAGGCCGACCAGGCGCGAGTGAATCGGGTGATCGGGGCGCTCGAGGGTGTCACGCGGGAGGCGATGGACGAGGACCCGGGGTACGGGCTGGTGCACATGCTGGCGCAGGTGGGGACGTTCCAGCGGGTGAAGGCCGATCGGCTGATTTACCTGGACAAGGACCAGGACGAGATGACGCGGCAGCGGCGGCGGGCCGAGCGCGATCGGACCAATGTCGAGATGCTGGCGAAGGCGGCGGATGAACTGGGGGCGATGCTGGATGACTGTGTGCGGACGCTGCGCGGCGGGCCGCGGGTGACGCGGGAGCCGGGGAGGGGCGAGCGGTCAGAGGTCAGGGGTGAGGGGGCGGAGGCACCCCACGCGGAGCGTGGGGGTACCCGAGCGCGCGGCGTGTGTGATGTGGTGGTGGTGCATGGGGAGGAAGATGAGGGCGTACTGGCGCGGACGATTGCGCGGGCGGTGCGCGTGGGGGTTGGGCGCGTGCGCGTGGTGACGGGGCGGGCGGCGGTGGCGCGAGCGGCGGCGGCACGGGCGGGTGCGGGTGCGGATGGTGTGGATGTGATCGAGGTGGTCGAGGATGCGCGGGCGCGGTATCGGCGGGCGGTGGTGCGGGCGGCGCGGGCGCCGGCGCTGGCGTGCTGGCGCGGCGGGATCGGGAACGCGAGCGTGTTTGATGAGGTGATCGATCCGGCGGTGCTGTGGCGGGTGTGTGGGGGCGATGGTGCCGGCGCGGTGATGGTGGTGGGCGGGGCGTGGGTGATGGTGGATGTGGCGGTCAGCCGCGGGCTGGTGGAGCGGTATTGGGAGGATCCGGCGTCGATGCGGATGACGTTCTCGCAGGCGACGCCAGGGGTGGCGGGGTGTGTGCTCGGGCCGGAACTGCTGGGGCAGATCGGGCCGGCGGCGGATCGGGCGACCGAGGCGGGGGCGGTGCTGGGGACGATGATGGGGGCGGTGCTGGGGTACTCGCCCCTCGCGCCGATCGGGGATCTCATCGCGACGGCGCGGTGTGTTGGTGTGGACACGGCGGTGCGTGACGCGGGCGAGCGGCTGATCGCGGACAGCGCCGCGCGGCGGGCGCGGGCGGAGAAGGTGCTGAGCGCGGTGGGTGAGGCGGCGGAGGTGGGCGTGGTGGTGGCGCGGTGGAGAGCGGAGGGGGAGGGAGAGGATGTGTGCACGCCGCGGGAGGTGGTGGTGCCGGCGGCGGTGCTGAGCGCGGGCGCGGAGGCGGCGGCGATCGTGCGTGCGGTGATGGCGCACGGCGAGGTGGCGCTGGTGACGATCGGGACGGGGGATGATGAGCCGTGCGCGGGAGCGGCGGCGGGGGTGCTTAACGCGGTGGTGGATGCACTGCGGGCACGCGGCGTGGTGGTGCATGTGCGTACGGGGCTGCGCGCGGTGGCGGGCGCGGCGGGTGTGGAAGCGTGCGTGAAGGCGGCGGCGGGGAGCGGGGCGGAGATTGTGAGTGTGGATGTGTTCGCGGATCAGGACGCGACGTATCGCGCGATCACGGGGCGCGCGGACTTTGCGGCGGTGCGCGGCGGGGTGGAGGAGCTGCTGGCGGCGCGGCTGACGGCGGGGAACGTTGCGGATGCGCGGGGGCCGCTGTTGGTGGTGCCGCGGCTGATGCGGTGTGACGCGGCGTATGGGGATGTGGAGACGTTTTATCACCGGTGGCTGCACCATGCGGGGTGCGCGGTGATCGACCCGCCGCGGAGTGAGTGGGGGGCGGGGCGGGGCGGGCTGGAGCGGATTCGTGCGTTGACGGTGCCGGGGCATGCGGCGGCGCGGCTGGCGAAGTCGGTGCGGGTGCTGGGCGTCAGCGAGGTGCGCGGATGAGCGTGCTGAGCGCTGTGTGTGTGATTCTGGGGCGGGCGGGGAGCAAGGGCGTGCCGGGGAAGAACGTGCGCGCGGTGGGCGGCAAGCCGTGCGCGGCGTGGACGGTTGAGGCGGCGCTGGCGAGCGGGCGGCTTGGCGCGACGGCGGCGGAGCGCGGGGCGCGGGTGTGCGTGTCGAGCGATGATGCGCGGCTGTTGGAGATGGCGCGCGGGTTCGGGTGCGCCGGTGTGGAGCGGCCGGGGGAGTTGGCGGGGGATCGCGCGACGGTGGATGATGCGGCGCGGCACGCGGTGCGGGCGATGGAGAGCCGCGGGGATTGGCGGCTGGATGCGCGGTCGGCGGTGGTGATTTTGTATGCGAACGTGCCGGTGCGGCCGGTCGGGTTGATTGATCGCGCGGTGGAGATGTTCGAGCGGACGGGGTGTGACAGCGTGCAGTCGTACGCGCCGGTGGGGAAGATGCACCCGTGGTGGATGGCGCGGGTGGAGGGGGATGGGGGCAAGGTGCGGGCGTGGGAGGGGGAGGTGCTGAATCACGGGGTGTATCGGCGGCAGGATTTGCCGGGGGCGTATGTGCCGGATGGGGGCGTGCTGGTGGTCAGCCGCGCGGCGCTGATGGGCGAGATCGCGGGCGTGCAGGCGGGGCCGCACGGGTTCTTTGGGAAGGATCGGCGCGGCGTGATTACGGAAGCGGGCGCGGTGGTGGACATCGATTCGGAGATTGATGTGGTGGTGGCGGACGCGGTGCTGCGCGGTGTGGCGGGGGGTGTGGCGGGGGGTTTGGCGGCGGGGATGACAGGGGGGACGGCGTGAAGATCGGCGGGCGTGATGTCGTGGAGCGGGCGGCGAGCGGGCGCGATGTGCTGGTGATCGCCGAGCTGGGCGTGAACCATGACGGGTCGGCGCGGCGGGCGGTGGAGATGGCGCACGCGGCGGCGGACGCGGGGGCGGACGCGATCAAGCTGCAACTGTTCGACGCGGACCTTTTGATGAGCGCGTCGGCGAAGCTGGCGGTGTATCAGAAGGCGGCGGGGGAGACGGACCCGATCGCGATGCTGCGCCGGCTGCAGTTGAGCGCGGCGGAGATGGGGCCGGTGATCGCGGCGGCGCGGTCGCGCGGGCTGGCGGCGATCGTCACGGTGTTCAGCGTGCAACTGGTGGAGGAGGCGGAGCGGCTTGGGTGGGACGGGTACAAGACGGCGAGCCCGGACGTGATTCACAAGCCGCTGCTGGAGGCGCTGAGCGCCACGGGCAAGCCGCTGATCGTGTCGACCGGTGCGAGTACGGCGCGGGAGGTTGAGCGGGCGGCGGAGTGGCTGTCGGGGGCGCGGGCGGAGGGGCGGCTGGCGGTATTGCAATGTGTGAGTTCGTACCCGGCGCGGGACGAGGACGCCGCGGTCGGTGCGATGGCGGATGTGCGGGCGCGGGTGAAGGGCATGCCGATCGGGTACAGCGATCACACGGCGGGCGAGGACACGGGGGCGCTGGCGGTGGCGCTCGGGGCGAGCGTGCTGGAAAAGCACCTGACGTATGACCGGACGGCGCGCGGGCCGGATCACGCGGCGTCGCTCGATCCGGCGGGGTTTCGGCGGTATGTCGAGCGCGTGCGGCTCGCGCGTGCTGGGGATGTGGCGGAGTGGCGGGGAGATGTGCGGATCGGGGATGGCGTCAAGCGCGTGCTGGCGTGCGAGCAGGACGTGCGGGCGGTGTCGCGGCAGTCGGTGGTGACGGCGCGGGCGATCGGGCGGGGTGAGCGGATCGGCGTGGGGGATGTGGTCGTCAAGCGGCCGGGGACGGGGCTGGCGCCCGAGCGGATGAGCGCGGTGATCGGACGGCGGGCGACGCGGGATTTGGCGGCGGATGTGGTGGTCGCAGAGTCAGACGTGGAGGGGTGAGGGGCCGGGGGAGGGTGGGCGAGGTGCGGGAGGGTGTGTCCCCACGCGGGGCGTGGGGGTACCCAGAGGCAGAGAGAGAAGCGGAGGCGGAGGCTGAGGGCGGGTTGGTTGGCGTGGGGGCGGGGGATGGTGTAGATTGTGAAGATGGGGTGTGGCTGCGGCTCTGTTCTGGGGCGCGCGGCGGGTTTGGACGTGTCCAGGTTTATTGGGACAAGAAGGGCGGACGCATGCGCGGCATCGCGGGGCATGTTGGCGGGGCGGCGCTGCGGGGGGTGCGGCGGGGGGTGCGGCGCGCGGTGCGGCGGGCGTTCACGCTGGTCGAGCTGCTGCTGGTGATCGCGATCGTGGCGCTCTTGATCGGGATCCTGCTGCCGGCGCTGGGTCAGGCGCGGGAGACGGCGTGGACGACGGTGTGCATGTCGAACCTGGGGAGTTTCGGCAAGGCGGTGAACCTGTACGCGAACGACAACAAGGAGCGGGTGTGGGGGATGTTTGAATGGGCGCCGATTCAGTTTCAGTTGGGCGCGGACCCGCCGCGGAAGGGCGCGGGGTTTTTGTATCAGTATGTGGATGACGTGTACAAGATCAACGAGTGTCCGAAGAACAAGCGGAAGAGCATTCAGGGGACGGTGAACACGACGATTGATCCGCAGTTCGGGCGGGAGTTGGGCGTGGGGTTTGATTACACATTTGTCAGCCGCGTGCAGGGGCTGCGGCTTGGGGCGCCGGTGCGCGCGGCGATGCTGAAGAACCCGCGCGCGTATGCGGCGCAGGCGAAGCCGCCGGTGACGGTGGCGCAGGATCAGTTGACGCTGTTGAGCGGGATCCCGGTGTTCCTGGAAGAGTCGGGGCTGTACAACAACAGCGGGATCACGGACGGGCTGTGGGGGAACTGGGACCAGTTGACGCGTCGGCATCAGAAGCGCGGCAACGCGGCGTTTGTCGAGGGGCACGTGGGGACGGTGGCGGTGCCGTTCGCGACGCTGGACGATCGGCCGGGCGTGCCGATCAACGCGGGCGACTTCGACTGCAACGACGTGTACGTCTCGGGCACGGACCGCTGGGTGCGGCTGGAGCCGACGAACGTGGATAATCGGTGGAACGGCGGGGAGCGGCCGTTTGGGTGGATTAACAATCCGCGTTAGGGGAAGGGGATAGAGGTTAGAGGTTAGAGGTTAGGGGTTCGAAGAGCGGACACCCTCGCCCCTCGCCCCTGGCCTCTCGCCCCCTCTGTGGTCCTTCGCTCACGGGCATCCCGCGAACCACGCCGTGACGAAGTCGAAGAGGTCTTGGACGCTGATGGTGGCGCCGTTGAGGTTGGCGCGGGGGTCGGCGTTGAACCAGGCGGTGAGGAAGTCGTAGATGTCCTGGATGGTGACGCCGGCGGACTGGGAGAAGTCGGCCTGGCAGCAGGGGGTGGTGAAGTTGCCGGTGGGGTTGCAGCCGATGCCGGCGCCGACGAAGCGGGTGGTGGGGCCGGTGCAGGCGGCCTGAGTGGTGATGGAGCAGGTGGAGCCGCTGCAGCAGGCGCCGGTGGGCGCGGCGCAGGGGCTCGGCGAGCAGGTGGTGGTGTTGCCCTGATAGGTGCCGGAGGCGGAGGCGCACGCGGCGGCGGTCTGCGTGGTGCAGGTTGAGCCGTTGCAGCAGGCGCCGGTGGCGGTGGAGGTGGTGATGGTGAAGCGGGCGACGCCGGTGCCGGAGGCGCCCAAGCCGTCGGCGTTGGTGATGGTGATGTCGCGGGCGGAGGCGGTGGCGGCGGGGGCGATGACGAAGGAGAGGCCGGTGATCTGGGTGCCGAGCGCGTTGACGACGGGCGTGCCGGTGACGGTGACGCCGGTGCCGGAGACGGTGACCTGGCTCGCGGAGGTGACGCCCTTGAAGTTGGTGCCGGTGATGGTGACAGGGACGGTCGTGCCCGTGCCGCCGGTGGCGGGGTTCGCGGCGGTGATGGCGGTGGTGGCGCCGAAGACGGTGACGGAGATGGTGTCGGTGGCGGTGAGGCCGTTGGAGTCGGTGACGCGGAGGGTGACGGGGAAGACGCCGTTGGAGACGTAGGTGAACGAGGGTTGGGAGTTGTTGTTGGATTCGAAGGAGCCGTTGCCGTCGAGGTCCCAGGCGTAGCCGGCGGTGGGGATGGTGGCGCCGGGCTGGTTGGCGTAGGAGAGGTGGTCGCCGATGAACTGGCAGGGGGCGTTGGCCTGGCAGCGTTTGTTGAGCCCGGCGATGGCGCGGGGCGGCGCGAGGGCGCCTTCGACGTCGATGACGAGGTCGTAGGTCTGGACGATCTGGTTGACGGCGGGAGCGCCGCCGATGTCCCACACGCGGACGACGTAGGTGCCGGCGGCGAGGGACTGGGTGATGGATTCGGGGGAGCCGACGGGGTTGGTGGAGGACTGGGCGAGGACGACATCGCCGGGGGTGAGGAGCTGGAGGGCGAGGTTGCCGGCGCGGGTGGCGTCGATGCTGGTGAGCGTGCCGGTGGGCTCGCAGTTGAAGGCCTGGAGGGCCATGGTCTGGACGGTGCCGGTGGGCGTGACGGAGATGGTGACGGTGCGTGGGGCGGAGAGGGTGAAGCGGAAGTAGTCGTCCTGGAGGGTGGGCTGGTTGTTGATGAGGACGACGGTGCCGTTGAGTCCGAGGTCGCGTTCGATGACGGAGCGGTCGCCGACGGCGGGGGTGAGGTCGCCGAAGTTCCGAGCGGCGGCGGGGAAGTGGTTGGGGGCGAAGCGGTCGCCGTAGTTGCCGATGGCGCCGCGGATTTCGTCGGGGGTGAGGAGGGTGATATCGATGTTGATGGCGGGTTCCATCAACTTGGTGCGGTCGCAGGGGACGCTGTGTCGGAAGCCCAGGCCGTGGCCGTGTTCGTGGGCGACGGTGTTGCGGAAGTAGCGGAAGTTGCCGGAGGTGAGGCCGAAGAAGGCGGGGGTGAAGAAGGAGGAGTTGATGAGCATGTCGCCGCCGGAGCAGCCGGTGAAGCCGGTGTTGGCGGGGAAGGTGTTGTACGCGAGGGGGAAGGAGGAGGTGGCGCCGAGGGCGCGGCCGCCGATGCGGATGTCGCCGCGGGTGGGCTCGCGGGCGATGCGGAGGTCTTGCGGCATGCCGTCGTCGGCGACTTCGGTGTAGGAGATGGCGGCGTATCGGCGCCAGGCGGCGAGGCCGGAGCGGATGAACTCGCGCCCGCGGTCGAGGGAGGAGAACTGCGCGGTGAGATCAGCGCCGAGGGTTGAGGGCGCGGGGGGCGAGTTGAAGGCGCAGGTGACGCCCCAGGTGGTGCCGTCGGGCGGGAAGGAGTAGGTGAGGCTGGCGGGGCGGGAGGTGTTGGCGTTGCCGGTCTGGGCTTCGCCGAGCCAGACGAAGGCGTCGGCGTAGAAGCGGTCGCGCGGGTTCTGGGGCTGATTGGCGGGGAGTTCGTTGACGCCGGGGGGGAGGAGTTTGTGGGTTTCGAGGACGGTGCGCCATTCGTCGGGCGTGAGGTCGCCGCGGTAGCAGGCGGCGGAGGCGCGGAGGCGCGCGATCAGCAGCGAGCGCGTGTGCGCGGGCGCGGGGGACTCGGCGGCGATGGCGTTGATGGCGGTTTCGAGCGGGGTGCGCTCGGGGGCGATGGGGGAGCGGGGGAAGAGGGACTGGGTGGGGAGGGCGGAGGCGAGCGGGGTAGAGGCGGCGATGGCGAAGAGTGACAGCGCCCACGCGGTGGGCAGGGGATAGAGGTCAGAGGTGAGGGGTGAGGGGAGGGAGAGAGTGCCCCACGCGGAGCGTGGGGGTACCCGGAGGAGGGGCGAGGGGCGCGGGGCGAGAGGTGAGGGGGCGGAGATGGGGCCGCTCACGGCGCGCGTGGCGACGCGGGGGGCGGCGAGGTGGCGGCGCGAGGAACGGAGGTCGCCCATGGGAACGGATCTCGGAAGAGGAGTGAGGCGGCCGAGCGAGCGCCGGCGAGGGATGGCCTGCGGGCGCGCACGGACGACCCGGCCGGAGCGTCCGGCAAAAGCAGTTTCGGCCGGTTTGGGTCGCGGGTTCCGGGGGGCGGGGAAAGGGTAGGGAAGGGAAGGTGGGCGGCCGCGGTTTGCGGGCGGGCCCGTGGTGATCGGACGTAGTTTGGGGGTGGGGCGGGTTTGGTGAAGAGCGGCGTGTGCTACGGGAGGGGGCCGATCGTCCGCGTCCCGAAGTCGAGCTTCATGGCCTTTTTGGCGGCGTGGAGGGTGTCTTCGGCGACGGCGTTGGCTTTCTGGATGCCGCGGCGGATGACGTCGAGGACGATGGCTTCGCCCTCGGGGGTTTCGAGTTTGGCGCGGCGCTGGCGCATGGGTTCGATGAGGGCGTTGATGGCCTGGCCGAGTTCTTGTTTGACGTGGCCGTCGCCGAGGTTGTCGCCGGCGGCGTAGCGGCGCTTGAGGTCTTCGGCGCGGGAAGGGTCGCGCGGGGCGATGAAGGCGTCGACGTACTGCATGAGGATGTTGGTGGGGTCGCCGGGCTCGGTGGGGCTTTGGCGGCCGGTGGTGATCTTGTTGAGTTTCTTCTGGACGTCCTTCTCGGTGTCGTAGAGGAAGATGGCGTTGTTGAGGGACTTGGACATCTTGTTGACGCCGTCGATGCCGGCGAGGCGGGCGACGCGGCCGATCTTGGCCTTGGGGATGGGGAAGACGCCCCCGGCCTTGGCGTGGTCTTCGGGGAGCGTGCGGTTGTTGACGTTGCAGTAGAGCTGGTTGAACTTGAGGGCGACGTCGCGGCACATCTCGATGTGGGCTTCCTGGTCCTCGCCGACGGGCACGAGTTCGGGGCGGAAGGCGAGGATGTCGGCGCACTGGCCGACGGCGTACATGGGGAAGCCGAAGGGGTAGGTCTCGCCGAGGCCCTTGGTGTCGATCTCGGTTTTGAGGGTCGGGTTGCGCATGACCTTGTTGAAGGGGATGATCATGGCGAGGAGGAAGGTGAGTTCGGCGATGGCGGGGATCTCGCTCTGAAGGACGAAGGTGCTCTTGTCGGGGTCGAGGCCGACGGCGAGCCAGTCCTTGACGATGCCGAGGGTGTTGGCGCGGATGTCGGCGGGTTTTTCGGCGAGGGTGGTGAAGGCGTGGACGTTGGCGATGAGGAAGTAGCAGTCGTAGTGGTCCTGCAGGGCGAGGCGGTTCTCGAGCGAACCGACGTAGTGGCCCAGGTGCAGGCCGGTGGAGGTCGGGGTGTCGCCGGTGAGGATGCGCGGGCGGGCGGTGGGGACGGTGGGCGTAGAAGTCAGGGACATGGGCGGAGGGTAGTTGCGGCGGGGGAGAAAGGGAGCGCGTGCGTGCGCGGTTCTCGGACAGGCGAGGGGCGGCGCGGGGGCGGGCTCGGGCGTGAAGATGCGCGGGATGAGCGGGGCGTGCGGGCGTGGGGAGGTGATGTGGCGACGGCGCGGGGGCGGCGTGGGCGCGGGCGCGTGTGCGGGCGGCGCGGGGCGTGTCATACTGTGACGCCGCGGCGGGTTGGCGGCGTGATCCGTGACGATCACGCGGGCCCGGTGCGGCGTAGACAACCTGAAGATCGGAGCCGACGGTGTTCAAGGTGGGCGTGCGCAAACGGGGCGTGTCGGGCCGGGCGGCGGGCGCGGTCGAGATCACCGGCGGCGGGGCGGCGGGCGGCACGATCGCGAAAGAAGACATGGCGAAAAAAGAACAGGCGGGCGAGGAGACGTCGCGCGGGAGCCGCCTGGTGCGGGAGTGGCTGGTGCCGCTCTTGGCGGTGGCGGCGGTGGTGGCGCCGCTGCGGTCGGTGGTGGCGGACTGGAACGATGTGCCGTCGGGCTCGATGCGGCCGACGATTCTGGAGGGGGATCGGATCACGGTGAACAAGCTGGCGTTCGGGCTGCGGGTGCCGTTTTCCGGGGTGTGGGTGGCGCGGTGGGGCGAGCCGGCGCGCGGGGACATCGTGACGTTCGCGTCGCCGGTGGATGGGACGCGGCTGGTGAAGCGGGTGGTCGGGCTGCCGGGGGACCGGATCGCGATGCGCGCGGGGCGGCTGTTCGTGAACGGGGAGGCGGTTGGGTACGCGGTGACGAACGCGCACGGCGACGGGCGTCTGCCGACGGGGCAGGCGGTGGAGACGATCGAGGCGTCGGAGCAGCTGGGGGAGCGGGCGCACGCGGTGGTGTTCACGCCGGAGGTGCCGGCGGTGCGCGACATGCCGGAGACGAGCGTGCCGGCGGGGTGTTTCTACATGATGGGGGACAACCGGGATCTGTCGAACGACTCGCGGTTTTACGGGGCGGTGCCGGTGCGGAACGTGTATGGGCGCGTGGGGTATGTCGCGTTGAGCGTGAACCCGGGCGAGGGGTATGTGCCGCGGTGGGAGCGGTGGTTCAGCGCGCTGCACTGAAGGCGGCGAAGGCGAGATTGGCGGCGTTGAAGAGGGCGTGCATGACAATCGGGACGCCCAGGCGTCGGGTTTTTTCGTAGGCGATGCCCAGGCCCAGCGCGAGGACGAAGAGCCCGGGGACGGCGGCCCAGGGGACGGGCCCGCCGCCGGCGGCGTGGGTGATGGCGAAGATGGCGCTGGTGATGATGACGGCGAGCCAGACGCGGGCGGTCGAGTCGCCCAAGAGCGCGCGGAGCGAGGCCTGCCCGAAGACGCGGTAGATGAACTCCTCGGCGATGGGCGTGAGCGTGACGGCGACGAGGGCGAAGGCCCAGGCCCACGGCGTGCGCAGCGCGTCGGTGAAGAGCTTCAGGCCGGTGTGCGCGGTCTTGGGCGGGGGCTGGTTGAACAGGTGCGTGCTGACCCAGGCGGCGGCGGCGGTGGTGAGCAGGTAGAACGGGAGCGTGAGCAGGATGGCGCCCAGGCCCACGGGCAGGTCGCGCCATTCGAAGCGCGTGCCGGCGGCTGGCGAGAGGCGCGGGGCGAGCAGATAGAGGAACAGCAGCGCGACCAGCGCGCCCAGGCCGAAGGCGCCGGCGGCGTTGACGGTGGCGTGCTGGAGCGAGCCGGTGGGCCCGCGGATGTCGGGCGGGAGGCCGGCGGCGAGGCTGGCGCCGAGCGTGAGGCTGAGCAGCGACACGGCGGCGGCGACGAACCAGATGGGCGCGGGGACGGCGGAGACGTCGCGGCCCAGGGCGGATTTGGGCGCGGCTTTGCCGGCGCGGGCGGGCTTCTTCCCCGCCTGCGGGGGAAGGGCGGGAAAGACGCCGATGCGGCGGAGATGCCAGGCGCCGGCGAGCGCGGCGGCGATGAGGACCAGCCAGAAGGCGAGATCAGCGGAGAGCCAGGAGGGCATGCGGGCGATGGTACGAGGATCTTGTTGGCGGGCGGACGACGCGGGCGCGCGGGCGGGCAACAATCCGCCGCGATGCAGGGCGTGTTGAAGGAGATCGTTGAGCACAAGCGCGAGGAGGTCGCGCGGCTGAAGGCGTCGGTGAGTTTCGCCGAGCTGGAGGCGATGGTGGCGCAGGCGGAGCCGGCGCGGAACTTCTTTTCCGCCGTCACGCAGCACCCGGACCGCCAGCACATGGCGGTGATCGCGGAGATCAAGCGTCGGAGCCCGTCGGCGGGGTTGATCCGTGCGGAGTATGCCGAGTTGTCGGCGCGGAGCGCGGGGACGGATGCGGGCGCGAGGCCGACGGGGTTCGACCCGGGGTACGTGGCGCGGCGGTATCACGCCAACGGGGCCGCGGCGATCAGTTGTTTGACGGACGAGCAGTACTTCGGCGGGCACTTGTCGTTCATCGAGCGGGTGAAGGACGCGGTGCCGATCCCGGTGTTGCGGAAAGACTTCATCATCGATCCGATCCAGATCTGGGAGAGTCGGGCGGCGGGGGCGGACGCGGTGCTCTTGATCGCCGAGTGCCTGACGATCAGCCAGATTCTGGACATGATGATCCTGGCGCAGCGGCTGGGGCTGACGATCCTGCTGGAGACGCACAGCGTGGAGAGTCTGCTGCGGGTGCGGCCGCATGTGGGATTCCCGCACCCGAGTTACTGCCTTTTGGGGATCAACAACCGGGACCTGTCGAGCCAGACGGTGGACGTGAACCACACGCTGCGGATGCTGGACATGGTGGACGACCCGACGACGCTGGTGAGCGAGTCGGGGATCCGGACGGCGAAGGACCTGGCGCAACTGCGGGAGCGGGACGTGCGGATCGTGCTGGTGGGGGAACACCTGATGAAGGCTGAGGATCCGGGGGCGGCGCTGGCGGGGCTGCTGGGTCGGGCGGCGCGGTAAGTGAAGGTTCGGAGGGCGGGCGGGGTGTGCGGTTTCGCGGGCGGGCGCGGCGGGTCGGGCTGGGGGCGGAGTGAAGTTTGGGTGCTGGTCGGACGATGGACGCAGCCGCGGGCCGTTCGGGCGGTAGCACGGCTGGCCAGCGGCGGCGGGGTTCGGGGTGGAGCGCCCGAGTGGGCGAGGGTGGGGCGTCGGGTAGGATTGCCCCCGATGTGAAGGCCCGATCTCAACGCCCGGGCCGACGCCGGGGCGGGGAGAGGGGACGAGGAAGGCAAGACCGGACCGCACGCGGCGCGGCACGAAACTCCTGGAGTCCAAGCGATGAATCTGAGCACGTGGATCGGTGGGACGGTGGTGAGCGTGGCGGTGGTGTGTGCGCCGGCGTTCGGGCAGGTTGCGGACGACGCGCGGGCGCTCTTGATGGAATCGCGCGAAGCGGTGACCAAGGTCGAGGCGATGACCTACAGCGTCAAGAAGTCCGGCACGGGGATGCTGAAGGACATCGTGGACCTGACGGGGGATGTGAAGCTGTGGCGCGAGGCGGGCGCGGCGACGCCGCGGGTCCTGATCCGCGGGCGGTGGAAAGAGCCGGGCAAGAAGGACGGGACGCTGCTGCTGACGCGTGACGCGAGCACGGTGACGTGGCTGGACTACAGCGACAACACGCGTGCGAACGCGCAGCTGAACGACTCCAAGGCGCAGGAGGCGATGTCGCAGGCGAAGAACTTCATGGTGACCGACATGGTCAACACGGATTACGACAACATCCTGCGGATGACGAAGGTCGAGAAGGCCGGGGCGGAGAAGGTCGGCGACGAGCTGTGCGACGTGATCGTCGGGACGAGCGTCGACGGCAGCCGCGTGTTCACGTACGCGATCAGCGTGGCGGACCGCCTGCCGCGGCGGTTCGAGATGGCGACGGGCCAGGGCGAAGGCAAGATCGCCATGGTGACGGAAGTGTTCAACTACAAGCCGGCGACGTTCACGGCGAAGGACTTCGAGATCGAGAAGCCGTCGGGCTTTATGGACAAGAACCTGGGCGGACCGACGCCGGCGCTGCCGGCGAACCAGCCGGCGATCACGCTCGGCCCGAAGGTGGGCGAGGCGGCGCCGGAGTTCTCGCTGACGGACTCGACGGGCGGGCAGCACAGCCCGGCGTCGTTCAAGGGCAAGGTCGCGGTGCTGCAGTTCTTCGGGTCGATGTTCAAGGCCTCGGCGACGGGCGCGGCGGAGATGCAGCTGCTGTCGGACGAGATGAAGGGCAAGAACGTGGCGTTCGTCGGGCTGGCCTGCCGCGAGCTGTCGGACACGGCCGGGGCGGAGTTCTTCAAGGCCAACAAGCTGACGTACACGCTGGTGCCCAAGGGCGATGACGCGGCCAGCGCGATGAACATCAAGGGCTATCCGAGCTACGTGATCCTGGACACCGAAGGCCGCGTCGCGGCGTTCTTCCAGGACAATCCGGGCAAGGACAAGCTGACCGAGGCGATCAAGGCGGCCGGCGCGAAGTAAGCCGCGTCGAACACGATGAAGCATGAATGCAGCGCCCCCGCCTGAGTGCGGGGGCGTTTGTTTTTGAGGGGCGAGAGGTCAGGGGGGAGAGGCGAGGGGAACAGGAAGAGAAGAGCGGAGCGTGGGGGTACCCGGTCGGAGCGTGGGCGTACCCGGGCGGTACGCTTGCCGCGTGATGCGTGATGGGCATGCGGAGTGGCTGCTGGTTCCGACGCCGCGGCGGGTGGTGCGGCTGGGTGGGGATGTGCCTGCGCCGAGCGGGCTGATGAGCGCGATCGATGCGGCGGTGTTGTCGCCGGGGGCCGGGGGCGGCGCGGCGGGCGTGATCGAACTGACGCGCGGCGAAGTCGGCGCGGGTGTGGACGCGTACCGCCTGGTGATTCACGCGAGCGGCGCGACGACCATCACGGGCGCGACGGACGCGGGGCGGCGGGCGGGGCTGCACACGTTGCGCCAGTTGGCGCGGTTTCAGCCCGGGAGGTTGCCGCGGGTGGAGGTGGAGGACGCGGGCGTCTTCGCGACGCGCGGCGTGATGCTGGACGTATCGCGCGATCGCGTGCCGACGATGGCGCACCTGTTCGGCACGGTGGATCTGCTCGCGTCGCTGAAGTTCAACCACGTGCAGCTCTACACGGAGCACACGTTCGCGTACGCGGGGCATGAGGAGGCGTGGCGAGATTCGTCGGCGATGACGGCGGAGGAGATGCGGACGCTGGATGATTACTGCGCGGCCCGCGGGGTGGAGTTGTCGGCGAATCAGAACTGCTTCGGGCATCTGGCCAGGTGGCTGCGATTGCCGCGGTATCGCGGGCTGGCGGAGATCGAGTGCGACGAGCAGGAGTGGCGGTTCATGCACTTCGCGCGGTTCGGGCCGTTCTCGCTGTGCCCGACGGAGCCGGCGTGCGCGGATTTCGTGGGCGATCTGCTCGGGCAACTGGTGCCGACGGTGCGGAGCGGGCGGGTGAACATCGGGTGTGACGAGACGTTCGACGTGGGCTGGGGTCGGAGCGCGGCGGCGGCGCGGGCGCTGGTGGAGAGCGGGCGGGCGAAGGACGCCGACCAGGCGCGGGCGATGCTGTTCTTTGACTTTGTGGGCGTGATCAACGCGGCGCTGAAGGGCGTACGTACGCGCGCGGGGGGCACGGCGCGGGCGATGATGTGGGCCGACATCGCGCTGCACCATGAGGAGTTGCTGCATCGGTTGCCGGAGGACGCGATCGGGCTGGCGTGGGCGTATGAGCCGACGGACAAGTTCGCGGCGTGGGTACGGACGCTGGTGGAGCGCGGGCGGGAGGCGTGGGTGTGTCCGGGGACGTCGAGCTGGCGGAGTTTCACGGGGCGGACGCGCGAGCGGCGCGGGAACATCGCGGACGCCGCGGAGCAGGGGGCGGCGGCGGGCGCGAGCGGGCTGCTCGTGTGCGACTGGGGCGATATCGGGCATCGGCAGGGGTGGGTGGTGAGCGTGCCGGCGCTGGCGCAGGCGGCGGAGGCGGCGTGGAACCCGGGCGGGGCCCGCGGGTTCGATGCGCGGGCGGCGTCGCTGCAGGCGCTCGATGATGCGACGCTGATGCTCGGGCCCTGGCTCGAGGAACTCGGGGACGTGGACGCGGAGATCCGCGCGGCGAGCGGGCTGCGGAATGCGACGGCGCTGTTCAACGATCTGCACGAGCCGCTTGCGAAAGCCGCGGGCGAGCGGACGATCAAGGGTGATCACGCGATGTGGCGGGCGGCGCTGGAGCGCCTCGACGCGGTGGAGCGTCGGCGGGTGCGCGGCAGCGACGCGGTGGTCGAGGCGGAGATCGATGTGACGCTGCTGCGGACGCGACTGGCGCTGGTGCACGGGGCGGCGGCGCGGGCGGAGCGGGTTGGGCACGACGAACTGCAGTGGATGGACGCGATGGCGGCGGAGGTGCTGTTTCAGCACGAGCGGGTGTGGGCGATGCGCAGCCGCCCGGGCGGGCTGCGCGAGTCGATCGCGCATGATGAGAAGATCCGGGATGCGATCCGCGCGGCGGCGGAAGCGAGGGTGTGATGGCGCAGGTGGGCACGCGCGCGGGGGACGAGCGGTGGGTCGTCGGGTGCATGACGGGCACGAGCCTGGACGGGCTCGACGCGGCGCTGGTGCGCGTGCGCGGGCGCGGGCTGGCGATGCGGGCCGAGTTTGTCGGCGGCGTGACGCGGCCGCTGGGCGATATCGGCGTGGAACTGCGCCGGCTGGCCGATCAGCACGCGATGACGGCGGGCGCGATCGCCGAGGTGTCGCGCCGGTTTGCGCTTTTGCACGCGGAAGCGGTGCAAGGCCTGACGCGGGCGTACGCGGAGCGGATGAGCGCGGCGGGCGGACGCTTGGCGCTGATCGCGGTGCACGGGCAGACGGTGTTCCATCGCCCGCCGGTGAGTTGGCAGATGTTCAACCCGTGGCCGCTGGTGCACGCGGTCGGTGCGCCGGTGGTGTTCGATCTGCGCGGCGCGGACCTGGCGGCGGGCGGGCAGGGGGCGCCGATCACGCCGCTGGCGGATTGGGTGTTGTTTCGAGCGCGCGAGTCGCGTGCGATCGTGAACCTCGGCGGGTTCTGCAATGTCACGCTGGTGCCGGCGGTGGCGGAGGATGAGCGGGCCGCGGACGGTGAGCGGGCCGTGGACGGTGAGCGGGCGTCGATCGCGGGTGTGCGTGGGTTTGATGTGTGCGCGTGCAATCACTTGCTGGATGCGCTGGCGAAAGCAGTGATGGGCGCGCCGTTTGATGATGGCGGGCGGGTGGCGCTGTCAGGCACTGTGCGGGCGGAAGCGATGGCGGACTTGAGTGCGGTGTTGTCGCGGCAGGCGGGCGCGGGGCGGTCGTTGGGGAGCGGGGACGAGGCGGTGCAGTGGATCGAGCGGTGGCGCGGGCGGGCGTCGGCGGCGGACCTTGGCGCGACGATGGCGGGCGCGATCGCGGGGACGATCGCCGCGCGGGTGGGCGCGGTGGAGCGCGTGCTGTTGGCGGGCGGCGGGGCCCATAACGGCGCGGTGGTGGCGGCGCTGCGGGTGCGGTGCGCGGGCGTGGTCGAGCCGATTGACGCCGCCGGCGTGCCCGTCGGGTTTCGCGAGGCGATGGAGATGGGCGTGCTCGGGGCGCTGTGCGCCGATGGCGAGGCGATCACGCTGCCCGGAGTGACGGGCGTGGCGGAGCCGGCGCCGATCAGCGGGTGCTGGGCGGGAGGGAGGGCGTGAGGGGGTGATGGGGTGATGGGGTGATGGGGTGATGGGGTGATGGGGTGATGGGGTGA
>CAZTQN010000044.1:18350-26811 GCA_964615765.1 uncultured Phycisphaeraceae bacterium
GGGGTGATGGGGTGATGGGGTGATGGGGTGATGGGGTGATGGGGTGATGGGGTGAGGTTTGGGTGTGTGTGAACCCTACAATCGTGCTTGTGAACGCGGCTGAGAACGAGTTTGTGCGGGCGGTGGTGGATGAGCGCGCTGGCGGGCGCGGGAGCGATGGCGTAGCCGCGCGCAGCGTGCTTGGGATGACCAGCGCGGCGTATGCGGCGTGGTGTCTCGAGCGCGGCGTGCCGGGCGGGCGCGTGGGGGCGATCGAGCGGTGTCGGCGGCTGTTTCGCACGGGCGATGTTGGGCAGGCGCACTTGCTTGGGGGGGGGCCGGGGTTGGGGTCGGGTTCGGGGGAGCGGCTGGTGATGGAGGTGCCGTCGCCGCGGCGGGTGCAGGAATCGGAGAGTGGCGAGGGGACGGTGCGGAAGTTCACGCTGGCGCTGACGCCGCGGGAGACGGATTCGCGGCGAGCGGCGCCCGGCGCGGTGCTGGAGACCGAGTCGGTCATCATCCCGATGATCGGTCGGCGCGGCGTGCGCACGCACACGCTGTGCGTGTCCAGCCAGGTCGGCTGCGCGATGGGGTGCGGGTTCTGTCAGACGGCTCAGATGGGATTGATCCGCCAACTCACGGCGGAGGAGATCGTCGCGCAGTGGTACGCGGCGCGGCATGTGGTCGAGGGATATCAGGAGGGGCGCGGCGGGTGCGACACGATCCGCAACATCGTGTTCATGGGCATGGGCGAGCCGACGGACAATCTTGAGGCGGTGCTGGACGCGGTCGCGGTGTTGACGGATCACAACGCCGCGGGCATGCCGATGAGCAAGGTGACGATCTCGACGGTGGGGCGGCTGGACGGGATTGCGCGGCTTGCGGAGCGGGTGCGGATGCCGGGGTGGCATCGGCTGAATCTCGCGGTGTCGCTCAATGCGCCGAACGACGAGATCCGCTCGAAGATCATGCCGGTGAACCGGGCGATGCCGCTGGACCCGTTGCGGAGTGCGCTGGAGCAGTGGCCGATTTACGGGGCGGCGAAGTTGTGCATCGAGTACGTGCTGATCCCGGGCGTGAACGACGGGGCGGAGCACGCGGTGGAAGTGGGGGACTGGGTGCTGGGGCGTGGGGCGTACGCGGGGCGGGGCGCGCTGCCGGGGTTGGTGAACTTGATCCCGTACAACCCGCGGGAGCACTCGCCGTGGCGTGCGCCGACGGAGCAGGAGGTGGACGAGTTTCTGTCGCACCTGCTGAACACGGGCGTGTACGCGAAGCGTCGGCGGACGAAGGGGCGCGACCAGATGGCGGCGTGCGGGCAGCTGGGGAGTCTGGCGGTAAGGAAGGTGCCGCTTCGGGTGGTTCCGACAGTGTGAAGTTGCAATTTGCTACTTGAAAGTTGCTAAGCAACTTGCAAGAATCCGTTCCAGCCGCCCGCGTGGCGGTACTTACAACGTCCTTACCGCCGGCCGCTCGAGTGACTGCCATCACCGAGCGGTCGTGCTTTATTTAGATTATGTAAAGACAGCACTGCTACCCGCGAAGTTTGCGCATTCTTGTCGATTGCCGGTTGGATCGGGGGAGGTGAAATGGGGCAAATTGCTCAGTGGTGCCAACGGGGGATCAGCTTGGCAGGGCTGGTCCATAAACGTCCGTGAGCGCCACTTGGTCGCCGGGCGGCCGGCGGTAAGGAGCGCGGCAATGCGTGCGCGGTCTCATGCGCGAGCGGGAATTTCGGGACGTCGAGGAGGCAACTGGAGTCGCGATTCGCGGGTCACTGTCCGCGATCTGTGCTTCATCATCTTGCTGAGCTCGGTCGCCATCACCGTGCTGAACCTTACACGTTGCGAACCGCTTCGCTCACACTCATCTCCAGATGATGCGGGCTTCGTGTGCCCACGATCAAGCTGGAGACCCCGCGGGGTGTGAGGGCAAAGCGGAGCGCATCGCGGACGCCGGTGGGGTGGGCGGCGGCGTGGCCGCTGTCGAGGGCTTTTTTGATGAGCACGCCGACGTTCAGGGCGGCGGCGGCGTCGATGACGGGGCGCATGTCCGGCTCGCGCGGGTTGTAGGTGACCATGACGAGGTCGCAGTGGCCGCGTGCGGGGTCGATGGCGGCGTGCCCGCCGTCGAGGGTCTTGATGCTGGCGCCGATGGCGCGGATGACGCCGCGGGCTTTGAGCTCGCGGAGCGTCTCGATGGCGGGGCCGGTGACGAGCGCGGGTTCGTCGGCGCCGCTGGAGTGCAGGAGGACGATGTCGAGGGTGTCGGTGCGGAGGCGGGTGCGGCTGCGGTCGATGCTGGCGCGGATGGCGGCGGGGGAGAAGTCGAAGGTTGAGGCGGCGGAAGCGTTGTCGAAGGTTTCGCCGACTTTGGTGGAGAGGACCCAGCGGTCGCGCCCGCCGAGCCAGGCGTTGGTCGAGAGCAGCGTGCCGAGGCGCTCTTCGCTGAGGCCGTAGGCCGGCGCGGTGTCGATGAGGTTGACGCCGAGATCGGCGGCGGTGCGGAGGAGCGTGAGCACGTCGGCGTCGGAGGGGAGCGGGGCGAGCTCGCCGCCGGGGTATTTGACGCCGCGGTTGCGACCGAGTTTGACGGTGCCGAGCCCGATGGGGCTGACGCTGAGGCCGGTGCGGCCGAGGGGTCTTAGGTCCATAGCGCCTCCGGCTCGTCCCAGGGGAGCGGCGCGGGCGGGGGCGCGGCGGTGGTGCTGGGGCTCGCGTGCGGTGCGCCGTCGTGCGGCGTGATGCCGCGGGCCGCGAGGCGCTCGAGGAGCATGGATGCGAGGCGCGGCGCGAGCGCGAGTTTGGTCGGCCAGGCGGCGAGGACGCGCGGCGGGGTTGCGCTCCGCGCGAGGGCGGCGTGGGTGCTGACGCCGAGGTCGGCGATGACGGGCTCGTCGGGGCGCTCGCCCTCGCGTCCGGCGATGACGCCCTCGGCGCGGTCAACGCGGAGCGTGGCCCACTCGGTGTCGTCGAGATTGACCCACGGCACGCACTCGCGGAGTTCGCGGCGGGTGTGGTCGATGAGGTGTTCGCGCGAGTCGTGCACGCCGCGTTCGGCGATCTGCCCGCCGACGTACCAGACGGTGCGCCCGGAACGATCCGGCTGGGTGGTGATGGTGACGCGCGGCTTGTCGGACATGCCCAGGCAGTGGCCGAAGATGGTGGGCAGTGCGCCGGCGCGGGGCGTGCGCTCGCGCAGCATGACCATGTGCAGCGGGCGGATCTGCTGCACGCTCGCGGGCGCACTCGCGAGCGCGGCGGCGAGGGCCGCGTTGCCGGCGCCGGCGGTGAGCAGGATGGCACGCGGCGCGGCGGCGGGCAGACGCGCCAGCGGGTCGGTCTGTTCGATGACCACGCCCGCGGCGAGGGCGGCGGAACGCAGTGCGGCGACGAGCGAGAAGGGATCGAGCACGCGCTCGTCGACTTGATAGATGTTCACGCCGGCGGGCGCGCCGGCGAATGCGGACGGGCGCTCGTCGCGCGCGAGCGAGCGGACGCTGGTGCGAATCGCGCGGCTGGCGGCGACGCCCGCGAGACGCGAGCCGATGCCCGGCGTGGTCCACAGGTATTGGTGCGGCGCGAGGACGCGCACGGAGGAGAGATCGACCGGGCCGCCCGCGTTCAGGCAGGCGCGCCAGAGGTCGGGCATGTCGGCGATCATGCGGCTGGCGCGGGAGGCCTCGCCGGTGAGCGCGTACTTGATCCCGCCGTGGATGATGCCCTGGCTCGCGATGGTTTGGCCACGCCCGAGCGTGTGGTGTTCGATGAGCAGGCAGGAGAACCCGGCGCGGGCGATGGAGCACGCGGCCCAGAGGCCGGCGACACCCCCGCCAAGAATCGCGATGTCGAACCCGCGCTCCGGGGCGTTCATCGGGCGATACTAAGGCGATGTCCGAAGCGCGGCTGCACCAGCACATTTACCAACAAGCCGCGGGGCTGACGCGGATGTTCCCGCACGTGCTCGTGGGACCGGGCGATGACTGCGCGGTGGTCGCGGGGGGCGAGGCGGCGGGCGGGGCGGTGCTGCTGACGGTCGATCAAGTCATCGAGGATCGGCACTTCTTCGGGCGGAAGGCGGCGAGCCCGACGCCGCTGGAACTTGTTGCACGCAAGGCGGTGGCACGGTCGGTGTCGGACATCGCGGCGATGGGTGGCGAGCCGCGGTGGGCGCTGGCGACTGCGGCGCTGCCGAAGGGCTTTGCGGAGGGCGATCGGCTCTTCGACGCGATGCACCGGTGGGCCCGTGCGATGAGCGTGCCGCTGGTGGGCGGCGATGTCGCGACGCACGGCGAGGCGAGCGCGCCGATGGTGTTGACGGTGACGGTCGGCGGCGTGGCGGATCGGACGCGCGGGCCGGTGCTGCGCAGCGGCGCGCGGGCGGGCGATGAAGTGTGGGTGACGGGGGAGGTTGGCGGGTCGCTGAAGAGCGGGAAGCACCTGGCGTTCACGCCGCGGATCGCGGAGGGGCAAGCGCTGGTGATGCGGCTGGGCGAAGACATGCACGCGATGATCGACATTTCCGACGGCGTAGGGCGCGACGCGGGGCGGATCGCGGACGCGTCGGGCGTGCGGATCGAGATCGAGGCGGCGCGGCTGCCGCTGAGTGCGGCGGGGATGGACCCGATCATCGCGGCGGGCGAGGGCGAGGATTACGAACTGCTGTTCACGGCCCGGCCGGGCGTGGTGGAGACGATGCTCGGCTCATGGGCGCCGCAGCTGGCGCCGCTGACGCGGATCGGCACGGTGCGCGCGGGGCGCGGGTGCGTGCTGATCGATGCGGGCGGCGGGGAGCGGGACGCGCGCGGGCTGGGGTGGGATCATTAGGGGGGGGCGGAGAGGGGGTGAGAGGTCAGGGGCGAGAGGCGAGGGGGCTTGGAGCGGCGGCCGGCTCTCGCTTTCCTCCCTCTTTTCTCCTCTCCGAGTCCTCTCCGCGGTCTCGGAGACCTCTGAGTTGAAATGCATCAGCCCTTACGTTTCACGATGACTTTGCGTTGTTTGGCGCCGCCGCCGATGACGCCGAGGTCGAAGAGGACGGCGATGCCGATGAGGATGAGCCACATGCCGCTCGCGGAGCCGTTCTGGTTGATGGCGAGGCAGTAAGCGAGGAGCGTGTACGGCGCGAAGATGAACCCGAGGATGGGCCAGAGCCAGGACAGCGGGCTGGAGATCGCGGCGAACGGCTGGGTGATGAACGTGCTGAACAGCCAGAGCAGGATGATCGCCAGGCGCGGGAGGAAGAAGGCGATGATGGCAACGATGCAGCCCATGAACGCGGTCTCCTGAAGCGGGGCGGGCGTGAATCAGACGCGAGCCCGCCGACGCATCACTGTCGCACGGCCGCGTCGTCTGTGCAAGCCCGTGCAGCCGGGAGGGTTGTTCCGAGCATGCGCCGGGTGGTTTCAACGCGGGCGCCGGACAACCGATCAGGCGATCGGCGGGGCCCGGAACTCGACGATGAGTATGAAGGCGCCGACGAGGATGGCGGCTTGCACGCCGGCGACGAGATCGTCGAGCACGACGCCCCAGCCGGACGGGAGCTTCTGCAAGCCGCCGGCGGGCCAGGCCTTGATGATGTCGGTCAGGCGGAAGGCGAGGAACGCGCCGATGAGGCCGACGGCGAGGTAAAGCCCGGGCCAGGAGACGAGCGTGAGCGGGAGGGCGGCGAGGCAGACGCCCGCCGTCTCGTCGGCGCAGATGCTCGAGGGGTCCTTGGTGTTGTAATACGCCTCGGCGGCGTCGCCGAGGAGGATGCACGCGAGCGCGAACACGACGCCGACGAATATGAGGACGATGGCGATGAGCCACCCGGGCGAGCCGAGGGCGGCGAGGGCGGCGTAGAGAAACAGCGGCGGCATCGAGCCCCACGTGCCCGGCGCCGGGCGCAGGTTGCCGAGCCCGAAGGTGGTGACCCACAGGCGGCCGGCGCGGGACAGGGCGGAGGTGCGCATGCGGCGCGAGGATAGCCAAACGCGGGTTCGGCGGGGCCGCGATGTGCGGGAATATCGCGGTGAAACGCGCGTTCTTGTATACTGCGCGGGCGATGGAGACCGAGGGATCGGAGCGAGCGCGGTTCGTGTGGCCGCCGGGCCCGCCGACGCGTGTGGATGCGGGCGGGGCGCGGGTCGCCGCGTCGACAAGCGGAGGGGTTGAGGTCGCGTCTACGGCCGTTGCGCGGGCGCCGGCGGCGCCGGCTCGCCGCGGCGCGGTGGTTGATCTGGAGCCGGTGCCGGAGTCGGCGTGGTCGGCGATCGAGCGCGTGTGGCTGGCGCCGACGGCGAGCGGGCTGTTCGAGCGGGCCGCGCGGGCCCGATGGACGCCGGACGGTCCGGAGGAGTATTGCCCGCGCTGCTTTGCCAGCCGCGTGCCCGGGGCGGCGGTGCGGGCGGCGGGTCGGGCGGCGGGGAAGGACGGCTGTGCGTCGTGCGAGGGGCGGGCGATCGCGTGGGATCACGCCGTGCGCTTGGGGGAGTACGTCAACCCGCTGGACGCGTGGATCAAAGAGGTGAAGTTCGGGCGGTTCCGAGCGGTTGGGACGCAGCTGGGCGAGTGGCTGGGGGAGTGCGTCGCGGCGTCGATGGAGCGGGCGGGGGAAGGCGACGCCTGGGAGGGCGGGCCGGTGATCGTCGTGCCGATGCCGATGACGACGCTGCGCCGGTGGGTGCGGGGGATTGATCACGCGGGCGTGCTGGCGGCGGGCGTGGCGCGGGTGCTGGGGGCGCCGGTGGTGCGGGCGCTGGCCAGGTCGCCCCGGCCGTCGCAGCGGGAGGTGGCGACCTCGGAACGGGCCGCGAACGTGCGGGGCGTGTTTCGGGTGACGCGGGCGGGGCGGGCGGCGATCGAGCGGGCGACGGGGGGCCTCGGCGGCGGCGGAGTGGGTGGGGGGCGGGGTGGGGGGATGGGGATTCGATGGGTGCTGGTGGACGACGTGACGACGACGGGCGCGACGCTGCACGCCGCGGCCCGGGTGCTGCGGGCGGCGAGCGGTGGGGGAGTGGGCGGCCGGCGGGGTCGGGCGAGCGGGGGCTCGGCGAGCGGGCTACCTGGGGAGAGGCAACCAGCAGGGGGTGAACCGGCGCGGGGGAAGGGGGCGGCGGAAGGCCACCGGATCTGGGCAGCGGCGGCGGGGTGGACGCCGGGGTGGCGACGCAAAGAGCAGGAGGCGTAGGGGGTAGACCGATAATAAGTGGGTGGATGTGGTGCGGGGGTGGTCTTTACCAAATCGAAAAAAAAGTCGCGGAAGGGTGTCGACGGCTTGACGGGGCCGGGCGGATCGCTATTCTTCTCCCCGCCTCTCAGGAAATCTGGAAGGTGAAGGACGCCGGGACCACCGGACGGTGGTATCGGCTCCGCCAATCCTTGACAAGTGAAGATGGTTGGGTGAGTCGCGAGAATGTGCGACCACGACACTGATGGATTCATCAGGGCTTTAGCAAGCCGGTCGTGGTCGATCCTAAAGCTCCTGCCGTTCACAGCGGCATGGGCGGACGTTCTCACGAATCACAGACAGCGCCCCCTGCCCTTCCAGACTCCCCGTCGGGAAGGAGCAGGACACTGACTGGAAAACGTCAGCAAAGCCGTCGGGTTTAGCCGCCCGGCGGTGACGCAAGGCCGTAAGGTTTTGCGTCAAGACCGCACATGCTGAAGAGGCATGTGATTAACAGGTCAACCTTCATTTGAAGCGTTCCGGCGAAGCCGCAAGGCGGAGCCGGTAGCAACGAATCTCAATTGAAGAGTTTGATTCTGGCTCAGATTGAACGCTGGCGGCATGGCTAAAACATGCAAGTCGAACGGACCCGCAAGGGTTAGTGGCGGAAGGGTGAGTACACGCATCGAACGTACCCTGAGGTGGAGGATAGGCATGGGAAACTGTGCGTAATACTTCATGATCTCGAGAGAGCAAAGCAGCAATGCGCCTTGGGAGCGGCGATGTACCTATCAGGTAGTTGGCGGGGTAACGGCCCACCAAGCCGAAGACGGGTAGCCGGTATGAGAGTACGGCCGGCCACATCGAGACTGAGACACTGCTCGGACTCCTACGGGAGGCTGCAGTAACGAATATTCCGCAATGCGCGAAAGCGTGACGGAGCAATGCCGCGTGCAGGATGAAGCAGCTTCGCTGTGTAAACTGCTGTCAGGGGTGAGAAATACTGATCAGCCCCAGAGGAAGGGCCGGCTAAACTCGTGCCAGCAGCCGCGGTAAGACGAGTGGCCCAAGCGTTAGTCGGAATCACTGGGCTTAAAGGGTGCGTAGGCGGATGGGTAAGTGCTTTGTGAAAGCCCCCGGCTCAACCGGGGAAGCGCAGGGCATACTGCTCGTCTTGAGGAAGGTAGAGGCCGGCGGAACGATAGGTGGAGCGGTGGAATGCGTAGAGATCTATCGGAACGCCAAGGGTGAAGACAGCCGGCTGGGCCTTTCCTGACGCTCAGGCACGAAAGCGTGGGGAGCAAACAGGATTAGATACCCTGGTAGTCCACGCCCT
>CAZTQN010000045.1:0-26427 GCA_964615765.1 uncultured Phycisphaeraceae bacterium
ACGGCCGAATCGTCCCAGTTCTCCAGCCAGCGATAGTCGTCGACGACCGTCTCGCCGTGATAGGTGTCTTTCACCGGCCGCTTCTCGGCCGGGGCCGGGGCCGCCGCGGCGATCGCGGGGCCGAGCACGAGCGACGCCAGCACGGCGAGCACGCCCGATCGGCGGGCGACGCGATCAGCAGCAGGGCGCAGGCACAGGGCGGCAATCGTCGGGCGCATGGCTACTCTCCACGCCGGTCGGTGTCTGAACTGCAGGCCCCGACGCGGCACGCCGAAGCGTACCGCCGACCGCCGCACCGACCGTCCGTGCTTTCTCTGGGGTCTTCCTGATGGGCCTGTCCCCGACCGCGCTGGTCCTGAACCTTCTGCTGGCGCTCGCCGCCGGCGTCGCCACGGCGTTCCAGCCCGGCGTCAACGCCCGCTTCGCTGATCACGCCGGGCACCGCGTCATGGGCGGCGTGGCCAACTTCGGCGTTGGTTTTCTGGCGATGCTCTTGGCCTGGCTTGTCGCCGCCCGCTTCGCCGGGGCCGGCACGCCCAGCGCCGCGCGCCTGGCCGAGGGCCCGTGGTGGATGTGGTGCGGCGGGGTCCTCGGCGCATTCTTCGTCACCGTCGCCGTCATCGTCACCCCGCGCGTCGGGGCCGCCAACTACCTCTCCGCGCTCATCGCCGGGCAGCTCCTGGCCTCGCTGGTGATCGACCACTTCGGGCTCATGGGCCTGCGCGAGGTGCCCATCTCCGCCGGCCGAATCCTCGGCGTCGTGCTCATCCTCGCCGGCATGGCGTGCGTGAAGTTCCTGTGATCGCGGGCATCAAAAGCACAACCGGCCGCAGTTGCGGCCGGTGTGATGATCCATGCAGACGTTGACGCCGCGGCTTATTCCTGCCCAACGCGCCAGCGGATGAACGCGATGACGTTGGCCTTGGGGCCGATGACTTCCTTGATCTTCTTGGCCGGGTCCATGACGAAGGGCTGCTCGAGCAGGGCGATCTCTTCGTAGAACTTGCGCATGCCGCCTTCGACCATCTTCTCGGCGATTTCCTTCGGCTTGCCGGAGTCCATCGCCTGCGAGATGCGGAACGAGCGTTCCTTCTCGACGATGTGGGCCGGAATGTCCTTCGCGGACACGCCCGCCGGCGGGGGCACGGCGGCCGCGATGTGCATGCAGACCTGGCGCAGCGTCGTCTCGTTGACATCGCCCTCGGCCTGAATCAGCACGCCGGTCTTGCCGTCGTGGTGCACGTACGTCCCGTACGCCGTGGTGCCCGTCGCGCCCGTCAGCTTGTGAGCGCGGGCGAGCGAGACGTTCTCGCCCGTCGAGATGCGCAGCTCGTCGATGACCTTGGTCATCCCCGCGCTCGCCTTGACATCACCGGCGGACTCGTTGATCGCGAGGTTCGCCAGCGTCTGGGCGGCCTTGACGAAGTTCTCGTTCTTGGCGGTGAAGTCGGTCTCGGCGCGGAGTTCGACGATGGTCGCGACGCCGGAGCCTTCGTTGACAGACACCGCGATCCGACCTTCGCCCGCGGCGCGGTCGGTCTTGGTGTCCATCTTGCCCTTCATGTTCTTGCGGAGCAGCTCCTCCGCCTTGTCGAAGTCCCCGCCGGCCTCGGCGAGCGCCTTCTTGCATTCCATCATCGACAGGCCGGTCTGATTCCGGAGTTTCATGACAACGGCGGCGGAGATTTCGGCGGACATGACATGCTCCCAGAAAGCGCCGGGCACGCGGCCTTCGGCGCTGGCGAGACGGACAGTTCAAATACCCACAAAGCCAACCAACGCTGGGCCGCGCTGCCGGCGCGAGCGACGCGGGGGCCCAGCGCCCCGCGCCGCGTGTCGGATCGTTCGACGATCAGGCCTTGACCGCTTCGCCCGCCGGGTTGCGCGGGGCGCCCGCGTCCGGGGTCTCGGCGGCGGCGTTCGCGTCGTCGGCGCGGTACTGGCTGCGGCGCGAGCGACGCGGGCCGTCGCCACGACCAGCCACCATCCCGTCGCTGGCCCCGCCCGCCGGCGCGCCGCCTTCCTTCTGCTGCACGCGCTGCTGGCGGCCTTCGTTCACGGCGACGCACAGCTCGCGGATGATCACGTCGATCGACCGCATCGAGTCGTCGTTGCCCGGGATGGCGATGTCCGCCAGATCCGGGTCGCCGTCGGTATCGATCAAGCAGATCGTCGGGATGCCCAGCTTGCGGGCCTCGCGCACGGCGTTGATCTCGCGCATCACGTCGACGATCACCAGCGCGCCCGGCAGCTTGTCCATCCCGCGGATGCCCGACAGGTTGGTGAAGATCTTGTCCTTCTCGCGACGCAGCTGCGACTCCATCTTCTTGGAGTAGCTGGCGAAGTTGTCCTTGGTCTCGATCGCCTCGAGCTCTTCGAGGCGGCGGAGGCGGGCGCGGATGGTGCGGAAGTTGGTCAGCGTGCCGCCCAGCCAGCGCTCGGTGACGTAGTGCATCTTGACGTCGCTGACGCGCTGCTCGATGACCGAGCGGGCCTGGCGCTTGGTGCCGACGAAGCAGATGTCCTTGCCGTCGCCCACCGTCTTGGCGATGAAGCGCTTGGCCAGAAGAAGACCCTTGACGGTCTCCTTGATGTCAATGATGTGGATGCCGTTGCGCTTCCCGTAGATGTACGGGCCCATCTTGGGGTTCCAGGCGGCGGAGCGCTGCCCGAAGTGAATCCCCGCTTCAACCAGATCCTGAACCAGCGACGTTGCCATGAGCCACCAAACCTTTCGTGCAGCGCATCCGGCAGAGGACAACCCGGCACCGATCCGACGGAACACCTCGTGCGGTCGTCCCGTGACCAGCGTCATGCCTCAAAGGGCGCTTCTGGGTGCCGACGCACAGGTCGGCAGGTGTGAGCCTCGTCCGTGCCATTCACGGACCCCGGCCGCGGCTGGCCGGATCGGCAGCCGTGGGCGACTGTAGCAATCATCCCCCGCTCCGACAACCACCAAACACCTCCGCCAGCCCGCCCGCGATCGCCAAACGCCCGCGTCGCGATCACCCATTCAGATTACGAACGACGGCGATGGCCTTATCGGGCGTGCATAGTGGCTGATGCACAGCCCATTATCCGTATTTTCCCGCAGGGTCACATGATCAAACCGGTGACATGGTTAGACGGGGCGGGTGAGCACCATCAGGTTTGAGGAGGATGTGATGAGAAACCGAATCCGCGCCATCGGTGTGGCTGCGCTCCTGGCCGCCGCCGGTACGGCCCATGGCCAGGTGGTCATTGGGCTCGAAAACGTCGCCGAACAGATCCGCGTGTACAACAGCGTGACGGGGACGTTCGAAGACTTCATTCCCACTGGGATCGAAGTGACGGCGATGACGGCGGACGACGCCGGCCGCCTCATCTACTACTCCGATCGCACGTCGCTGTGGCGCGTGCCGTACGACGCGCCGCGCACGCCCGTGCTCATCGGGAACTTCGCCGGGGCCGCGACGCAGCTCTTCGGCGGGCTGGCCTGGGTGCCCTCCGAGGGCAAGCTCTACGGCACGAACACGACGCAGCTCTTCGAAGTCAGCACCACCGACGCGTCGCTCACGCTGATCCGCACCACCACCAGCGCGGACTTCGGCGGGCTCGACTTCAACGCGGGCGATGGCAAGCTGTACGCCTCTAACGATGCCACCTCGACCACCGCCCCGCTGGCCGGGCGCGGGATCTACACCATCGACCCGCCGTTCGCGAGCGGCGCGATCACGCGCATCGCGGCGTACCCCGGGTCCGAGACGGACATCGACGCGCTCGCCGTTGGCGGGGGCAAGGTCTTCCTGTGCACCGACCAGAACAACAACCGCCTGTACGAATACACGATCGCGACCAATACGTACTCGTCGGCGATCACTCGCCCCGGCGGCGCGACGACCGATCGCATCACGTCTGGCGCGGCGTATGCCGCGGGGCTCGGCGTCACGCCCGCGGGCGTCAACCTGGGTCTGCAGATCACCGACCCGGCGGACTGCACCGTCCCCGTCAACTCGCCCGCGGGGTTCACCATCAACGTGAACAACGTTGGGGCTGACCAGGCCGACAACGTCGTGCTCACCGTCACGGTGCCCGCCAACGCGACGTTCAACTCGTCCACGCCGTCGGGCACGCTGGTGGGCAACACGCTGACCATCAACCTTGGCAGCCTCGCGGGGAACGCCACTTCGACGAGCGTCTCGCTCAGCCTCACGCCAACTTCGGGCCTGACCATCGATGTGTCGGCGAGCGTGACGTCGACGCAGGCCGACACCAACCCGAGCAACAACACGGCGAACTCCACGGCGCAGTTGACCCCCACGCTGCCGGCGACGGCCGCCATCAAGGGCGTCATCTCCAACTACGCCCCGAGCAGCTCCTCGGACGTGCCCGGGCAGCCCGGCGTCAAGTTCGCCACCGGCCTCACCCCCGGCGTGCCCGTGTTCAGCCCCGACGGGCGCAACTGGCTGCAGTTCTGGGACACCGACCAGGCGACGACGCAGGACGGCGTGCTGGTGCGTTCCATCAACGGAACCATCTCCGTCGCCGTGCAGGAAGGCGTCACCACGCTGCCCAACACCGCCCAGCCCAGCACGTTCGTCGGCGTGTACGGCATCAACAACGCCGGGCAATACGCCTTCGGCGGGACGGACAACGGCGGCGTGACCACGACCGACGGCTTTGTCGTCAAGTGGGACGGGGCGAACCTGGTCGAGATCGCGCGTGAAGGCTCGGCCGCGTCGGCCGCGACCTTCGGGACGACCTGGAGCGGCACCCGCAACGCCGTGCAGATCGCGACCGACGGCACCGTCGCGTTCCTGCACACCGTCGCCGGGCTGACGACCACGACCGACACGTTCATCCTCAAGAACGACGGCAACACCGTCGTCGCGCAGGAAGGCGTGACCTCCCCCGGCAACCAGCAGGGCGCCGGCGGGCTCTGGCAGACGTTCGACTCGGCCGGGCCCGGCACCGGGATCTACTTCAACGCCGACCACTCGACCTACATCGCCAGCGGCGACACCAGCGCCGCGACGACGGAAGACAAGTTCGTCGTCGTGAACGGGAACGTGGTGATCCAGGAGGGCTTCCCGATCACGGGCTTCACGTCGAACGCCTCGGCGGTGAACGGCCTGGCGATCGCTCCCAACGCGACCGCCACCTCGGGCTGGATGGCGTATGGCTCGAACGCCGACACGCAGGACTGGGTCGTTCGCAACGGGGCCGTCGTCGCCCAGACCGACGCCCCCATCTTCGCCGGGTCCACCGAGAACTTCGACGACGCGCCCTTCGCCGGCACGTTCTTCATGATCGGGATCAACAACCGCGGCGACTACGTCGTCGGCGGGACGACCAACTCGACGAACGACCGGGCCAACGCCGTCATCGTGCTCAACAACCAGACCGTGCTGGCCCGCGAGAACGACCCGATCGACCTGAACAACAACGGCGCGTTCGACGACGGGGTGTACCTGAGCGTGTTCGTGGATGACCGGCTGACGCTGACCAACGACGCGCTGTTCGCGGTCGTGCGGCTGCGCGATCAGAACGCCGCGCTGTGCGGCGGGACCATCACGGACATCGGTCAGGCGCTGATCCGCATTCCCCTGCCGCCCTCCTGCCCGGCCGACTTCAACGGCGTCGGCGGGCTGACCGTCCAGGACATCTTCGACTATCTCACCGCGTACTTCTCCGCCGACCCGCGGGCCGACTTCAACGGCGCCGGCGGGATCACCGTGCAGGACATCTTCGACTACCTGTCGGCGTACTTCAGCGGCTGCCCGTAAACGTCAAGCATCCGTGTGATCGCACCCAGAGCCCCGGGGCCCCGTGCCCGGGGCTTTTTCGTGCGATCAGGGTTCCGGCGACCACACGCCCGCGGCCCGCTCGAGCACGCTGCGAAGCGGGCCGGACGTGGACACGCCGCGGACGTCGATGACGGCGTGCCCGTCGAAACCGGAAACAGTGAGGGCGGCGTGCACGAGCGGCGCATCGACCCCGCCGCGTTGGTCGCCCGGCTCGCAGCGCACGCCCGGAGAGGACCGGAGCACGTTGGTCCATCGGACCG
This sequence comes from uncultured Phycisphaeraceae bacterium, assembly GCA_964615765.1. GTDB lineage: Bacteria > Planctomycetota > Phycisphaerae > Phycisphaerales > UBA1924 > CAZTQN01. Next base: position 6,047 of record CAZTQN010000045.1, read on the forward strand.
CCGCGAGCCGCTCACCCATGGTCGCGATGTGCGCCGCGACATCGGCCACGCGCCCGGCGGTTTCGCCCGTGTCGAGCCCGACGCCGAGCGGACCGGGGGTCGCGGGCGTTGTGCCCGTGTCGGCGAAGTTGGCCAGCCGCACGCCGGCGCGTTCGGCGCCGCGCTCGATGGCGTCGCGCGTGCCCGCCGGGATCGCTGCGGGCAGACGCAGGCTGATGACCGGATGGATCTGCGGCCCGCCCGCGGCGGAGGCGATGCCGGCCAGTTCGCCCGCGAGATCAGCCGCGGCCAGGCACGCGCCGGCGGCGCGGTCGGCGTGGGCCGGGTCCGTGAAGTGATCGGGCGGGATGAACAGATCGAAGCCGGAGCAGGCGAGTTCAACCCGGCGCAGCAGAGCGGCGAGGTCGCGCCGGGCCGAGCGGCCCAGGTCGCGCGGGCGCAGGTCGGACGACGTGAGATCGAGCTGCACCGCACGGACGGGGGCTGCGGCGAGCGCCTCGAGCGCGGCACGCACGCCGACGCCGACACCGGGCAGGCCGGCGAGCGCGACGCTGAGTGGTACGGAGCCCATGGGCATGCGGACTTGTACGCGCGCACCGGGCGGAGCGTCCGGATTGGGGCCCGAACGCGTGCTCAACGCGAACGAAGCGCAGCCGGTCCGCCCCTATGCTGACCGCGTGGATGCCGAACACGATCATGCCCACGTTCCGAAGCGCTCCGCACTCGCCGCGGTGGTGCAGGTGGTGCACATCACGGCGCTCGCCGTGTGGCTCGCGGGCGTGATGGCGTCGGGCGTGGTGGCGGCGACGGCGTTCCCGACGCTGCGGACGCTCGGCGTGCGCGTGCCGGAGTACGCCGCCCCGGGCGAGGTGCACTACCTGGTCGCGGCGGGCTCGGTGGCGCGGCGGGTGTTCTTCCTGGCCGACGCGGTCTCTTTCGTGTCGTCGATCGTCGCGGTCGGCACGCTGTTGATCCTGGTGACGCTGCTGGGCACGCCGCGAAATCGGCCCGCGACGCTGGTGCGGGCGCTGGCGCTGGGCGTGGCGCTCGCGTCGCTGGCGTCGATGCTGCTGATCGTGACGCCGCGGCTGGACCGGGCGACGACGGCGCACTGGAGCGCGATGCGCGCGGGCGACGCGGCGGCGATGACGACGCACAAGGCGGAGGTCGACGAAGTGCACCCGATCGCGTCGCGACTGGTGAGCGTGATGGCCGGGGGCGTGCTGGTCGGGCTGGTGGCGGGCGCGTGGTCGATGGCCCGCCCGTGGCGCGACGGGGGCAGTCTTGAGACGCCGCTGCTGGCGCGGGGGCGCGGGTTGTGACGGCGTACGACCCGGCGCGCCAGCCGGCGCTCGACATCGACCTGCCGCGCGTCACCCCGGCCCAGCGGGCCCGGGCCGAGGCGTGGCTGGCGGCGCTCACGCGGCATTACCCCGACGCGCACTGCGAACTGACGTTCACCAGCCCGCACGAGCTGCTGATCGCGGTGATTCTCTCGGCGCAGGCGACGGACGCGAGCGTGAACAAGGTCACGCCGGCCCTGTTCGCCGCGTTCCCGACGCCGGAGGCGTTCGCGCGGGCGACGCCCGAACAGATCGAGCCGTACATCCGCACCATCGGCCTGTTCCGCAGCAAGGCCAAGAGCGTGCAGTCGGCGATGAAGGACGTGGTGGAGCGGTTCGGCGGGCGCGTGCCGAGCACGATGGACGAACTGCTCACACTCCGCGGCGTGGCCCGCAAGACGGCCAACTGCGTGCTCAGCATCGCGTACGGCATCAACGCCGGGTTCGTCGTCGATACCCATGTCGACCGGCTCAGCAAGCGGTTCGGTCTGGCGCTGGAAGGGGCCAAGGTGCCGGAGATCGAGCGGCGGATGATGGCCCTGCTGCCGCGGGAGCGCTGGGGCGACGCGTGTCACATGATCATCTGGCACGGGCGGCGTGCGTGCAAAGCCCGCGGCGTGACGTGCGGCGAACACCCGATCTGCGCGGAGTTTGGCGAGAAGTGCGAACTGCGCATCTCCGCCCCGAGCAAGGCGAAGACCACGGACGCGAAGACTCAGCAGGTCCCCAAAGCCCCGGCACGCAAGAGCCGGGGTCAAGCGCCCGACAAGGCGACGGCTCCGCGGGGCAAGGAGAAAAAATAAAGCGTGCTTGGCGGGACTCGAACCTGCAACCTTCGGCTTCGGAGGCCGACGCTCTATCCAATTGAGCTACAAGCACACGCGCGTCTGCGCGACGCCCTGACCCGATGCTACCATGGCCGCCCGCGAGCGGCAACGCGGCGAGCCCGCGAAGACCTCGACCCATGAAACCTACCGACACGATCAGCGACCCCACGGCCGTGGGGCGTTCGCACGCCCCGGCCACCACCCCCTCGGCGCTCACGCCCCGGGCCATCACGCCCTTGTGGGCCGTGCTGGCGTTCACCTTCGCCAACAGCATCGGCGGCGGGGTGGTCACGACCGGGTACGCCTTCCTCGCCGAGTCGGCGTACGGGTACACCGTCGCGCAGAACTACTGGCTGGGGCTGCTGCAAGGGGCGGTGTACGTGGGCGGGGCGCTCACCGTCGGCCCGGCCCTCGGGCGAGCCCTCCTGCGGGTGCGGTGGCTCACGACGCGGCGCGTGCTGGCGGCCCTGATGGTCGCGCTGGCGGTGCTGAGCATGCTGCCCTGGGTGGCCCGACGCGGGGCCGACCCAACCGATCGGGCCGCGGGCGAGTGGGCCTTGTGGCTGCTCATCGCCGGGTACAGCGTGCTGACCGGCGTGCTGTGGCCGATTGTCGAGAGTTATCTTTCCGGCGGGCGCGAGGGGCTGAGCCTGCGGCGCGCGACGGGGTGGTTCAACGTCACGTGGTCGGGCGCGCTGGTCGCCGCGTTCTGGGTCATGGGGCCGTTGAAAGAGAAGTTCGCGCTCGAACTCATCGTCGGCGTGGGGGTGATTCACGTCATCTGCCTCGGCCTGCTCGCCACGTTCACGGTGAACCCGCCCGGGCACAGCCATGACGACGCGCACGACGACCCCGACGCGAAGGCGCACACGCGGTCGTACCCGGGACTGCTCAAGGTCTTCCGGATGGAACTGGTCGCGGGGTACATGGTGTATTCGGCGCTGGGCTCGTGGATGCCCGCGGCGTGCAAAACGCTCGGCGTCGCCGAGGCGTGGCAGACGCCCATGGTCGCGACCTGGTTGGCGACGCGCGTGATCGCGTTCGCCATCATGCAGCGCTGGCACGGCTGGCATGGGCGGTGGTCGACGTCGATCTGGGGCGCTGGGCTGTTGCTGTCGGGGTTCGCGGCGTGCGTGCTGGCGACGACGGTCGCGGAGGCCGCCGGGTTCGCCGCGGGGCTCGCGATGATGCTCGTCGGGCTGGCCGGGTTCGGGCTGGCGATGGGCGTGATCTACTGCGCGGCGCTGTACTACGCGATGGCCGTGGGCAAGGCCCAGGTCGACGCCGGCGGGAAGCACGAAGCGCTGATCGGCACCGGGTTCGGGGCCGGGCCGGCGTGCGGGCTGCTCGCGACGGCGGGGGTCGCTCAGGGGTGGGCCAGCGCCGATTCGTTCAATGTGGTCATGCTGACGATGGTCGCGACGCTCGCCGTCATCGCGGTGGCGGCGGCGCTGTGGTCGGCCCGGCGTCACGCGCGGGCGTGAATCGGGCCCGCGCGGGTCGCCGTCCCCCCCACTGCCTCGCGTGCGGCAAAGCCCCCCACACCGGCGAGGAACGTCCGGGTAGCACCGGGACAGGCGGCGGGCCCGCACGCCCGACGGGATTCCGCCCCCAGGACGTCTAGAGAGGCTGATGGTCCGCGTGCGGGTGTCCGATCGCGCGGTAACAGAACGGTTCGGGCCCACGGAGCGTATCTTTTCGGACGCGCTCCGCCCCTGCGGAGCGGCTCGCCAAGGCGGCGGCAAGGAGACGGCATGACGATGTTCGGTACGGTCGACGCGACGTCTGGGACCAACGGCCCTCGGCGCCCGAAGCGGCGTGTCCTCGTGGTGGCCCGTGCCTGGACGCTGACGGCGCTGGCCGGGCTCGCGGGCGTGGGCGGGGTCGGGGGCTTGGGCGGGCTGGGCGTTGGGCCCGAGGCGCGGGTGATGGCGCAGGCCGCCGTCGCGGAGCCGGCGGCCGTCGTCAACGCCGGGGAGCTGGCGCAGAACGTGTGGTCGAAAGCCCGCGCGGGGGATGAGCCGGCGCTGCTGCGCGTGCTGGACACGGTGCCCGCGGAGGGCGCTGGTCCGGGGTGGGCGGCGCTGCGGAGCAACGTCGACTCGCTGGAGGCCAACCTCGCCAAGCGTGACAAGACGCGGGCCGACAAGCTCGCCGAGGCGGAGACGAAGTTCGCCGAGGAACTGGCGAAGGAGACCACCAAGGGCCTGAGCAACGCCGTGCGGCACGCGGTGGCGATGCACGAGCTGTCGCAGGACAAAGCGGCCTTCAAGGCCGAGGCGCGGATCGCGGACGTGATCAAGCGGGCCGAAGCCGCGGCCCGCACGGCGGAAGCCGCCGGCGACTGGTTCACCGCCAACGAGCTCTACTTCCGTCTCAACGCGTTGATGGAAGAAGAGGGCACGTACCGCGACGACCTGCGTCGGCTGGGCCTGCGTCTGACGATGCTGCGTCTGTACGTGCCGGAGCAGTTCTGGAAACTGCGCAACGACGAGCGCGTCGATGCGGGCAAGAGCCCCCTCCCGCCGTACAACGGCTTGGGCGAGGACTGGCGCGACAAGATCAAGGGCATCAACCGCACGATGGTGATGCGGGCGATGCTCGCGGCGGCCCAGCGGCACATCGACGCGCGCACGATCACCCTCACCGATCTCACCGTCGGCGGGCTGGAAAGCCTGAAGACGCTGATCACCACGGGCGACCTGAAGAAGGCGTTCCCGAGCCTCGAGGAAGGGGCCGCGCGGGACGCGATGGTCAACGCGATCGACCAGAAGATCGCCGGGCTGCGGATGCGCAACGCCCCGATCCCGCCGGGTGATCTGCCGGAGATGTTCGAAGAGCTCGTCCGCACCAGCGCGACGACCGTGAAGATCCCCGAGAACGTCATCCTGCACGAGTTCGGGAACGGCGCCATGAGCCGCCTGGACGACTTCTCCGCCATCATCTGGCCCGACGAGGTCGCGCGGTTCGACCGCATGACGCAGGGCAACTTCATCGGCGTGGGGATCCAGATCCAGATCGACGACGAGTCGCAGATGATCAAGGTGGTCTCGCCGATCGAGGGCACGCCGGCCCAGCGCGCCGGCGTCCGCGCGGGGGACCTGATCAAGAAGATCAACGGCGAGTCCGCGGTGGGCATTTCGCTCAACCAGGCCGTCGACCTGATCACCGGCCCGGCGAACACGCCGGTAACGGTGACGATGGAGCGTCCGGCGACGGACGCGGACGCCAAGGCGCAGGAACTGGACTTCGAGATGAAGCGGTCGCGCATCCCGCTACACACCGTCAAGGGGTGGCGCCGGACGGGCGTGCGTGAGACCGACTGGGACTGGTTCATCGACCGCGAGAACCGCGTTGGGTATATCCGTCTGACGCAGTTCACGGAAGACACCACGACCGACCTGCACCGGGCCGTGGCCCAGATGAAGTCCGACGGGCCCGTGCGCGGGCTGATCGTCGACTTGCGATTCAACCCGGGCGGGCTTCTGACGGAAGCCGTCAGCGTCGCCAACACGTTCATCACCAACGGCCCGATCGTGTCGACCGAGGGGACGATCCCCGGGGAGACGCGCGGGGCCTCGCCCGAGGGGGCCGTCGCGGGCACGATCCCGCTGATCGTGCTCGTCAACGAAGGCTCGGCGTCGGCGAGCGAGATCGTCTCGGGGGCCGTGCGCCATTACGCGGACAAGAACGAGATCCCGGCGCTGGTGCTCGGTCAGCGCTCGTTCGGCAAGGGGAGCGTGCAGAACGTGTGGCCGATCAGCGACGCCTCGTCGCCGCCGGCGAAGATGAAGCTGACGACGCAGTACTACTTCCTGCCGGACCGCAAGCTCATCCACCGCAAGCCGGGCGCGAAGGAATGGGGCGTGGACCCGCACCTGCTGGTGCACGATCTGCCGGATAATCAGTCCGAAGCCCTGCGTCTGCGGCAGGACGCCGACGTGCTCCCGGTCGACGAGCGGGGTCAGGTCGTGGAATCCAAGACCCCGCGGCCCGACCCCCAGAAGATCCTCGACGACGGGCTGGACCTGCAGCTCCAGCACGCCTTGGCGATCCTGCAGGCCCGGGCCTTGGCGTCGGCCCCGCAGCCGGTGGATCAGGCCCACCTTCCGGCCCCCCGTACGACGCCCCAGCCGCAGTGATGAGGGCAGGTTCGGGGCCCTCCATGCGGGTTCCCCCTCCCGCCGGGGCAAACCCAAAGCGAAGGTGAGATCCCGCCCGGGCACTCCTATCATGGGGTGCCCGGTTGTACGAGGTGCGTGCGCGAGCGGCCTGCGCTCGTTCGCCCTTGCCCTCGGGCCGACCGCGAGACCCGACTACGTCCGGACTTCCGTACCGTCCCCGCTTCCTGACCGCCCCGCTCCCAGCTTCTGACGCCCCCGCGAGGAACACCGAGAACATGTCCCACGCTCCGACCGCGACGCCCCCCAGCTCCGCCTCCAGCAACGGAACCGCTCGGCGCGGCGCCTCGGCGAACCTGCCGGCCGCCACGCTGCACGAGTGGCTCCGCCAGATGCTGCTGATCCGCGAGTTCGAGGTGCGGTGCGCCCAGGCGTACCAACAGGCCAAGATCGGCGGGTTCTGCCACCTGTACATCGGTCAGGAGGCGTGCGCCGTCGGGACCATCGGCGCGGTGAACCACGACGACCCGGTCGTGACCGCCTACCGCGACCACGGGCATGCGCTGGCCCGCGGGATGGACCCGGGGGCGTGCATGGCCGAGATGTTCGGCAAGATCACCGGGTGCGCCAAGGGCAAGGGCGGGTCGATGCACATGTTCGACCGCCCGAACTGGCTCTTCGGCGGGCACGGGATCGTCGGGGCTCAGACGGCGCTCGGCGCGGGGCTGGCCTTCGCCTCGCGGTACGAGTGGGACACCCTCGGCAAGGCCGTCACGCGTCCCGACGGCAGCCCGGCCCAGCCCGGCGACAACCTGCCCGGCAAGAAGAAGGTCACGCTCTGCTACCTGGGCGACGGCGCGCTGAACCAGGGGTGCCTCCACGAGGCGATGAACCTGGCCGGGCTCTATAGCCTGCCGGTCATCTACATCGTCGAGAACAACCGCTACTCAATGGGCACGGCGATCGAGCGCGGCACGACGATGGCGCACAACCTGCTCGCCAAGGGCGCGGCGTACGGGATCGACTCGATCAAGATCACCGAGGACGAAGGTCTGGACATCCTGAAGCTGTACGACCGCTTCAAGCCCTTCGCCGACGAGTGCCGCGAGAAGCAGCGCCCGGGCTTTGTCGATCTGCAGACCTACCGGTACCAGGGCCACTCGATGAGCGACCCGCAGAAGTACCGCACGAAGGAAGAGGTCGAGCAGGTCAAGCAGAAGGACTCGATCGATCGGCTGGCGTTCTACTGCATGAACGACGTGAAGAACCTCTCGGAAGAGCAGTTCATCACGATGCAGAAGGGCGTGAAGGAAGCGGTCGCCAAGGCGATGCAGTTCGCCGAGGAAAGCCCGATCCCGGACGTCGCGACCGAGCTCTACAGCGACGTGTACGTCAACCCGCAGCCGAATCTCTCCCCGAACCGGGCGTACAACCACGGCGTGAAGAACCCGCTGCTGTAAGCCGGCGGGCGCTGGGCCCGCGCCTCGGGCGCGGGCCGCGTCAGGACATCCCATGACCAGCGTCGCCATCCCCGAAGCGGTCGCGGCACGCACGCGCGAATGTTCGCGCCGGCTGCTGTTCGCCACCGTCAGCGGGGCTCACCTCTACGGCTTTGAGTCCGCCGACTCCGACTGGGACCTGCGCGGCGCGTTCGTTGCGCCGACGCGCGACGTGCTGTCGCTCCGCCCGATCTCGGAAACCTTCGAGATCATGGACAAGGACTCCACGCCGGAGTTCGACCTGGTCGTGCACGAGGTCAAGAAGTACTTCGGGATGCTGCTGAAGGGCAACGGGTACGTGCTCGAGCAGGTGTACTCGCCGATCATCGCCTGCGCGCTGCCGGAGTTCGAGGAACTCAAGCAGATCTGCCGCCTGGTCATTTCCAAGCAGAGCATGCACCACTTCTTCCACTTCGGGGTGGACCAGTGGAAGCTGGCGTGCTCGAAGGATCGCCCGACGGTGAAGGGGCTGCTCTACACGTACCGCCCGCTGGTGGCGGGCATTCATCTGATGCGCACGGGGGAGGTTCAGTCGAACCTGCGCCGCTTGAACGAGCTGCACCGCCTGCCGCAGGTGGACGATCTGATCGCGCGGAAGCTGGCCGGTCAGGAGCGGCAGGAGATGAGCGAGGCGGAACTGCTCCAACATCGCCCGCTGGTGGAACGGCTGTGCGCCGAACTGCAGTCGGCCCGTGAGCGGAGTCACTTGCCCGATCAGCCCGGCGGGCACGCCGAGCTCAACGACCTGCTGCTGCGTCTACGCGGCTGCGGGTAAGTCGCTCGCTGCGCACGCGCGGCTCACTGGAGCGTCGGTCGCAGATCGGGGTCGAGCAGGCGACGCAGGGCGGCGCGGGCCGCGTTCAGGCGTCGGCGGAAGTCGCTCGTGGTGATCTCGAGCAGGTTCGCGGCGGCGTGGCAGGGCATGCCTTCGACATCGGCCAGCACGAGCACCAGCCGGCGATCAACGGGGAGTTGCCCGAGGCGGCGCTCGATCAGCCGCTGACCTTCCGGGCTTGCGAGGAACGACGCGGCGTCGGCACGCCAGGCGGCCGGGGGCGTGGTCCAGGCACCGTCGTCGTCGAAGGCATGCTCGTTGGAGGATGTCGTTGAGCGGGTGAGGTTGGCGCGCAGGATGCAGGCGTTCAGGGTGGCGCGACGCAGCCACGCGCGGATGGCGTCGTTTCCGTTCAAAACGTCCAGGACGCGGTGCGTCTCGGCAAACGCGTCCTGGACGGCCGCCGCGGCGGCGGCTCGATCAACGCACAGCCGACAGGCCAAGGTGTACATCGATCCTCCCAGCTCCCGCACCAGTCGCTCCCACGGGTCCGACTCTGCGCCGCGCCGCGCGGAATCGTCCAAAAGGTTCACTTCGCAGTAGCCCATGGCGCTTTTCTCCCGCACAGCCGCGACTTGGCACCCGTTCCCGACATCACAGAAAACGTTGCGGGGCGCGAGACTCGCCCCCCTTTGCTGGAGAAAAATCGCGACCTTGAGCGAGGTGCCTGAGACGGGGTCGGGGGCCGAGCGGCGCGACGGCGACACATGGTGTGGCGGAACGAACCGGACGCAACGGTCACCCGGCTTTTGCACGCATGGCGTGACGGTGACTCCACGGCCCCGGATGTTCTGCTGACGCTGCTGTACTCGGACCTGCGGGCCCTGGCGGCCCATAAGCTCGGCTCGCCCAACCCGCCGGGGACGCTGCAGCCCACCGAACTCGTTCACGATGCGTACATCCGCCTGATCGGCTCGGCGGAGCGCGGGTGGAACGACCGGCGCCACTTCATCGCCTCGGCGGTCGCCGCGATGCGCTCGGTCATTGTCGACCGGGCCCGGGCCCGTGCGTCGCTCAAGCGCGGCGGGCCTGGGGGCGAGGGCGTGACGCCGACGTCCTGCCCGATCGAAGTGCCCGCCGCGGAACTGGCGGGCGACGAAGTGCTCGCGGCCCATGCGGCGATCCAGCGGCTGGAAGCGATTGACCCGCGGGCGGCCTCCGTGCTCACGCTGCGCTGCTTCGGGGGCTTGAGCCTGGCGCAGGTGGCGCTGGTGCTGGACATCTCTGAACGCGTGGCCCGCCGGGACTGGGAGTTCTCGCGCCGGTGGTTGCGTGTCGCGCTCTCGGACTCCCCCACTTCTCCGCCGCCCGACGGCGGGAAAGGCTCCCATGGACACCCGTGAGTCCTACACCAAACTCCGGGCGGAGTTCGATCGCCTCATCGAACTGCCGCCGGGTGAGCGCGAGGCGGAACTGGCCCGACTGAGGGAAGAAGATGCGGACCTGGCGGCGGCGCTCGCTCCGCTGCTATCGGAAGAGCCGGACGCGAAGGTGGTGCTGGCGGCGGAGCGGGGCGAGGCGACGGGGATGTCGCCGCAGACCTGCGGGGTGTACGAACTGCTGGAGGTGCTCGGGGCGGGCGGGATGGGGGTTGTGTACCGGGCGGTGCAGCGGGAGCCGTTCCCGCGGACGGTGGCGGTGAAGATGCTGGGGCTGGCCCGCCCGTCGCCGCGGCTGGAAGCGCGGTTCGAGCTGGAACGTGCGGCGCTGGCGCGGCTGGACCATCCGAATATCGCGCACGTGCTGGACGCCGGGGTGAACACGTCCGGGCAGCCGTACATCGTGATGGAGTACGTCGACGGCGTGCCCATCAACCGGTTCGTGCGGGATGACAACCCGGGGCTGGAAGTGGTGCTGGACCTGTTCATCGCGGTCTGCCGCGCGGTGCAGCACGCGCACGACCGCGGCGTGCTGCACCGCGACATCAAGCCGTCGAACATCCTCGTGACGCGCGTCGACGGGGCGCCGACGCCGAAGCTGATCGACCTGGGCGTGACGCGCTTGCTCGAGCCGGTGGACGCGGACTCGCGGATGACGCTCGGGGGGGAACTGCTCGGGACGCCGGAGTACATGAGCCCCGAGCAGGCCGACACCGTCGATGGCGATATCGACGTGCGCTCGGACGTGTACAGCCTGGGCGTGGTCCTGTACGAACTGGTGACGGGGGAACTGCCGATCCCGTCGGCGGTGGTGCGGAAGGCGGGGCGGTCGGGGCTGTCGGCGGCGATTCGCGGGGCGAAGGTCAGCCCGCCGAGCCGGACGCGCGGCACGGGCGGCTTCAACGACCTTGACGCGGTGATTCTCAAGTCGCTGTCCGTCGACCGGGACATGCGGTACGCCTCGTCGCGCGACCTTGCCGATGACCTCGAGCGGGTGCGCCGGCACGAGCCCGTGATCGCGCACGCGCCCTCGCGGGTGTACCGCGTGCGGAAGTTTGCGCGGCGGAACGTCGTGCCGCTGTTGGCGGTGGCGGGCGTAACGGCCTCGCTGATCGGCGGGCTGGCGTTCGCGCTGGTCGGGATGAATCAGGCGCGGGCGTCGGAACGCGCTGCACGCGAAGCGCTGGCGCAGGCGTCGACCGAGCGCGACCGGGCCCGCGAAGCCCACGCCGACGCGGAGAAGTTCGGGGCGTACATCCGCGACATGCTGTGGACGACGGACCCGACGTGCCTGAGCGGGGCGACGACGATGCGGGAGTCGATCGTGCGCAGCAGCGACCGGTTCCTGGCCAGGCCGCCTTCGAGCAGCCCGCTGCGGGCGCGCGTGGCGCTGGCCGTGGCCCGCCCGCTGGTGATCACGGGCGAGCACGAGCGGGCCGAGAAGATGCTGAGCATGGCCATCCAGGAAATGGAGCAGGCCGAGGGTCCGCCGGACGCGCTGGCGTACGACCGGATGCGGCTGGCATTCTCGACCTTCGCGGACCTGCGCGAGCAGCAGAACCGTGCCCGCGAGGCGTACGACCTGCGGATGAAGGCGCTCGACGCGGCCCGGCAAGCGAAGAACCCGCAGTCGCTGGGCGTCGCGCTCGTGTTCGCGGCCCTCAGCATCAAGGAACTCGGCGACTTCGAGTCCGCCGAGGCGATGCAGCGGGAGTTGATCGACCAGGTCGTGGTGCAGAAACGCGACCCGCGCGTGCTGACCGAGATGCGGCTGCACTTGCTGCTGACGATGACCGCCGCGCGGCAGTGGGACCGGGCCCTGGCGCTCGGGCGAGAACTGGTCGGGGAACGCCGCGCCATCGGCGTGAAGAACGACCCGTTCCTGATGAACATCCTGAGCGAGACGGGACACGCGGCGATGCAGATGGGGCACATGGACGAAGCGAAGTCGCTTCTGGAAGAAGCCCTCTCGATCAACGACGCGGGGAGATTCCCGGACAACGGGGCGCTGTGGTGCCAGGCGCTGATGTGGCGGCTGGAGGCGAGCACCCGGGGCGTGGACGCCGCGCTCGCGCAGGCGGAGCAGACGCTGGCGCCGCACCTGGCGCCCGGGTCGCCGCACGAGTCGTCGGCGCTCACGGCGAAGATGGCGATGGTGCAGATGCTTGTCGACGCGGGGCGCGGCCCGCAAGCCGTCGAGATGGCCAAGGCCGTGTGCGCCCGGCTCGATGAACTGACGCCGGGTCAGTCGTGGTTCGCGTACGAGACGGCGGCGACGATCGTCGGCCCAGCGCTCCCGTTCGATGAGCACGCGGCGTGGTATCGCACGGCGGGCGAGCGGCTGCGCGGCGTCGCCGGGGATGACTGGCGCGGGCTGGAGCGGCTGGAAGAGCGGGCGCGGAAGGATTTGGCGGCTCGCGACGCGGCGGCGGCGGCCACGTGGCGGCTTCGTGCCGCCCGCGATGATCGCTGAATGCCGGTGACAGGAATCGAACCTGCACGGGGGTTGAGCCCGGCGGATTTTGAATCCGCTGCGTCTGCCAGTTCCGCCACACCGGCGCTTGGGGGCGAACGCACGAGGTTAGGCGTTCGAGCCCGCGACGGGCGAGCGGGTCAGGGGACGCTGCTCAAAGGCCCGCTTATTACGGGCAAGCGGTGAAGTAGCGGGCGAGGAACTCGAACACGTCCTGCGTGGTGAGCAGTCCGTCGCCGTTGAAGTCCGTCGCGCAACCGGGCACGCTGCCGGTGCCGCCGCCGGGTCCGGGTGAGCCGAGCGCGGGAGCGTCGGGGCGGCGGAAGATGCGGAAGGCGTAGTCGATGCCGGTTTCGACCCACTGCTCGCCGACGGGGCGGGTGAAGTCGAGGCGTGCGCCCGGGGAGATGCGCACGGAGCAGGTGCGCTTGCAGTCCGCCGCGCGAGCGAAGTAGGAGCGCGTGTTGAGAACATCGCCGGAAATAGCGCCGGCGGACAGCCAGTAGTCCTTGCCGCCCACGAGCGACCAGTTGACGCCGGTGAGGATGAGGCGCTGGCCCGGGAGTTCGACGCCATCGATGATCACGGAGCGGCCGATGGGCTCGCTGCGCGTAACGCGGGCGGAATAAAGCGGCGTGCCCGCGGGCAGGCGGCACAGGTTGTCGTAGATCTCGATGAAACCCTGCACGGGGTCGCAGTTGGTGTACACGACGGCCTCGATGTAGCAGATCTCGGCGGTGGTGCACGGCTTGATCAGGAAGTTGTCTGCGGCGCGGGGCTGGGGGTGCATGCCGGCGTTGGCGCCGGACATCGTGCCCGCGGGAACGGCGTTGGCGCCTTCGCCGACGCTGGGCGGGGCGGCCTTGCCGTTGTCCCACACCAGCGGGCAGGCCTCGCCAGCGAGTTTGAAGGCGAAGTTCACGCAGCCGATGCAGCACTCGCCCACGCTCTGCCACGGCTCGTACTGGAAGTTGGGCCATGATGAGCTGGGCAGGCCGATGGTCTTCTTGGGCGGCGCACCGATGACGGCGCCGGGCACGCCGGGCGGGCTGGTGGCGGCCCAGTAGGACGAGTCGACCCCTTGCCCGTCGGTCACGCCGATGAGCGAGACCCAGTACGACCGCCCGCCTTCGAGATACAGCGGGTCGCTGCAGAAAGAGAAGGAGTAGGTGACCAGGTCAAAGCCGGCGGCGGCGGGAACTGTGCTGACGATGGTGGAGGCGGTGAAGGTGCGGATGGGCAACGGTCCCGGCATGCCGTCGCAATCTTCGTAGAACTCAAGGCGGGCCTTGCGCACGCTGGGGAGCGAGTTGGTGAGCATGCTGCCGGTGAAGCCGAAGATGCGGTGGATCGCGCCGGGCAGGAGGTAGAAGTCGTCGGCGACTTTGGCGCCGGTGGGGACGCCGCCGCCGAGGTGTGAGAGCTGGCCGTCGACGTCGGACCCGGCGGCGGGGTCGGGCGCGTCGCCGTTGGTCCAGTAGCAGGCGCAGGAGTCGAGCAGGCCGTCGAGGTTGCAGTCGGTGCCGAGGCCGGCGGCGACGTCGCAGGAGTCCGGCAGGCCGTTGCGGTTGCAGTCGCCGGCGAGGACGGTGACGCGTGCGAAGCAGGTGGAGGAGAGGCCGTCGGAGTAGGTCACGGTGATGCGGACGGGTGTCTCGCCGATGGGCAGTTCACGGGAGAGGTCGACGCTGCTGGTGATGCTCGCGGAGGCGCCGGGGCCGGGCTGGTTGGGTGTGCGGTTGATCTGGTCGATCGGGACGATGCGCGAGACGCACGCCGTGCGTGCGTCGATGACGACATCGCGGCAGACGGCGGCGGGACGCACGATGATCGAGAAGGTGCGCGCGGCGGAGAGGTCGATGCCGCCGTTGGCGGTGCCGCCGCTGTCGCGGACGCGGACGCGGAAGGTCGCCACGCCGAAGCCGGTGGAGGCGACGGAGTACGTCAGGCGGCCATCGGGAGCGACGGCGGGCGGAACGGTGAACAGGGCGCTGTTGCTGACCTGATCGACCAGATACGCGGCGGCGGTCTGGCTCTGCTCGCCCGGCTCGCCGGGGTTGAACGCGGTGACCCACGCGGGCACGGCGATGGGGCCGCTGCCTTCGAGCACGGCGGGCGGGTCGAAGGCGTCGAACGCCGGCGGGTCGTTGACGGGGTTCACGCGGACGGTGATGGTGACAGGCGCGGAGAGGTCGACCCCGCCGTCGGCGGTGCCGCCAGAGTCGCGCACGCGGAGCTGGAAGGTCGCGACGCCGCTGGCGTTGGCCGCGGGGCGATAGGCGAGCGTGCCCGCGGGCGAGACGAACGGCGCTTCGGCGAACAGCGCGGCGTTGGTGAGCCCGGCGACCTGGTACTCGAGCGCCGTCTGGCTCGATTCGTTCGACGGGCCGGGCGTCATCGAGGCCCAGTTCACGAGCACGACCTGCGACGCGTCCTCATTCACGGCGGGCGGATCGCTGGCGATCGCGGTCGGGGCGTCGTTGACGGGCGTGACGGTGATGGTCGCGCCGGTGGGCGGGTTGTCGATGCCGGCGTCGGTCGCGCCGATTGCAGCGGCGACGCTGAGCGAGACGGGGCCGTTGAAGTCGGGCGCGGGGCGGTAGCGCAGGCCCGCCGCGGCCTGGGCGGCGGTGATGAACTGCCCAACGGCGACGGGCGTGACGCCGTCGGCGAGCAGGAGCTGCCCGGACGAGAGCGTGGCGATCTTGAAGTGCGAAACTTCCGAGCCGTTGCCGGCGTTCCGCGTGATGATCACGCCGGCGGTGCTGAGCGTGTCTTCGAGCGTGGTGAGCCCGGTGACGCTGGGCGGGAGGGCGGCCTGCCCGACGAGGATCTGCGCGGTGGCGATGTCGCCGCCGAGGGCGGAGTCGCTCGGTGCGGTGGCGGCGCGGACGCTGAGCGTGCCGGTGCCGACGAAGCCGGGCGTGGGCGTGAAGCGCAGGCCGAGAACGCCGTTGGCCGCGGTGACGAAGCCGCCCACGGGCACGGGCGTGACACCGTCGGGCTCGAACGCGGCGCCGCCGGAGACGGCGACGAGGCGGAAGTGCGTGACTTCCGGGCCGTCGACCGGGCTGCGCGAGATGACCAGGCCGTCGCTGGTCTGGCGGCCTTGCGTGGTGACGGCGTTGGTGATGCTCGGGGTATCGGCGACGGGCGCGAGGTCGATCGCCGCGGCGGACGGTTCGGACTCGTCGGCGCCGTCGGTGACGCTGAACGTGAAGGCGCCGACGGCGGCGCCGAACGCATTCGCCGGCGGGCGGAAGACGACGCGATTCTGCGTGTCGGTCAGCAGTTCCCCGGCGGCCACGGGCGCGAGCGAGCCGAACTGCAGCAGCGCCCCGCGAGCAGGAAGCGAGGCGACGCGGGCGCGGAGCACGGCGTCCGGATCGGCGTCGACGCCGGTGAGCGTGACGACCACGTCGGAGTCTTCAACACCGGACGCGAGCGACGGCGAGGCCAGCGGAGCCGTGTTCACACCGACGGCCCGCGCGAACTCGCTGGTGCCGAGAGCCTGGCTGGACGCGCCGGGGATGCTGCGCGAGGCGGACGCGGCGTCGGTCGCCGTCGCGGTGATGAACGGGTGGGTCTGCTCCGGGGCTTTGCTGAAGGTGAAGTCGCCGGTGCGACCCGTGGAGTCGGTCGAGACGGTGACGGCGCCGATCCACCGGGCCCCTTCGCCGAAGCCGGAGGGGTCGGGCGTGGCGCTCTCGAAAAACTCGACGCGGTAGGTGGTTGACGGCAGGGCTTCGAGCGCGGCGGTGATGACGCCGGACGAGGAGACCGAGCGGATCACCGGGGCGTTCTGCAGGTTGTTCGGGCCGGCGCGAACGACGCCGACGGGACCGTTGGGCGTGACACCGTCGTCGGCGAGGTCGATGCCCAGACCCAGATTGTCGGCGATGACGTTGCCGAGGATGGCGTGCCCGCGGGTGCCATTGTCGACCACGATGACGCCGGCGGCATTGCGAGCGATGACGTTGGCGTCGCTCGGCGTGAGGCCGCCGATGGTCGCGCCGGTCGCGCCGCCGGCGATGAGCACGCCGGGGCCGGCGTTGCCGAGCGCGGTGTCGGCGGCGTTGACGCCGATGCGGTTGTTGACGATGACGGTATCGGTCGCGCCGGCGCCGGTGATCTCGATGCCCGGGCCGGCGTTGCCGGCGATGATGTTCTGCTGCAGGCCGGGCCCGCCGACGCGGGCGGCGGGGGCGTCGTCGATGATGATCCCGCCCAATGTGTTCGGGACCGCGGTCAGCGTGTCGGCGGTGAGGCCGACGGTGTTGCCGCTGATGCTGACGTTGGTGGTCGCCGCGCCGCGGACGACGACGCCGCGTCCGGTGCTAGCGGCGATGGTGTTGCCGCGGCGGGTGTCGGCGGGGGATTGATCGCCCAGCGTGCCGACGCGCGTGAACGCGGCCCCGCCCTCGATGACCAGGCCGTGCCCGGCGTTGGGACGCGGCGTGCGCCCGTCGGGGCCAAGACCGATGATGTTCTGCTGCACGACGGAGCCGGCGCTGTCGGGCCCGGCGATGCGGACGCCGTCGCCGCGGTTGCCGGCGACGATGTTGCCCGCGCCGGGCACGCCGCCGCCGACAGTGGTGGTGGTGGCGTTGTCGACGACAATGCCGTCGGTGTTTGGCAGCACAGCGTCGCCGAGGGCGGTGAGCCCGATGATGTTGCCGCCGACGGAGTTGCCGGCGCCGGTGCCGGTGGAGACGAGCACGCCGGTGCCGAGGTTGCCGGAGATGACGTTGCGAGCAGCGGCGGGCACGGCGATGCCCAGGCCGACGCCGACGCGGTTGTTGGCGGCGAGCCGATCGACCCAGACGCCGGTGGCGTTGGGCATGGGCGTGACGCCGTCGCGCGAGACGCCGATGAGATTGCCGCAGACGGCGTTGCTGTTGGACTGGATGTACACGCCCGCGCGGACGCCCGCGAGGACGGAGCCGACGATGACGTTCCCCTCGGCGGCGTCGTTGACGCCGTCGGCGTTGGTGCCGATCACGCTGGCGTTGGCGCCGCTGAAGATGGCGACGCCGGCCTGGTGGTTGGGCTTGGGCGTGACGCCGTCGGGCGCGAGCCCGAACCAGCAGCCGTACACCCACACGCGGATGCCGGTGGCGGTGCGGATGGAGAGCCCGATGCCGTCGAGCCCTGGGTCGGGCTGGGCGGCGGGGTCGGGCGCGCGGAACGCGTTGATCGCGAGGCCGCGGACGATGCTGTCGGGCCCGCGGAGTTCAAGGCCGGTGCCGACGACGTTGCCGCCGTCGAGTTCGACCACGGGCGGGCCGACATAGGACGTGCCGATCTGGCTCCAGCCGTCGATGAAGACGCGGCGGTTGACGGGCGGGAGCGCGCTGGCGAGGGCGATGCGCCGGATGGTGCCGGCGGCGTTGATGCGGAAGCGGACGAAGCCGCCCCCAGCGAGGTTGTTGTCGGTGATGGCCTGGCGGAGCGAGCCGGGCCCGGCGTTGCCGAGGTTGGAGACGATGAACTGCGAGGTTTCGAAGGCGCCGATGTCGGGGATGGAGACGAAGTCGAAGTTGCCGTCGGCGGGGCGGGGCTGGCCGCGTTGATCGACGGGCGGCGCGTCGGTGGGGGAGCCGGCGTCGAGCGCGGGGGAATCGGGACGGAGGGAGAAGGTGGGCGTGGGCCCGCCGAGATCGCCCATGGGGGCCAGGCGCGGGTCGTTGACGCCGACGATGTTGCCGTCGACGCCGTGGACGAAGCCGCCGCCGGTGCCGATGAGGTTGTTGTTGCCGGCGATGATCTGCGCGTCGGCGAGGTCGCGGAAAGCCGGGCCGCTGGCGTTGCCGGAGAGGATCGTGCCGCGAACGGTGGGCGATGGCCCACCGACGACGCGGAGGACGGACTTGGCGGCGACCGGGACGAGCGACCCGACGAGTGTGTTCTGCGTGATGGTGCAGTGGCGGAGCAGGACCTGGGCCCCGCGAGCGTCGAGCACGGCGCCGTCCTCGGCGACGTTGCCGGCAAAGGTGGAGTTGTCGATGGTGACCGACCCGCCGAGCGCGTCGATGTGGACGGCCCCGCCGGTGCCGGTGGGCGGGACGGTGTTGCCGAGGAGCGTGGACGAGACGATGTCGAGCGTGTGCGGGCCGTCGCCGCCCGCGATGAACAGCCCGCCGCCGAGGCGTCCGGGCTGGGCCGACATGACGGAGGACTTGTCGAATGTGGCGCCTTGGAGCGTGACGCTGGCCCGCCCGGAGGTGCGACGAACCCTGACCGCGCCGCCTTCGACGCCGGCGCTGCACTCGAGGAACGTCGAGTTGATGATCGTCAGCGCGACATCGCCGGCCCCGGCAAGGCTGAGCGCGCCGCCGCCGCCGGAGACGACGCACTGACGGAAGCGGCAGGCGACGATGGTGAGCGACGCGGCGTCGCGGACGGCGAAGGCCCCGCCGTCAATCCCGCCGGCGCGGAGGAACTCAAGCCCTTCGACACGGACGGTGAGCCCCGGGTCGATGGTGAAGAAGTTGAACGGAGCGCGGGCTTCGGGCGTGGCGAGCACGAGCCGATCGGCGCCCGGGCCGACGATGGTCACGTCGGCGGTGATGGTCGGCATGGGCCCGTCGAGCCAGATGAACGTGGGCCCGGTGCCGGCGGGGGCCGGGAGGTTGAAGACGATCTCGTCGGGGCCCGGGGCGGCGTTCGCGGCGGCGATAGCCTCGCGCAGCGAGCCGGGGACGCTGTCGACGGATGTGGACACGACGAAGGTGTCGGCGTGCACGCGGGCGGCCCCGCCGCCCAGCAGTGCCAGCACCATGAGCAGACGGATGTCGCACCGGTTGCGCCGCATCTGAACGACCCCGTGTCCCTCGCCGACTCCGGCGTAGATCCCCCGCGTGCTCCGACGGCGACAAGCCGGCGGTGCGCGGGAAGACCACTCCAAGTCGAACTAGGACACGCGGCGTGCGAGCCGCAAGGCGGACGGATCATCGGCGCGGCCGGAAGCGGGCGAGCGGCGGCGCGGCGTGCACAGCCTGCCCACCTTGCCGCGTTCCGCGGACGTGCGGGATTCCGAGAACCCCCCGCCGTTTATGGGCGCTTGCCCCGCGTGGTCAGAACCACTGCGCGACCAGCAGCCCGACGGCGGCGAGAATCAGCAGGCCGAAGACGATCGCGAGGATCGTGGCCAGTGTGCTTGCGAGCGATGACTTGTTCTTGATCATGGCGGAAGCTCCGCTCACGAGGGCGCGGGCCCCGGCGAGATCACTCGCCGGGGATGTACGAGATCGTCCCCTCCCACGGAGAACTGGCGGTCGCGTAGAGGCGCTTGGGAATGCGCCCGGCGAGATAGGACGCACGCCCGGCGAGCGTCGCGTGACGCATCGCCCGGGCCATCAGCACCGGGTCTGCCGCGTGCGCCACGGCGGTGTTGAGCAGCACGCCGTCGGCCCCGAGTTCCATCGCGACCGAGACGTCCGACGCGCTGCCGACGCCGGCGTCGACGATCACCGGGTAGCCGGGGTCGCCGGCTTTCAGCAGTTCCAGGCAGAGCACGACGTTGTTGCGGTTGAGCACGCCCTGGCCTGAGCCGATCGGCGAGCCGGCGGGCATGACGGAGGCGGCGCCGGCTTCCTTGATCCGCACCGCGGCGATCGGGTCGTCGCTGGTGTAGGCCAGCACGTGGAACCCGTCGGCGACCAGTTCGCGCGTCGCCTCGACGGTGCCCATCGGGTCGGGCAGCAGCGTCTTCTTGTCGCCCAGCACTTCGACCTTCACCCAGCTTGCGCCGGGGTTCTTGAGCTGCTCGAGCAGTTCTCGGCCCAGGCGGGCGACGCGGATGGCGTCCTCGGCAGAGAAGCAGCCCGCCGTGTTGGGCAGGATCGTGTACCGCGACAGGTCGATCGCGTCCAGCAGGCTCTTGCCCTCGGCGTTGTACAGGC
>CAZTQN010000046.1:0-4118 GCA_964615765.1 uncultured Phycisphaeraceae bacterium
CGTGCCCGTGACCAACTTCGTCCGCTGGTCCCCCGACGCCGGCTGGTCCCGCGTCGGTTCTGGATTCAACAACATCATCCGATCACTCGCCGTCGCACAGTCCGGCGAGCTCTTCGCCGGCGGCGACTTCGCCACCGCGGGCGACATCACCGCGTCCAGCCTCGCCCGCTTCGACGGCCTCCAGTGGCGCTCCACCGGCACCGTCGGTAGCGCTCCGGTCACCGCGCTGCTCGCCCTCCCCACCGGCCCCGTCCTCGTTGCCCGCAGCGGCACGATCACGCAGATCAACGGCTCCGCGTCCACACCGATCGCCCTCGGCCCGCAAGGCCTTAGCCCGCTCGGCGTCAACGCGTTCGCGCAGTCCGGCGACGCCATCTTCGCCGCCGGCACCTTCACATCACTCGCAGATACACCCGCCCGCTACATCGCGCAGATCACCGACGGCATCCCCACGCCGCTCGGCTCAGGTCTGAGTAGTTGGACCAACGCGCTCGCCGTCGGGCCGGGCGGCGTCCTCTTCGCCGCCGGCAGTTTCACCGCCGCTGGCACCGTCCCCGCACGCGCCATCGCCCGCTGGGACGGCGCCAACTGGTCTTCGCTCGGCGCCGGTCTCCCAGAACCATCCACCGGCAACGCCCTCGCCATCGCTCCCGACGGCTCGCTCTACGTCGGCGGCCACTTCTCCGTCGCCGGCGCCACCAGCGCCAGCAACATCGCCCGCTGGAACGACGCCGCCGCAGAATGGTCCGCGCTCGCTCAAGGCGTCAACAACTCCGTCCTCGCGCTCCTCACCCTCCCCTCCGGCGACCTCATCGCCGCCGGCACCTTCACCACC
This sequence comes from uncultured Phycisphaeraceae bacterium, assembly GCA_964615765.1. Lineage (GTDB taxonomy): Bacteria > Planctomycetota > Phycisphaerae > Phycisphaerales > UBA1924 > CAZTQN01. The sequence continues at coordinate 836 of CAZTQN010000046.1, forward strand.
GCCGGCGGCCTCCCCGCGAACCGCATCGCCCGCTGGAACGGCCAATCCTGGTCCCCGCTCGGCGACGGGCTCGACGACACCCCATACGTTCTCGCCCTGCTCCCCACCGGCGAACTCGCCGTCGCAGGCTCTTTCACCACCGCCGGCACTCTCCCCTCGCCCTACTTCGCCCGCTACTCCTTCACCGGCATCCCCACCGTCGCACAGCACCCCGCGAGCACCTCCATCGCCGCCGGCCAGACGCTCACCCTCGCCGCCGCGCCCACCAACGGCTACACCAACGTCCGCGTGCAGTGGCGACGCAACAACACCAACATCACCGACGGCCCCGCCGGCGCCTCGCCCCAAGGCGGCACCGTCTCGAACAGCTCCACCACCCTCCCTTCGCCCACACGCCTCGCCACCATCACCCTCACCATCACCAACGCCCAACCCTCCGACGCCGGCCTCTACACCGCCACCTTCATCAACGACTGCGGCTCCACCACCACCACCGCCGCAACCGTCACCATCACCGCCCCGCCCTGCCGCGCCGACTTCACACCAGACGGCGTCCTCAACACGCAAGACATCTTCGACTACCTCTCCGCCTACTTCGCCGCCAGCCCCACCGCCGACTTCAACGCAGACGCTGCCCTCTCCGTCCAAGACATCTTCGACTTGCTCACTGCCTATTTCGCTGGCTGCTGAGCCGCGCGCCGTTCGACCATTCCAAACACAGTCTGAACGCAGCCGGTCCGACCGAAGGTGTATCGCAAGCGTCTGCGCCACACCAGATCTTCGTCGCAGTCAGTTGCGGCGTTACCCCGCTATACTTGGCGGCATTTTCACAACTCGAGGGAGCAAGCGTCCCGCACGCTGGCTCCCTAATAACTTATGCCGATGAAGAGCTTTATGTCCATCACTTCTGCCGCTCTCACCGCGCTCGCGTTCTTCGCGGCCGGCCTCTGCTTCTCTTCGCCTGCGGCGGCCCAGTGTCCGCCCGCCTGGCAACCTTTCGAAGCCAACATCGCAGGAGTCCCGGGCACGAATGGGTTCGTGTACGCCACCACAATGTGGGATCCCGATGGGCCCGGGCCGCAAACATCCCGGCTTGTCGCGGCCGGGCGGTTCCGCCTTGCCGGCAACACGCTTGCGGGCAATATCGCGGTATACGACCCGGAGACCGGGCAATGGTCTCCTCTGGGGTCGGGTACGAACAACGAAGTGTCCGCTCTCGCCGCACTTCCGAACGGTGAGCTTGTGGCGGGCGGCCGCTTCACCTCCGCCGGAGGCGTCGGCGTAAACAACATCGCCCGATGGAACGGCTCGGCATGGTCGCCACTGGGATCGGGCACCAACGGTCAGGTGTCGGCCTTAGCCGTGCTGACGACCGGTGAACTTGTGGCGGGTGGCTCTTTCACGACCGCCGGCGGCGTGATCGTGAACAGCATCGCCACTTGGAACGGCTCCGTCTGGTCTTCGCTGGGAACCGGATCGACCAACTCGCTTGCCGGCGGTGGAGTCTCTGCATTGGCCGTGCTGCCCAACGGGAACTTGGTGGCCGGAGGCGCATTCCGCACCGCCGGCGGAGTCAGCGCAAACTACATCGCCCGTTGGGATGGCATGAACTGGTCTCCGCTTGGATCGGGCATGAACAGTTCCGTATCCGCCTTGGCCGTTCGGCCAAATGGCGATCTGGTGGCCGGCGGCTTCTTCGATACCGCTGGCGGAGTGAGCGCGAGTCGTATCGCCCGGTGGGACGGTTCGGTCTGGTCCGCGCTGGGGACGGGCACGACGCGCGATGTCTATGCCCTGACCGTGCTGCCCAACGGCGACGTGGTAGCCGGCGGCACACTCACCTCGGCCGGCGGAGTCAGTGTCAACAATATCGCCATTTGGAACGGCTCGGCCTGGTCGGGTTTGGGATCGGGCACCAGTAACTTGGTGTCCACCTTGACCGTCCTCCCAAGCGGCGATCTGGTCGCGGGCGGCTTCTTCTCCTTTGCCGGCACAACGCGTGCAAACTTCGTCGCTCGCTGGAGCAATTCGACCTGGAAACCGCTGGGACCGGGCGGCGACGGCTCGGTCCGCGCGGTCGCATTTCTTCCCAACGGCGACCTCGTGGTGGGGGGAAGTTTCCTCACCGTTGACGGTGTCAACGCGAACCACATTGCCCGCTGGAACGGGGCGGCTTGGTCGCCCTTGGGCTCTGGCATGAACCTCCCCGTCTCCGCCTTGGCCGTTCTCCCCAATGGCGACCTCGTCGCGGGCGGCAACTTCACCGTCGCCGGCAACGTAAGCGCACCGTACGTCGCCCGCTGGAACGGCTTGACTTGGGCGCCCATGGGTTCGGGCGCCGCCTCCGCCGTTTGGGCCCTGGCGGTGCTGCCCAACGGCGACCTGGTGGCAGGCACAGGAAGCGGAACCGCGGGCGGCGTCGCCCGCTGGACCGGTATGTCTTGGTCAACACTGGGATCGGGCTTTGACAGTGATGTTCGCGCTCTCGCGGCACTCCCGAACGGCGATCTCGTCGCCGCCGGCTCCTTCACCACCGTCGGCGGCACCAGCGTGAATCGCGTCGCGCGATGGAACAACTCGGCGTGGTTGCCCATGGAATCGGGCATGAACTTCGACGTCTCAGCCCTCACAGTTTTGCCAAGTGGTGCCCTGGTGGCGGGCGGCTCGTTCTCAAGCGCCGGCGGCGTGAGCGCGAGTTTCATCGCCAAATGGGACGGCTTCAACTGGTCGCCGCTCGGTTCCGGCTCAAATCGTAGCGTCCGCTCCCTCGCCGTCTTGCCGAATGGCGACCTCGTGGCGGGCGGTGTCTTCACCACCGCCGGCGGAGTAGCCGCAAACTCCGTCGCGCGATGGGACGGATCGGCTTGGTTCCCTCTGCAATCGGGCCCGAGTGCCTCTGGCCTGGGTGTCTTCGCGATGGCCTTGCTGCCGAATGGCGGCCTGATCGCAGGGGGCGACATCACAACCCCCGGCGGCGTCTTCTCGCCATATCTCGCCCGTTGGGATCCACAGCAAGCGACTGTCTTCGATCAGCCTGACAACGCCGCCATCAACGCAGGTCAGACCCTCACCCTCGCCACGACCATCAACCCCGGGATCACCGGCGTCCGCGTGCAGTGGCAATGCAACAACATCCCCATCACAGACGGCCCCGCCGGCGCCTCCGCCAGCGGCGGCATCGTCACAGGCGCGGCGGTCCAACTCCCCTCACCAACCAACACCGCTCCTATCACCCTCACCATCACCAACGCCCAACCCTCCGACGCCGGCCTCTACACCGCCA
>CAZTQN010000046.1:4218-23413 GCA_964615765.1 uncultured Phycisphaeraceae bacterium
CCCGCCCTGCCGCGCCGACTTCACACCAGACGGCGTCCTCAACACGCAAGACATCCTCGCCTACCTCACCGCCTACTTCGCCGCCAGCCCCACCGCCGACTTCAACGCCGACTCCATCCTCTCCGTCCAAGACATCTTCGACTTCCTCACCGCCTACTTCGCCGGCTGCTAAGCCGCACCCGCCGCAACCGGCCGCCCAGTCCTGCGTATCGGACCGCGTCCCACGATCGGACCGGCGCACGCTCATTCGAGCCCCGCGCCCACGCGTTCCCAACACCGGTCGGCCGCACTCCGTGGCTTGGTGCGCACGTGCACAGTGCACGCGAAGAGGTCTTCTCATGTTCACCCCGAGCACGCTCAGCCGCTTTTCCCTGAGTCTCCTGGCGTCCGCACCTCTCGCCCTTTCGAGCCCCGTCTCGGCCCAGTGCACGCCCCTCTGGCAGCCACTCGATCCCAGCATCACCGGCACCGCACCTAACGGTGAAGTGTTCGCGATGACCCTCTGGGACCCCGACGGCTCCGGCCCGCAAGCCGCGAAACTCGCCGTGGGCGGGTCATTCCGAAACTTCGCAGGCCTCTCCACAAAGGGCGTCGCCGCCTTTGACTTCTCCACCAGACAATGGTCCGGATTCGGCCAGGCCATCAACGGTTCGGTCCACGCCCTCGCCGCCCTTCCCGACGGCGATCTGATCGCCGCCGGTCAGTTCTCCCTGCTCGGGACCGTCTCCACCTATCACATCGCTCGCTGGGACGGCACGGCGTGGTCCAGTTTGGGTTCCGGTATGAACGGCCCGGTAGCGGCCCTGGTCGTCCTCCCAAACGGCGATCTCATCGCGGGCGGTTATTTCTCCACGGCAGGCGGAACCCGCGCATACAACATCGCCCGCTGGGACGGCACCACTTGGTCCCCACTCGGCGTCGGACTCTACTACAGCGTCTCGGCGCTCGCCCTGCTTCCAAGCGGCGAACTTATCGCGGGGTCAAGCTACGATCGCGCCGCCCTCGCCGGTGCCAATGTCGGCGGGATCGCTCTCTGGGACGGTTCGACCTGGTCCCGGCTCGGCGCGGCCGTCACCGGCAACGTCTCCGCGCTCACCGTGCTGAGGAACGGCGACGTCGTGGCCGCGGGCACGATCTTCTACACCGATATGCCCGTTCGTAACGTGATTCGCTGGAACGGTGCCGCTTGGTCGACCATCGGCCCGGGTACGGGCTCCGCGGTTCGGGCCCTCGTTGCGCTCCCCAACGACGATCTCGTCGCCGCTGGATCCTTCACCACCGCCGGCACCGACACGGCCCAACGCATCGCCCGATGGAACGGCGACGCCTGGACGCCCCTCGGCTCCGGAGTCTCCAACTCAGCCGGCACCGCCGCTGTCCGTACCCTCGCCCTTCTCCCCGGCGGCGACCTCGTCGCCGGCGGACTCTTCGCCGCCGCTGGCGGCATCACGGTCCCAAACCTCGCCCGCTGGAGCTGCCCAAGCACCACCTGCCGCGCCGACTTCACACAAGACGGCGTCCTCAACACGCAAGACATCCTCGCCTACCTCACCGCCTACTTCACCGCCACCCCCACCGCCGACATCAACGCCGACGCCACCCTCTCCGTCCAAGACATCTTCGACTTCCTCACCGCCTACTTCGCCGGCTGCTGACCGCCGATACTCCCGGTGGCCGCCGCGATATCCATGCACCGCTCCGCACACACATCCCCGCGCCACAGCACAATCATCCCCGCCGCGCTCGCGCTCCCCCTCGCCCTCCCCCTCGCCCTCTCTCTCGCACTTCATCCCACTCCCGCCCACGCCCAGTCCGACTCCCTCGGCGCCCTCCGCTTCTTCGGCACCGGCGTCGGCCCGCCCGCGCAGCAAGACCGCGCCCGCATCCCCATCGACGACAACCTTCCCGGCAACGCCAGCCAGCCCTGCGACGTCGGCGCCGCCTCTTTCACCATCGACTTCTGGGTCCGCGGCTCGCTCGCCGCCAACACCGCCGCCTCCATCGGCCCCGGCGACGCTGAGTTCTTCGACCTCCGCTGGATCGACGGCAACATCGTCGTCGATCGCGACATCTGGGGCGCCAGCGACCGCGATTGGGGCATCTCCTTCGCCGCCGGCCGCGTCCGTTTCGGCACCGGCCGCGGCGATGCGTCGCCCCTCGATTCCGAACACACCATCGAAGGCTCCGTCGTCGTCCTCTCCGAAACCTGGCGACACGTCGCCGTCGTCCGCGACGCCGCCACCGGCCGCAAACTCATCTACGTCGACGGCGTGCTCGACTACCAATCCCCCGCCGCCCGCTCGCGCGACAACATAAGTTACCCCGACGCCGGCGACCCCGCCCCCAACACCCCGTGGGGTCCTTACATCGTCCTCGCCGCGGAGAAGCACGACGCCGGCCCCGCCTACCCCAGCTTCGCCGGCGACCTCGACGAGTTCCGCGTCTGGTCCCGCGCCCTCTCCGCCGCCGACATCGCTCTCGTCGCGCCCCGCATCGTCCCGCCCGGCTCCCCCATCGCCGTCGGCCTCGTCGGCGCCTTCCGCTTCGAAGAAATCACCGGCACCACACTCACCGATTCTTCCGGCTCCGGCCAACTCCCGGGCCAACTCATCGCCAACCTCCCGAGCAACGGCCAGCGCACCCGCCGCGACGACGACCCACTCGCCGTCGCCCCCGTCCGCGCCTGGTGCCGCGCCGACTTCACCACCGACGGCGTGCTCACCGTCCAAGACATCTTCGACTTCCTCACCGCCTACTTCCAATCCACCCCACGCGCCGACCTCAACACCTCGGGCACCCTCACCGTCCAAGACATCTTCGACTTCCTCGCGGCGTACTTCGCCGGCTGCTGAGCCAACAACACAAGCCCGACCATCCGCGTGCGACCGCACGCGAGACTTCGCATAGGCGTGCGCGTGCCACATTCCCCTCGGACTCCCTGCATTCCGCCCGACCGCCGCAGCCCTCGCGCCCCGATTGCGGCAGTGACACCCGCAAGACCCACGCGCCCCAGATTCTTGTCTCTTCCAAAGTAGTTGGACGACGGCCCTCTCCACTCACGATTTCATCAGTTCTTTGCTAGGCCCGCGGCATGCTCCGTGATAAGCTGCCAGTGCTCCAGCGTGCGAGAAGCAAGGTCGGCTATGCACGACATTGAGTTTCCACTGCTCGCGCGGCGATTGACCGCCCACGGCCCGGCGGTAACTCCGTGCAACGTTCAAGTGACCGCACCCCGGCCGCGCATGCCCGGGCGAGATCAAGCGATGACGGTTTCGTACACACGTCCGACCAACGACGACTCGGGCATAAGCCCGCGGTCTGACGCACGGCACGCTGAGGCCCCGAACGCTCACGCCCCGAACCAGGATCAGACGATGCCCCCAGTCCGCACGCCGGCACTCACGTCCGCACTCCTCGTGCTCATCGCGGCACTCGCGGCCGTCTTTATCCCCGCCCACGCCGCACGCGCGCAGGAATGCCCGGGGGTCTGGCTGCCCGGGGAGGGCCTGCCGGGGGCGAACGGAGACGTCAACGCTCTGGCCGTGCTGCCCGGCGGAGACGTGATCGTGGGCGGAACGTTCACCGCCGCCGGGACTGTGCCGGCGAACTGCATCGCCCGCTACAACCCTTCCACCAACATCTGGTCAGCGCTCGGGTCGGGGACGAACGGCGCTGTCTACGCCCTGTCCGTGCTGCCGGGCGGGGACGTGATCGTGGGCGGGAACTTCAGCGCCGTCGGGGGCCTACCGGCGAACAACATCGCCCGCTACAACCCGTCCACCAACGCGTGGTCGGCGCTGGGGTCGGGGACGGACGGCGACGTCAACGCCTTGGCCGTGCTGCCTGCCGGGGACCTGATCGCCGGTGGGTACTTCATCACCGCCGGGGGCGTGACGGCGAACCGCATCGCCCGCTACAACCCCTCCAACAACACCTGGTCGGCGCTGGGGTCGGGAACGAGCGGCGAGGTCTACGCCCTGGCCGTGTTGCCGAGCGGGGACCTGATCGTGGGCGGGTACTTCGGCTCCGTCGACGGCGTGGAGGCGGACAACATCGCTCGATACAACCCGACCACCAACGCCTGGTCAGCGCTGGGCTCTGGGACGAGGGGCGATGTCTACGCCCTGTCCGTGCTGCCGGGCGGGGACGTCATCGTGGGCGGGAACTTCGATACCGCTGGGGGCGTGGCGGCGGAGAGCACTGCCCGCTACAACCCATCCACCAACACCTGGTCGGCGCTCGGGTCAGGGTGGATCGGCATCCCCGGAGACCTGAGCAGGGCGGTCTACGCCTTGACGGTGCTGCCGGGCGGGGACGTAATCGCCGGCGGGTACTTCTTCACCGCCGGGGGCGTGTCGGCGAACTTCATTGCCCGCTACAACTCGTCCACCAACACCTGGTCGGCGCTTGGGTCGGGGACGAACGGCGATGTCCGCACCCTCATCGTGCTGCCGGATGGTGACGTGATCGCGGGTGGGCGTTTTACCACCGCCACAGGCGTGCTGGCGAGACGCATCGCCCGATACAGCCACACCACCAACACCTGGTCGGCGGTGGGGTCGGGGACGAACAACATTGTCAACGCCCTGTGCGTGCTGCCGAGCAGGGACGTGATCGTGGGCGGGAACTTCAACACCGCCGGGGGCGTGTCGCTTGGCCCGATCGGAACCGGCAACATCGCCCGTTACAACCCGTCCACCAACTCCTGGTCGGAGCTGGGGTCGGGGACGAACAGCTCTGTCTTCGCCCTGGCCGTCCTGCCGGGCGGGGACGTGATCGTGGGCGGATCGTTCAGCACCGCCGGGACTGTGCCGGCGGACCGCATCGCCCGCTACAACCCGTCCACCAACACCTGGTCAGCGCTCGGGTCGGGGACGAACGGCGCTGTCTACGCCCTGTCCGTGCTGCCGGGCGGGGACGTGATCGTGGGCGGGGAGTTCTTTACCGCCGGGGGCGTGCCGCTTGGCTCGGCTGGAACCGGCAACATCGCCCGCTATAGCCCGTCCACCAACACCTGGTCGGCGCTTGGGTCGGGAACGAGCTTCTTTGTCCGCGCTTTGGTCACTCTACCGGGCGGGGATGTGATCGTGGGCGGGTCGTTCAACTTCGCCGGGGGCGTGCCGGCAAGCCGCATCGCCCGCTACAACCCCACCACCAACGCCTGGTCGGCTCTGGAGGAAGGGACGAACGGTGATGTCTACACCCTGGCCGTGTCGCCGGGGGGGGACGTGGTCGCGGGCGGGAACTTCAGCACCGCCGGGGGCGTGCCGGCAAGTCGCATCGCCCGCTACATCCCGTCCACTGCCGGGGGGGGCACCTGGTCGGCGCTGGGGTCAGGGGTGATGGTCGAACCTTCAATCGTTCGCGATGTCTCCGCCCTGGCCGTGCTGCCGAGTGGCGATGTGATCGCGGGCGGGTTCTTCATCACCGCCGGGGGCGTGCCGGTGGCGAACATCGCCCGCTACAACCCCACCACCGACACTTGGTCTGCCCTGGGGTCGGGCACGAACCGCTCTGTCAACGCCCTGGCCGTTCTGCCGAGCGGCGACCTCATCGCCGGCGGCGACTTCACCATCGCCGGCGGCAACGTGTCCGCCTACTTCGCCCGCTACACATTCGCCAACAACTGCCCCGCCGACTTCAACTGCTCCAGCGCGCTCAGCATCCAAGACATCTTCGACTACCTCTCCGCCTACTTCGCCGCCAACCTCACCGCCGACTTCAACGCCGACGCTGCCCTCTCCGCCCAGGACGTCTTCGACTTCCTCACCGCTTGGTACAACGGCTGCTGAGGCTCTCGCAACTCATCATCCGCCCGCGTCACCGCGTCACCGCGTCACCGCGTCACCGCGTCACCGCGTCGCCGCGTCACCACATCCCCCTTACCCCCGCGTCACCACCCGTACCTCGCCCCGCTCCACCCGCGCCCCGTTCCCGCCCCCGGCCGCCGCCCCGCTCCCCACCGCGCGACGCACCTCCACCACCAGCGTGTCGTCCTCCGCCGGCCCGAGCCGAAACTCGTCCACGGCTCGGATCACATACTCCGCCAAACACTCAGCACTCGCGTCCGCGCCGTTCGCCGCAGCGTTCAACACGCCGTTGCGCGATCCATCGCGATTCCCTTCGCGCTTCCCACCCGTGCCCGCCGCGCCCGTCCCGGCGCGATCGGCCCGGGCCGCGCGGCACGCCGCCAGCCCGCGCGAAACGACCTTTAGCAACCCGTTGACGCCCAGCATCCGCCCCATGTCGCCGCGCGTCTCGATCGCGCCGTCGGTATACGCCAGCAGCGTGTCGCCCTCTTCAAACCGCACGCTCTGCACGCACGGGTCGAACTCCGCCGCGCTCACCGCCCCGAGCACCATCGCCGTCGATCCCAGTTCCTGAATCCGCCCGTCCGCCGTGCACAAGAGCGCCGGCGGGTGCCCGCCGCTCGCATACGAAAGTTCGTTCCGCTCGTGATCCACGCGCACGCACAGCGCCGTCGCGTAGATCGAATGGTTCGCGAGCGTCAGGTGCACGTACCGATTCAGCGCCGCCAGCACCTCGCCCGGCCCGACGTGCGGGTCTTCCGCGAACACGCGCTCCACCTCGCCGTACAGGCGGTTTACCGTCAGCGCCGCCGCGATCCCGTGCCCCGTGACGTCGAGCAGCAGCACGTTGAACACGCCCGTCGTCGGCGTGCCCGTCGGCCCTTCAACGCGCGGCGCAAACCGCGCGTACAGATAGTCGCCCCCGATCTGCCGCATCGGCTCGTACCGGTACGTCAGCCGCAGCGGGCCGTCCTCGATCGGCTCGGGAAACAGCGCCTCGTGGATCCGCCGCGCGTCGACCAACTCCCGGCGCATCTGCCCATACCGCGCCTGCAGCATCTGCACCCGCAGCCGCTCCATCGTGCGGCTCTGCTTGAACCACGCGATCCCCATCCCCGGCAGCGGCGTCAGCAGGCTCAGCACCATCACCACCGCCTTCGACGTCGCCTCCCCCGGACGCAGCAGCACGATCACCAGCGCGTTCACCGCCAGCAGGATCGCCATCGGCCTGAGCGCCTGCAACGGGCCCCACGGCAGGAACACGCACGCCAGCACGTGCGTCAGCATGATGTACCACGGGAACCCCGGCGTCGAAAACAAATACCCCGTCACCAGGTCCATCCCGCCGCGAAACAGGAAATACGCCAGCGTGAACCGCACCATCTCCGCGCGGCCCATCGGCCGCCGCAGCACCCGCACCCAGCACCACGCATACACCGCCAGATCCAGCGCGACCAGCACGCCCGCGATCACCAGCCCGAACTCACCGAACCGCACATCCTCGAGCAGCTTCTGCGCCGTGACCGACCCGCCCGGCAACGCCCCCGACGCCGCCAGCCCGAACACCGCCGCCATCACCCCGAACGACAGCAGGTACATCCCGCCGATCACGCCCAGAAACCACATGAACCCAGGCCGCAGCGCCCGCGCCGTCTGCGCTTCAAAGTCCCGCTGAAACTCGCTCGTCACAATCGGCTGCACAGCGCTTGTTCCCTAACCCCTAACCTCTGACCTCTTGCCCCTTCCCCCCTGTCCCCTTCCCCCCCGGCACCCACTTCACATCCCCCTTCCCATCGTCATTCGCCACGCGGGCCAGCACAAACAGCAGGTCGCTCAGCCGGTTGAGGTACTTCACCGTCTCCGCGCTGGTGGTCTTCGCCCCCTCGGGGCTCGACCGCAGCGCCACGGTGCACCGTTCGGCACGCCGCGTCACCGTCCGCGCCACGTGAAGCGCCGCCGCCAGCGGGCTCCCCCCCGGCAGCACGAAACTGTCCAGCGGCTTGAGCCGCTCGTTGTGCCCGTCGATCGCGGTTTCCAGCCGCTGCGTCTGCCCCGCCGTCACGCGCAGACGCTCCCCCGCCTTCTCTCCGTCGCCGATCGGACAGCACAAATCCGCCCCGACGTCGAACAGATCGTTCTGAATCCCCGTGAGCAGCGGCGCCAGCGTCCGCACCGGATGATCCGCCGCCAACCCCTCCCCCGCGTGCACGGCCTCAATCACGCACACCCCGATCGCGGCGTTGGCCTCGTCCACCGTGCCATACGCCTCAACCCGCAGGTCCGTCTTGACCACCCGGGACCCGTCCCCAAGCCCGGTCGTCCCGTCGTCCCCCGTCTTCGTGTAAATCTGGCTCAGCCGCACCATGCCGCCAGTGTAGCGGCAGGCCGCTCACCCCCGTTCCCGTCCCCCGTTCCTGCCCCCCCCCTGTCCTCTGTCCTCTGGCTTCTATCCCCTACTCCTACCCCTCACACCCTCCGCGACTCCGACTTCCCCGCCCGGTCCAGGTTCACGATCAGGTACCGCAGCGCGTCGCACGCGTGGTCGAAGCCGTCCTTCACCGGTTCCATCGACTCCGGCCGCTCCGCCGGGTAGTGGTACCGCTCCAGACATTCGATCAGCCGCGTGCAGCGACGGTCCACACTGAACGCGCTCGCGGCGGAGACCGGAGCGGCTTCCGCAGTCTCCCCGGGGCCGCGCGCCGAACCCCGTTCCCCCGCTTCCCGCTTCCCGTCTCCCGCTTCCCGCCGTGCATCTCCCGCTTCCCGACACTCGATCACCATCCTCGATCGCACCAGCCGCACGCCTTCATCGACGCTCAGCCGCCGCGCCCGCACGTTCAGCCCGGCGCTCTTCATGATCGCGATGTTGCTGAGCCCGGTCTGGTCGCTGCGGTTATGACCGGCGGGGTCGACGCCGATCCACGCGATGCCCTCGCCGCTCGCCGCCCGCGGCTCGTCTTCGCCCGCGGCGACCTCCGCGAGGTCGACCACCGCCGCCGCGGCTCGACGCCGCCCGCGCAGCATGCGATCCCACTCCTTGAGATGGTCCACGTGCGTCTCCAGCCGCTGCCCGCGCACGACGCGCTCGTCGATGATGCGCACGATCGAGCGGTGCGTGCCGATCCGCTCGTCGTCCGGCAGCAGCTCGACCCGCGCCAGCAGGATCGCCGTCTCGCCGCGGAAACCAAAGTCCATCCCCGCGGCGTAAAACCCGGACCGCTCGCGCACACCATTCTCGGCCATCGCGCTCCGCACGTGCACGTCCGGATCGAACTCCGGGTACACCGCGTCCGTCCGCCGCGGCCGCCGACACAGCATCTCCGCCGCCCACGTGATCGCGTCCACCCGCTCCCGCATCGTCACCGCATCCGCGATCGAAATGTGCCCGCCCACAGGTGACACGCCGCCCCGCGACACGACGTCAATGGGTTGCACGCCGCTCCGCGGCGTGACGTCAGTGGGTTGCACGCCGCTCCGCGGCGTGACGGTCTCGGGTACCACCACGCTCCGCGTGGTGCCGGGTTGCACGCCGCTCCGCGGCGTGACGGCTCCCTCCTGCTTCTCCGCCTCCCCACCCCTCCGCTTCGCCCGTCCCCGACAATCCGGCCACAGCACGCACGTCGCGCACGAGTGCTCGTCGCCGCACGTTTCCAGCACGTCCAGCACGCCCCACCGGAACACGCGTCCGCTCGCGCGCCGCTTCTTGGGCGACAGCGCCTCCGCGCCATCCTCCACCGCCAGCCCGCGCGCTCCCACCAGCGTCCACATCAGCCCGTACGGGCGATGCATCGTCGACAGCGCCTCGACACACCCGCGCACGCTCGTGCCCCACGGCCCGGAGCACTTCATCGACCGCGTCGTCAACTGCGCCGCCGTCCACACCTCCGGGTCGAACAGATCCACCTCGTCGCACCGAACTTTCTGCACGCGCGTGCCGCGCACCGACGTCTGGCTCGCGGCGAGCACCTCGACGCGCGAGCCGTTGATGAGCGTGATCCGCCGCGCCGTGGGCCGCCCGTCCACCAACTCGCGCAGCAGCGGCCGCTCGCACAGCAGGCGCAGGTGCTCCTGCATCCGCTGGCTCTGCTCGAGCGAGCCGCCCAGGATCCGCACCTGCACGCCCGGCTTGTAGATGAGATCGAGCAGCGTCGCGACGGCCCCGAGGAACGTCTTGCCCCCGCCGCGGTTGGCCCACACGACGCAGTCATTCCCCGCCGCCGGCGGCGCGGGCACCGGCTTCTCATGAGCGTCGGGGATCGCCGCACCCTCGAAGAACGAGTGCAGCAGATACTCGAACGGCCCGGTGTGCCCGTCGATCAGCGCGCTCTGCTGCGCCCGTACATCCAGCACATGCGCCAGCCACGCGTGCAACTGCGCCGCCGTCGACGGCGGGCTCTTCGGGTCGACCACCGTTGGGTCGAACCCGTCGACCAAAACCGACGAGATCTCTGCGTCACACGCTTGGTCCGGCGTCGCCGGCTCAGCGCTTGTCGCCGCTGCCTTCGCCGCACGCGTCCGCCGCGTTCCCCGCCGCGGCGTCGGCGTCGCCGCCACTTCGTCACCGCTCGCGCCCGCACGCTGATCCGCCGCCGCCTTCGCGCCGCTCTTCCGCTTGCCGCTCATGCCACACCCCCTGTGCAGTTCCCCGTGTGCTGTGCCGCCTGTGCTTCGTTGTGTGTGCTGGTCCTCGTTCGCCGTGTTCAGCGCCCCTTCCCGCGCGTCGTCACAGCGTGCCGCGTGCTCGCGCGGAGCGCCCGCACCAGCGCCGCGGCTCGCCCGCTCCCCAGGCGATTTCCCACGCGTTCCCCGTCGCTCGCCTCGTCACGCCCGCGCCACCCCGCCCGGCGCAGCGCCCGCAGCACCGCGGCTCGCTCCCGACCCGTCAAGAAAAACGTCAACGCATGCGGCTGATCGTCAACCGCGATCGGCGCTCCGACGCGCCCGAGGTTCCGACGCGCCCGCTTCCATACGCGATCCATGGTCCCCTCCCTTCGGTGTTCCTGCTTCTCAGTTGGTGACGGACGCGCAGTACGCGATCCCCGGCGCGCCCAGCGCCGCCCACGCGGCGTGCGCCATCGCCGCGACATCGTCGCACGCCCCCCGCGTCGCGCGACTGCTCTCCGCCCACCGCCGCAGTTCCCGCGCCAGCAGCGGCCGGCGCGCGATCACGCCCGCGATGTCCGCCCGCGCCAGGTCGTGCACGCTCACGCCGACGTGCTCGAGCGCGTCGGCCAGGCGCGCGTCGCGCACGCTCGGCGCGAGCGTGTACCGCGTCATCCCGGCCCGCTCAAACATCGGGCACATCACGCCGCTCGCGGCTACGGCTTCCGTACGCGGCGTGAGCGGGTCGCGCAAGTACGCGCGCACCAAGCGCGTCCCGAGCCCCACGCCGCGGGCCCGCGGGTCGACGATCACGCGTGCGATGCAGCGCACCTCGCGGTTCAGGCGTCGTACGCCGTCGCGCCGCTCACTCGGCGAGCGTCCGGTGTAGCGTCCGGGCCAGGCGTGCTCGCGCCAGCGCCCGTTGAGCGTGGGCATGCTGACGACCAGCACGCCGAGCACCTCGTGCCCGCCCGCGCCGCCGCGGGCCGTCAGCACGCGCACCATCGTCGCCGGCCGCCCGCCGCGGTAATGCAGCGGCGCCAGGGCCAAGTAGTCCGCGACGGTGCCGACGTCGATGCGAACCCGCCCGAGCGGCGACCTAGTCCGCGTCGTGTCCGCACGGCGTTCGATGCAGAACCCGTCGCCCGAGTCTCGCAGCCGCACGATCACGTCGGGGTTCAGCGGCCCTTCGACGATGTCGGCGTGGCTGGTGGCGAGCACGAGCGGCGCGGGCAGGCCGCGATCGCGCCAGCGGGCCAGCGTACCGCTGAGCGTGCGCGCGGTGGGCGTGTCGAGCCCGCTGGCGAACTCGTCGATGAGCACCGGCCCGCCGCGGGCGCGCTGCAGGCGGAGTGCGATCAGCGCCCGGGCCTGCTGACCGGCGGACAGTTCGCACACGCGCCGCACGATCGCCCGTGCGTCGGCCAGGCCGCAGGCGCTCAGCGCGCCCAGCACCGCCGCGTCGCTGGCCCGGCGCGAGAACACCTCCAGCACACGCCGGCGCCGCTCGCTCCGCGTAAACGCGCTCGGCCCGTCGGCGCCGAGCGCGCGCAGCAGCGACGTCTTGCCGACCCCGCTCGGTCCTTCGATCAAGACCAGCGGCGGGCGCGCGGAGGCGCTATCCGCGACGATCGCCGCTCGCACCGCGTCGGCCCGGAGCGGCGCATCGTCCACGCCCGCGTGCCCGTCATCGGCGCGAACGCCGAACAGCGCCATCACGCGGCGCGTGCGCGGCCCCAGATCCTCTGTTCGTGTCATGTCCCCCTCCCCCTCATCTCCCCGTGTTCGTTCTTATATTGTCGCCGAGTCAGCGCAGCGGGTCGGCGTCAGCAGCGCCCGGCGTGAGATCGATCGGCGCCTCGCGCGTCACGCGGGCCGCGAGCGCCTTGAGATCATCCGCGGCTTTCGCCATCGCGAGCGCCTGATCGCGCACGCGGCGCACGGCGTGCACACTCAGGTTCAGCGCCACCGCCGCCGAGCGCAGACTCTGGCCCTCCAGCACGCACGCGCGCGACACCTGCGCCAGCCGCGGCGGCCAGTGCTCATGCCGCAGGGCCACGAACGCGAACTCCGGCGTTTGCATCCGGCGCGACAACCGCCGCAGGCGACGCCGAACCACGTCGGGCGTCACCTGCATCAGCCGCCCGACTTCGCGGAGCGAGTGCCCGTGCGTGTAGATGGCGCGGATCATGGCGCGGTCGGGCGCGGCGAGATACTCGGACAGCCGGGCGAGCTGCTCCGCCCGCGGGCCGGCCGTCGGTGCGGCCCCGCCGCCGCTCGCGCTTCCCCCGCCCACATCGCCCCTCCCGCCCGCCCCTCCCGCCCCGCCCCGCTCGGCGCGATTGTCCGCCCCGATCGGCTTGGCGCGGGCTCGATCGCGTGATAGGATATTGTTCGGTTCGCTGGCCCGGGCGGCGACCAGCGGCTCGTGGCCCCAATCCGTCCCCGTGACGTGCTCTCGCGGCATGGCACAACCCTCCACCGGCATGTTCACACCCTTGTGAACACCCGTACAGAATACCGTACACAAAGCGAACATGCAAGCCCGCCCGGACAACTTTCTCGGCCCAGAGCGGGCCTTCGCCGGGCCGAGCCGGCCGCCTGTGGGTGTACCGCCGCCCCCGGGCCGTGATTCACAAGTTTCTATCGGACAATCGCTTACATCACCGGAGCCCGGGTCGACTCGCGCGGCGATGCCGGAATCACCCTCGAACCCGGGGGGTAGTCTCCGGGCGGTGCCCTCCGGGCAAACATTGAGTCGGCCAAGGGCCGCGGAGGAGATCGGGCGAGCGGTGCGGGCGGCCCGGGTCGGGCGTGGCTGGGGCGTGCGGCAGCTCGCCGCGGCGGCCGGGTGCTCGCCCGGGTACATCTCCATGCTCGAACGCGGGCAACGCGGCGGTGGGGGAGCGGGCGGCGGGGACGGTGGCGCGGGCAACGGGGGCGGCGCGGACGGGGGCGATGGTTTGCGGCGTGTGGAAGCGGCGTTGGGGCTCGCGCCTGGGGCGCTCGCGCGGGTTGGGCTCAAGGCGCTCTTGCGCGCGAGCGATCGGAGCGCGGCGGTCGCGCGGGCGAACCTCGACGCGGCGTGGGCCAGCGGCGAACTCGCCGCGCTTGTGGATGCCGCCGGGGTTGACGCGCAGCGCGTCGCGGGCGAACACACGGCGGGCGAAGCGCGCGACGCAAGTGGGGGGGCGACACGCGGCGAGCGCGCGCGCATGCACGCCGAGCCGCTGGCGCGGGCCTTGCCGCTTGAGGTACCGCTCATCAACGCGGTGGCGGCGGGCGAGCCGCGCGAGTTTACGGATCTGGGCTATCCCGCGCGCGTCGCCGACGAGTACGTGCGCGTGCCCGCGGGTCTCGTGCGGGCCGGCGGCGCGAGCGGGACGGCGGCGTGCGATCACGAGCACGCCGGGGTCAGCGCGCCCGGCGGCATCGACGACCCCGACGCCTTCGCCGCCCGCGTCGTCGGCGACTCCATGGAGCCCGAGTATCGCGCCGGCGACATCGTCGTTTTTTCGCCCGCGACACGCGTGGTCGACGGGATGGACTGCTTCGTGCGCCTGGAGCCGGATCAGGAGACGACGTTCAAGCGCGTGGAGTTCGTCCGAGCGGCGGAGTCGCCGGGACGGGGCGAGAGGTCAGACGACGGTGGAGAGGGTGAAGCGCGGCAACGCCCCGTCGTGGCGATCCGCCTGGTGGCACTCAACAGCAAGTACCCCGCGCGCGTGGTGGACCGCGAGATGGTCGCGGGGCTGTACGCCGCGGTGAGCGTGACGCGGGCGGTCGGGCGGCGCGGCGGCGGTGTGCACGTCTGACCGGGGACTGATGCGTCGGCCTGCTTTACAAGTTCTTCGCGCAGTCTTGATGTAAAGTTGGCGCGCTGCGGAAGGTGCACTGGCGTCCGCGTGCTGTACGCTCGCCGCCTCGGGCGTGAGGGTGTGTGATCGGCTTTGCGGAGACGTGCGATGCGGAGTTGGAAACTCGTGGGTGCGGCCGGCGCGATCGCGTGGGCCGCGGGCTCGGTGTTCGGGCAGGCCTCCCTGACCAGCGGCGGGTACAGCGAGAACTTTGACAGCATGGGCGCGGGGACGGCCGGCACGGTCGTGCCCGCCGGGTGGGGCGTGTTGACGCTGCCCGGGAGCAACTCGACGTTCACCGCGTCGATCCCGGCGGCGAGCGTCGCGGGCGGGACCGCGGGCGGCGCGGTGGGCGTCTCCACCGCCGCCAGCCCCGGCAACAACAACAACGGGTACAACTACGCCTTCGCGTCGGCGATCAACAACCGCATGCTGGCGACCGCGCCGACGACGATCGCCGCGTGCGTTGTGCAGCTGACGCTCCGCAACGACACGGGGGCAGCGGTCAGTGGGCTGAATGTCGCGTACGACTGCCGCGTCATCACGGCGCTGCAGAACAACGAACTGCCGGGCTACCGCGTGTTCGTCAGCGTGAACGGGGCCGCGGGCCCGTTCACGAGCGTCGGCACGCTCGACGCGGTCCCGACGACCGGCGATGCGGTCGGCGCGACGATCACGCGGTCCGCGAGCATCGTGCTGCCCGCGCCGGTCGCGCCGGGCGCGAATGTCACGCTCCGCTTCGTCGATGACAACGCGATCCAGTCTTCGCCGGACCAGGTCGTCGCCGTCGACAACGTGACCATCTCCGCGGCGGTGCTGACCAGCGGCGCGTGCTGTCTGACGGCGGGCGGGTGCGCGATCGTCACCGGCGGGGCCGCGTCTTGCGCCGGCACGTACCAGGGCGACCACTCCGTGTGCGTGCCCGATCCGTGCCCGCTCCCGCCGGGCACGTTCGCGGCTCTTGCGCCCGCCGGCTATGCCCAGGATTTCAACGCGCTCGGCGCCGCCGGGACCACGCCCCCGCTGGGCTGGTCGATCGGCCAGACGCCCGGCGACAACGCGACGTGGTCGACTTCCATCTCCGCCGCGTCCGTCTCCGGCGGCGCGGTGAACTCTCCGCCCGCGGCGCTCGGCGTGTTCACGCAGGCCGGCACCACCGCGGCGAGCGCGAGCAACAACGGCTACAACCTCGGCTTCTCGACGAGCCCCAGCGACCGCGCCCTGGGCACCTCGCCGACGACCATCGCCGGCAGCTTCGCGCAGCTCGTCCTGCAGAACCAGACTGGCGGCGCGCTGACGCAGGTGAACGTCTCCTACCGCGCCGAGGTCGCCTCCGCGTGGAACAGCAACGAACTGCCCGGCTACCGCGTGTTCTACTCGACGACGGGCGCGAGCGGCACGTTCGTGCCGGTGGCGAGCCTGGACGCGGTCGTCTCCAGCGCCGACGCCGTCGGCAGCGGCCTGCTGCGGGCGACGACGCTCACGTTCGCCGCGCCGGTGCCCGTCAACGGGTATCTGTGGCTGCGGTTTGTTGACGACAACGCCGCGCAGTCGTCGCCGGATCAGACGTACGCGATCGACGACGTGATCGTCTCGACGGGCGCGATCGAGGTCGGGGCGTGCTGCCTGGTGGACGGCGCCTGCACGCTCGCGGTCGACGCGGCCGGGTGCTCGGGCGTGTTCCAGGGCACGGGCACGGCGTGCGAGCCCAACCCGTGCCCGCAGCCGAGCGGTGCGTGCTGCACGCTTGCGACCGGCGCGTGCGCGATCACCACGCCGAGCCAGTGCACGACGGGCGTGTTCCAGCTCGCGGGCGTGTGCGACCCGAACCCGTGCCCGCAGCGCGGGCCGACGCGGTTCGCGGTCATCGGCGACTACGGCGTTGACAACGGCAACCAGCTCGCCGTCGCGAACGCCGTCAAGGCCTTCCAGCCGGACTTCATCACCACCACGGGCGACAACACCTACTTCACCAACGCGGACATCACCAACTGGGACCGCACGCAGGCGAAGTACTACGCGGAGTTCATCAAGCTGCCCGCGGGCTCGGCGTTCCTGGCGCAGGGGGCCGCGGTCAACAACTTCTTCCCGATCATGGGCAATCACGACTTCGACGTCAGCGGGACCGCCGCCGGCGCGATCAACTCGTGGAACGCGTACTGGGATCTTCCGGGCAACGAGCGGTACTACACCTTCACGCGCGGCCCGATCGACTTCTTCATGCTCTCTTCCGACGGGCGCGAGCCGGACGCGAACGCCGTCGGCGGGACGCAGTTCAACTGGTTCACGCAGGCGATGGCGCAGTCCACGTCGACGTTCAAGCTCGTG
The DNA here is from genome assembly GCA_964615765.1 of uncultured Phycisphaeraceae bacterium. Lineage (GTDB taxonomy): Bacteria > Planctomycetota > Phycisphaerae > Phycisphaerales > UBA1924 > CAZTQN01. Next base: position 20,816 of record CAZTQN010000046.1, read on the forward strand.
TTCTTCCACCACCCGGCGTACACCTATCCCAGCAACCACGGGCCGGACCTGACGATGCGGGGCTGGAACTTCGGCGCTCGCGGGGTGACGGCCGTGCTGAACGGGCACAACCACAACCTGCAGCGCATCAACGCTGAAGGGATCTCCTGGTTCGTCTCCGGCGCCGCCGGGCAGAGCCTGTACTCGATCAACGGGTCGGTCGCGGGCGGGCAGTTCGCCGCGTCCGCGTTCGGCTTCCTGCTGGTCGACGCGTACGCCGACCGCCTGGAGTTCCGCTTCGTCAATACCGCCGGGCAGGTGCTGGATACCAGCGTGATCGCGGCGACCACCGGCGCTTGCTGCGCCGGGACGGCGTGCGCCGTGTCGACGCAGGCCGGCTGCGTTGGCGCGTTCGCCGGCGTCGGCGTCGCCTGCGGGCCGGTCGGCAACCCCACGACCTGCTGCCCCGCGAACTACAACGGGCAGAGCGGCATCACCGTGCAGGACATTTTCGACTTCCTCGCGGGCTACTTCGCCGGCTCGCCGCAGGCCGACATCAACGCCTCCGGCGGGCTGACCGTGCAGGACATCTTCGACTTCCTGTCGGCCTACTTCGCCGGCTGCTGAAGCCCCCGCCCCGGCGTGTGCGGCGTCGCCGCAGGCTGACCGGATGCTCTTGAAGACACCATGCGGCCCACGGGTTCGACTCCGTGGGCCGCTGTCTTGCACCCATATCATTCGGCATGTCCCAGATGGATCACAGCCGCCGTTTCGCAGGGTCGTCCTCCGGGGCCTCGGGCGGTGGCGCGGGCTCGTCGGGCCGGTCGTTCACGTTCAACATGTCCGTCGGCGGGCCGGGGCGCGGCGGGGTGCTCAGCGCCTGGCTGGCCCGGTGCCTGGTCGCCAGCGTCGGCGCCGTGGTCATCGTGCTGGCGTTCATCTTCCTGCTGCCGCTGGCGGCCCTGGGCGTGGCGGCGGCGGTGGTGGTTGGCGGCGTGCTGCTGGTGCGCAACTGGTGGCGCCGTCAGCGCCGGCCCAACGGGATGCTGGACGGCCGCCGCAATGTCCGCGTGCGCGTGCCGAGCGAGCCGGCCTAAGCATCCGCCCGCATCACGCAGCCCGCGCGCCGATCACGGGCACGCGAACCAGATCACGATGAACCCGAACAGGTCGCCGACGTCGAGCGTGCCGGAGTTGTCGATGTCCGCCGCGGGGGAGCCGGCGAAGTACGCGTTGATGAACGCGAACAGGTCTTCCACGCTGGCATCGCCGGAGTTGTCGAAATCGCCCGCGCACGACGGCGGGCAGATCACATCCTCCACAAGCACGTCGTCGATCGCGGCTTCCACGAGCGACGACGCGCCGGCGTCCTCCGCGACGAAGCGCAGGCGCATCGTCGCCGTCCGCGGCAGGTTCGGCGTGTGCCACGCCAGGTCGAACCGCACGCGCGTCCACGCGTTGCTCGCGGGTCGGGATGGGTCGGCGTGCACGCGTTCGAGCAGCGTCCACGTCGCGCCGTCGTCGGCGGAGATGGAGACCGTCAGCGCGTCGTCGGCGTCGCCGGCGTACAGCCAGCGGGCGTACGACACGCGCGGCGCGCCGAGCGCATCGACGGAGAACGGGGGCGAGATGAGCGTCGTCGCGCCGGTGTCAACGTCCGCCGCGCCGATCACCCCGCCCTGCGGGTGCTGACCGGTGAAGAAGCAGTGCACGCCCTCGCCGGGCGTGGCGTCGGTGTTGGGCTGCACGGGCTGATCGCCCAGCGCCGTGCCGACGGGGCGGCCCCAGGTCCACATCCCCGCCGTCGCCGTGTCGCCGGGATCGCCGAGCGTCCACGCCCCGGCGGGGTCGACCTCGGCGGTGTCGGCGTGCGCGGTGCTGAGCGCGCCGACGCGCACGCGCCGCGGCGTGGTCATCTCGGCCCCCGGCGTCTCACGCGGGATGCTGAAGCACCCGCTGCGCACGCCCGTGAACTGCACCGCGTATTCGAGCACGCGCCCGCACGCCGTCGCGGGGATCGTCGCGGACCACCGGTCGTTTGCGCCCGTCAGCGCCATCGGCGCGGGCGTGTACGGCCCCGGCCCGTCGCGCCAGTAGAGCGTCGCCGCGCTGATCTCGTCCGACCCGGGCGCGAGCACGGCCTCGATCGTCAGTGCGTCGCCCGCGGGCGCCACGTCGGGCGCCGCCGGAAGCACGCCCACGGGCACGACGAACGGCGTCACGCTCGGCGCGTTGATCGCCGCGGCGGCGGACACGATGCCGGCGCTGGCGACGCGCCCGTCGAGCCCGACCAGCGGCCGCGCCGTTTCCAGCAGGCGCGTCCGCACCTGGTCGAACGTCCACTCCGGGTTCTGGGCCATGATCAGGGCCGCGACGCCCGTCACGTGCGGGGCGGCCATGCTCGTCCCGCTCAAGTACGCGTACTGCCCGTTCTCGACGGTGCTGAAGATGTTGGTGCCCGGCGCGGCGATGTCGACGGTGTTGAAGCCGTAGTTGGAATCCGGGTTCAGCGTCCCGCTGGGCGTGAGGTTCGCCACGACGACCAGGTTGCTCAGCGGGAACGACGCCGGGTAAAACGGCAGCTGGTCGATGTTGCGCCCCGCGTTGCCCGCCGACACG
>CAZTQN010000047.1:0-22724 GCA_964615765.1 uncultured Phycisphaeraceae bacterium
GGTCGCGGTCGCGGCGGCAACGACGGGCGCGGCGAGCGCGGCGGCGGCGCCCGCGTCGCCCGGGCTCGGTGCACGCTTGGCGGCGCCGCTCGCGGTCGTCCTTTCGCCCGTGGCTCGCTTGCACGAGCGCCTGGGGGAATCGGCGCGGCAGACGGTCGCGTACGTCGCCGCGATGACCGGCTTTTTCGCGATCGCCGTGTGGGCCTTCCTGCTCATGCGCCAGCCCGCGCCGCTCAAGCCCGTCTCCGAAACCCGCACGCTGCTGAAGCCCGGCGAAACGCCGCCCGCCAGCGACGGGCACGGCGCCAGCGGCGACGGACACGGCGCGAAAGACAGTCACGGGGCCAAGGACAGTCACGGGGCGAAGGACAGCCACGGGGCCAAAGACAGTCACGGCGCGAAGGACAGCCACGGGGCCAAGGACGATCACGGGGCCAAGGACAGCCACGGCGAGAAGAAGTCCAGCAAGAAGACGGACAAGAAAGCCGCGGACAAGAAGACCGCGTCGAAGAAGTCTTCCGACAAGAAGAAGGCCGACAAGGGTGAGCAGGCCCACGGCGGCGGGCACTGAGCGGCCTGCGGCGGCTCAGGACCGCGCAGCGTTCGCGGCGTCGCGGTTCATCCGGGCCCGCAGTTGGAACATCTGCACGCTCGACCACACGTACGCGATTGCCGCCATGATCAGCGGCCAGGTGAAGCTGTCCGTCAGGCGGTACAGCCCGACGCCGACGGCCTGGAAGACGATCCCGCGCACGCCGACGAGCGTCGCGTGGATGGCGACGTACTGCGGGACTTTCTGCGGGGTTGGGGCGAGTGAGACGGGCCCGAGCATCCAGCCCATGGTCGCGCCCGCGTGGGCCACGCCGTAGAGCACCGTCGCCGCCGTCAGTTGGTCGGCGTCGCCGGAGGCGGCCAGGGCGAGCGGGTACAGGGCAAGAAGCCCGAAGGAGAGCGCGGTGGTGCGCACGGGGCCGATGCGGTCCATCAATAGCCCGGCGGGGTAGATCATGACGACGATGGCGAGCCAGTACGCGCTGAAGGTCGCCGCGGCGAACTGGTCATAGGAGAGGTTGAGTTTCTTGGTCGCGACCAGCGGGACGAGCGCGGCGGCGATCATCCAGCCCACGCCGTAGGTCATGTACGCGGCTTCGTAGCGGGCGAAGGTCGGGTCCTGCCGGAGGATCTGGCCCATGTGCCCGACGGGGGCGAGCAGGGCGCGAACTCGGGCCAGGGGTGAGCGGTCACGCGGGCCCGCGGCGGCGCGCTGCTCGTCGAGCACGCCGCGCTGACGGGCGGCCCATCCCGAGAAGGCCCACAGCCAGCCGAGCGTGAGCACGCCGACGAGCTGCGCGGCGGCGGCGAGAGGCATGATGGCGCGAAACGCCTGGTCGTCGCTGTTGAGCCATTTGCCGACGCCGAAGCCCGCGCCGGCGCCGATCGCGGCGGAGACGCCCCAGATGACGGCGTAGATGCGTCCGCGTACGGCGTCGGGGTAGAGGGATTTGAGCAGTTCGCCCGCCGCGGGGTGAATGCCCGCCACGCCCAGGCAGGAGATCGCGAACGGGATGAACATGGACCAGAAGTCGGTGGCGAGGGCCATGAAGCCCATCGGGAGCGAGCCGACGAGCCAGAAGACCATGAGGTAGCGGCCCATGGGCATGCGCCGGAACAGGTCGTTCCAGAAGATCGACAGCGCGAAGAACGCCGTCGGGGCCATGGTGAGCAGGAGCGTCTGCCCGTCGGTGGCGGCGAACTGCTTGCGGGCCAGGACGGGGATGACGAACTGCGAGCCCATCCATGTCGACTGGACGAGCATGATGCCGACCAGGTGCGTCGCGACGATGCGGATCGACGGGGAGCCGAGAGCGCCCGACGCGGCGGGCGGAACGAGCAACGGCGCGGACGGGCCGGCGTCCTCCGCGGCGGGGACGGGAAGGGCCGGAGTGTCCGCGGCGTCGGGTCTGGGGGATCGCGCGGTCGCCGGTCCGGTCACATGCTGCTCGATGCCCACACCCGCCACGCACTTGGATGCGTGCTTTGAGCGATTTGCCGCAAAGCCCACCCGCCGATCAAGAGTATTCACGAGAAACCCACATTCCAAGGGACGACTTTGTCCACAAATCCCGATACCGTGAGGAAACGGACCCGGCGGGCAGTGTCGGGTCGGATCGGGAGGCCAACATGTCTGCGTTCGCAACGTCGTCCTACGCCCGGCTGAGCGCCGCCGAGGCGGCGGAGTTTGTCCAGCACGCCGATCAGGTGGCGTTCTCGGGGTTCACCAGCGCCGGGACGCCGCAGGCGGTGCCCGCGGCGTTGGCCGAGCGGGCCAAGCGTGAGCACGCGGCGGGGCGGGCGTTCCAGATTCGGCTGATCACCGGGGCCTCAACCGGGGCGGCGGACGAACTGCTGGCCCAGGCGCGGGCGCTGTCGTGGCGGGCGCCGTTCCAGTCGTCCAAGACGCTGCGCGAGCAGATCAACCGGGGCGAGACGGCGTTCGCCGACCTGCACCTGTCGCACGTGCCGCAGTACATCGACTTCGGCTTTGCCGGAAAGATCAATGTCGCCGTCGTCGAGGCGACGGACATCACGCCCGACGGGCGGGTGTATCTGACGACGGGGATCGGGATCACGCCGACGATCCTGCGGCACGCGGACAAGGTGATCATCGAGCTCAACCGGTCGCACTCGGCGCGGTGCCACCTGATGCACGACATCTTCAGCGTGCCGCTCCCGCCGGAACGGGGCGCGATCCCGATCTGGTCGGCGATGGACCGGATCGGTCAGCCGTTTGCGCGGGTGGAGCCGTCGCGCGTCGTGGGCGTGGTGGAGACGGAAATCCGCGACGCGGCGCCGGCGTTTGCCTCGGAAGGGGCGGCGCCGGAGCAGATCGCCGGGCACATCGTCCGGTTTCTGGCGGAGGAAGTGATGAAGGGGCGGATCCCGCCGCAGTTTCTCCCCATCCAGGCGGGCGTGGGCAACGTGTCGAACGCGGTGATGTCGGCGCTCGGGGCGGCGGGCGAGATCCCGCCGTTCGAGATGTACACCGAGGTCATGCAGGACGCGCAGGTCGACCTCCTGGAAAAGCGCCGGATCACCGGCGTGTCGACGTGCGCCATCGCCACATCGGACGCGGCGACGCGGCGCGTCTTCGACAACCTCGACTTCTTCGCCCCGCGCGTCGTCATGCGACCGCAGGAGATCTCCAACAACCCCGGCGTCGTTCGGCGGCTCGGGCTCATCGCGATCAACACCGTGCTCGAGTTCGACATCTACGGCAACGCCAACTCGACGCACGTCGCCGGCTCGCACATGGTCAACGGCATCGGCGGCTCGGGTGACTTCACGCGCAACGCCTACCTGCCCATCCTGATGGCGCCGTCGACGGCGAAGAACGGGGCCATCTCCGCCGTCGTCCCCATGACCCCGCACGTCGACCACAACGAGCACAGCGTGCAGATCGTTGTCACGGAGCACGGGCTGGCGGACCTGCGCGGCAAGTCGCCCACGGAGCGGGCCAGGACCATCATCACCACGTGCGCGCACCCCGAGTACCGCGACGAACTGATGCGCTATCTCGAACGGGCCGAGTGGAAGCGCTCGCGCCGGACCGAGGGCAAGCCCGCCAAGGGCGCGGTCGTCGCCGGCCCGGGGCACGTGCCGGTCGATCTCGACACCTGCTTCGACTTCCACCGCCGACTGCTGGAGACGGGGTCGATGAAGGCCTGAAGCGGGCGCATGCCTTTCGCCGCGCCGGTCGGCGGCGGGCCGAGCGCGGCGCGGCAACGATCGGGCATGGGCCTTGAACCGCTTGGCAGCACGCTCCCGACCGCGCTCGCGTGGACATTCCCCGTCGGCGACTGGCAGTTCTGGGTGGTGACTGCGCTGTTTGCGCTGGCTCTGGTGTGGCTGGGGCGGGGACTCCTGCCATGGGGCAAGCGCGGGCGGGGCAAGCGGACGCGCGTGACGCTCACCGTCGGCGGGAAGGCGCCGGGGGCGGAGGGGTCGGGGCGGGAGCCGTCGTGATCGGCGGCGAGGGCTGAGGGCAAAAACACAGCGTGCGCCGCGCTGGAGCGCGACGCACGCTGATGGTGAACAGGTGCTCCCGGCGGCCGGGCCCCGGGGTGGGTGAGGAGTCAGCGTTCGGGCTCGAGGCCGTAGCGCTTGAGGGCAGGGGCCGAATCGCGCCGGCCGTCCGAGTTGCGCTCGCCTTCCTCGCCGAACATGAAGAAGAAGGGGAAGCCGCCGCCGCCGATCTGGTCGGTGTTGTAGATCTGCACGGCGTCGAGAACCTTGTCGATGCGGAGGGCCAGTTCGGACAGGTGGGCCCCGCTGTAGTCATCGACGTTGGACTTGCCCGAGCCTTCCACCACGCCCTTGATCTTGCCGCGGATCTCGCGGAGCTTGGCGAGCGAGAGGTTGGAGACGGCCTTGGCGGCCGAGCCGTACATGTCGGCGGGGGAGGTGAGGTCGACCAGGCGTTCGACGTACTCGCGCTGCAGGTTGCGCTTGAGCGAGGAGATCATCGGATCGCGGACGGTGAAGGAGCGGGAGGCGCCCTTCTCGACCTCGGTGAAGATCTCGCGTCCGACGGTGTTGATCACCTCGGGCAGGGTGATCATGTCCTGGTCCTTGGGCGTGCGGAACTCGTTGTCGAAGACGCGCTCGAGCGTGGTCGGGTTCATGACCAGCGTGAGGGCGGTGGCCTGGATGCCCATGATGCGTTCGTGCACGGGCAGGGCCGAGTCGTTGAAGATGTCGCGCATCCCGCCGCCGTCCCACCACTTGTCGACGGTCATGAACTTCAGCATCTCGGGCGTGAGGCCGAAGGCCTCGTCCTTGAAGGCCTGGTCGATGACGAACTTGAGGGCGGCCCGCTGGCGTTCGACGGGGACGACCTCGATGGGCGGCTTGGCGTTGGGGTCACCCTTGCGGGCGCGGGTCACGTGCGACCCGCCGACCCACGGGGCCATGAACGAGATGGCGTTGAGCTGCTGGTTGAGGGTGATGAGGTACCCGCGCCGGGCCTTGGCCCACGACTCGCCGTCCTTGACGAACTTGTCGATGAGGCGCCCGCGGTAGTACTCGATGAGGCGGACCTGGTTGTTGGCGAAGGCGAGGGGGTCGGAGCCGAAGTCGTACGGGCGGGCGAGCGGGTCGGACCCGCCGACGTCCTCGTCGGTGAGGAAGACGAGTTCAGGCTCGGCGACGCGCTTGAGGACCTCCTTGGGGTCGTCCATCGTGTAGCCGTACTCGATGGCCCACAGGTCGTAGGGCCCGACGTCGGTCATGCCGTAATCGCCCTGCACGGGGCCGGAGCCGCGGTTGAAGTTCACCGGGTTGTAGTCCATGACGGAGCCTGTGAAGGGCTTCTTGCCCTTGATCTCGTCGGAGTTGATCTTCTCGAGCGGGTAGATGCTGGAGGCCTTGAAGTTGTGGCGCAGGCCCAGCGTGTGCCCGACTTCGTGGGCCGTGAGGTCAGCTAGCAGCGGGCCGACGAACCAATCGGGGATGCCGTCGATGAGGTTCTGGTCCTTCTTGGGCTTGTCGTCCTTCTTGTCGTCCTTCTTTTTGTCGGCGTCGTCGCCGGCCTTGGGCTCGTCGGCTTCGGGCTCGTCGAGCATTTCGAGCAGGTCGAAGTGCATGCGGGCCAGGGCGATGTCGGAGCCCTTGCCGCGGGCGGCGAGGCAGAGGCCGTTGAACTGGCTGATGCGTCCGGAGAGCCCGTCGAAGAGGTCATCGCCGTAGACGCTGGGGTCAACGCTGCCGGCGGGGTGCCCGCCGTACTTCATCACGCCGCGCTGCGAGCGCTTGGCGATGAGGTAATCGCGCTGCGCCGGGTCGGCGAGGCGGATGCGCGGGTCCCAGCGGGGGTTGCGGTCCAGCCAGGCGAGCGTCTGCGGGCTCATGCCCGTCATCGCCGTCTCGGGGAGCATCTCGTTGGCCTGGTACCAGAAGTAGCGGATCCAGCCGTCGGTCAGGACGATGTCGGCGTCGAGGATCTGGCCGGTGCGCGGGTCGGTGCGGCTGGGGCCGATCGCCGTGCCCTGGTCGTTGGCGAGCCAGCGGATGAAGTTGTACCGCACGTCCTCCGGGTCCTTGTCCATGTGGGCGCCGGTGGTCTTGTCCTGCGAGTAGACCTCGATCGCGTCGACGATGCCGACGCGCTCGAAGGCCTTGTTCCACATCAGGATCCCATCACGCACGAACCGGCGGTACCGCACGGGGATCGTGTGCTCGAGGTAGAACACGATCGGTTCCTTCGGCGGGCTGAGGCGCAGCTTGGGGTCGCGCTTCTGCAGGTCCCACCGGTTGATGTAGCGGATCCACTTCTGATCGTCGCGGAACTTGCCCAGGTCGCGGTACGAGGTCGTGAAGTACCCGACGCGCTCGTCGGCGACGCGCGGGGTGTAGTCCGTCTTCTCGGGCAGGCGGCTGATCGACCAGTGGAACGCGCGGAGCGTCCCGCCGCCGGCCGGCATCTCGATCGAGATCTCGATGTTCTCCGGGAACGCCTTGGCTTCCTTGATGACCGCGAGCTTGGCGTTGGCGCCGGCGCCCTGCGAGCCGAAGAAGCGGCTGACGTTGCCCGCCAAGAGGACCTTGAGATCGATCACCGGCTGCCCGCTGGGGCCGATGCACAGGATCGGCACTTCGAGCAGAACGCGGTCGGTGAACTGGCGGGCCACGCCAGCCTGGCTCTCGGGGTCGCCGGTGGAGCGGGTGTCCAGGTTGGGCTGGATGAGCGCGAGCGTCTTGTTGTACCGGCGCCAGTAGGCGAGGACCTCGTTGCCCTGCAGCCCGGCCCAGATGTCGCCGCTGGCGACGGTGGCGGCGATGAAGTGGCGCTGGCGCTCGAACCCGCGGGGGAGTTCGGCGATGAGGCTCTGGTCTTTTTCCTTCTTCCAGACGGTGTACAGCGGCTCCCCGCCGTCCGACGCCCCGGCGACTTTCTCGAAGTCCTTAGAGATCTCTTTGAACGGCGGGAAGTCCGGCTTTTCTTTTTCGTCCTTCTTGCCCTCGCCGTCGGCGTCGGGCGCGGAGACGCCGGGCCCGGCCTCGTCGGACTGGGCCAGACTGGGCGTGGCGATCAGCATCGACGCGGCGACCGCGCCAAGACCGACGGCCCGAAGCAACTCGGCGACACCGCTCTGACTGCGATTGATCATCTCGCTCTCCAACCGGGGGGACTGGCGTGCGCGGAGCCGCGAAGCGCGGCGGCGTGACGCGGATATCGGGACTATAGGGGCGGCGCACTCGATCGGTTGCAGCGGCTTCCGGAGACGCCGCCGAGCCCGCTCTAAAGGCCGACAGTCAACCCCCGAGCCACCAGACCCCAGAACACCGACCATGTCACGTTCACCAGTGTTCCGCCGAGGTAGTAGGACGCATTCTGCTTGACTTGCTCCATCCGGGCGATGCTCTTGGCCGCCAGCACCAGGCCGAGTCCTTCGTACTGACCCATCAGAACGAGCGTGATACAGAGCACGTTCTCGCACTTTCCAATGATGCGCCCGCCGTCGGCGGCTCGTGGCGCGTCGACGGAGGGCGTCGTGGGGCTCAGAATGCCGATCCACCTGAGCAGCCATCCGCTCGTCGCGACGGTGATCGCGTAGACCGCAAAAACGCACAGCGCCTGGCACCACCAAACTTCAAACACAGGAAACAAATCAACCCAAGATTTTTCCCAAAACGAGACCGCGGCTTCCGGGACTTTTGATGAAGTCATGGTCCGGAGTCTATTCCTCGAAGTACTTCGCGAATCGACTTCTCGACGCGCAGAAGATCGCCGTGTTCAGCACGGGAAAGGGCTTGGGACACGGTGGATTGCTTCACACCAAGGCGTATCGCCGTCGCAACTTGTGTGCCATGTGCCCGATACGCCCGAACGACCCGGGCCGTTCCGGGGCGAAGGCGTCGGAGTATCGCAGCGTGCAGTTCCGCGGCGGATTCAATCAACGCGGCGGTCTCTGGCGTTAAACCGTCGACCTCGAGGACCACCACTTGTTCGGTTGCCTTTGAGCGTGCGAGCGCACTCGCGGCACGGTGAAAAGCGGGTCCGTCCATTTTCGATGCATCACGCTGCCCGCGACTTCCGGCCACGTCCAGAACGCCGGCGCCAACTCCGAAGCGGAACTCGGTGGGCCACATCTGCACGTTCACCGCAACGATCAGATCGAACACCCTCTCTGCACGATTGAGGACGGCGGAGAACTCGTCCAGCCCACGCGTGAGTGTCGGTCCGGCCGACAAGTCGTCGGGGAATCGGTGTTGCATGCTCGTGAGCGCTGCGTTCACCCGCCGGGCGAGGTCCGGTCGTTCGCGTTGGACGCGGGATGACACCATGTCCGCGGAAAGTGCATACACGGTGCGCTGCCGCGGGAGTTTCGTGTTCGCTCGTTGTGACATAGCGCTCCGTACCGATAGTTACCGCGTATAGGTCATTGAGACTATATCCCGACTGTATAGGCTCCGGGCGCTATGCTAGCTGGTGAAGTGATCTATCGCGCGACGAACCACCACAGCCCGATGGTCATCGCGCCGAAGACGACCGCCGCCAGCAGCGTGCCGCGGTCTTTCAGGCCGATCTCCGTCGGGTCGTCGTAGCGCCCGCGTTCGAGGAGGACCATGCAGCGGAGCAGGCCGTAGGTCGCCGGGAGCATGGTGAGCCAGAGCAGGTTGAACCCGTGGGTGTAGGCGGCGGCCCGGTCCTGCACGTAGGCCGCGTAGGTGAGCAGGCAGGCGACGCCGGTGACGACGACGCCCATGCGGAGCAGGTCATCGGTGTAGAACGCGTGCACGCCGCGGGCGGCGGCGGCGTTGTCGCCGAGCGTGCGCCGCTCGCCCAGGCGCTTGCCGAGCGCCAGGAACATCGAGGCGAAGAAGGTGACGTTGAGGAGCCAGGTCGAAGGCTCGACGCCCGCCGCGGCACACCCGCCCAGCACGCGCAGCACGAAGCCCAGGGCCAGGCTCATGACGTCGGCCACGACCCGGTGCTTGAGCGTGATGCTGTATGCCAGCACGTTGAGCACGTACACGCCGACGGCGATGCCGAGCCAGGCGCGGCTGGGCCATCCGACCCCGCCCGCGACACTGGTCTGAATGTTCGGCGCCAGTCCCACGCACACGCCCGCCAGGGCCAGCAGCACCAGCGCAAAGCCGATCGCCACCGGCACCGTGACGGCCCCCGAGGCCAGCGGGCGGTGCTTCTTGCGGGGATGGGCCCGGTCGGCGTCGCGGTCGACCAGGTCATTGACGACGTAGCAGAAGCTTGAGGCCAGCGCGAAGGCGAAGAACGCCGCGGCCACCCCCCACCAGCCCGCGGTGGCCAGGCCGCCGCCCGCCGCGTCCGGCGTCCGACCCGCTTGCGGGTTCACGACCAGCCCGTACACCGGCCCGATGAGCACGAACACGCCCTTGGACCACTGCGCGGGTCTGGCCAGGCGGATCAGGGCGGTCAGCGGGAAGGGCATGCGGCGGGCACCATCGGTCGGCGGCGGGCGACGCGGGGACCATCGCCCCACGCCGGCGTCCCAGTCTTGGGCGACAGCCTAGCCCACCCCCCCCACCCCCCACCCCCCCTACCCCTACCCCGCACCCGCCCCCCTTGGGAGGCGATCGGTCCGCGCGGCCGCCCGCTGAACTCCGGTGCCGGGGCCCGCGTGGAACTTGATCGGGACGCTGCGGGTTTACGCCGCCCGTGTGGCCGACGCGTCCGGCCCGCGGTGGGCCGTGGACCCGCCCAGCCAGCGGGCGCACGTCTTGAGCAGCACCTCGCGGTCGATCGGCTTGGTGGCAACGTCGACGCACCCGGCGTCGAGGCAGCGGGCCCGGTCTTCCGGCATGGCGTGGGCCGTGAGGGCGACGACCGGCACCGTGCCGCGGAGGCGGCTGGCGAGTTCGAAGCCGTCGATGCCGGGCATCTGGACGTCCGTCAGGACCAGGTCGAACGGCTGGCCGGCGCCGACGGCGCGCTCGAAGGCGGCCAGCGCCTCCAGCCCGTCGCCCGCGACGTGCACCTCGGCCCCAGCCTTGCGCAGGTGGAACGCGATCAGGCGCTGGTTGTCCGGGCCGTCTTCGGCGAGCAGGATGCGCCCGGACAGCTTGGGCAGTCCCGCACCGCCGACAACGCCGCCGCTGCTACTGCCCGCCGGGGGCGTCGGCGTTAAGGTCGTCATCATCGCCGGGCCGGCCGGTTCGACGCGGACGTCCGCGACGAAGCAGGACCCGCGGCCTTCGTGCGTCCACGCGAGGGCGACGTCCCCGCCCAGCAAGTTGGCCAAGCGTCGCGCGATGGCCAGACCAAGGCCCGTGCCCCCGAACTTCCGCGTGGTCGAGGTGTCGGCCTGCGAGAACGGCTGGAACAGGCGGGCGGCCTGCTCCGCCGACATGCCGATGCCGGTGTCCTCGATCTCGAAGCGGAGCATCCACGGCCCGGACGCCGTCCCGCCCGGTGCCGGCGCGCCGCTGACGCGGATGACGATCCGTCCACGGTCGGTGAACTTGCAGGCGTTGCCGACCAGGTTCATCAGGATCTGGCGGAGGCGCGTCGGGTCGCTCGCGACGATCGCGGGCACGGGGTTCTGCAGGTCCATCTCCAGCCGCACGCCGCGTTCGAGCGCCCGCGGCTGCATCAGCGTCCACACCTCGCGGATGACCTGCTCCAAGGGGACGGGCACGACCTCGATGGTCATGCGTCCGGCCTCGATCTTGGAAAGGTCGAGTACGTCGTTAAGCACGGCGAGCAGGTGCCGCCCGGCCGCCTGGATCGTCACTAGCGTGCGCAGGCGCGCCTCCGGCGCGCGGGCTAGGTCGCCGTCTTCCATCAGCAGGTCGGCGTAGCCGAGGATGGAGGTCAGGGGCGTGCGGATCTCGTGGCTGACGTTGCGGAGAAACTCGGTCTTGGCGGCGCTGGCGGCGTCGGCGCGGGCGCGAGCCTCTTCGAGCTGGGCCGTGCGCTCGGCGACCTGCGTCTCGAGCTGGGCGGCCCGGGCGCGGAGCGACTCGGCCAGTTCGCGCTCCAGCCGGTTGGCGGTGAACGCCTTGCGGAACGGGCGCAGGTCCCAGCAAAAGCCCCACGAGAAGGCGTTGAGGACAAGGAGGAACACGGCCAGCAGGCGGTACGCGGGCCAGGCGAACATGACCAGCGACATCGCGTACCCGCAGATCGCGCACCAGAGGAAGATGCCCGCGAGCATGAAGAGCTTGCGGTTGCGGTCGACGGCCTGCTCGCCGAAGTACGAGCGCATCCAGAACACGAAGATGCGGAGGTAGGCCAGGATGACGCCGCTGGTGAGCGCGACGAGGATGCCGATCCACGTCCAATCGATGGAGCCGTCGGCGAGCGTGAGGCAGTGCGTGCGCGGCATGTAGTTGCCGCCGCCGGTGAAGAAGTCGAGCACGGGCATGCCCGTGAACGACGGTCCCACCGCACTACCCGCGCTGGCGGCCCCGACCACATGGTCGGCGCACGCGCCCGATGCGTCCATGCTGCACTCCTGCGGGCCCGGTCCATGGGCCGCGCGGGGTACATCGGGACTTCACCGAGGCGAGTTGCCCCCGGGCACGCGGGACATCCCCACACTGCCCGTGATATCGCCTGCTCAAGGGTGAAAGTCCCCCGCTTCGGGGGCCGTGGTTACCGGTCTGGGCAGCTTCAGCCGACGAACTCGGCGTGCAGGGCCTTGACGGCGGCGGGCCCGCTGGCGGCGTCGACGACCAGCGAGATGGAGAGTTCGCTCGAGCCCTGCGCGATGGCCATGACGTTGAGCTTGTCGCGTGCGATCGCCGTGAACAGGCGGGCCGCGATCCCCGGCGTGCCGTGCATCCCGCTCCCGACGGCGGCGACGACTGCGATCTCGTTCTGCAGGTTCACCGCGCGGGCGGCGCCGGGGCGCAGCAGCGTCCGCTCGAGCACGGCCCGGGCCCGCTCGGCGTGGTCCTTGGCGATCACCAGCGAGATGCCCGCCTCGCTGACGGACTGGCTGATCATCATGATGTTGACCTGGGCGTCGGCCAGCGCGCGGAAGACGGCGGCCGCCGTGCCCGGGCGACCGATCATCGCCGCCCCCGTCACGCTGATCAGAGCCGCGCTCTTGAGCAGCAGCACGCACTTGACGGGCGCGCCGCTGGCGGCGTCGGGCGGCTCGGGGATGATCTTGGTCCCGGGGCTCTGCACGTTGAAAGTGTTGCGCATCCGCACCGGGATGCCGTGCTCCGCCGCCGGCTCGAGCGCCAGGGGGTGCATGCTCTTGGCCCCGAACTGGCCCATCTCGATGGCCTCGGCGAAGGTGACGCTGTCGAGCAGGCGCGCGGTGGGGACGATGCGCGGGTCGGTGCTCATCAGCCCGTCGACGTCGGTCCAGATCCAGACTTCCTCGGCTTTGAGGGCGGCCCCGAGGATGCAGGCGGTGTAGTCGCTCCCGCCGCGGCCCAGCGTGGTCGTCACGCCGTGCTGCGTCGCGGCGATAAAGCCGGAGACGACGGCCCGCTCGCCGCGCGCGAGCACGGGCTCGAGCGTCTGGCGGATCTGGAACAGGCTCAGCTCCATCAGCGGCTCGGCCTTGCCGTACTGCTCGTTGGTCACCAGCCCGACGTCCTGGCCCGTGTACCCCGTGCACCCCATCGCCGCGGCCATGAGCTGGGTCGAGAGCATCTCGCCCATCGCGACCACGGCGTCCTTGCTGCGCGGCGTGAGTTCGCCGACGGCGTTGATGCCCCCGCTCAACCGGTCGAGCCGATCGAGCAGTTGCCCGACGCGCTGCGGCGCGGCCCCGCCGAGGGCCTTCGCCGCCGCCTCGTGCTTGGCGCGGATCTGGGCCATCAGCGCGTGCATCGCGGCCCGGTCGTCCCGTGCGGCGGCGTCGCCAAGGTCCAGCAGCAGCTCCGTCACCTGGTCCATCGCGCTCACGACGGCGACGACGCGCCGGTCGCCGGCGCTGGTCGAGGCGATCTGAGCGGAACGCCGGATCGTCTCGGCGTCCTTCATCGAGGTCCCGCCGAACTTCATCACGATGGTCGAGGTGGTCGCGCTCATGGTGGGCGGATTCTGGGGTGAGTGATTGTCGACGGGATCGATCGGCGGCTTCAGTGCGGGACGACGTTCCAGATGTCGACCAGGTCGCGGACGATCGCGGTCGCCGTCTCCGGCCCGCCCGCGCCCCGCCCCACCAGCGTGACCTCCCCCGCGCTCCGCGTGACGATCTGCACCGCGTTGAGATTGGCGGGCACGTCCAGCGGGCCCCCGCGCGGCACGGGCTGTGGCGAGACACTGACGCGGCGCGTCCGCGCGTCGATCTCGCCGATGAGCTTGATGCTCAGCCCCTCGCGGGCCGCACGCTCCACGCGGGCCCGCTCGATGTCGCGGATCCCCGTCACGCTGACCTGATCGACCGTGATCCCCAGGCCCAGCACGGCGTTGGCGAGGATGGTCACCTTCGCCTGCGTGTCGATGCCGTCGACGTCGGCGCTCGGGTCGGTCTCGGCGTAGCCCAGGCGGATGGCCTCGGCGAGCGCGCCGGCGTAGGTGTCCGAGCCGTCGAGCATGCGCCAGAGGATGAAGTTGGTCGTCCCGTTGAGGATTCCGCGGATGGACTCGATGGTGTCGCTCTGCGCCAGCAGGCGGGCCGTCGCCAAGACCGGCGTGCCGGCGCCGACGGTCCCGCTGTAGCGCAGCTGCACGTTGTTGAAGCGGGCCAGTTCCAGCAGCGCGGGCATCGCCGCGGCGAGCGGGGCCTTGTTCACGCTGACGGCGTGCTTCCCGCTGACCATCGCGCTCCGCAGGTTCTCAAACCCCGGGCCCGGATTCGAGAGCACGCTGGGCGAGGCCTCGACGACCACGTCGGCCGGGGCGTCGCGGATGATGCGGGGGAGCAGGTCGCTGCCCGGGCCGGCGTGCGGCAAGGGCCCGCCGGAGTGCCCGGCGCCGAGCACCGAGCCGGTGGCGGTCTTGGTGGCGACGAGGCGGTCGGCGGACAGGCCGTCCGGGTCGGCGGCGTAGCCGCGCGAGTCGGCGACCAGCACCAGGCGCGGGGAGAGCCCGAACTGGCGGTACAGCTCGTCACGCCGCGCTTCGAGCAAGTGGGCCAGGGCCCGCCCGACGGAGCCGAATCCGATGAGTGCGATGCGCATGGCGCCGGGGTCTCCTCCGGCACCACGGTACGCGGGCGCAAACACGACGCCCAGCGCGGGCGGCGGACAGAGCCGAGCTTCAGGCCCGAGAATCCCTGCCCCCGCCCCCAGCCCAACCGCCCGCCGTTCAGCACCCGGCGAACCACGCGGCGACGAAGTCCAGCACGTCCTGCACCGTCACGTCGCCGGAGTTGTTGACGTCGGCGGCGGGGACGGCGTCGAAGTACGCGCCCAGGAAGTCGAACACGTCCTGCACGGTGCGGGCCCGGTCGTCGTTGAAGTCGGCGACGCACCCGTCGGGGAGTTGGCAGACGGGGTCCTGGCGGGTGGTGATGATGACCGAGACGGCGCGGAGCGTGCCAAGGTTGGCCGCGACGACGTCCTCGACGCGCACCTGCCACACGCCGTTGGGCGAGCGCCCGTTGAACGCCGCGAGCGATTCGAGCGGGCGGAACGAGCCGGAGTAGGGGTTGCTGGCGGCGGCGAGGGTCTGCACGCCGGTAGCCGCGGCGTCGTCGAGGCGCATCTGGCAGATGTTGTTGCCCGTCCCGCCGATGCGGCTGAACAGGTTGATGCCGACGCCGTCGGGCGACTGCACGCGGGCGTTGAGGTCGCCGACGTTGGGGTGCTGGACGCCGACGGTGGTCGCCGTCGTCGCCGTCGAGCATGTGGCGCCGTCGAAGCGCACGTCGACGTCGGCGATGGTGCCGCTGAGCCCGCTGACGGGGATGAGCACGGTGGCGCCGGTGGTGGAGTTGTCCGGAATAGTGACGGCGCCGGTCCACGTGAACGTGCGGCCGGCCTCGATGATGCCGGGCTGGCCGACGATCAGGCTGAGCGGGAAAGACCACGGCGTGGACACGCCGGCGGCGGTGACCTCAAGCCGGAGCTGGACCGGCGCGCCGCAGGGATGCTCCCGCGCGACGCTGATGGCCAGCCCGCCGGGGCTCGCGCCCGCCCCCCCCGCCGCACCGGAGGCGATGTCGCCCAGCGACACGGAGCCGGCGCCGGCGAGGACGGTCGCCGTCGGGCTGAGGCTGGTGAGCGTGACGGTGACGCCCTCCGCCGCGCCGAGGCCGACGTTGCGGAAGGCGACGGGCAGGCGGATGTCGCTCTCGCCGGGGTCGATGCGGCCGTTGCTGTTGCCGTTGCCGGTGGTGTCGGCGGGGACGACGGCGCCGTCGAGCGTGAGCGCGGGGCCGGCGGGCGGGGTCGAGGTATCGACCAGGCCGTAGCCGGACCCGAACACGCCGCCCGTCGGGCCCAGCACCGTCGCGGCCCCGCTGGCGGGATCGATACGGAGCAGTTGCCCGTTGACGGAACCGGCGGCGGCGTTGATGGCGACGATGGTCGCGTCGGCGCCGCGCACGGCGATGTCGCCCACGACGACGTTGCTCAGCCCGAGCGGGCCGACGGTCGTGCGGGCGCCGGTGGCGGGATCGATTCGGACCAGCGTCGCCGTCGTCGGGGTCGTCGGCTCGATGCCGAAAAGCGTGCGGCGGAGCGCGTCGAAGGCCAAGGCGCGGATATTGCCCCCGCCCGCGGGCCCGACGGCGGTCGCCTCGCGCGTGCCCATGTCGATCGTGATGAGTTGACCGCTGATCGGGAGCGTGGCGAACCAGGTCTGCGTGACCGGGTCAAAGGTGAGCCCGGTGATCAGCCCGTTGGCCAGCGCGGGGTTATTGGAGATGATCGGGCCCAGGAGCGTGGCCTCGCCGGCGGGGGAGACGGTGAAGATCTCGCGGGCCGCGTTGATCGCGTAGAACACGCCGGAGGGCGTGTGATAGCCGAGACCCTGCCACGACGTGCCGACCTGCGCGATGCGGGCGAAGTTGTTCGGCGCGACCTGCACGGTGCCGAAGTTGTTCTGGCGGTCGCCAATGGCGTACAGCGTGCCGCCGGGGGTGCCGCGTCCGCTGGCGCACACGCCCAGCGGGGTGTTCAGCGCGTTCTGGAACGCGGCGATGCCGAAGATGTGCGAGCCCTGGTTGGCCCCGCCGGTGCTGGTGCACCCGGCGTGGGTGTGGATGCCGATGGCCAGGCCGGTGCTCTCGTCGATGACGGGGGAGCCGGAGTTGCCGCCGGTGGTGTCGGGGCGGTAGCGGAGCGTGGTGCCGGTGAGCCCGCTGTACGGGCCGGCGTGGGTCTGCTGGGTCTGGTTGCGCGTCGGCGAGATGGGCGAGGCGACGGTGCCGTAGCCGGTGACGCGGATGGGCTGGCTGCTGGCGGCGGGGGCCTGCGTCGCCAGCGTGTGGCGCACGCCGTAACGCTGGAACGGCATCTGCCCGTGGTTGGGGTGCGGGAAGACGCCGAAGTACCACCAGTCGTTGCCGACGCCGCCGTTGGTGTGCTGCTGGCTGGTGGTGTCGACGGCGAACTGGTCATCGACCGGCGCGGGCTGAACAGTGCCCGAGGCGTTCGAGAGCGGGACGTTGAACTCGACGATCTGCGAACCGGTGCCGCTCGGGCGGCAGTGGCCGGCCGAGAGGAAGTTCGAGTTGGTGTCGTTGATGAGCCACGCGGTGCAGTTGCGGTTGACGCGGGCGCTGCGGTTGTCCGTCGAGGGCTGGCGGTCGTCGGTCGCGTCGCAGATCGAGCGGTCGTCGCGGGCCACGCCCGACTCGTTCAGCCACCGGTTCTGCGGAACGTGCGGGATGCTGGCGTTCAGAGCGCGGATGCTGACGCGGCTGTCGCCCCCACCAGGACCGACCGGCGTACCCCACAGGCGGACACGCACGCCCGGCCCGCGGAAGTACGCCGACGCGTTGCCCCACTGGGCCAGCGTCTCGGCGTTCAGACGCTGCACCTGCCCATCAAGCAGCGACTCGATCGTCAGAAAGGCGCCGGTGCCGAGCGCCGGGTCCCCCGCGAGGGTGACCTCGCCGAACTGGACCTGGACCCATTCGGACTCGACGGCGAAGACGTCCTGCTCGAACAGCACGACCGGGCCGGCGGTGCGGGCGAGCGATGCGGGCGTGCGCACCAGGCCGGAATCGATCGACTGCGGCACCGTGCGGGACGGGGCCTCGGCGACTTGAGCGAGCGCGGGGCTGGCGGCGAGGGCGAGGCCGGCGGCCGTGCCCGCGGCGAGGATGAGCGTGCGGAGACCGCGTGCGTGTCCGTGGGTCATGAGAATCCTCTAGGTGCGGGCCAGTCCCGCCGGGGGCGGTGATCGCTTCAATCTTGCCGAAGTTCTCACTCGGGGCAACCACTCATCGGATCAAACGCTGGCAAAAAGACAAATCGCCCGGGTGGACCGGGCGATTCGGGATAGGTTGGCGAGATGGGTCGGCGTGCTTACGGGCAGCCGGTGAACCAGAGGGCGACGTAGTCGAACAGGTCCTGGACGGTGATCCCGCCGACGCCGTTGACGTCAGAGCGGACATCGCCGGCGAACCAGGCGGTCAGGTAGTCGAACAGGTCCTGCACGGTGACGCCGCCGGCGTCGTTGAAGTCGGCCACGCACGTCGGGGCGGGCATGCTGGGAACGTCGAGCCCGGCGATGGAGATGGAGTCGGCATCACCCGGGACGACGGCGGGGGCGAAGAGCCCGAGGGTCACGGTGCCGGTCGTCGGCGGGCGGTTGGTGACGAAGCGGAAGTTGTACAGCGTGCTCCAACGGAGCGCGTTGGCGTTCTGGTTGACGGCGTACGACTCGGTGTTCCAGGAGATCGCGGAACCCTCGGCGTTCATCGCCCACGGCGTCGCGACGTACGGCTCACCGCTGTGGTACGTCGGGGCGTAGAAGCCCTGCTCGCTGACGGTCATGCCCGAGGAGGACTTGGGAATCGAGAACGAGCCGGCGGCCCGCTTCGAGTTCAGGTTCATCACGGCGTACTCGTACCGCCACGTGCCGTTGAGCTGGTCAACGACCTTGCTCGCGACGGCGAAGCGCCCGTCGCTGGGGGCGAAGGCGTACTGCAGTTTGACGGTCGGGTCGGCGAGCTTCCAGGCTTCCAGGGCCGGCTGCTTGGCGATGGTCGCGCCGGAGAAGGACATGTTGTACCCGGACTCGGTCGTGCAGGTGTTGCCCGAGCCGGTCGCGCTGGTCTGCGGCGTGCCGTTCACGTTGATGCGGCGCCAGGAGTAGTTGTTGTTGCGCTGCGCTTCCCACTCGTCGGTGCAGATGTACACGACTTCGCCGTAGTACTGCGCGCCCGGGTAGTTGGCGGGAGTCATGTCCGTCTTGCGGATCTGCAGGCGCTTGCCCAGGCAGTCCGGGCTGCCGGCCCAGCCGAGCTGGTACGGGTACGGGAACTGGCCCGTCCACGGGTTGATCTCGCTGCGCGGGCCGAGGGAGTTCTGCGACCCGTTGAGCCCGGCGGTGTACGTGTCGGTCTGCCCGGTGCCCAGCCAGTCGCACGAGCCGTTGTTCGAAATCGGCACGGTCGTGCCCGGCTCGGCGAGGTTGGCGCACTGCGGGGCGTCGGCGGCGCAGAAGCCGTGCTTGAGCCACGACATGCCGACCTGCTCGAAGCGGTTGTTGAACAGGCGGTACACCTGCCCGCCGATGACCGGGTGCTGGTTGCCGAAGGTGCCGGTGGTCGAGTCGATCCAGATCGCGACCCAGGAGGCGTTGGTCGCGATGTTGCACGAGACGCTGCCCAGGGCGTACGAGCTGATCCCGTTCTTGGTGCCGTAGTAGAGCAGGTCGGTGTTGCTGGCGCCGACACCGGAGACGATCACATCGGGAAACTGCGTCGGCCGGGGGCCGATGGCGGGGGTCTGCGCATGGGCAGAGGGCACGGCGGAGCCCGCCGCGAGCAGGACCAGGGCGATCGACCCGACGCGCGCCGACAGACGTTTCATGCGAGCTCCTTCACGGTTGCCAAAGCCACGCGGGGCCCGCGGGAGACGATGAACCAGAGCGACTGCTGCGTCCTGCCGCAACCGGCTTCCGGGTCCCGGGATCCGCTGTTTCAGAAAACTCAACGGTCAGACAACAACGCCAACCGGGACGAACGCCCCGATGACGTCGGTACGCGGGGAAGTATGACCGCGGTTTCAATGCCCGCAAGAGATACCGGATGTTCCAGGAGGGAATCGGGCCGGACGGCCGATCTCCGCAGACCAAGACGCCCGGGTTTTCTCTGGCACCAATCGGTCAGCAGCCGGCGAAGTACGCCGACAGGAAATCGAAGATGTCTTGGACGGTCAGCCCGCCGACCTGGTTGAAGTCGGCCGAGGCGTTGCCGGCGAAGTACGCGGCGAGGAAGTCGAAAATGTCCTGCACCGTCAGCCCGCCGACGGCGTTGACGTTGGCGCGGCAGCAGGTGATGGGGTTGGACGGGGCCTCGCACGTGCTGCCCAGGCCCTTGAAGGCGCCGGCGCACCCGGCGGGCGTGACGATCGCGCACGCCGTGCCGGTGCAGCAGGCGCCGGTGGTGGGGGCGGCGGTGACGGTGAGCAGCGCGGCGTTCGAGGTCGCCGGGCCGCACGCCGTCTGGAACACGGCGCGGACACGCCGCCCGTTCAAAAGTTCGTCGGTGTTGGTAATGGCCAGCGGGAACGCGCCCGTCGCGAGCGGGCCGACGGCGGCGGTCGACGTGGTCCCCGGGATCGTGCCCGCGCTGAGCGCGACGTACACGCCCGAGCCGGGAGCGGTCTCGAGCTCCCACGCGGCGGAGGTCGCGGTGTAGCCCGCCGCGATCGTCGCGGAGAAGCTCGCTGGGAGCGTGGCGGGCGTGGTGACGGGCGCGGGCTGCAGCGCGACCCAGGGCGTGAGGGCCGTCGTCCAGCGGGCCAGGCGGGAACTGCTGAAGCCGCCGGCGGTGGTGAACTGCCCGCCCATGACCAGCTCGCCGCGGAACGGGAGCATGGCGAAGGCCACGCTGTTGAGCGACAGGCCGGGCGTGATGACAAAGCCGGAGGCGCCGTGGCGGGCGATGAACGAGGCGGAGAAGCCGACGAACTGCGTGGCGCTGCCGGTGATGTACCAGTCGCCGGCGTAGGCGAAGGGCGGGGCGAGGAAGCCGTTGGTGGCGCCGGAGCCGACGCTGCTCCAGGTGGTGCCGTTCCAGCGGGCGATGGCGGCGGTGTTGGCGACGCCGCCGGCGCTGGCGATGCCCAGCCCGGAGACGATGAGTTCAGAGTTGTACTGCACGAAGCCTTCGACGGGGTTGGTCACCCCGGTGCTGACGATGCCCGAGCCGAGCGGGCTCCAGGTGCCGAGCCAGGTTTGCGACGTGCCGCCCTGGACCCAGCGGGCGATGTAGTGCGGCGTGCCGCTGAAGTTCACCTGCGAGCCGGCGACGATGAGCGCGTTGCCGTAGGTGCCCAGGTACGAGGCGTTGATGCCGGAGACGAACGGGGCGTTGAAGGAATCGATGAGGTTCCACGCCGAGCCGCTCCACTGGCGGAGCGAGGTGCTCGGCCCGCTGACGTGGACGCGGTTGTTGTAGGTGGTCATGGCGGAGATGCCGCCGCTGATCGAGGTGTTGGGAAGGGCGACCCACGCCGAGCCGTTCCAGCGGACGATGGCGTTGGCGGGCGCGCCCTGGGCGGTGGTGAACTCACCGGCGGCGTAGAGCTCGCCGTTGGCGACCGTGAGCAGGATGTCGCTGGCGGTGGTGCTGGGCGCGGTGCCGAGCCCGGCGCCCATGGCCTGCCAAGAGACGCCGTTCCAGCGGGCGACGCGGGCGGCGGAGACGCCGCCGATCTGCGAGAACGCCCCGCCGGCGATGAGGTCGCCCTGGAACTCGATCAGCGCGGAGACGGTGCCGTTGGCGCTGGTGAAGGTGGAGTTGCGGATGAACTGCGGCCCGCACTGAGCCTCGCTAGGGCGGGCCCCGACGCCGAACGCCGCGGCCAGACCGACCAGGACCATCACACCAGCCCGCGCGCGGGAACGACCAAGACGCTGACTCATGAGCATGCCACCACCTGGAGGTTGACGAACTGCACCGATCGCCGCGAAGGCGGCGGGCGGGACAAGACTACCGCTTGTGGTGATGCCGACCACCAAACCAGGTGAGCGGCGGCGCAGAAACATCGTGGTTTCCAGCCAGAAACCGCCGGAGACCCGCAGGCTGACGAGCGGGCGTCAGCAGCCCGCGAAATACGCCGCGAGGAAATCGAAGATGTCCTGGACGGTGAGGGTGCCGGACTGGTTGAAGTCGCCGGCGGGGGCGGCGGCGAAGTAGGCGCTCAGGAAATCGAAGATGTCCTGCACCGTCAGCGTGCCGCTGGCGTTGATGTCCGGGCGACAGCACGCACCACCCCCACCTCCCGATCCGGCGGTGAGCTGGCACAGCGGGACGCGCACGAACTCGGCGGCGGACAGCGTGGTGTCGCCGTTGCCCGCCGGGGCCTGCAAGGACGGGAGCAGTGCCGCGCCGTTGGCGGTCGGGAACTGCGCGAAGGCGAGCCAGACGGCCTCCGGCAGAGGGCCCGCGCCGAGCGCGAACTCCTGGCGCAGGTTGATGGTGCCTTCCACGAACGCGGCCTTGGCGGCGGCGGTGGCGACGCCGGCGGTCTGATCCTGCCAGCCGATGTAACTGCCGTCGGCCTCAGCGCCGAGCAGGGCGCTCCACGCGGCGACCTGGCCGGCCTTGCCCCAGTTGGCCGTCGTCAGCGGGCCGGGGCCGGCGAGGGGGGCGAGGTAGATGAAGCGGTCGTTGCCGGCCGGGGTGTTGGGGGCGGCGACGTAGAGCACATCGCCGCGGAGCGCGGCGTGCAGGGTCATGGCTCCCCCACTGCCGTTGCGGGCGACTTCGACCGCGCCGACGTCGAGCGCGCCGTCCATGACGAAGGGGCACGGGCTGGGCGAGCACGCCGCGCTGCTGGTCCAGGCGGCGGCGCCGCCGGCGCACGCCGCGAGCGTGGTGATGGTGCACGCGCCGGAGGCGGCGCAGCAGGCGCCCGTCGGGTCGGGCGGGCAGGCGGTGGCGCAGGTGCCGCCCGCGGTGAACGAGCCGTTGGACGTTGCGCAGGCGGACTGCGTGACGACGGCGCACGCGCCGGCGGTGCAGCAGCGCCCGGTGACGGGCGGGGCGGCGGTGACGGCAATGTGCCAATCTTGCCCGCCGTTGTTGTCCCAGGTGCCGGCGCCGTTGTTGAAGACCACGTCGAGGACGGTGGCGGATTGCGGGAGCGTGACGGTGGCCTGCCAGGGGCCGGTGCCGCCGGGGCGGGTCATCGGGGTGTCGATGACGCCCGTCCACCCGTTGGTGCCCCAGTGCATGGTGACGGCGGCGGCGCTCGCGAGGTTTCGGCCGGCGGCGTCGTAGCGGACGGTGACGCTCTGGCCCGCGAGCGGCGGGCAGGGCTGGGTGATGACGGTGCCGGAATCGCAGGTTGCCCCGCCGCCGGTGACTTGCCCGTCGCCGACGTACACGTGCTGAATGGCGGAGCGGCGGACGTTGCCGCGGGCGTCGACGGCTTCGACGTAGTAATCGATGAGCGTGTTGGCGGGGCCGGGGATGGTGGCGCTGGCGTGCTCGGCGATGTACTGCGGCATCGCGAAGAAGTCGATGGTGGGGTCGTTGTAGACGTTGCTGGCGGGCATAGCGCGCCGGGTCATGGGGAGCGTGTTCCACGCCGCGACGCCCGGGCCGCCGGCGTAGGTCTCGTTCTCGAAGTTGGCCGCGCCGTTGGCG
>CAZTQN010000048.1:0-22248 GCA_964615765.1 uncultured Phycisphaeraceae bacterium
CTCGATGCCCTTGGCGGCGTCGATGACCATGACGGCGGAATCGACGGCGGTGAGGACGCGGTAGGTGTCCTCGCTGAAATCCTTGTGGCCCGGGGTGTCGAGGAGGTTGACGCGGAAGCCGTTGTAATCGAACTGGAGGACGGTGGAGGAGATGGAGATGCCGCGCTGCTTTTCGATCTCCATCCAGTCGGAGGTGGTGGAGCGCTGGTTCTTGCGGGCGGTGACGGAGCCGGCGAGCTGGATCTGCCCGCCGTAGAGGAGGAACTTCTCGGTGAGGGTGGTCTTCCCGGCGTCGGGGTGGGAGATGATGGCGAAGGTTCGCCGCGGGGCGAGGGAGGATGGAGCGCCGGCGTCAGACATGGGGGGCGATGGTAGTTCAGCGGGTCTGGCCGTCGCCGTGGACGATCCAGCGCTGGGTGGTGAGTTCTTCGAGGCCCATGGGCCCGTAGGCGTGGATGCGGCTGGTGGAGATGCCGATCTCGGCGCCCAGGCCCAGCTGGAACCCGTCGTTGAAGCGGGTGCTGGCGTTGACCAGGACGCAGGAGGAGCCGACCTCGCGCGTGAAGCGTTCGGCGGCGCCGGCGGGGGCGAGGTCGCGGGTGACGATCGCGTCGGTGTGGCTGGAGCCGTAGGTCGCGATGTGCTCGATGGCCTGGTCGATGGAATCGACGATGCGCATGGCGACGGTGAGGTCAAGGAACTCGCGCCCGAAGTCTTCCGGGAGCGCGGGCGCGGCGGACGGGGCCAGCGCCTTGACCAGCGGCGACGCGCGCACGGCGACGCCGGCGGCGACGAACGCGTTCACCAGACGCGGGACGAAGACGTCGGCGATGTCCTTGTGCACCAGCACGCACTCGAGCGCGTTGCACGTCGCGGGGGCGCTGGTCTTGGCGGTGAGGCAGATGCGTTCGGCGATGTCGAGGTCGGCGGCGGCGTCGACGTAGACGTGGCAGACGCCGTGGAAGTGCTGGATGGTGGGGATGCGGGAGCGCTCGTGCACGAAGCGGATGAGTTCGGGCCCGCCGCGGGGGATGACCAGGTCGATGCAGTCGGTGAGCGTGAGCAGGCGCTCGGTGACGTCGCGACCGGAGCCGGAGATGGAGGCGACGGCGGCGGTGGGCAGGTCGTGGTCGGCGAGCGCGCTGTGGGCGATGTCGGCGAGGGCGGCGTTGGAGCGTTCAGCCTCGCGCCCGCCCTTGAGGATACAGGCGTTGCCGGCCTTGAAGCAGAGCGCGAAGGCGTCGACCGTCACGCCCGGGCGAGCTTCGTAGATCATGGCGATCACGCCGAGCGGCGCGCGGACCTTGCGAACGCGCAGGCCGCTGGGCACGGTGGAATCACGCGTGACGAGCCCGACGGGGTCGGGCAGCGCGGCGACGGCGCGAACGCCGGCGGCGAGCTGCGCGACGGAACGGTCGGTGAGCGCGAGGCGCTGGAGCTTGGCCTGCGGGAGGCCGGCGGTGGCGGCGGCGTCAAGATCGGCGCGGTTGGCGGCGACGATGTCGCCAGAGCGGGCTTCGAGGCCGGCGGCGAGGGCTTCGAGCACGGCGTTCTTGCGGTCCGTCGAGAGGCTCGCCGTCACGCGGGCGGCGGCCCGCGCGGCGCGGGCCGTGTCGACGATGCTGTCGGGCGTGATCGGCGTGATCGGATTGATCGGGCTCATCGTGCGCGGTCTTTCGAAGTGGCCCGGGATCGTCGGCGGACGAGGGGCGGAGCACCGATGCCCGCGCTCTCCAAGAGGACGAGTTGATCGCGGTGCACGACCTCGTCGCGGTAGGTGTAGCCGAGCAGGGTGGGGATGTCGGCGCTGCGCTTGCCGGCGATGGCGGCGACTTCGCGGGCGCTGTAGGACGCGATGCCGCGGGCGAAGGCGTGGCGGTGGAGGTCTTGCAGTTCGACGAGGGCGCCGATGTCGAACTCGCCGTGCACTTCGCGCACGCCGCCGGGGAGGAGGCTGGCCCCCCGCTGCTCGACGGCGCGGCGGGCGCCGTCGTCGACGACGATGGTGCCCTGCGGGCGGGCGGAGAAGCCGATCCACTTCTTGCGGGCGGCGGCAGCGCGGGCGGCGCTGGCGGGCGGGAAGAGCGTGCCGAGCGGCTCGCCGTGAACGATGCGGCGAACGACGTCGGGCTCGGCGCCGTGGGCGATGACGGCGCGCACGCCGAGGGCGGCGGCCGTGCAGGCGGCGCGGACCTTTGTGGCCATGCCCCCGACGCCGGTGTCGGTCTTGTCGGGCTGGACGTGGCGCAGCGCTTCGGCGAGGGAGCGGATCTCGGGGACGATCACGGGCGCTCGCGGCTTGGGCCCGGCGCGCGGCGCGGGGGCGTCGATATCCCAGACGCCGGCGACGCTGGAGAGGATGAGCAAGAGATCGGCGTCGACGAGGCTGGCGACCATGGCGCCGAGGTGATCGTTGTCGCCGAGTTTGATCTCTTCGAAGCTGACGCTGTCGTTCTCGTTGATGATGGGGACGACGCCGGCGCGGAGGAGCGTGTCGAGCGTGTTGCGGGCGTTGAGGAAGCGGGCGCGGTGGTCGAGGTCGTCGGCGGTGAGGAGGACCTGCGCGACGGCGCGCGGGCGACCCGGGGCGGCGCGGAAGGCATCGGCGTAGGCGTCCATCAGCACGGGCTGGCCGACGGCGGCGGCGGCCTGCTTGCCCATGATGTCCTTCGGCGGGCGATCCAGGCCCAGCGCGCGGAAACCGGACGCGACGGCGCCGCTGGAGACGATCACGACGGCGACGCCGGGCGGAGCGTCGAGCACGGCGCGGACGTCGGCGACGATCCGCGCGACGGCGGACGGGTCGATCGCGCCCGCCTTGGTGATGACGGCGCTGCCGATCTTGACGACGACCCGACGGGGGATGGACCAGTCCGCACGCATGCGGCGGAGGGTATTCGCCGAACGCGGGCGGGGTGTGCTGTGCTGCGGGGTTTCCTGCGTGCCAGCGTCGGCAAGGACCCTACGATGCGGAGTTATGCAGACCTCCAGCACGGCGACGTCAGCACCCAGGTTTACCGCGGCCCTGTCCGGGCATCTGGACGCGATCGCGGCCGCCGATCATGCGGCGGAAACTGTCCTGGCCGGGCTGGGCGGGATGCCCGTCGACCTGGGCGTGGTGTTCTTCTCGTCGCACCACGCGCACCAGGCGATGGGTGTGGTCGCGGCGCTGCGGTCGCGCCTCAAGCCGGGCGTGCTGATCGGGTGCTCCGCCGAGATGGTCATGGGCGGCGAGACGGAGATGGAGGGCGTGCCGGGGCTGACGCTGATGGGGGCGTCGCTGCCGGGCGTGCGGCTGCACACGTTCGGGACGGCGGCCGTGCCGACGGTGCGGGATGATGCGCCGGAAGATCTAGACCAGGTCGCGAAGGTGGCGGGGTTCGGGGAGGATCATCGCGCGACGCTGCTCTTGGCCGATCCGTTCTCGACGCCGTCGGGCGCGATTCTGCCGGCGCTGGCCAAGGCGCGGAACAAGCATGGGCGGGCGCGATCGACGGATTCGCGGCCCAGCCCGATCATCGGCGGGTTCGCGTCGAGCGCGGGACGACCCGGCGGGAACGTGATCATCGTCAACGATCAGATCTCCAACGCGGGGGGCGTCGGGTTGAGCATGAGCGGGAACATCCGCGTCGACTCGCTGGTGAGCCAGGGGTGCAAGCCGATCGGCACGCCGATGGTGGTGACGGCGGGCAAGGGGCAGATGATCACGCAGCTCGGCGGGCGGCCGGCGCTCGAAGTGCTGAGCGGGTTCCTGGATGCGCTCGACATGAACGAGCGGCAGAAACTGCGGGGCGGGCTGTACATCGGGCGGGCGATCAATGAGTACAAGAAGCGGTTCGGGCGGGACGATTTCCTGATCCGGAACGTGATCGGCGTGGAGCGGGGGCAGAAGGCGGTCGCCGTCGCGGACATCATCAATGTCGGGCAGACGGTGCAGTTCCACATCCGCGATGCGCAGACGGCGGGGGAGGATCTGGCGCTGCTGCTGGATGCGCAGAAGCTGCACGACGCGCCGCTGGGCGTGCTGACGTTCAACTGCAACGGTCGGGGGACGCGGCTGTTTGGCACGCCACACCATGACGCGGCGGCGATCGCGCGGGCGTTTGCGCCGGCGGTGGAAGCGCCGCAGCAGGCGCGCGGGGGCGAAGCGCTGCCCCCGCCGAGCGGGCACGTGCCGCTGGCGGGGCTGTTCTGCGCGGGCGAAATCGGCCCGATCGGGGACGAGGTGTTCGTGCACGGGCAGACGCTGGCGGCGGCGCTGTTCCGGCGGGCGGAGATGGTGTGACGGTCAGGGGCAGCGCCACTCGTACGCGGGCAACTGCGGCTGCAGATCGCCCGCCTCCTCGATGATGTCATCCATCAACTTGGCGGCACGCTCGACGAACTCGATGCCCTTGGTGTCGGTCGGCGCGGTGGAAAGAAACGCCTCTTTGCTTTCGCTGGAGACGAGGTTGTACTTCGCGCGGGCGTTTGCGGGAATGTCTTTGTTGTCCTGCGCGGACGCGGAGATATGGCCGCGTCCGGACTTGACGTACACGAGATGCTCGTGCTTGTCAGGGCGGTTGCCGTCCGGTGTTGCGACGGCGAAGAACTCCGTCGCATACGTGCCGGTGATGAGCGTGCGCAGGAAGACGATGCGGTACCAGTTGCGAACGTTGTCCGCGTCCTGAGCCGCGAGCGCCCGCTGTGGCGTTTGCTTCGCGTCATAGACGCGGCGGACGCCGATCCAGCCGGAGTTCACCGTGAGATAGCCCGGGAACTTGCCGTCTTCGAGGTGCGGCGCTGGCGGGTCGAGTGGGGCTTCCTTGATGCGGGATTCGTCCGGAGCCAAGGGCGGCTTGGTCTCGATGAGACCACCACAGACGATGTCGTACTTGCGGTCTTCGACGGTGTAGCCGCGATAGTACAGGTAGTTCATCCCGTCGAGCGTAATGGCGATCGGCTGAGGGCAGATGACGGGGCAGACGACGCCGTTATCACTTTGGGCGGGCGACGCCGCCCCAGAGGCTTCGGTTCGCGGACCCATCAGAGTGAGCAGGGCGGTGGTGAGGACCAGAACGCTCATCGGGAGGACCTCCAGAGGATGCGGCGAAGGACGCCGCGGCTGGCGTGCGGGCCAGCGGGAGCAGCGCGATGCCGGCCACGAGGCCGAGCAGCGCGGCGAGAGAGCCGGGGGCGGGGTGGATGAAGACGTGGGCGATGGCGAGCGTGAGCAGGCAAGCGCCGGTGACGGCGAGGATGAGAGCGGGTGCGGCGAGGGCGGCCGCGATGGCGCGGGCGCGGGGCGTGCGGAGGCGCGGCTGGCGCGGCGTGCCGTGAACCGCGAGGCGTCCGCCGACGAGCACGCCGGCGCCCGCGGCGAGGATGAGCGCGAGCCAGTTGGCGCTGTCGCCGCCGGCGCGGGCGCTCGAGCCGGTGATGAGCGTCTGGATGGCGGCGGCCTGCAGGTCGCACCCGGGGGCGGTTCGGCCAGCGTGGCGTTGAAGGTCGGGCCCGGCCCGGCCGTCGCCGACGACGACCACCTTGCCGGCGAAATCGGACGCGTTGACGGCGGGCGGCGCGGCGACCACGGAGCCCAGCGTGCGGGGCTCGATCGGCAAGTTGAACCAGGCGTCGAGATCGATGATGAAGGATGCGACACGGTCACCCGGCGCGATGCCGGCCAGGGGCGCGAGCGCGTCGGTCTGCACCGCGCAGCCGGGCAGGATCACGACGGGCGTCATCGACGGCTCGGCCGCCGGCCCGGGCTTGCGGGCGAAGACCTCGACGGTGTTGGCATCATCGGGCGAGACGCGTGCAACCGGCACACGGCCGGGAGCCTTGCTCGCGACGTACGTCAGGAGGGCGAAGCTGGGGACGGGCGGGTCGGGGACGCGTTCAACGAAGAGCGGGAGAATGGGGTGCGGGTTCGCGTTGATGATGCTCACCGGGCCGGAGAGAACGCCGGGGACGGAATAGAGATCGCGCGACGGCCCGCCGTAGCGGTGGCCGGCCTGATTCCAGCCTGAGTCGGCGATGACGACGCTGACGCCGTCGGCGGTGAGATCGGCGATGGCTTTGGCGAGAATCGGGTCGGTGGGGCGCGGGCCGTGGAAGAACAAGTCGAGCGCGACGACGCTCGGGCGCGCGGGGCGGAGCGCGACCAGCAGGTCGGCGACGGCGGCGCGGATATTCGGCATCGGCGGCATTGCGGGTGCCGCGGTCGCCTGCGGCGCATCGGGCGCAGGTGGGTAGGGCGCGAGGCACGCGTCGGTCATTCGCACGACGCGGACGTCGGGTATCGCCGTGATGGTCGGGATCGACGCGGATATCAGCGATTGCGGGACGGGCACGCCGGAGGGGAACGCGTTCCAGATCAGCGTGTTGCTCAGCAGCGCGGCGAGCGGCGTGCACACGGCGACCAGCGCGGCGGCGGCGAGGCGCGGGTGACGGGTCCGGCGGTCACGCCACCACGCGGCGGCCCGGCGCAGGGGAGACGAGCGCCAGCGCACGAGCGCGGCGATGAGGTCATCGACGGACGCAAAGCGGCTCGGGAAGGCGTCGAGCCGCGCTTCGGCGCGGTTGATGATGGCGAGCAGTTCGTCGTCGACCTGCGCGTGCAGGTTGGCGCTTTGAGCAAAGAGCATGTCCCGCAGGATGACGCCGAGGGCGTAGACGTCGGTGCTGACGATCGGGCCGCGCCAGGTGTGGCCGGCTTCGCGGTACTCGGGCGGGAGGTATCGCAGGGTGCCGCCCACGGCGGGCGGTGCGGGCGGGAGGAAGCCCGCGATGCAGCGGGAGAGCCCGAAGTCGAGGATCTTCGGGAACGGGCGGCCGTTGACCGACACGACGGCGATGTTGCCGGGCTTGAGGTCGCCGTGCACGACCTGGCTCGCGTGCGCGTGCGCGACGGCGCGGCACACCTCGATGAACAGGTCGATGTGGTCCGTGAGCGAAAGCGTCGCGAGAAGCTCGGCGTCGTTCAGCGCGTGGTGCTCCTCGATCCACTCCATGGCGAAGTACGGGAGGTGCTGATCGGCGAGAGGGAAGCGGCCGGCGCTGTAGAGCGTGACGATGCCCGGGTGCCGGGCGCGGAGCGCATTGGCGATCTCGAGATCGAACTGGGCGAGGGTGCTTTCGTCGATGCGGTCGGTGCGGAGGACCTTGATCGCGACTGGCTGATCGTGCAGCGCGGTGTGATAAGCCTTGAAGACCCAGCCGAAGCCGCCGCGGCGGGGCGGGACGCGGGCGTCGATGCGGAAATCGCCAAGCCGCTCGGGGAGCGACGGGGGCGGCGTGATGTCGTGGGGCCAGGGCGGGGAGGCGCGCGGGCCCGTCGGCGGAACGTCGACTGCGGACGGGACGGGGATGTCGTTGAAGTCGTCGGCGCGCATCATCACTACTCGCGCTGGAAAGACGCGGTCGCCACGGTCGGTCGTTCGAGTCCACGCGCACGCGCCGTGGGTTTGAACGGAACCGGGTTACGAATCAGCGTTCAACAGCGGGCAGGATGCGTCCCTGGCATTCGCCCAGCCCGATGCGGCGTCGCCCCGGGCCCTGGCAGTACCCCTTCAGTGTCAGCTCGTCGCCGTCACCCAGGAAGGTACGTTTCTCTCCGGTGGGGAGTTCTACCGGGATGCGGTCGGCGGGTTTTCCGTCCGGGCGGAAGCCGGCCCAGGTGCGTTCGAGGAGGCAGCCGCGCTGGTCGGGGCCGGGGCCGCTGATGGTGCCGCTGCCGAGAAGGTCGCCCGCTTCGAGATTGCAGCCGTTGCTGGTGTGGTGCACGAGCATCTGCGCAAATGTCCAGTACAGCGTGCGTGCGTTGTGCCGGCCGATGAGCACGGGGGGGAGGCGCTGCTCGCGCATGGCGGACGAGGAGAGCCAG
The DNA here is from genome assembly GCA_964615765.1 of uncultured Phycisphaeraceae bacterium. Taxonomy (GTDB): domain Bacteria; phylum Planctomycetota; class Phycisphaerae; order Phycisphaerales; family UBA1924; genus CAZTQN01. The sequence goes on from CAZTQN010000048.1 coordinate 7,865, forward strand.
GCTTCGATGGTGATGTCGAGGGCCCAAGGTTCCTCGCCGCGGAGGTAGGGGAGCGGTTCGGGGTCGCCGGGTTCGCGGTGCGGGCCGGGGACGCGGAAGGGCTCGAGGGCTTCCATCGTGACGACCAGCGGGGAGACGCTGGTGGCGAAGTTCTTGGCGAGGAAGGGGCCCAGCGGCTGGTATTCCCACTTCTGAATGTCGCGGGCGGACCAGTCGTTGAGCAGGCAGACGCCGAGCATGTGCTCGCGCACGTCGCCCATGGTCACGGGCTCTCCAAGCGGGTTGCCGCGGCCGATCCAGAGGCCGAGTTCGGCTTCGTAGTCAAGCAGTTTGCAGGGGCCGAAGGCGGGCGCGTCGGCGGTGTCGGCCTTGGTCTGGCCCATGGGGCGGCGGATGGGGGTGCCGCTGCCGACGATGCTGGAGGCGCGCCCGTGGTACCCGATCGGGACGTGCAGGTAGTTCGGGAGCAGCGGGTTGTCGGGCCGGAACATGGAGCCGACGGTGCGAGCGTGGTCGCGGCTGGCGTAGAAGTCCGTGTAGTTGGGCACGGTCTCGACGGGCGGGAGCAGGCGGGCGGTTGCGAGCGGGACCATCACCGAGCGCCGGACGGCCGCGTCGCCCGCAACGGGCGAGTCTTCGCGGAGCATGCGGCTGGCGTCGAGGCGCAGCGCGCGGCGGTGGGCGACGCTGAGCGAGGCGTACACGCGGATCGGTTCGTCCTCGTGCATCTCGCGGGCGATGGCGGAATAGGCGATCATCGCCGCGGCGCATTCCGGCGAGCGGAACAGGCCTTCGCCCCAGGCGGATTCGAGGTCGAGGATCTGGTCGCCGATGACCGTGCCGAGGCTGGGCTCGTCGCCGTCATGGCGCAGGAAACGGCACAGCGGGAGGTTCTGGATGGGGTAGTCGCACGCGGGGTCGTTGGCGGCCTGAACCCAGGAGCGGAGCGAGGGATCGTGCGTTTCGTCGATGAGTGGTCCCGCGGGCATGGGCAAGCATAACCGGCGCGGGGGGCGACGCGCGGAGCCTTAGCGGGGCGATTCGAGGCGGCCCAGGCGGCGGACTTCGGGAATGAGCCAGGCGATCCCGGCGACGACCAGGAGCGTGCCGATCCCGCCGCCCACGACGCTGGCGATCGGCCCGAACAGTCGGGCGGCGGCGCCGGAGAAGAACCCCCCCACTTCGTTGCTGGATTCGATGAACACGCTGTTGACGGCGGAGACGCGGCCGCGAAGTTCGTCGGGCGTGCGCACGGCGACGAGGACGTGTCGCACGACGACGCTGATGTTGTCGACCGCGCCCGCGATGGCGAGCAGGGCGACGCTGAGCCAGAGATTGGTCGAAAAGCCGAAGGCGATGGTGGCGACGCCGAAGATGGCGACGGCCCAGAGCAGCGTCGGCCCGGCCCGCTGAAACGGCGGGCGGTGGGCGAGGATGAGGGCCATGACCAGCGCGCCGAGGTAGGGCGCGGCGCGGAGGGCGCCAAGGCCGATGGGCCCGGCGTTGAGTATGCCTTTCGCGAACACGGGCATGAGGGCGGTGGCCCCGCCGAGCATGACGGCGAAGAGATCGAGCGAGATGACGCCGAGCACGGTGCGCTCGCGGCGGATGTGGCGGATGCCCTCGGCCATGCCGGGGATGAGCGCGGCGGGGGTGAGATCACGCCAGGTCGCGGACTGCCCGACGGTGGACGGGCGCGGTCGGATGCCGATGCACATGCACGCGAACAGCAGGCACGTCGCGGCCGCGATGAGGTAGACCGGCCAGGCGGCGCCGGTGGCGTAGATGATGGTGCCGGCGGCGAGCGGGCCGAGCAGCGCGGAGGTCTGGAACACGCCGCTGTTCCAGGTGATGGCGTTGTGGAAGTTCTCGGGCTTGACGATGAGTGGGAGGAGGCTCGAGCGGCTGGGCCCGTTGAAGACGCGGGCCATGCCCGTGAGCGCGACCAGGGCGTACATCACCCACACCGTAACGCCGATGTACGAGCCGAGGGCGAGCAGGCCGCCGGCGATCGCGAATGCGATCTGCGTGGCGATGAGGACGTGGCGGCGGTCGATGAGATCGACGATGCGGCCGGCGGGGAGAGCGAGCAGCACGACGGGCAGCGCGCGGGCGAGCCCGGCGATGCCGAGGGCCAGCGGGTCGCCGGTTTTCTCGTAGATTTCCCAGGCGATCGCGGTGCCCTGCATCTGCAGGCCGCAGGACGCAAACACCCATCCCCCGGCGAAGAAGCGGTAGTTGCGCTCACGCAGCGCGGCGTATGGGTCGTGGGTAGGGGCCGAGTCGGGCACTCAAGGCACAGTAGACGCCCGAAGCGGTGATCTCCGTCAGCGCACGGCGGGCGGCGTGGAATCAGCGGCGCGGTCGGGCCGATCGGCGCGGGGTTGATGGACGCGCGTCGCGGACGGCCTGGCGGTGGTCTCGCTCCGCGGCGCGGCGGAGGGCGGTGAGGATGGCCCGCTCGGCGTCGTGCGCCGGGTCGGCCGGGTCGATGGCGGCCTGCACGCTCGCGGCGGCGATCGCAAGGTCCTGCGATTCGCCCAGGCGGGCGGCGAGGGCGGCGAGGGTGTCGCGCTCGTCGGAGCGCACGCCCAGGGCTTTGAGCACGCCCACGATCTTGCGCGCCGCGATGCGGACGCGGTGCAGCGATTCGCTGTGCTCGATCGGCGACTTCCGCAGGGTGGTGAAGGTTCGGCGGAATCGGGCGAGGGTGGCGCGGGCGGATTCGGGCGTGGCGGGGAAGCTTGGGGCCGCGTCGCGGACGCCGTGGAACGAGCGCCAGCGTGCGACGGCGCGGAGGAGATCTTTGAGATGTGCTTTGCGCTGGTCGCGGAGGCGGCGGACGATGGCGCGGGTGGCTCGCGGGTGCTCGATCGCGGCGGGGAAGGCGCGGACAGTGGCGATGGTGACGTCGACATCGCGCACGGCGCCCGCCGCCCGGCGGACGGCGCGGATGCGCTTGCGCAGACGCTTCAGTTCGGTGCGCGACTCGGGCGGGAGGATCGCGATGGCGGCCCCGACAGCGCGGCAGGCGCGGCGGAGGCGGTGCACCTGACGGGGCGTCGCCTGCCGGGCGCGGTCGATCGTGGCGCACAGCGTGTCGACGGTGTGCAGGCGTTTGCGGAACGCGCGGGCGGCGTGCTCAACACGCTTGGTCGTGATGGATGACGTGACCGCCGCCCCGTCGGACATGCGTCATCGTAAGCGGATGAGGACCTGGTTGGGGGTGACGTGCTCGCCGGGCTTGACGAGGACCTGCCAGACAGTGCCCAGGCTGGTGGAGCGGACGCTGCCGCCGAAGGGGTGTGCGCCGGAGGAGAGGACGGGGTCGCCGCGCATGTCGAGCAGGACATCGCCGGCGCGGACGACGTCACCAACCTTGACGTGGATCGCGGCGACGGAGCCGGCGAAGTAGGCGGCGATTTCCTCCGCGGTGTCGCGCAGCGGCGGGGGCGGCGGCGGTGCGGGCGCCGGGGGCTTGGCGGCGGGCGGAGGTGCGACCGGCGCGGGCGCGATCACCTCGGCGGGGAGTTCCGGCGCTGGACGCACGCCGGGGAAGGCGATGCTGGACACCTGCGGCGTCCCGGGGAGGGAAGCACGCGGCATCGCGCCGTCGAGCACTTCCACCGAGACCTCGTAGGCCCGACCGTCAACCGTTACACGCATGTTCATGGGTCGTTTCCTGCACGTTCGAGCGGTGGATGATGGGCTACGCGCGCGGGCGCTGGCTCGCGGGTACGCGCGGCGAGCGGGGCTCGACGGCGGCGGCGCGGGCCCGGATTGCCCAGGCGGGCTGGGCGGCGCCGTCGACGATGGCGCGGATGCCGCGGACGCGGGCCGATGGGCCGAGCGCGGCGTGGACCGCCGCGACGATCGCCGCGGTGTGCGCGGGCGGGACGTCGCGGATGCCGGCGATGGCCAGTTCGGGCGTCGCGCGGGGCGGGGTGGTGTCGGTGGTGGGCGTAGACATGGTTGGGGACGGGGTTACAGCGGCATCAGGCCGTGCTTCTTCTCGGGGCGGAGTTCGCGCTTGGACGCGAGAGAGGCGAGGGCGAAGGCGATGTAGCGGCGGGTGTCGCCGGGCTCGATGATGTCATCGACCATGCGCCGGCCGGCGGCGACGTAGGGGTTGCTGAACGTGTCGCGGTACAGCGCGACGAGTTCGGTGCGCTTGGCGGCCTTGTCGGCGGCCTCGCTGATCTCGCGCTTGAAGATGACGTCCGCCGCGGCTTCCGCGCCCATGACGGCGATCTCCGCGGTGGGCCAGGCGGCGACGGCGTCGGCGCCGAGGTCCTTCGAGGCCATCGCGACGTACGCCCCGCCGAAGGCCTTGCGGATGATGACGGTGATCTTCGGGACCGTCGCGGCGCTGTAGGAGAAGAGCAGTTTGGCGCCGTGGCGGATGATGCCGCCGTATTCCTGCTGCACGCCGGGGAAGTAGCCGGGCGTGTCGACGAACGTGACGATGGGGATGTTGAAGGCGTTGCAGAAGCGGATGAAGCGGGCGGCCTTGTCGGACGAGTCAATGTCGAGCGAACCGGCCTTCTGCGCGGGGTTGTTGGCGACGACGCCGACGGGGCGGCCGGCGATGCGTGCGAAGCCGACCATGATGCTCATGGCGAACTGGGCCTGGACTTCGAGGAAGTCGCCGTCGTCGACGATGCGCCGGACGATGGTGTGCATGTCGTACGTGCGGCGCGGGTCGGTCGGGAGCAGGTCGTTGAGCGCGAGGTCGTACTCGATGGGCTGCTCGAAGGGGAGGCGCGGCGGGTCCTCGGTGTTGTTGGAGGGGAGGAACGAGAGGAGCTTTCGGCAGATGGCGACGGCTTCCTTGTCGTCGGCGGCGATGAAGTGGATGTTGCCCGAGTAGTGCATGTGGGCTTCGGCGCCGCCGAGTTCGTCCGCCGTCACGTCTTCGCGCGTGACCTGCTTGATGACCTGCGGGCCGGTGATGAACATCTGCGCGCGGCGGGTCTGGATGACGAAGTCGGTGAGGGCGGGGCTGTACGCCGCGCCGCCCGCGCACGGGCCGCAGATGAGGGAGATCTGCGGGACGACGCCGGAGAGGAGGGTGTTGGCGTAAAAGACGCGGCCGTAGGAGGCGAGGGAGTCGATGCCTTCCTGGATGCGGGCCCCGCCGGAGTCGTTGATGAAGACGAATGGGGAGCCGGTTTTGAGGCTGGATTTCATGGCCTCGACGATCTTGTCGCCGTGGGTCTCGCCGAGCGCGCCGCCACCGACGGTGAAGTCCTGGCTGGCGACATGGGCGAGGCGGCCGCCGATGGCGCCCGCGCCGGTGATGACGCCGTCGGCGGGGAGGTCCTTGTCGGCCATGCCGAAGTGGACGCAGCGGTGCTTGGCGAAGGCGTAGCGCTCCTGGAAGGTGCCGGCGTCGAGGAGAGCGGCGACGCGTTCGCGCGCGGTCATGTTGCCGCTGGCACGCTGCTTGGCGAGGCGCTCGGGCCCGCCGCCCATCTCGACCTTGCGCCGCTTGTCACGCAGTTCGGCGATGCGGCGCGTCATGGAGACGGTGGGCGGCCCTTTGGGCATGCCGCCCGGCGCGGGCGGAGCGGGTGGCTTGGCGTCGGACTTGGCGTCGGGCTTCGCGTCCGGCTTGGGCTCGGTGGTCTGCACCGGCTTCTTGCTGTTGGCGTTGGCGGAGGCACTCACGGCTGGATCTCCAATCACCGGGCGGGTGCGTGGGCGGCGGCCGGTTCGCAGAGTTCGGTCAGCACGCCCATCGAGGCCTTGGGGTGCAGGAAGGCGATGCGCGTGTGGTGGGCTCCGGCACGCGGGGCTTCGTCGATGAGGCGGACGCCGCCGGCCTTGAGGGCGGCGAGCCGCGCGGGCAGGTCGTCGACGGTGTAGGCGACGTGGTGCAGGCCCTCGCCGCGTTTCTCGATGAAGGCGGCGATCGGCGAGTCGGGGCTGGTGGGTTCGAGCAGTTCGAGGCGGACGGGGCTGTCCGGCCCGCCGAGCGCGTAGAACGCGACCTTGACGCGTTGCTCGGGCACGACCTCTTCGCCCTCGAAGCGGGCCCCGAGGATGCCCTCGTAGAAGGCTCGCTGGGCGGCGAGCGACTTGACCGCGATCCCGAGGTGGTTGACGGCCCGTGCGGCGATCATGGTTTGCCCTCCTCTTGGCCGGCCTGCTGTCGGGCGAAGGCGGCCGAATCACCGGATGCTAGCCGAGAATCGTCATTGTGTATATGAACATCCACAATATTTGTGGAGTTCGATGTCCGTTGGCGAGACGGTGGTTATCGGGCGTCTGTCAGACGCCAGCAGCGGTGCACCTTGCGGTTGCGGTATTCGGGCGGGACGGTCTGGCTGGAGATGTCGCGGTCGGACCAGCCGAGGGCGGCGACGGCGTCGGCGTCGAACTTGAACTTGCGGAAGTTGTTCGAGAAGTAGACCACGCCCGCGGGCGGCATGAGGGCGCGGAGGTGGCGGAGCACGTCGAGGTACTGCGTGCCGACTTCCCAGTCGGCCTCGAGGGACTTGGAGTTGGAGAACGTGGGCGGGTCGACGACGGCGAGGTCGTAGTGATGGCCCACGGGGTGGGACGCGAGAAAGGCGAGCACGTCGTCGCACACGCCGCGGTGTTGGCGCGGGTCGAGCGAGGGCGTGTTGAGTTCGAGATTGCGGCGGGCCCAGGCGAGGTAGGTGTTGGAGAGGTCGACGCTCGTCGTTGACGCGGCCCCGCCCTGCATCGCGTACACGGTGAACGAGCCGGTGTAGCAGAACAGGTTCAGAAAGCGCTTGCCGGCGGCTTCGGCGCGGACCATGCGCCGCGTGAGACGGTGGTCGAGGAACAGGCCGGTGTCGATGTAGTCCGAGAGGTTGATCTCGAACTTGAGGGCGGGGAAGGTGTCGTCGGCGCCCTCGAGGACGATGTGGGTGCGGCGGGCGTCGGAGACTTTTTCGTGCTGCGTCAAGCCGCGTTGGCGGTGCTTTTCCTTGATGTAGACGTGCTCGGGCGGGACCTCGGCGGCGGCGGCGATGATGGCGCGGACGCGGTCGAACCAGTCGGCCTGCTGGGCGGCGGTGCGGCTGTGCTCGCGCTCGTATTCGGCGACGTGGTAGCGGTCGGCGTAGCGGTCGATGATGAGGGGGACGTCGGTGACGTCGCGCTCGTAGACGCGGTAGCAGGTCACGCCGCGGGATGGGTACTTGCGGAGATGGCGGAGGTTGTTGGCCAGGCAGCGGGCGAAGTCGTCGAGTTCGCGGAGGTCGCGATCGCGCAGGCCGCCGAAGGTTGGGGCGGGTGTGGAGGCGGGCAGGGGCGGGGCCGAGGCGACGTCGTCGGTTTCGGACGGCGGCGATGCGGCGTCGGACGCGAAGGCGGGCGCGATGCCTTCTTCAACCGGGGCAGAGTCAGGCGGCGTGCCGGCTTCATCGGAGGCGACGACAGACGGGCCGCCTGCCCCACCCGGATGTGAAGCGGGCGGGCGCGGGCCGAGGAAGGTGAAGTAGGTGCACTCGATGGTGCTGTTGTACAGCTTGCGCCGGCGGGAGGCGGGCTGGGCGAAGAGGGTTTCGAGTTCGAGGACGGCGGTGAGGATGTGGAAGGACCACGTGGGCAGGCGGCGGAAGACGATGGGCAGGGCGCGGTAGAGGCGGTCGACCTCGCGGTCGATGCCGACGCCGGGGCGGCCGTCGGCGCCGACGCGGACGCCGTAGGGCGGGTTGGTGACGATGACGCCGTATTGGTGGCGTGCGGGGTCGTGCGGGCCGGTGAGTTCACGGGCGTCGGCGCGGGTGAAGGTGATGTCGGCCTCGACGCCGGCGGCGCGGGCGTTGGCGCGGGCGAGCGCGAGGGCGCGGTCGTCGATGTCAGACCCGAAGATGCGCGGCGACTTGGCGGAGGGCGTGATGGCTTCGCGGGCTTCGTCGCGGACTTCGGCCCAGAGGTCGGGCGGGATCAGGCGCTGGCGCTGCGCCGCGGAGGAGGCGGAGGGTGCGAGCCAGGCTTCGCAGTCGAACGTGCGGTTCAGGCCGGGAGCGATCGAGCGTTCGAGCAGGGCGGCCTCGATGGCGATGGTGCCTGAGCCGCAGAACGGGTCGAGCAGCACGCGCCCGCCCGCGGGGCGCCAGACGCTGAGCAGGACGAGCCCGGCGGCGAGGGTTTCGCGAAGGGCGGCTTCGCCCGCGCCGGTGGCGGCGGTAGGGTCGACGGCGGCGCGGTGCTCGCGGTAGCCGCGTTTGTGCAGGCCGGGGCCGGTGGTGTCGATGGTGAGCGTGGCGACGTTGTCGACGAGGGCGACTTCGATCTGGACCTTCGGGCCGGTTTCGGGGAGGAGGGCGCCGACGCCGTCTGCGGCGTAGGCGGTGCGGAGACGTTCGACGACGGCGCGTTTGGTGGCGCGCTGGATGGCGGGCTCGCTGGTGATGGCGCTGCGGACGGCGCGGCCGGCGACGGGGAAGGCGGCGTCGCGGGCGATGAAGCGTTCCCAGGGGAGGGCTTTGACGCCGTCGAAGAGTTGATCGAAGCCGCGGTCGCCGCCGCCGACGTCCATCGCGCCGACGCGGATGAGCACGCGGTCGGCGGCGCGAAGCCAGAGGTTGGCTTCGCAGACGGCCCGCCAATCACCGACGAACGCGACGCGCCCGGTCGCGACGGGCTTGGCGTCGTAGCCGAGTTGTTCGAGTTCGCGCACGACGACGGCTTCAAGGCCGAAGGTGCAAGTGGCGAGCAGGTCGAGGCGGTCGGTGGGCATGAGCGGGCGACGGGTGCGGGCGATTTCTCGGGCGGACTGTACGTGTGATATCTTGACGGCATGGCGAAGACGACGAGCAGAGCGGTCCGGAGCAGCGGGAGCAAGACGACTGCGAATAAGACCGGTGCGAAGGCGTCGGCGGACGACGCGGGCAAGGCGGGGCGATGGGGGCTGAGCGCCGCGCGGGCCGGGCAGACGCCCGAGGGCTTTGTGCCGGGCTCGAAGACGGTTGAGTACACAACGCGGGTGATCGCCGATCCGGACGGGACGACGGCGACGGCGTTGGGCGTGCCGTTTGATCCGAAGGCGGTGTTCGGCGCGGCGCGGGCACCGGTGAGCGTGACGATCAACGAGGGGTACACGTATCGCACGACGACGTTCACGATGTGCGGCGAGCGGTTTGTGCCGCTGCGCCTGAGTCATCGCGAAGCCGCGGGCGTGGAGGCGGGTCAGACGGTGCGCGTGCGGATGGCGCTGGACGAGGCGGAGCGAACGGTGGAGGTGCCGAAGGACCTGGCGGCGGCGCTGAAGGCGGGCGGGGCGGGCGTGCAGGAGGCGTTCGACGCGATGTCGTTCACGCACCGGAAGGAGCATGTCGTCGCGATCGAGGAGGCCAAGAAGCCCGAGACGCGGGCGCGACGGATCGCGGCGTGTGTGGAGGCGGCGCGGGGAAGGGTGGGGCGAGGGCGGTGAGCGGTTGTGAAAACAAAGAAGCCCCGGGGCAGGGAGCCCCAGGGCGTTCGGTGATCACGGAGGGTGATGATTCTGCTGCGGCGATCAGACCATCGCGGGCTTGCGGCTCTCGTTCAGCAGCTTGCGGAGCACGGTCTGCAGGATGCCGCCGTTGCGGAAGTAGTTGATTTCGACGGCGGAGTCGAGGCGGCAGGTGACGGTGAAGTCGATGGTCTTGCCGGTCTTTTCGCCCTGGGTGATGGTGGCGGTGACGCGGATGTCGCCGCGGGGCGTGAGTTCGTCGGGGAGGTGGATGTCATAGCTGTCGGTGCCGCAGAGGCCGAGGGATTCGGCGTTCTGGCCGGGCTTGAAGGTGAGCGGGAGGACGCCCATGCCGACGAGGTTGGAGCGGTGGATGCGTTCGAAGGATTCGGCGATGACGGCGCGGACGCCCAGGAGCATGGTGCCCTTGGCGGCCCAGTCTCGGGAGGAGCCCATGCCGTAGTCCTTGCCGGCGATGACGATGAGCGGGGTGCCGGACTTCTTGTAGTTCAGGCTGGCGTCGAAGATGGGCGCGATGGGGCCGGCGGGCTGGGTGAAGTCGCGCGTCCACCAACCTTCCTTGACCTTGCCGCCGGCGGCGGGGTCGGCGGCGATCTTGTTCTTCACGCGGACGTTGGCGAAGGTGCCGCGGGTCATGACGCGGTCGTTGCCGCGGCGTGAGCCGTAGGAGTTGAAGTCGGTCTTGGGCACGCCGAGGGACTTGAGGTAGTGCCCGGCGGGGCTGGCTTCGGCGATGTCGCCGGCGGGGGAGATGTGGTCGGTGGTGACGCTGTCGCTGACGTGCACGAGCACGCGGGCGCCGCGGATGGGCTTGAGGGCGGCGGGCTTCTCCGTCATGCCCTCGAAGTACGGCGGGTTCTGGATGTATGTGCTCTTGTCGTTCCAGCGGTACAGGTCGCTCTGGCTGACGGGGACGGCGTTCCACGTCTCATTGGCGGTGAAGACCTGGGCGTACTGCTGCTTGAACTGATCGGGCGTGACGCAGGCGTCGCGCGTGCGTGTGACTTCGTCGTGCGTGGGCCAGATGTCGCGGAGGTAGACCGGCTGGCCGGCCTTCGGGCCCTTGGTGGCGACGCCGATGGGCTCGGTCGTCAGGTTGATCGCCACGGAGCCGGCGATGGCGAATGCGACGACCAGCGGCGGGCTGGCGAGGTAGTTGGCCTTCACCAGCGGGTGCACGCGGCCTTCGAAGTTGCGGTTGCCCGAGAGCACACTGGCGACGACGACGTCGCCGGCCTTGATGGCGTCTTCGATCTCGGCGGGGAGCGGGCCGGAGTTGCCGATGCAGGTGGTGCACCCGTAGCCGACGGTGTGGAAGCCGAGCGTTTCGAGGTCGGGCGTGAGGTTGGCCTTGTCGTAGTACTCGGTGACGACCTTGGAGCCGGGGGCGAGGCTGGTCTTGACCCAGGGCTTGCTGGTCAGCCCGAGTTCGCGGGCCTTGCGCGCAACCAGGCCGGCGGCGATCATCACGTCGGGGTTGGACGTGTTGGTGCAGGACGTGATGGCGGCGATGACGACGGCGCCGTTGGGCAGCGCGCTGCCGGCGGCGGCGGGCAGCTCGCCGCCGGGCTTGACGGTCGGGGCGCTCTCGAGCAGCTTCTCCCACGGCAGGCCGAAGCTGGTGTTGCCGAGCGGGGCGAGGAGGCTCTTGGCGAACTCGGTCTTGACGTTCTGAAGGTCGACGCGGTCCTGCGGGCGCTTGGGCCCGGCGAGGGCGGGGCGGACGGTGGAGAGGTCAAGTTCGAGCACGTCGGTGAAGTCGGGCGCGGGGGCGTCGGGCGTCCACCACAGGCCGTTGGCCTTGGCGTACGCCTCGGTGAGTTCGGCCTGCTGCTCGCGACCGGTGAAGCGGAGGTAGTCGACGGACTTCTGATCGACGGGGAAGAAGCCCATGGTGGCGCCGTATTCGGGGGCCATGTTGGCGATGGTGGCGCGGTCGGGGATGGAGAGCATCGCGACGCCGGGGCCGAAGAACTCGACGAACTTCTCGACGACGCCCTTCTTGCGGAGGATCTGCGTGACGGCGAGGACGAGGTCGGTCGCGGTGGCACCCTCGGGGAGCTTGCCGGTGAGTTTGAAGCCGATGACTTCCGGCGTGATCATGTAATACGGCTGGCCGAGCATGACGGCCTCGGCCTCGATGCCGCCGACGCCCCAGCCGACAACGCCCAGGCCGTTTATCATGGTGGTGTGCGAGTCGGTGCCGACGCAGGAATCGGGGTAAGCGACGGTCTCGCCGTCGACGGTCTTGGTGAGCGTGCCGGGGGAGAGGTACTCGAGGTTGACCTGGTGGACGATGCCGGTGGCGGGCGGGACGCAGCGGAAGTTGCGGAGCGACTGCTGGCCCCACTTGAGGAACTCGTAGCGCTCGCGGTTGCGGCTGAACTCCTTGTCGGCGTTGATGCTGAGGGCGACCTTGGAGCCGAAGGCGTCGACCTGCACGCTGTGGTCGATGACCAGGTCGCACGGGACGAGCGGGTTGATGGCGTTGGCGTCGCCGCCGAGGGACTTCATCGCGTCGCGCATCGCGGCGAGGTCGACGACGCAGGGGACGCCGGTGAAGTCCTGCAGCACGACGCGGCCGGGCATGAAGGGGATCTCGACGGGCGCGGGCTTCTTGGCGTTCCAGGCGGCCAGACCGGTGACGTCGTCGGCGTTGACGACGAAGCCGTCGACGCTGCGCAGCATGCTCTCAAGGAGGACCTTGATGGAGAACGGCAGGCGGTCGACGTGCCCGACCTTGGCGGCCTTGAGGGCGTCGAGGGCGAAGTAGGTGTACGTGCCGTGCTTGGTGGTGAGCGTGCGCTTGGCGTTGAACGGGTTCTTGGGGGCGGACATGGCGGGGGCTCCTGGTTGTGCGAGTCTGACGGTAGCATCGCCGCGCGGCGGGCATGACTCCAATCGATCATGCACGGGCTTGTGATAAGTTTCGCTTATGGCTGTGAATCGGGCTGGTCGTCGGGGGTCTCGCGGGCGGCTTCGCGCTGGCGCAGGCGCTCGCGGGCTTCCCAGCGGTCGTTGATGGCTCTGCGGGAGACGCGGTCTTTCTCGTTGGTGTAATGCCACCACCACGCGAACACCGCGATCGGGATGGCGAGCGTGACGGCGACGATCCACGGCTCGTCCCACCAGCCGATGGCGTACAGCTTGACGCCCAGCACGAACAATGTGCCGACCAGCGCGATCGCGCCTTGGAGCTGCTGCGCCTTGGCCTTCGTCATGCCGGCGATTGTTGCCCGGTGACTTCGCCCGGGCGGGGCGATGGCGACGGGGTGACCGGGCGGCGGGAGAAGAGGCGGTCGAGAACCAGGTGTGTCACCGGTGTGACCAGCAACGTGAGGATGAGCGAGAGCATCTGCCCGCCGATGACGACGACCGCGACGGCGCGGCGTTCTTCAGCGCCGGGGCCGGTGCCGACGGCGAGCGGGAGCATCCCGCCGACGAGGGCGAGGGTGGTCATGAGGATGGGGCGGAGGCGGTCGCGGCTGCCGCGGACGACGGCGTCCTCGATGGGCACGCCCTCGCGGCGGAGCTGGTTGATGTGGTCAACCTGCAGGATCGAGTTCTTCTTGACCACGCCGAAGAGCACGAGGATGCCCAGCGCGGAGTACAGGTTCAGCGACTCGCCCGCGAGGTAGAGCGAGAGGAAGGCGAAGGGGACGGACATCGGGAGCGAGAGCAGGATGGTGAACGGGTGCAGGTAGCTCTCGTAGTTGGCGGCGAGGATCATGTACATGAACACGATCGAGAGCGCGAAGGCGAGGAGGAACTCGCGGAACGTGCGCTCGAGCTCGCGCCCGCGGCCGAGCGTTCGGACGGAGTACTCCTCAGGCATGTTGAGGCGATCGACCTCGGCACGCATGGCTTCGAGGCGATCGCCGAGGGCGAAGCCGGGGCCGACGGAGCCGCGGATGCTGGCGGCCCGCTGGCGGTCGAGACGGTCGACGCGGGCGGCGCTGTTGACCTCGCGGACGTCGGCGAGGCTGCGGAGCTCGATGAGGCGGCTGCCGGAGCCGGGGAGCAAGAGTCGGGGCAGGCTGCCGGGCTGGGCCCGGTCCTCGGCGCGGAGGCGGAGCTGTACGTCGTAGTCCTCGTTGGTGAGCGGGTCGCGGAAGCGGGAGACTTCGTCCTCGCCGCCGACCATGAGGCGGAGGGCGGTGCCGATGTCGCGCGGCGAGACGCCGAGGTCGGCGGCGCGCTGGCGGTCGACATTGACGCGGAGTTCGGGGGTATCGAGGCGGAGCGTGGTGTCGAGGTCGGGAAGCCCGCCGAGTTCGCGCGAGCGCTGGCGGAGGGTCTCGGTGTACTCGGCGAGTTTCTCGAGCTCGGGCCCGCGGATGGCGAGGTCGATGTCGAAGTTCCCGCCGCCGATGTTGAACGCGGCGAAGGGGCGGACGGAGATGCGGAGGTCCGGGAAGCCGCGGAGTTCGCGCCGGAGTTGCTGCATGACGTCGGACTGGGTGTAGTTCCCGCGGAACGCGGCGAGCGGGCGGCCGCGGAAGGCCTCGCGGAACAGGCGCGAGAACGAGAAGTAGCGCTCGGCGTGCGGGACGATGCGGACGTAGATCTCGGCGCGGTTGACCTGCCCGAGGAACGAGCCGCCGACAGACGAGAGCGTGGTGACCACCGCCGGGTTGCGGCGGATGCGGTCTTCGACTTCCTTCGCGGCCTGGTCGAAGGCGTCGAAACTCACGCCTTCCGGGCCGACGACGTTGACGTTGAACTCGGCCTCGTCGATGTTGCTGGGGACATAGTCCTGTCGGAGCAGGCCGTAGAGCGGGACGCTGGCGGCGACGACGACGGCGGTGGTAGTGAGCGTGATCCAGCGGTGGCGGACGCACCAGCGGAGCGAGCGTTCGTAGAGGCGGTCGAGGCGGGCGTAAAAGCCGGCGCGGCAGGCCGGTCCGTGCCCGGAGGCGTGTCCCGATGG
>CAZTQN010000049.1:0-22165 GCA_964615765.1 uncultured Phycisphaeraceae bacterium
ACGCCGCGCCGAGCCTAGCACCCCCCCCCGCCCCCGCCCCCGCCCCCCCGTGCGCCTCCACCTCAGCCCGCACCTCCCCCAACACGTCCAACCGACGCCGCCCCATACCCGAGCCAACGCCCGAACCACCACCCGAGTGATCGCCCGAGGCAAGGCCCGAGTGATCGCCCGAGCCAACGCCCAAACCAACACCCACACCGCCCCCGCGCGCAGACCGCATCGCCCCCATGACGCACCCCCGTCAAAAGAGTCCCTTGAGACCTCCAACCCGCGCAGCCCCCGCCGCGCAGTGACCCAATTGTACGCTTTCCGTTAGGGTCCTGTCAACCCATCCATCCCCGCACCGCTCCCGCCCCGAACGACCCCGCACCCCCCAACCCACGGGCCCCAGCCCGTAGGTCACGCCCCGAAGCCCACGGGCCCCAGCCCATGGGGTCCCGCCCCAAAGCCCACGGGCCCCAGCCCGTGGGTCACGCCCCAAAGCCCACGGGCTCAAGCCCGTGGGTCACGCCCCAAAGCCCACGGGCTCAAGCCCGTGGGCCCACTCGCCACGCTCCCACCACCAACGAGCGCTCCCCAGCCCCAAAGGGGCGCAGGCCTGTAGCCACGGGTGAAGCGCAGCGCAACCCGTGGGCACAGTCGCCCCCATCAACACTGCCCCGGAGGGGCAGATGCATCATTCAAATCAGCGCCCGCACCGAATATCACAGGGCGCCTGCACCAACTCCCCTCTATCCCGTACACGCTCATTCACACACCGCGCCCAACTCATCTGTCCGCACAAACTCAACTACGCCATCGGCTCAATACTCACCCCCAGCGCACACGCACCCCGGTGCCGCATCACCGGGTCGGGGCCGCAGGAGCGGACTTGGTCCGCCTTGAACTCCGCGTGTTCTTTCTGCCCGCTCCACACCACCGCGCGGCCGCTCCGGTGCGCCCGCACCGCAAGCAAAAACGCATGGGCCGTGTTGTAGCCAAACACCTTCTTCAGCGTGCGAATCACGTGCTCGAACGTGTTGACGTCATCGTTGTGCAGCACAACCGCATAAGGCGGCAGCCGCTCGGGCTGGTCATCATTCCGGGGCGTGGGCTTCGCCCGCGCGGGCGTCCGCACCGGCGCACGCTCATCCGTCGCCGGCTCCGCCACCGCCACACCCGCCTGATCAGCCATCATCGCCGCACGCAAGACCTCATCCATACCCGATTCTATCACACGCTCTCAGCACCGCTGCGATCGGGTCCACCGCCCAATAAGCCCACGGGCCCGAGCCCGTGGGCGTTCATCACCGATCCGCCTCTCGACCCGACCGCACCGTCCACACCGCCGCACCCCGCGCCGCGTGCCGCGTGATGTACCGCGCCGTCGCGACCTGATGGGCGCGATCCTTGATGGGCGTCACTTTGCACCGCAGCGCCCACGCGCCGCCGGGCTCGACGAAGCCCGCGTCCGACAGCGCGCGAGCGCTCTTGGACTTCGCAATCCCGACCCACTTGCGCGCCGCGCCGTCACGGAAACGGGCCAGGATGTGATAATGATGATCGTCGACCGCGATCGCGACGACGTCGATGCCCCGCTCCTGGAACGCCGCAGCCATCGCCTTGCAGGCAAGGTCGCGAGCCGCACCATGCAGATGCACCGGCTTTCGCGAAGCCAGCGCCATAAGTTCACGAGATTGCCGGTGCAGCGCCGCATACTTCCCGGGCGGGGGCGGGTTCTTGTAATCGCCGTCAACATGCTCCCGATGGTGCCTCGCCCGCCAGCCCCGCGCATCACCCCGGAGCCACGTCCCGTACGTGTTCCCGTTGACGTGATACCACCCGTTCCACGCGCTCATGAAAACACCATACCCGAACCCGAGCGCATAAAAAAGCCCATGGGCTCATGCCCATGGGCTTCGTTCCACAAATAAAAGCCCATGGGCACCAGCCCATGGGCTTCGACTCTCGTAATCAGTAATCCATATCATCCATCCCGCCACCGCCAGCGGGCGCCTTCGCCTTCTTTTCCTTGATCTCGACCACGGCGCAGTCGGTGGTCAGCAGCAGGCCCGCGATGCTCGCCGCGTTCTGCAGCGCCACGCGCTCGACCTTCGTCGGGACGATCACGCCCATCTGGATCAGGTCGCCGTACTCGTGCGTCAGGGCGTTGAACCCGAACGACGACTCGTTCGACGACTCGACCCTCATCGCCACCACCGAGCCGTCCAGCCCGGCGTTCTTGGCGATCTGCTTCAGCGGGTACGACACGGCCCGGTCGATGATGTCGATCCCGATCCGCTCGTCGCCCTGCGCCTTCTTCCGCGCCTTCTCCAGCGCGCGACGCGCACGAAGGATCGCGACCCCGCCGCCGGGCAGGATGCCCTCTTCCACCGCAGCGCGGCAGGCGTGCAGCGCGTCTTCCACGCGCGCCTTCTTCTCCTTCATCTCCACCTCGGTCGCCGCGCCGACGTTGATCTGCGCCACGCCGCCCGACAGCTTCGCCAGACGCTCTTCCAGCTTCTCGCGGTCGTAGTCGCTCGTCGTCGCGTCGATCTGGTGACGGATCTGCTCGATCCGCCCCTTGATGTCGTTCGCCGAGCCGGCGCCCTCAACGATCGTGCAGTTGTCCTTGTCGATCGTCACCTTCTTCGCGCGGCCGAGGTCCGACAGCTCGACCTTCTCCAGCTCGATGCCGAGCTCTTCCATCAGCGCCTTGCCGCCCGTCAGGACCGCGATGTCCTCGAGCATCGCCTTGCGACGATCGCCGAAGCCCGGCGCCTTCACCGCCGCGACCTTCAGCGTCCCGCGCAGCTTGTTCACCACCAGCGTCGCGAGCGCCTCGCCCTCGATGTCCTCGGCGATGATCAGGAGCGACGCGCCGCTCTCGGCGATCCGGCCCAGCAGGGGCAGGAAGTCCTTCACGCTCGAGATCTTCTTCTCGAACGCCAGGATGTACGGCTTCTCCAGCACGCACTCCATCGTCGCCGGGTTGGTCACAAAGTGCGGCGACAGGTAGCCCTTGTCGAACTGCATCCCCTCGACCAGCTCGACTTCCGTCGTCAGGCTCTTGCCCTCTTCAACGGTGATCACGCCGTCCTTGCCGACCTTGTCCATCGCGTCGGCGATGATCTTGCCGATCTCCGCGTCCTGGTTCGCCGAGCAGGTGCCGACCTGCGCGATCTCCTTGGACGAAGTGACCTTCTTGCTCATCGAGCCGAGCTCGTCCACGATCGCCGCCACCGCCGCGTCGATCCCGCGCTTCACCTGGTTGGCGTTCGCGCCGGCGGTGATGTTCTTCAGCCCCTCGGCGTAGATCGCCTCGGCATAGATCGTCGCCGTAGTGGTCCCATCGCCAGCATCTTTCGAGGCTTTGCTCGCGACTTCCTTGACCATCTGGGCGCCCATATTTTCGTAGGGGTCGTCGAGTTCGATTTCCTTGGCGACGGTGACGCCGTCCTTGGTGACGGTGGGGGCGCCGAAGGACTTCTCGATGACGACCACGCGGCCGGAGGGGCCGAGGGTGACCTTGACGGCGTGGGCGAGTTTCTGGACGCCGCGGAGGATGCGCTCGCGGGCGTCGGTGTCGAATGCGATCTGCTTGGCGGCCATGTTTTGAGTTCCTGAGGCACTAGGCACTGGGCACTAGGCACTGGTGAAAGGCTTTATCCGATCTTGATCCACGCGACCTGCGCGGAGTCGAGGATGTACACGTGCTTGCCGTCGGTGAGCTTGACGAGGTGGTCGGGCTCGTCGGGGAGGAGCATCGCGTTGGTGACGATGCACTTCTCGGCGTGGGTCATGTAGATGACGGCGTCACGCTTGCCGTTGAGTTCCTTGAGCGCCTGGCGAAGTTCGGCGGTGGTCATGGTGGTGGGAAGGCACTGGGCACTAGGCACTGGGCACTAGTGGAGCCGTTCAGTCGATGACGGCGAGGACTTCGTCTTCGCTCATGACGAGGAGCTTGTCGTCGCCGAGCTTGATCTCGGTGCCGGCGTAGGACGAGAAGATGACGCGGTCGCCCTTCTTGACGGAGAGCGGGGTGAGGGCGCCGGTGTCGGTGTTGATGGTGCCGGTGCCGACGGCTTCGACGATGCCGGTCTTGGGCGTGTCCTTGGCCTTTTCGGGGAGGTAGATGCCGGCCGCGGTGCGGTCTTCGGCCTCGTCGCGCCGGACGAGGATCTTGTCGTGCAGCGGGCGGATCTTGGTGGCGGTCGCGGTTCCGTTTGCTGAGCCTTTGGCCATATTGATTACCTCTCCATGTTCTTATGTGACGATGTGATGTTCGGGTACTTCGGGTTACGACGACGGCGGGAAGGGCGACGACGGGGGGCGGTTGCACGGCCACTGGCCGTGGTAGAACCGCTCCATCGCGCGCTGCAGGACTTTCAACATCAGTTCGACGTCCGCGGAGCGCCGGTCGACGACGGCGAACGCGTCGGCGCGGAGCGCGGCGGACAGATCGCGCGATTGCTGACGCTGCGAGCTCGGGCTCGCGACCACCACCGTGGGCGGCGGGCAGGACATGCGCTTAAGTAGTTCGAGGATGCGGGCGCCGGCTTCTTCGGCGGGCTGTGATTCGTCGAGGGGCAGGCCCAGGTCGACGACGGCGATGTGGACCTGGTGTGTGCGGATGACGTGCTCGGCCTGGCGCGCGGTCGCGGCCCGGTGGGAGGTGACGCCCATCGGCTCGAGCAGGCAGGCGACGCGGTCGGCCCAGGAATCGGTGCGCCAGCCGCCCCAGGAGAGGAGCATGTTCAGGCGGGCCTGCGAACCCGGCACGGCGGCCCGAGCGGCGCGGTCGGCGCCGGCCGGGCCAGCCCCCGCCCCGGCCCGGGGCTTGCCCGCGAAGGGCGATCCGAAGTTGTGCCGGTCGGCAGTCATCCGTGCGGGACAGAGGGCAAGCCGCGTGCCGGTTTGCTCAGCCCGAATTCTGCGTGCCAAGGGGGTATCTGGAGCAGGAAACCGGCGATCCGGGGCACGCGGCGGCCCCCTACGCCGGGGCGCGGGTGTCAACATGGCAGTCCGCACGCGGGTGGATTTCCGGGCGGGGAACCGCGGGGCTGGGCGGCAAAGTCGGATTCCGATCGGGTATGCTGAGGGCATGCCGATCATGGATGTGTTTGCGGTGGTGCTGGGGCTGGCGGCGATCGCGGCCGGGGCGGCGGCGGTGTGGCTGGCGGTGCAGCGCGGGCGGGAGGCGGCGCGGGCGGCGATGGCGGAGAGCGCGCTGGCTCAAGCCGCTCGCGAGCGCGATGAGGCCCGGGCCCGCGCGGGCGAAGTCGACGCGCGGCTGCGGCAGGTCGAGAGCGACCTGACCCAGCAGCGGGTCGTCGCGGCGGAGGCGGCGAAGGACGCGCAGGCGGCGCGGCGTGAACTGGACGCGGCGATGGTCAGCCTGGAAGCGCGGCACGAGGTCGAACTCGAGAGCGTTCGCGGCAGCCACACGCAGGAACTGGAGGCGGAGCGGCGCGTGATGATGGAGAAGGAGCGCGCATTCGAGGAATCGAAGCGCGTGCTGAACACGGAACTCGGCGAGATGAAGTCGACGCTGGAGCAGACGTTCAAGGCGCTGGCGGCGGAGGCGCTGGATCGCAACACGCGGCAGATCGTGCAGATGGCCGAGGACAAGTTGAAGGCGAAGACGAGCGTGGTGGATGAACTGGTGAAGCCGATCGCGGAGACGCTGAGCCGGACGGGGGAGCGGCTGGCGCAGATCGAGCAGGCGGGGGTGTCGCTGAAGGAGGAGACGGGCAAGCTGGTGCGGGCACTGCGCGAGCCGCACGTGCGCGGGCGGTATGGCGAGGTGCAACTGCGACGCGTGGCGGAACTGGCGGGGATGAGCGCGTACTGCGACTTTTGCGAGCAGAACCAGACGCGGGACGGGGACGGTGCGGCGCTGCGGCCGGACATGATCGTGCGCCTGCCGAGCGAGCGGACGGTGGTGGTTGATGCGAAGACGAATATTCAGGCGTATCTGGACGCGCTGAGCGCGCCGACGCCGGAGGATGCGGACCGGCACTTGGCGCGGTTTGCGCGGCATGTGAGCGAGCAAGCCGCGGCGCTCGGGAAGAAGAAGTACTGGGCCCAGTACGACGGGTCGCCGGAGTTCGTGGTGATGTTCATCCCGGGGGATCAGTTCGTGGACGCGGCGCTGTCGCGCGATACCGACCTGCTCGACCGGGCGGCCCAGCAGGGCGTGATTTTGGCGAGCCCGAGCACGCTGATCGGGCTGCTTCGGGCGGTGGCGGTGGGGTATCGCGAGCAGCAACTGGCGAAGGCGGCGGAGGAACTGCGGGAGTTGGGCAAGGAACTGCACGAGCGGGCGAGCGTCGCCGTGGGGCACATCGTGAAGATGGGCGACTCACTGCGGCAGACGGTGGAGCGGTACAACGACTTTGTGGGGAGTTACGAGCGGCGGCTGGAGCCGGTGTTGCGGAAGTTTGAGGAGAGCGGGGTGAGGAGCGGGCGAGAACTGACGAGCCCGGTGACTGTCGAAGCGAAGGCGCGGGAACTGCCTGCTCGGGAAGCGGGGGTCGGCGTGCAGGCGCGGCTTCTGGAATGAGGTCATTTGGCGGTGCGCGTTCGACACTGAAATAGCAATGCCGGCCGGGTGGGCCGGATTCGAACTTCGGCGAGGGGGTCAACGTAGCGGAGGGAGTGCGTGGTGGGGCACACTTGGGAGCCGGTCCATGCTTTCAGCGAAGTGCGTGTGGGTGCTGGCGGTCAGTGCGGCCGCGGGCGTTCAAGCTGCGGCGGTAGCGCGCGTCGATGACGCGGGCCGGCCGGCAAGAGTTGATGAGATGGCACGGACGACTCGCTCTAATCTGGTCAATCAGATGAAAGCAAGTACTGTGTGGTTCCAACGTTTGGAGGATGACGCGGGCCGTCGCGCAGTGCTCTCCGGTGTGATGGTGGCACCATGCCTGGTGGCGACCGTGCACCATGGCCTTGAATGGAGTGGCGGTGCGGGCGTTGTTGACGCCGCCGGGCGCACGGCGCGGGTGATCGGGATCGTGGGGAAAGACCCGTTCGCGGATATCGCCATCGTGCAAGTCGACCGGCCGGTGGGTAAGCCCGTCGCGGCGATCACCGGCTTCGACCAGATGTGGCGGGGGATGACGGTGCACGCGTGGCTGCGCGACCCGGACGTGCGGGAACTCCGGGGGCAGGTTTCCGGTCCGGTCGTGGAGTTTCAGACGCTGGCGAACCGGAGTATCGATGTGCGGATCGCGACGGTGTCGGGCGATAGTGGAACGCCCGTCTTTGACGGGGAGGGGCGGCTGTTCGGCATTCTCTACGCAAGTTTGCGGAACCCGGTCGCCCGCAGCTCAGTCGCACCGGCGGTGGGGTGGTGGCGGCTGGTTTGGGCCGCGGACAGCGGCACAATCACGCCGACGCCGATCGGGAATGACGCACAACTGAAGGCATGGTTCAACAAGATTCTCGACTCCGGAAGTTTGAGCCTGGATGAGCGTGCCAACCACGCGGTCCGCTTGCTTGTGAGAGTACCCGACGGGTTCGCGCTCAGAACGATCGGTGCGTCCTGGTCGGACCGCGCCGCGGACCGATACGACGCATCGCTCCGCGACATCATGAAGGCGCACCCGACATGGGATCCGCCGGTGTCAGAACTGATCGTTCGCCGCATCAAACAGGGAGCGGTCGCGGAAGCGCGCGTGTTGCTGGGTCTGCTCAAGGGCAAGGACGAGGAGGCCCGGGCGTTGTTCTTGGCGGCGAGGGCGGGTCGGGACGCTCAGTCATTAACCAACGACGAACAGCTTGATCTGATCGAGCGGGTCTTGCAACTCGCCCCCGAGCACGACGAAGGGTGGCGACACCTCGGCTATCTGGGGTCTCAGATGGGGCAGCACAAGCTGACTATTCGAGCGGCCGAGGGGTTAGCCCGCGCGAAGCCGCTGGACCCGGACCGCTGGTTTCTGCTCGGCGAAACGCTTGGCAGAGACGGGGACCCGTCGCTGCTTGAAGAAGCGGAGCGGCGGCTCAGGGCGCTCGATGTGGTCATGTATGGGCGGCTGAGGCTGATGCTGGGGCGGGATCGGGATCCTGAGTAGAAAGTGGCCAAATGGCTGGGTGGAAATGGCCAAATAGCAAATTGCCAAATGGCAAATAGATGCGGGGAACGGGTAGGCCAGAGACTCCTGGGTTCCCTTCCAGATTTGGCCCTTTGGCCCTTTGCTCTTTGGCTATTTGATTTGGCCCTTTGGCCCTTTGCTCTTTGGCGAGTTTCTACCGCACCTTGATGAGCGCCAGCCCCACGACGACCAGCAGGCACGTGATGATCCAGAACCGGGCGACGACCTGTTGTTCGGTCCAGCCGATCATGTGGAAGTGGTGGTGGATGGGGGCGACGCGGAAGAGGCGGCGGCCGGTGCCGGTGCGGATGCGGGTGTATTTGAAGACGCCGACCTGGAGGACAACGCTGGCGATTTCGAGGAGGAAGACGCCGCACATGAGCAGGAGGACGATCTCCTGGCGGACGACGAGGGCGCAGTAGGCGAGCATGCCGCCGAGCGCGAGGGAGCCAGTGTCGCCCATGAAGACCTGGGCGGGGGAGCAGTTCCACCAGAGGAAGCCGAGGCAGGCGCCGGCCATGGCGGCGACGACGACGCTGAGCTCGAGCGACTCGGGGATGGCGGGCATGAGGAGGTACTGGGCGGCGGTTTCCCAGCCGGAGATGTAGACGAGGACGACGAGGCCGATGGAGACGATGAGGGTCATGCCGGCGGCGAGGCCGTCCATCCCGTCGGCGATGTTGACGGCGTTGGACATGCCGGCGATGAAGACGACGGCTATGAGGACGAAGGCGAGTTTGGGGAGGAAGATGAGGGCGGGGTTGAGTTGGCCCTTGTCGCCGTAGGTGGCTTGGAAGGGGAGGTTGAGGACGTGCTGGAGTGCGGAGGGGATGTCGGGGGTGTCGCCCTTGTTGAAGACGAAGTAGCCGACGAGGGCGCCGAGGCCGAGCTGGAAGATGAGTTTTTCCCAGGCGTAGAGGCCTTGGCGCGAGCCGCCGGGGCGGGAGGCGGCGGTGAGTTTGAGCCAGTCGTCCATGCCGCCGAGGACGCTGAGCCAGAGGAGGACGACCATGCCGAGGACGATGTAGAAGTTTCGGATGTCGGCGAGGAGGAGTGTGCTGGCGAAGATGGCGCCGCAGATGAGGATGCCGCCCATGGTGGGCGTGTTGGCCTTGCCCTGGGCGTGGGATCGCATCATTTCGGCGTCGGACTTGCCGGTGTCACCGATTTTCTTTCGGCGGAGCCAGGCGATGACGGGTCGGCCGGCGAAGACGACGGCGAAGAAGGCGAGGGCCGCCGCGGCGAGAGCGCGGAAGGACGGGCGGTCCAGGATCATGAACAGCCAATAGACGTTCCAGTCGATGAGGCGTTCGCGGAAGAGGTCCAGGAGGACGTAGAGCATCGCGCGGTGGGCCTGACGTCTGGGCGTGGCGGGAAGGAACGGGACAGCGGGACGATGGTCGGGTTCGGGTGGGGGACGGAAGAACTGCGGGGCCGGGACGCGGGTGCGTCAGGGCGTGAAGGAACTGACGCGGCGGGGCGAGGCGGGGCCGGTGCTTGAGCCGGGGGCGCCAATGGGGCCGGCCGCGTTGCGGGGGTGGGCGGCTTGGGCGCGGATGTCGGGGCGAGGCTCGGCGATGGTGTCGGCCTTGATGGCGGGGTTGGGCTCGGCGGGCGCGGGGGCGGGGAGCGCGGAGGTTGGCGCGGCGGCCGCGCGGGCGGGCGGTGATGCGGCGCCGGGCTGCAGGGCTTCGAGGACGCGCTCGAGACGCACGCCGCGGGAGCCTTTGAGAAGGACCAGGTCGCCCGGTCGGATGGACGCGGCGATCGCGGCGGCGTGTGCGGGGGTGGAATCGGGGTGCCAGGCGAGGGCGGCCGGGTCGTCGGGGAGGCCGAGGGCGCGGAGATGATCGAAGGCGGGGCGCATGCCCGGGCCGACGAGGGTGATGTGGTCGATCGCGGGCGCGGGCTGGGCGGGGGCGGGGCCGGCCAGGGTGGGGGCGAGGGCGGGGCGGAGGAGCGGGGCGATGTGGGCGGCGAGGTCCACGTGCTCGCGCTCGGAGGCGGCGCCGAGTTCGAGCATCTCGCCCAGGACGAGGACGACGCGGCGGACGCCGGGGAGGGCGGCCCGGAGCGCGACGACAGAGTGCACGCCGGCGAGCATGGAGTCCGGGTTGGCGTTGTAGCAGTCGTTGAGGACGCGGACGGGGGCGGCGGCGTCGGCGGTGATCTCGAGCAGGTTCAGGCGCATGTCGGCCGGCTGAGCGCCGGCGAGGGCGGCGATGGCTTTCTGCTCGTCGATGCCGACGCGGCGGGCGACGGCGATGGCGGCGACGGCGTTGAGGGCGTTGTGCTCGCCGATGAGCGGGACGCGGGCGTCCTGGCGGGCGTTGATCTGGAAGGCGACGGAGACGCGGGCGCCCTCGACGACGTGCTGAGCGCGGGTGACGCGGAGGTTGGCGGATTCGGAGCGCCCGAAGGTGACGACGACGGGGACGCGGCGGGCCATCTCGGCGAGTTCGGCGCCGATGGCGGGCGGGTCGGCCGGGATGATGGCGGTGCCCTTGGGGCGGACGAAGGGGAGGATGGCGGCCTCTTCGCGGGCGACGCCGGCGAGGTCGGTCAGGAGTTCGAGGTGTTCGCGCCCGATGGAGGTGATGACGGCGATGTCGGGGCTGACGATCTCGGCGAGTTGGGCGATCTCGCCGGGGGCGTTGGTGCCGACTTCGCAGACGAGGTACTGGTCATTTTCCTTCGCGGAGAGGATGGTGAGCGGGACGCCGACGGCGTTGTTGAAGGACTTTTGGGAGGAGGTGCCGCGGAGGTGCTGGCGGAGGATGTGGTCGATGAGGCGGGTGGTGGTGGTCTTGCCGTTGGACCCGCAGACGGCGATGACCTTGGTGCGGTCGAGGGATTTGCGGTAGGCGGCGGCGAGTTTGAGGAGGGCCTTGCCGGTGTCCTGGACTTTGAGGACGCCGACGGCGGGCTCGAAGCCGCGTTCGGGGACGCGGGCGGCGTCGTCGATGATGAGGATGGGGCTGCCGGCGCGGACGGCGTCTTCAAGGAACTCGTGCCCGTCGAAGCGCGGGCCGCGGAGGGCGAGGAAGACCTGGCCCGGGCGGAGCGAGCGCGTGTCGGTGCCCAGGCCGGTGATGGGCGCGTGGAGCGGGGGGAGGGGCAGATCGGCGGGGCGATCGGGGGGGAGGGCGATCTGCGGCGGTCGAATGACCCAGGCGCCGGCGCAGGCGGCGCGGATGGCGTCCGGATTCCAGAACGTCTTCAACGGAGAAACTCCCGCAGGGGCCGCCGACGAGCGTGGGCGGAGCGACAGTACATCGACCGGCAACGCGCGCGGGCTTGATCGCGCGGGCGGGGCATCATGATCGCCCCGCGGGGCGGATGGGCTCGGCGGCGGCGCGGAGGGCGGGGACGACGGCGGGGCTGGGTTCGGAGGTGGCGCGGGTTCTGGCGGCGAGTGCGGCAAGTGCGGCAAGTGCGGCACGGGCGACTTCGCGGTCGTCGAAGTGGCGCTTGATGGTGCGGCCTGGGCGGTCGGGGTCGGCGGTGATCTGGTAGTCCTCGTGGCCCTTGCCGGCGATGACGATGACGTCGGCGGGGGCGGCCTCAGCGATGGCGGTGTGGATGGCGCGGGCGCGGTCGGGGTCGACGTGGATGTGCGTGCGCGGGGTGGGGACGCCGGTGAGGATCTCGTCGAGGATGGCTTCGGGGCGCTCGGTGCGCGGGTTGTCGCTGGTGATGACGACGCGATCGGCGAGTTCGGCGGCGAGGCGGCCCATGCGCGGGCGCTTGGTGCGGTCGCGGTCGCCGCCGCAGCCGAAGACGCACCAGAGGCGCGCGCCGGGGGCGGCGTGGCGGGCCATCGCGGCCCGGACGGTGGTCAGGACATTGCGGAGCGCGTCGTCGGTGTGGGCGTAATCGACCAGAACGCTGGGGACGGGGGTTTGGTCGGATGGCGCTGCGAGACGCACGGGTTCGAGGCGGCCCGGCGGGGCCTGGACGCTCGCGAGGGCGCGGAGAAGGTCAGCGATGGGGATCTCGCCCGTGCCGGCGGGGCCGAAGACCGCGGCGAGCATGGCGAGGGCCTGCAGGGCGTTGACGGCGTTGAAGTCGCCGACGAGCGGGACGCGGGCGGTGAAGTGGGCGCTCGCCCCCCCACTTGTGCCGGGCAGGAGCGGGCCGGCGAGGGCGAGGTCGAGCCAGGCGGGGCCGGCGCTGGTGATGCGGGCGGTGGTTTCGTTCGCAGGGGGCGGGGCGGAGTCGGTGAGGAGGCGGCCGGGGAACGGGGTGCCGCGGGAATCGCGGAGCATGCGGGTGTGCCAGGGGTCGGCGGCGTTGACGATCGCGGGGGCGCCGGGGGGGAGCATGTCGAAGAGCATGGCCTTGGCGTCGGCGTAGCGGTCCATGGTGCCGTGGTAGTCGAGGTGGTCGCCGGTGAGGTTGGTGAAGGCGGCGGCGGCGAAGGTGAGGGCGCCGACGCGATGCTGGTGGAGGGCGTGGCTGGAGACTTCGATGGCGCAGGCGCGGCAGCCGTTCTTGACCATCGCGGCGAGCGTGCGGGCGAGGTCGATCGCCGAGGGCGTGGTCATGGTGGCGGGGACGGGGCCGGAGCCGTCGTCGATGCGGACGGTGCCGACCAAGCCGCACGTGATGCCCAGGCCGGCGAGCATCTGCTGCATGAGGAAGGTGGTGGTGGTCTTGCCGTTGGTGCCGGTGACGCCGAGGAGGCGCAGCGAGCGGGAGGGGTGGCCGAAGAAGCGGTCGGCGACGTGGGCGATGGCGCGGGGGAGGTCGGGGCTGGTGAGGACGGGGACGCCGGTGTGATCCGGGGTGGGGGCGGGGGCTTGGATAAGGATGGCGGCGGCGCCGGCGGCGAGGGCGTCCGGGATGAACGTTCGTCCGTCGGCCTTGTCACCCTGGCGCGCGACGAAGAGGCAGCCGGGCGTGACGGCCCGGGAGTCTTCGGTGATGTTGGTGATGACGGGGTCGCCGGCGGGCGGGGCGGCGGGGGAGAGGGGACGGATGTCGAGCCCGGACACGAGTTGACTGAGTCGCACGACGCACCTCCGTGTGGTCTTGCCGCGCAACGGTAGCGGATATGCGAGGGCGGCGGGGCCCGTCGCGAAAATCGGTTCGCGTGGGCGTGGGCGTCGGTGAAGTTTGATTGACTCGACGGACGATACAGATATGCTCTGTCAAGCATCAAGAGACCCGGGCGGCCTTGACCCGGGCGGCAACCGAGTTCGTTCGAACGAACGAATCGCGGTGCCGAGGCAAGCCCCAGCGGGGGAACGATGCGGCTGGAAGGCCCGGAACGATCCGGACCCGCCCGGCAAAGAATGGACGCCGGTGTTCGGCGTCGACCCCGCACAGCTTGGCGCTCATTGATGCCGTGAGGAGTTTCACGGCATGTCGGCGTCTTCCAACGGTGTCAATGGTGTTCATGGAGTGTCCTCCCGGTCGGGCAAGTCGCCCGGGCTGGCGGCGTCGTCGCGCGTGCTGCACGCTCGCGCCGAGCCCAAGCCGGGGGCGCCGCCCCTGGTGGGCGGGCTGGTGCAGTCGACGACGTATGTGCAGCCGCACGTCGGAGCGACGGGCGTGCACGCGTACACGCGCGTGAGCAACCCGAGCGTGGACGAGACGGAGGCGATCCTCGGGGCGCTGGAAGATGCGCCGCCGGCGGTGTGTTTCGCGAGCGGGCTGGCGGCGGAGACGGCGCTGTTCCTGGCCTTGTTGCGCGCGGGCGATCACATCGTCGCGGGCGATGCGATCTATGGCGGGACGGTGCGGCTCTTGCGGCAGGTGCTGAGCGAGCTGGGCGTGAGCGCGACGTTTGTGGACACGCGCGACGCGCAGAACGTGGCCCGCGCGATCACGCCGCGGACCCGGCTGGTGTTCATCGAGACGCCGGCGAACCCGACGCTGAAACTGACGGACATCGCGGCGGTGGCGGCGGTGTGCAAGGCGGCCCACGGCGGGGCGGGCGTCTTGCTGGCGGTCGACAACACGTTCCTGACGCCGATCCTGCAGCGCCCGCTGGAACTGGGCGCGGACATCTGCGTGTACGCGACGACGAAGCTGATCGAGGGGCACTCGACGGCGTGCGGCGGGGCGGTGGTGACGCGCGACACGGCGGTCCTGGACCGCGTCCGCTGGATCCGCAAGTGCACGGGCGGGATCCAGACGCCGATGGGCGCGTGGCTGACGACGCGCGGGCTCAAGACCCTGCCGCTGCGCGTGCGCGAGCAATCGAGCAACGCGCAGACGATCGCCGAGTGGCTGGAAGGGTGCCCGCTGGTGTCGCGCGTGCACTACCCGGGGCTGGCGAGTTTCCCGGACCGGGCCCTGGCGGAGCGTCAGCACGCGAGCATCAACGGCACGCGGCTGCACGGCTCGGTGGTGGCGTTCGAGGTCATCGGCGGGGTGGAGGGCGGGCGGCGCGTGCTGGAGGGCGCGCGGCTGTGCGCACTGGTCGAGCACGTGGGCAGCGTGGAAACGCTGCTGACGCACCCGGCGACGATGACGCACGCGGACGTGCCGGCGGAGCAGCGAAGAGCCGCGGGCATCGGCGACGGGCTGATTCGCCTGAGCGTTGGTCTGGAAGACCCGGCGGATGTGATCGCGGACCTGGACCAGGCGCTGATCAAGGCGCACCCGCCGACGGTGTACGCGTCGGGGGTTGCGCGTGTGACGGTGCCGCCGAACGAGCCGGCGGCGATCCCGGCGTGAACTCGGGTGCGTGTCTGAGTTGATTGCGATGCAAGGTCATGGCGCGGGCGGCGCGAGGAGCGTCGCCCGCGGCGTTTTTGGCGTTTGCGTCAGACGGAGCGCCCGCCGCGGCCGACGCGGGCGCTCATGACGGCGGCGACGGCTTCTTCGATGGCGCGGTCGAGGATGCTGTTGATGATGAAGCGGTCGTAGATGGTGCAGGCCTGGGCCTGGGCGATCTCGCGCTTGGCCTCGGCGAAGCGGCGCTGGATGGCGGCCTCGTCCTCGCGCTTGCGGGAGCGGAGGCGGTTGAGCAGCGTTTCCTCGTCGGGCGGGAGGATGAACAGGCCGAAGGCGGAGGGGATCTGCTGCTTGACCTTCATCGCGCCGACGACGTCGATCTCGAGGATGACCAGGCGGCCGCGGGCGAGCTGCTCTTCGACCCAGGCGCGGGGCGTGCCGTACTTCTTGCCGAAGAGGTTGACGTGCTCGAGGAACGCGTTGTCGACGATCATCTGATCGAACTGTTCGTCGGAGACGAAGTGGTAATCGACGCCCTCGACGTCGGCGGGGGTCTTGGGGCGTGTGGTGGCGGAGACGGAGAAGACCGAGCCGGGGATGGAGCGTTCGACGGCGCGGGTGATGGTGGTTTTTCCGACGCCGGATGGGCCGGAGATGATGACGAGGAGGCCGTCGTCGGTGTCGGTGGGGAGGCGTCGGCGGGCCGGGTCGCCGAGGTCGTCGGGCGAGGGGGCAGCGTCGGGCGCGGGGGTCAGGAGCATGGGGGAAGAGGGT
The DNA here is from genome assembly GCA_964615765.1 of uncultured Phycisphaeraceae bacterium. Classification (GTDB taxonomy): domain Bacteria; phylum Planctomycetota; class Phycisphaerae; order Phycisphaerales; family UBA1924; genus CAZTQN01. Next base: position 15,537 of record CAZTQN010000049.1, read on the forward strand.
ACACGGTCGGGGGCGGGGTGTGTGAACGGCGGGGCGCGTTGAATCGGCGTGGATCGGAGACAGCGTGTGGCGGCGGCTTGTTGGCACGTGCGCCCGTTGGTGGTATTCTGTTCGGATGTCGAACATTGCGGCTTTCGCCCGCGAACAAACGATGACCGATACACTTGTTCCCTGCTGATCTGAAGGATGCTGACGCGATGGTCGCCGCAGGTTCAAACTTGGCGTTGGGGCTGGGGCTATACACGCCGACGCAGGCTGCGTACATGGCGCGCGTTCCCGTGGCGACGATTACTCGGTGGGTGCATGGCTCCCCAAAGCGTGCGTCGGCGATGCGCAGCCAGTTGCCCGACGACCAAGACAAGACGGTGACGTTCCTCGACTTCGTGCAGACGATGGCCATCCGGTCGATCCGCCGCGAAAAGAAGATCCCGCTGGCGAAGATACGCGACTTCATCATGGCGGTCGAAAGCCGCTACGGCATCACGTATCCGTTTGCGCGTCAGCACAAGACCTATCTCTTCGACAACGAGCTGGTGCTGAGCACAAATGGCCAGCTGATTGAAGTGACGGGGAAGTACAAGGACCAACCGCTCATCCGTCAAGTGGTTGAGTTGTACATGGATCACCTGTCTTTCGACCCCGCATCACACCTGGCGTCGGCGTACCAACCGATGCGAGAAGGTGAGCGGTACGTGTTGATCGATCCGACCAAGCGGCTTGGTCAACCACTGGTGATGCCCTGCGGCTATAGCGTGGGCGCGCTTATCGAGTCCGTGAAGGCGGAAGGGTCCGCCGCCGCCGCTGCGGACGTGAACGGCGTGGAGGAGGCCGATGTCCGCTTGGCGCAGCGGTATGACGACCACCTGGCCGGCGTGGCCGCGTGAAGTTGCTCGTCGATGAGTGCATCGGCAAGCGCATCCACGATCACGTCGCGAGCATTCTGGCGCTCTGCCAACCGCCGATAGAGTGCGTGCATCTGCTGGAGTTCACCCAGCGGCAGGGCGAGGCCGACGAAGTCTGGATTCCAAGGGCGGCTGAGCAGCGGATGATCATCGTCACCGGCGACTCTGGCAGAGGAAAGTACGGCGCGCCGCTGCACCTGCTTGCGCCGAAGTACGGCGTCACCGGTGTGTACTTCAGTGGCAAGCTGTGCCAGCGATCCGGCGCGGACAAGGGTCGCGCGATTCTCTCGGTGTTTCCTGAGCGGTGGCAGACGGTGGCGAGCGCCGTCCCGGGCAGCAGGTTCAGGATCCAGATGACTGCCGCGGGCTTCGGCTTGAAGGCCTGGCCTCTGCCGGCCTAGGTCTTGGGCTTATCCAGCCTGTCGATTGCTCCAGCCGCGACGGCGCGGGTTGGGCGGGCAAGGATGCGGCGTGCCCAACCCGCCCGCGTCCAGTCATCGCTCATCCGACCCGCCGGGGCTGGCCCCGGGCGTCGCCCGCGCGCTCTCCGGGCGCTTCCTGGCCTTTGAAGGCCCGGACGGCTCGGGCAAGAGCACGCAGTTCCGGCGGCTGGCGGGGGCGCTGCGGGCCCACGGCGTGGAGCCGTTCGAGGTCCGCGAGCCGGGGGGCACGCCGGTGGGCGAGCGCATCCGCCAGCACATCGTGCTCGCGAAGGCCGACGAGGGCCTGGAGATGACCGTCCGCTGCGAGATGCTGCTGTACATGGCGTCGCGGGCGGAGTTGGTGGAGCGGCGGATTCGCCCCGCGCTGGCGTCGGGGCGGACGGTGCTGGCGGATCGGTACGTGGCGAGCACGCTGGCGTATCAGGGCGCGGCGGGCGGGCTGGCGAGCGCGGATATCGCCGCGGTCGCGCGGGTCGCAACAAGGAACCTCTTGCCGGATCTGTACGTGGTGTTTGACATCGACGAGGTGTCGGCGTCGCGCCGGCTGAGCCCGCTGCTGGACCGGATGGAGGCGAAGGGGGCGGAGTTTCACCGGCGCGTGCGGCAGGGGTACTTGGACCAGGCCCGCGCGGATCCGGCGAGGTACATCGTCGTCGATGCGCGTGGGAACGAGGATCAGGTGTGGGCGCTGCTGGTGGCGGCGATCAGCGAACGGGCGCCGGAGTTGCCGGCGCGGATGGTGCCCGTGGGTGCGGACCCGCGCGGGCGGTGACGGTGTGACGGCGGGTCACTGGCCGCGCGACGCGACGGCGTGCGCGAAGATGACGACGACCAGGTAGGACGCGACGGCCAGGCCGATCATCCCGATGATGATCTGCAGGGTCATCACGAGCACCTGGCGCGGGAGTTGGGCCAGGTCCTTGACGCGGACGGCCTTGTACACCAGCGAGACGCCCAGCGCCATCGGGATGAGCATCAGCCACCAGACCGAGTGGAGTTCCAGCGGGTCAAGGAAGGGGCGGAAGGGCGGGCGCGGCAGGGCGGGGGCGGATTGCGCCAGCGTCAAGGCGTGCATCGGGAGTTGTGTGAGCCGGGCGTCGGGCATCGGTCGGTGGTGGGATTACAGGCGGCTGAACTCCGGGGCCTTGGCGGCGGAGCGGTGCCGGTTGAACGCCGCGTCGATGATGACGATGAGGTTCATGAACCCGGCGATGGTGGTGAACAGGGTGCCGAGTTCGCGCATGCGGCCGACGCCCTTGATGTAGGGCGGGTAGGCGGGGGAGACGACGGTGCCGTTGGGCAGGGTGGCGCGGGGCACGCCCTGGGCGTCCATGGCGATGGGGACGGGCACGCCGCCCGGGGCGCGGTACTCGTTGGGCAGGGCGCTGCGGATGCGGAGGAAGGAGTTGCCGACGGACTCCTGGACTTTGAAGTGATGCTGGTGGATGTAGTCAACGCCGAAGGCGATTGGGCCGTTCAGGGCCTGGCCCAGGAACCAGTTGAAGTCTTCGCGGCGGTCGATGCAGGAAATGCCGCCGACGAAGAGCCCGGTGGTGAAGAGGAACAGAACGCCGGCGGCGATGATGGCGGCCCGCTTGGTGTGCCCGAGGTAGGCGTGGCCGAGGCCTGGGAAAATGATGGCGAGCACCGCGGCGACGGGTTGGAACGGCTCGGCCGCGTGGGCGGCGTGCGGTGTTGGTGTGGCGGTCGACATCGTGCGGGGTGAGGCCCGTGGGGCCGGGCGGGCGCGAGGCGGCGGAGTGTACGGGTGCACCGGCGCAAGGGAAGGCCGGTGGGTGTGTGACGGGCGGGCTGGGCGCGGGGGCACTCGCCTCGTGCCGGTCGCGTGCATACAACGGGCGTGCTGCGGGGTCCTTGAGACCGGCATGTGGTCTCCCCGCGGCAACAGGATCCGTCGCCCCGCCGCCTTCCGGCTCGGGCGCAACATCGAGAAGGCGAGGGCGCAGATGACGGGGAACGCAGGCACGATGCGGCGCGTGGCGGGGTTCGATCGGGGGATCTGCCGGTCGCACGCGGACACAGGGACGGGGGCGGCGGTCGAGGCGGACAGCTTCTGGAGCGGCGGGCTTGAGCCGTCGTCCGGCGTGATGGTGCTGGACGCGGAAGACGCGGCGGTCGCGCTCGAAGCGGGCGGGATGTGCGCGTGGACGGACGTTCGCGCCGACGACGACGCCAAGGGCGGCGACGAGGAGGCGGACGCCGAGGAGGGCGAGGACTTCGAGGAAGAAGAGGAAGAGGACGAGTTCGAGGACGAAGACGAGGAGGACGAGGCGGGGGATGAGGACGAGGAGGAAGAGGAGGACGGGGAGGAGGATGAGGACTCCGACGAGTTTGAGGAGGACGAAGACGAACTGTTCGAGGACGACGACGAAGAGTCGGAGGACTTCGAAGAGGGCGTGGACGATGAGGACGAGGACGACGAGTATTGAGCGTCGCCGGCACGCCCGGGGTGGGTAACACGGGGGCCGGCGCCGCGTCGCCTTCACGCGGAGTGGCCCCCGATGGCTCAGAACAATCCGGGCGTGCGTCTTTCTGGGACCTTGGGCGGTGATCGCCGCGGCGGGGGCGGGGCGTCGTCGCCAGAGCCTTCGCCGACGCGTGCGGACAGTCCGGCCGAGGTCGATCGGCGTTCGGGGCTGGACCGGCGCGCGGTGGCGGCGGAACTGAATGAGGACGGGTCGGACACGGGGCTGGAGCGTCGGCGTGGGCCGGGGCGGCGGCGGACGGACTTCAACCGGGCCGCGGAGGAGGGGGAACTGACGCCCGAGCAGTTCCTGTTCGTGAAGGCGATCGACGCGTTCAAGATCGCGAACAACAAGATGTATCCGACGTGGACGGACGTGCTGGAGGTGGTGCGGCTGCTGGGGTATCGCAAGACCCAGCCGAGCCAGCTCAATATCCGGTCCGCCGAGGACTGGACCGAGGCGCCCGATGCGCTGAGCAAGGTGCGCTCGAAGCCGGGGCACCCGGAGATGCGCGACGCGGCGTGAGGCCGTGAGCTTGATGCCCGTGCCCCCCCCACCCCCCACTGCCGCCGGCGTGATGGTTACGCCACCGGCACGGGGCGTTGGCGATCGAGCGATTCGCGTTCGGCTTCGAGGATGCGGGTGACGGCGACGGCGTCGTCGATGGTGGCGGTGAGTTCGTCGTTCCGCAAGCCGCGGGTGATGGACTCGACCAGGTGGCGCATCTGCGCGGCCCACGGGGATTCGGGCGTGGTGGATTCGGACGGCGGGGAGCCGGCCTGGGCGGTTTCGGCGTAGACGCGGAGGCCGGGGGACTCGTCGCCGATGCGGCGGGAGTCGAACGCCATCGAGCCGCGTTCGAAGGCGACGGCGAAGGTCATGCGGAAAGGGAAGGGCGGGGTGAAATCCTGCCCGGCGTGGGCGACGACGTGCGTCGGCCCGCCGCGTGAGGTGTCGAAGCGATAGATCGTCGTGACGTGGGCCGGGGTGCCGACGCAGACGACTTCTTCCGGGCGGCCGAAGAGCCAGAAGATGATGTCGGCGTCGTGGACGTGCAGGTCGAAGAGGGTGCCGCCGGAGCGGGCGATGTCGGTGTAGAACGGCGTGTTCCACGACGGCGGGCAGCCGAGACGCTCGAAGGCGGCGCTGCGGACGGGGCCGAGGCGCTGGGTGTCGACCGCGGCTTTGAGGTCCGTCCAGCCGGGCCAGAATCGCATGCACATGGCGGGCATGCACAGGCGCTGCGTGCGGTAGGCGGTCTCGGCGAGTTGGCGGACGTCGGTCGAGTCGAGCGCGATGGGCTTCTCGCACAGCACGTGCTTGCCGGCCTTGAGAGCCGCGGCGGCAAGATCGACGTGCGTGTCCGTCGGCGTGGCGATGACGACGAGGTCGACGTGCGGGTCGTCGATCAGGCGGCGGGCGTCGGTGTGGACGGTGACGTCGGCGGGATCGAAGAGCGCGGCGCCGGGCGCGGCGTCGATGGCGAGCGGGGGCGTAACGCGGCCGGTGACGCGGTCGGGCGAGCGATCGCAGACCGCTGAGAGGCGGACGTCGACGCCGAGGGCGCGGAGTTCGGCGACGGCCCGCGCGTGGGTTTGCCCGATGAAGCCCAGACCGATGACGCCGACGTTGACGGTCATGGGCGAGCGTACGCTCGGACAACGTGTGTTGTGAGGGAGCTACGCATGTCTGAGTTTGAGCCGAGTCTTGAGTCCATCCAAGCGGAACTTGAGCGGGCGGTCCCGACCGGTGCTCGCCCGGAGACCGGAAAAAACTCGCTGATCGGTCTTCCTCGGTTTTGCCGCGGAATACCGCCGTCTTATCTCGCGTTCGTTCAACTGCCTGGAGCCTCCCACCTTGGTGAGTGGCGGATCTTGGACATCAGCGATTCCACGAGATACGAGACCCAGGCGGTGAATCACCACGGCAAAATTGTCTTGAAGTACCACGAAAGTCGCTACTTCCCCATCATCATGCTTGGAGACGGCGGGTTTCTTGCGCTGGACGTTCGCCGAAAGAGCAAGGGCGATTGCCCTGTGGTGCTCTGGCTCCCGAGCCTTGCCAGCGCGAAACACAGCATGCCGGAAGTGCATCCGAGATTTGCCGAGTTTGCCCAGAGATACCTGCGGGCTCCGGCGCTGTCCTTTGAGACACGCCGAGCACCTCGCCTTACCAGCACGGCGATCGATGACGTTTGCGCGTATCTCCGACTCGTGCCGCGGGTTCAAGTGGGGCGCGCGCCGACATCCGCAGAGCTCGCACAACTTGACACGGTGCTCGCGGGACGTGCGGGGACGTATCGCCGGTTTGTTGAGCTCTGTGGGCACGCGGTCCTGTGCGGAAGCGTGGAGGCCGTGTTCGGATTGACCGACGACAGGGCGTACAACCTACTGCAGCGGCGGCACGGCGTGAGAGAGTGGGGTGACGCTAGAGAACGCCTACTGCCGATCGCCGACGACGGCATGGGTGGGTTTTACTGCCTGGACCTGAACCATGACACTGATGGCGACTGCCCTGTGGTGTTGTGGGACCACGAGCGATTTGCGACCGGAGCGGCGTCTGTACGCCGAGTTTCGCCATCCTTTTCGCTCTGGCTCGCGAAGCACGCGAAGCGGGCATGACATCGCACAGACGGTCGCGGCCGGACGCGCGGTTTCCTACCATTTCCGAGATGTCTGCGCCCCTTCGCCGCTACTTTGATAACGCCGCCACGAGCCATCCCAAGCCGCCGGAGGTGGCGCGGGCGATGGTGGACATGCTGACGCGTGTCGGCGGGCCGGGGCGGGGGGCGTACGCCG
>CAZTQN010000050.1:0-21302 GCA_964615765.1 uncultured Phycisphaeraceae bacterium
GAGGATCTGGACCTTCGCCATCGCGGCGGGCCCGGCCAGGTCGCCCAGGCGCTTGCGCACGAACGTCAGGTTCGTGCGGCGCGAGATGTGCGTCAGCACCAGGTGGTTGCACTCCAGGACGCGCAGCCACTCCGCCACCGCGTCGACGTGCATGTGCATGCCGACCTTGGCCCGTTCCTTGTGGTCCGGCTCGGCGAAGGTGCACTCGCAGATGACCACGTGGGCCCGACGCACGTCCTCGCGCACCAGCGCCGGCGTCGGGGCCGTGTCGCCGAGATACGCGATCTGCGGCACTTCCAAAGACCGCGTGATCTCCGTCCCGCGGTCGCGCAGTTCCTTGAGCTTCTCCTGCGGCAAGCCCACGAACTCGTCCTTGAGCTTCGTGCGCTTCTCGACGATCACGTACCCGAACGCCGGCACCGTGTGCTCGACCTCGAACCCGCGCAGCACGATGTTGTTCTTGATCTGCACTTCCTCGCCCGAGGCGAGCGGGATGACCTTGAAGGGCGTGTTCTGACGCTCCAGGTCGACGAACCCGGCCATCATCTTCTCGATCGCCGGCGCGATCCGCGCGTCGCAGATGATCGTCCCCTCGCCCATGCCCTGGAAGTTGCGCTGCGAGCACCAGTACGCCAACGCGCCGATGTGGTCCATGTGCCCGTGGCTGATGGCGGTGTACTTCATCGCCAGCATCGGGCGCGGGCAGACGCCCATGTCGAAGACGATGTCGTACTCGGGGATCCCGATGCTGGTCGCCTCGCCGGCGACGCTGGTGCCCTGCACGCGGAAGGGCGCGAGGTACAGGAACCCGAGCGATGGCTCTCGCGCGGGCGGCTTGGGAAGCATGTTCATCGGGGAATCTCCGTCGCCGAGCGATTGGCCCGGCGCGTCGTCAACGGGGGGGCTCGTGCGGCCTCGCCGCACACAAGTGCGTCGTAAGTCTAGGACACAACCCGGTTCCGCCGCTTGATGACCCGGCGACTTCCCCGGTTGCCCCCGCGCACCGTCTACCCTCCCCGTCCCGTGAGCCACCCCGATCCCCAGCCCGCCGCCCCCGGTTCCGCCGCCCCGGTCCCCGCGGGCCCGCCCGCGACGATGTCGGAAGCGTGGACGCGGCACAAGCGGTTCATGCGCCGGATCGGCCCCGCGGGCCCGCTCGCGGTCGCCGCGCTGGCCATGCCCCCCATCTCCGGCATCTCGCTGATCTATTTCATGAAGTCCGTCGCCGAGTGGCTGCGGTCGCATCAGGAGACCGGCGTGATCATGTACGCCGGGGGCTTTGCCCTGCTCAGCGGGCTGGCCCTGCTGCCGACCTATGCCCAAGCCGCGCTCGGCGGGTACGCGTTCGGGATGTGGATCGGGCTCGCCGCGGCGATGGTCGGCTTCGCCGGCGGGTCGTCGATCGGGTACCTCATCGCCCGGGCGGCGAGCAAGGACCGCGTCGCGACGATCATCGCGGAAAATCCCAAGTGGCAAGCCGTGCGCGACGCGCTGGTCGGCGACCGCGGCTCGCGCGGATTCTGGAAGACCACGGGCATGGTCGCGCTGCTCCGCATGCCGCCCAACTCGCCCTTCGCCTTGACGAACCTGGTCATGGCGAGCGTGAAGGTGCCGTACCCGCAGTTCGTGATCGGGACGGTGCTGGGGATGCTCCCGCGCACGGCGGCGGCGGTCTGGATCGGGGCCACCGTCGACGCCGTGACCGACGGCGGGTTCACCACGCCGCTGTGGCTGAAGATCATCGGGTTGGTGCTGGCGGTGGTGGTGCTGATGGTGGTGATGGACATCGCCGAGCGGGCCATCGCCCGGGTCAACAACCCCGGCGCGGTCCCGCCGGTGTTCAAGACGCTGGCGCCCAAGCTCGCCGGGGGCCTGGTGATCGCGAGCCTGCTGTCGGGGCTGCTGATCTACCGGGACGCCCGCACGCGGGCCAAGGCGGAGGCGGCCGCCGCGACGACGCCGGCAAGCGGATCGAGCCCCCTCCCAACAACCGGGCCGACGAACCCGCCGTCGCCATAACCTTTTCATCACGGGCGGGGCCCATCTGTTCGATACGTGTTTGGTGGTTTTGCGGACGGGGCGTGCGTGGGGGGATCGGCTGCGGTGGCGCGTCGGCGTCGCCGCGGAAGGAAAAAGCCGTGGCGCGCGTCTGTGCGGAGTGCGCCCGACCGAGTTTTTCGGCTGTCGGCGGGGATCGGGCGGTACAAGGAGAGGATCTCGATGAGCATTCGATCGCGAGTTGTGCCGGTGCTGCTGAGCGCCTGCATTGCCGGAGGGGCCATCGCTCAGCAGGAGCAGCCCAAGCGCATTGAGCGCCAGCCCGCCGCGGAAGGCGCTGTCCCGCTCATCCCGCGTGACGTGCTGTTCGGCAACCCGGACAAGGCGCAGGGGCGGATCTCGCCGGACGGGAAGCGGCTCGCGTGGATCGCGCCGGTGAATGGCGTGCTGAACGTCTGGGTCGCGCCCGTCGACAACCTCGCCGCGGGCAAGCCCGTGACCAACGACGACAAGCGCGGCATCCGTCAGTACGCGTGGGCGTACTCGGGCCAGAACATCGTGTTCGTCCAGGACAAGGGCGGCGACGAGAACTGGCGCCTGTACAGCGTCGACCTGGCGAACAACAACGCCGTCAAGGACCTGACGCCGTTCGAGAACACCCAGGCCCGCATCGAGGCCTCCAGCCGCAAGTTCCCCGAAGAGATCATCGTCGGGCTCAACAACCGCGAGCCGCAGTTCCACGACCTGCACCGCCTGAACGTGGTGACGGGCAAGATGGAACTGCTGCTGGAAAACAAGGGCTACGCGGGCTTCAGCCTCGACGAGGACTACCGCGTCCGGGCCGCGGCCAAGATCGCGACCACCGGCGATGTCGAGATGTTCCGGGCCCTGGAAGGCGGGAAGGCCGGCTTCGAGCCGTGGTTCACCGTCCCGATGGCCGACGCCAACCTGACGAACATCATCGGCTTCAACGCGAGCGGGGAGAAGGCCTACATCATCGATAGCCGCGACCGCAACACCGCGGGCCTGTTCGAGATGGACCTGAAGACGGGCGCCAAGAAACTGATCTTCGCTGATGAGAAGAGCGACGTCTCGAACGTCATCATCAACCCGAACACGCAGGTGATCGAGGCCGTCGAGAACGAGTACGAGAAGCCGATCTGGAACCTGGTGCAGCCGGCGATCGACAAGCCCTCGCCCTTGGCGCCGGACTTCGAAGCCATCCGCAAGGCCGCGGGCGAAGGCTCGATCATCATCGGCAGCCGCAGCCTGGACGACACGCGCTGGACCGTCGCCGTCGCCCCGGACGACGGCAGCCCGAAGACGTGGCTCGTCGATCGCGGCGACCTGAACAACCCGGGCCGCAAGCCCAAGGTCACGCTGCTGTTCAACAACCGCGCCGCCCTCGCCGACCAGCCGCTGGTCAAGATGCACCCGGTCATCATCAAGAGCCGCGACGGGTTCGAACTGGTTTCGTATCTCACGCTCCCGCGCGAGGCCGACTCCGACGGCGACGGCAAGCCCAACAAGCCGGTGCCGATGGTCCTCAACGTCCACGGCGGCCCGTGGGCCCGCGACTCGTGGGGCTATGACCCCGAGAGCCAGTGGCTCGCCAACCGCGGGTACGCCGTGCTGCAGGTCAACTTCCGTGCCTCCACCGGCTTTGGCAAGAAGTTCCTCAACGCCGGCAACATGGAATGGGCCGGCAAGATGCACGACGACCTGATCGACGCCGTCAACTGGGCCGTCAACAACAAGGTCGCGATCAAGGACAAGATCGCGATCATGGGCGGGTCCTACGGCGGGTACGCCACGCTCGTCGGGCTCACCTTCACGCCCGACACTTTCGCCTGCGGCGTCTCCATCGTCGGGCCCAGCAGCCTGACGACGCTGCTCAACTCCATCCCCGCCTACTGGGGCCCGGCCATCGACCTGATGACCAAGCAGATCGGCGATCACCGCACCGAGGACGGGCGCAAGTTCCTCGAAAGCCGCTCGCCGCTGACCTTCGTCGAGAAGATCAACAAGCCGCTGCTCATCGGCCAGGGCGCCAACGACCCGCGCGTCAAGCAGGCCGAGAGCGACCAGATCGTCGCGGCGATGGAAAAGAAGAAGATCCCCGTCACCTACGTCCTCTATCCGGACGAAGGGCACGGCTTCGCCCGCCCGCCCAACCGCATGTCGTTCTACGCCGTCGCGGAGATCTTCCTCGCCGAAGTCCTCGGCGGACGGATCGAGCCCATCGGCGATGACTTCAAGGGCTCCACCATCACCGTGCCCGTCGGCGAAGAGCACGTCCCGGGCGTGAAGGAAGCCCTCGCGGGCGTCAAGACCGGCTCGTAAGCACTCGGGAATCACGCATCACTTCAAGGCCCGGGCACGCCGCCCGGGCCTTTTTCGTGCGCGGCGCTCGCGGCTATCCTGCGGCATGAGCAGCGGGCCCGCCCTCTCCACCGCCGACGTGCGAAAGGTCGCCAAACTGGCGTGCCTGGAGATCACCGACGCGCAGGCCGAGCAGTACCGCTCCAGCCTGTCCGCCGTGCTGGGGTATATGGAAGGGCTGCGCTCGCTCGATCTGACGGGCGTGCAGCCGATGGCGCACCCGTCGGACGCGACCAACGTGCTTGCGGCGGACGTGCCGGAGCCGACGCTGGAGACCGCCGCGCTGATGCGCATGGCGCCCGATCGGCACGAGCCGTTCATCAAGGTGCCGAAAGTTCTGGGCGACAGCGGCGGGGCGTAACTCCGCGGCGGCGGCGCGAGGTCACACGCGTCCGAGGGCCAGTTTCAAGCACCACGCCGGCGCGCGGACCTTGGTCTTGCCGATCTTGGCCGTGCCGCGCGTCGCCGCGTCGGAGCGCAGCCGCACGTCGTGCACATCGACCCACGGGATGCTGGCGGGCCTCGCCCCGAAGACGCGCAGCAGCCACGCCGGCTCGAGATGCCAGCGCAGTTCGTCGGCAACGATGTGCACGCACCCGCCCAGGTTGATCAGGTCGATGCCGATCGACTGAAACTCGCGTCGCACGGCTTGCGGCGTCGCGGCCACGCGCGGGTGCGCCTTGCCCAGGTCGTTCAGCGCCCCCGCCGCCATCGACAGCACCGCCGACACGATGATCGTGTCCATCACGACGAAGATGCCGACGATCACCGCGATCTGCGTCGGAGTCACGCTTGGTCTCCGCGCCTGCACACTGGTCGGATCACGCGGCGGACGGGATGGACTCGTCCCCGCCGGCGTCGCCCGCGCCCGTGTCGGGCCCGCCGGCGCTCGTCGTGCCCCCGCCTTCGACCAGTTGATCGACCTTCGGCGCTTCGGGCACGGGCTTGCCGTTCTTGTCGGTCAGCGGCTTGCCGTCGAGCGTTCGGATGATCGGCATCGGGTTGGCCCGCTCGTGCGCGAGCAGGTCGCTCTCGAGCTTTTCCCGCTGCGCGTCCGGAACGTCCGTCCACTTGCCGCGGCCGCGACACTTCGGGAAGCGGCTGCACCCCAGCCACGGCCCGCGCACGCCCGTCCGCAGGTTCATCGGGCTCTGGCACTTCGGGCACGGCAGGTCCGTCAGCAAGGGCGGCATGCTCGGCGCGACCACGAAGCCCTTCTTGTCGATGTTCAGAATCCCGTCGCACGGGTTCTGCTTGTCGTTGTAGCGCGAGCAGCCCAGGAACGGCCCGAACCGTCCCGTCCGCCGGTTCATCGCCGACGAGCACTTCGGGCACGCGATGTTGGCCTGGTCGGTCGCACGCGGCTTGCCCGCGCGGTCCACCGGGGCCGCGTGCGTGCACGCCGGGTACGTCGAGCACGACAGGAACCGCCCGTTTTTCCCGAAGCGGTACACCATCGACGAGCCGCACTCCGGGCAGCGCAGTTCCGCCGGCGCCGGCGTCGTCTCCGCCTTGGCGTGGCTCATCGTCTCGTGCGCGGACTCGAGCTGCTCCTTGAACGGCCCGTAGAACCGGTGCAGCATGTCGACCCAGTCGAGGTGATCCTCCTCGACCTTGTCGAGCTCGCTCTCCATCGCCCGCGTGTAGCCGAGGTCCATGATGCGCGGGAAGCCCTCGACGAGCTTGTCCGTCACGACTTCGCCCAGGTCCGTCGCGTACAGGCGGCGTTCGATCTGCTCGACGTACTTGCGGTCCTGGATGGTGCCGATGATGCTCGCGTACGTCGACGGGCGGCCGATGCCCTCGGCTTCCAGCGCCTTGATGAGCGAGGCTTCCGTGTACCGCGCGGGCGGGGCCGTGAACTTCTGGGCCGCGTCGATCCCGAACGGGCTGAGGCGCTGCTCGGCCTTGAGCGCCGGCAGCATGGCCGTCTCCGCCGCGGGCGGCACGCCCGTCACGCGGTAGAAGCCGTCGAACACGAGCGTGCGCCCGGTGGCCCGGAAGGTGCACGGGCGGGCCGCGTCGACGCCGCCCACGATCATGACCGACGTGTTGTCCCACTGCGCCGGCGTCATCTGGCACGCGACGAACCGCTCCCAGATCAACTGGTACAGGCGGAACTGGTCCGGCTTGAGCGCGTTGCGCACGCGGTTGGGCGGGTAGTCCAGGCTCGTCGGGCGGATCGCCTCGTGGGCCTCCTGCGCGTCCTTGTTGCTCGAGGAGAAGAAGTTGGGCTTCTCCGGCAGGTACTTGTCGCCGAAGGTGCGCTGGATGTACTCCCGCGCCATGTTCAGCGCCTGGCCCGACAGGTGCGTCGAGTCGGTACGCATGTAGGTGATCAGACCCACGGGCCCTTCGCCCGGGATGTCCACACCTTCATAGAGCTGCTGGGCCGCCTGCATCGTCCGCCGGGCCCCGAAGCCCAGCCGCGTGCTCGCGGCCTGCTGCAACGTCGAAGTGATATACGGCGGGGCCGGGCGCACGCTCCGGCGCTCCGTCTGGATGCTGTCGATCCGGTACGGCGTCGCCGGGTCGATCGTGCCGACCACCGTGCGCCGATACCGGGCCGGCCCGCGTCCCTCGGCGTCTTCCCGCGTCTCGACGCGCACGCCCGTCATCCCGGCCAGGGCCGCGATGTCGCGCACGCGCCCGGTCAGGTCGGTCGGGCTCGTGCCCGCCGCGGCTCCCGATTGTCCGAGCTCGAACTTACTCCCCGCGACTTCGACGAGCTCCGCGTCGATCGCGCCGCGCTCGCTGAGCCACGCCAAGCGCGCCTTCTGCGTCGGCCCGTTGCCCTTCTCGTCGCGCTCGCCGAGCAGTTTCTGCCACGCCCCAATCATGCCCTTGGCGGCGTCGAGCGACACGGCGAACTGGGCCGCGACGGACCAGTACTCATCGGGCACGAACCCGCGGATCTCGCGCTCGCGCTCCACAACCAATCGCACCGCGACCGACTGCACACGCCCGGCGCTCAGCCCCCGGGCCACCTTCTTCCACAAGAGCGGCGAGACCTGGTACCCCACGATGCGGTCCAGCAGGCGCCGGGCCTGCTGGGCGTACACGCGGTCCATATTGATCGGGTGCGGGTTCTTGAACGCCCGCGCGATCTCGTCCTTGGTGATCGCCGCGAACATCACACGCTTGGCCACGTCCGGCGAGATGCCCAGCTCGTCGGCCAGGTGCCACGCGATCGCCTCGCCCTCGCGGTCCAAGTCGGTCGCGAACCAGACCTGGCTAGCCGCCTTGGCGGCCCGCTTGAGCTCGGTGATCGTCTTGGTCTTGTCGGGAAGAACCTCGTACGTCGGGGCGAAGTTCCGCCCAAGGTCAACCCCCGGCACGGGCTGCTTCGAACCTTTGGGGGCCTTGCTGGGCAGATCGCGCACGTGCCCGACGGAGGCGAGCACGACGTAATCCGGCCCGAGGTACTTGTTGATCGTCTTCGCCTTGCTGGGCGACTCGACGATGACCAGCTGCTTCCCCTTCACCGCCGCGGCGTTGATGGTCGGGTACTCGCGCCGACCCCCGCCGCCACGTCCACCCCGGGCCCCCTGGCGGCCGCCGCTCGCTCCGCCCGGACTGCCCCCGTCGCCCTCGACGGGCGGCGTCGCCGCCGACGGAGCGGTCTTGCCGGAGCGTTTGCGCGTGATGGTCTGGGCGGACTTCGCCATGGGTGACTCAGGCTATCGGCCGGTCGGCTGCATACCTCTGAAGCCGCTCGGCCCACGTGATACGAGCAATCCGTACGCCGGGTCGAACCGCCGTTTCGGCAGAAATGCCAGACAAAGCCCAATATGTGCGGGAAAACATCGACGCAATGCCCCGATATTCAGGGTTTGCCCGAAGTCGATCGGTCGGCCTGCAGGTGTTCGAGCGTGCGGTCCACCCACGTCGCGGCGTGCTCGGCCTCCAGCCACAACGACCCCGGCGTCATCCGCAACCGGCGCAGCCATGTCCGCTGGTTCTTGGCAAACCGGCGCGTCTCGATCTTGGTCCGCTCGATCGCCTCTTCGAGCGTCGCGCGGCCCCGGAAGTGCTCGATGAGCTGCTTGTACCCCAGCGCCTCGCGGGCTTGCGGGCCCAGGCGCTGCGTCTCGAACAGGCGGCGGGCTTCCTCCACCAAGCCGCGCTCGACCATCCGCCGCACCCGCGCGTTGATGCGCGGGTTCAGCGCCTCGACCGACCACTCCAGCCCGATGAGCGTGTACGCGCTCGGGCCGCGGCCGCCACTCTCGCCCGGCTGGTCCCACTGCTTCTGCATCGCGCTGATGGGCGTGCCCGTGAGGCGGAACACCTCCAGCGCGCGGACGGTGCGCCGGACGTCGTTGGGATGGATCCGGGCCGCCGCGGCGGGGTCGACACGCTCCAGTTCCGCCCGGCGCTGGTCCGCCGCCATCGCCGCCAGCTCGGCCCGCAGGTCCGGGTTGGGCTCGGGCCCGTCAAAGAGGCCATCGAGCAAAGCCTTGACGTACAGATGCGTCCCGCCGACGACGATCGGCACGACGCCGCGGGCGCGCAGATCGGCGATCAGCCCCTCAGCCAGGCCGAGCCAGCGATCGACGGTGAAGGGCGCGTACTCCCCGTCCGCGCGCGCATCGCCGGTGCTGTTGATCTCGGCCGTCAGCCGCCCCGTGGCCGGATCGACGATGTCGATCAGATGATGCGGCACGCCCGCGCGCTCGTCGTCCGTCGGCTTGGCGGTGCCGATATCGAGCCCGACGTACACCTGAAAGGCGTCGGCGGTGACGACCTCGGCGGGCACGCCGTGCCGCTCACGCAGCGCGTGCGCCAGGCGCACGGCGAGGTCGGACTTCCCGCCGGCGGTGGGGCCGCAAATGACCGGGATCGTGGCAACACCGACGGGCACGGCGCAGGGTATCGCCGCGCGCACGCCGGTGGCCCGCTCGCCCCGCCGATCACCTCACGGGTGCGGCGTGATCGCGATGATGGTGATCTCGCCCTTCTTCGGGCCGTAACACCAGAACAGCCGGTACGCCCCCGGCGTTCGGTTCTGCACGTACGCCTCGAACACCTTGCCCTTCGGCGTGTACGGGTGCTCGATCGACATGAACTCGTGGGTGTTCAGGCCCGGGTGCTTCGGATTCTCCAGCAGCAGCCGCACGCACTTCTCGACCTGCTTGAACAGGCCCTCCGCCTTCGACGCTTTGGCCTTCTTGCTGCGGCGCCGGTTCTCGAGCGACTCTTCCGCCCGCGCTGCAAGTTCGGAGAACGTCGCCGCCGCCTCGTCGGTCCAGACCGGGACGAACGCCATCACTCGTCCTTCAACTGTTCGGCCAGCCGGGCCGCCTTGCCGAGATCAGGCCCCTTCGCCGGGCCCTTGACCTGCTTCTTGCCCTTCGCCTGCGCCAGCCCGCGCCGGACCGCCGCGAGCGCCTCCGGATTCTCGTACAGCCATGCTTCCCGCTCGGGAATCACGCGGGCCAGGCGCAGGATGATCACGTCGTCCCGCTCTTCGACCATCAGCGTCCGGTTCGCGAACGCTTCGCCGAGCGTGACGCGGCCTTTCGAATCCGCCTGCTTCGTCCGCGGGAGTGCCATGACGGAGTATTGCCCACGTTCCCACTGTGGGCAAGTGGGAGGGTGGGCCCACAAGTCGTTATTCTCGCCGTCCGTCGGGCGCCATCCGGGCGGATCGACCATCCAGGGCAGAGTCGAATCGCTGCCCAGCAGCGGCAGATAATCAGCGTGAGCCGCTCCACGCACATCGACACCTCGGGCACGGATCCCGCCGCGGCCGCACGCGTCATGTTTGAGTGTGTTCACTGCAGGTACCCGCTCGCATCGACCATGTCCGTCTGTCCCGAATGTGGAAGGCCCGCAGGTCCAACGGGGCTTCAGTGCGTGGACTGCGGCTATCAGATCGCCGCGTCGATGTCCGTCTGCCCCGAGTGCGCGTGGCACATCGTGCCCGCGCACATCGCCGGGCTCCGTGTGCGCGCCGCCGGGGCGCGGCGACTGTCCACGCTTATGCCGATCGCTGTGGCGATCGCTTTATTGCTGGTCGTGATCGCAGGAATCGCCGCGCTCACGCAGCAATCGTCGGGGGCGGCCGTCGCGGCGATGACGATCTTCGTCATGCTCGCCGCAAGCGGTGCGCTGGGCTGGTCCGCGACGCGAAGCCCCGACCGATTGACCGCGCGGACGCAGGCCGCGATTTGGCTCGAACTCCTGCCCATCCTGGCGGCGCCGACGCTGCTGGCGCTTCCTGTATTGCCCGTGTTCCAAGCCGCGCCCGTCGTGCTCCTGCTGCCCGGCGTCGGGTTGATCCTGTGGCCGCTCTGGATGTTGATCTGGAAAACCACCTGGACGCGACGCTGCACCGCGTTCGGCGTGGCCTATCCCGAACCGCGCGGCAGGCTCCAGCTCGCGGCGGGTGTCACGCTCTCGCTCTGGAATCTCGCCGTCTTCATCATCCTCATCGCCCTGATCCGCTGACGCCGGGAAACTCATACGATCCGCCATGTCTCCCATCCGCCTCGGCTGCGTGCGCTATCTCAACACCCTCCCGCTCATCGAGGGCCTGCGCACCTGGAAAGAGTGCACCATCCAGACCGCCGTCCCCAGCCGCCTCATCGGCATGCTCATGGGCGGCGAGGTTGACGTCGCGCTCGCGTCGATCATCGACGCATCGCGCGGCGTGACGCTCCTGCCCGCCGGGATGATCGGGTGCGACGGGCCGACGCTCACCGTCCGCCTGTTCAGCGCCCGCCCGATCGAGACGCTGGATCGCGTGCACGCCGACACAGACAGCCACACGTCCGCCGCGCTCCTGCGCGTGCTCATGCACCGCACGCACCACCGCACCATCGAACTCGTCCCCTTCGATGCGCCGAGCATCACCGCCGCGGATCAGTGGCCCGAAGCGGTGCTGCTCATCGGCGACAAGGTCGTGACCGCGGCCCCGCCGGCGGAGCGGTACCCGCACCAGATGGACCTCGGGGCGGCGTGGAAGGCGCTGACGGGCTTGCCGTTCGTCTATGCCGCGTGGATGTGCCGCGCCGGCGAGGAGAACACGCCGAGCGTCCTCGCCGCCGCGGCGATGCTCGACCGCCAGCGCCGGCACAACCACACGCGCCTCGATTGGATCGTCGACACGCACGCGGCCGACAAGCAGTGGCCCGCCGACCTCGCGCGGCAGTACGTCGGGTCTTATCTCAAGTACGACGTCGGCGAGGCCGAACGCGAAGCCGTCGACAAGTTCTTCACATGGTCCGCCGAACTCGGCATCATCCCGCCGACCACGCCGACGTGGGCGACGATCACGCGGCCGGAACCGGTGTGAGTGGTAGTCGGGATTCGGGATTCGGCAAGCGCTGCGCTCAAGACTCCCCCACTCCTCCGAGTCCTCTCCGCGCTCTCAGAGAACTCTGAGTTGAAATGCTCTCACGCGCGATCGTCTTCCGCCGCGTCCTCGGCTTCGTCTTTCTCGAGCAGCCCGCACGTCACCTCGATCAACTGCTGCAGCGGCACGGGCTTGAGCAGGTAGCTATCGACCCCCAGCGACTCGGCGTACGCCTGGTGCCGCTTGCCCTCGTTCGCCGTCACCATGATCACCAGCGGCGAATCTTCGTGCCCCTTGATCTTCTCGAGCACCAGGAAGCCCGAGCGCTTGGGCAGCATCATGTCCAGCACGACCACGTCCGGCGGGTTCTGCTGACAGGCCAGCACCGCGGCGTTGCCGTCCTGCACGCATTCTGTCTGGGCCCCTTCCGCCTGCAGGGCCGCGTCGAACGAGTCGAGAATGTCGCGGTCGTCGTCGACGATGAGCACGCGCACGCCGTCTAGGCGCCCCGACGAAGACTGGCCGCTGGTGCTGCTGGACATCCCGAGATCTCCTGATTTCTCGCCGCGACCGAACTGTACCCAGAACCCTGTACCGCCCCGCCCGCCTCGGGGTTCCCGCCCTGGGTACGCCGCTCCCCCCGCGAACCCGGCTCAGGCGTGCTTGTGCCCCGCCGCGATCGCCGCGGCGTCCCGGGCCGACCAATCCTCGATCCGGGCCATGTCCTCGTCGGTCGTCCAGGGCAAGGCGCGGATCTTCTCCCGCAGCGCCGCGGGGAACGGCCGCCCCATCCGTTCGTGCTTCGGGCGGCTTTTCCAGTACCGGTGCAACCACAGGTTCTGCTCGGGCGACCGCCGCACCATGTCTTCCAGCGCCCGGCGGTATCGCGCGCTGGCGTAGAACAGCGGGTCCGGCTGGCTCTTCCAGTCCTCGGGGTGGATGACGTCGACGACGTCGATCTCATAACAGAACGGGTCGCCCGCCCACGTGGGCATGCCGACGCTCAGCCCGTCGACGCTCGATTCATCCCGCCCCGCCACCAGCCGCCGGGCCTGCCCACAGATGATCGGGGCATCGAACTGCAGCGCGAGGAGCCCGATGGACTTGTACGTGCTGGCGAGGCGGTTGAAGAACGGGACGAACATGCCGCGATCGCCCGCGTTCTGGTCGGCGATGAACCCGGCCATCCCGCGCCGGGCCATCAGTTCGGGCAGCACCTCCGTCGCGCCGAACTTGTCGAGCAAGACCAGCCCGCGCGTCTGGCGCGTGCGGCGCACCCACGAATCCAGCGGCGGCAGGTCCAGCGGGCGGTACAACGCGTGCATCGGGAACCCGAGCAGCGCCATCGTGTAGCCCAAGAGTTCCCAGTTGCCGCAGTGTCCCGTGATCAGCACGCACGGGCGCTCGCCCAGCAGTTCGCGCACGGCTCGCGTCAACCGCCCCAGGCGCACGCGCCGCGACCACCCGTCCCGCGTGATCAGCCGCGGCGTGAACGCCATCTCCACGCCCAGCGTGAACAGGTGCTCGTACGCGCGGATGGCGTGGGCCTCGCGCTCGTCCTCCGGCATGCCGGGGAAGGCGACGCCGATCGCGTCGATCGCGCGCTTCACACGCCGCGGCTCGAGCGTGGCGTACAAGCGCCCGACGGACCGTGCCGTGCGGACCGCGTCGGCGATGTCGACCATGCCGACGCCCGCGAGCACGGCGCGCATCGCCCCGTACACGGGCCCGTGCAGCCATGCCGGCATCGGGCGCCTGCGCTTGCCCAAGCGTGAGGACTCCCGCCGATCTCAGTTGCCCGTCAGCGTGTACAGACGGTTCTCGTTGAGGACCGGGATCGAGCTCTGCGTCGCCCGCGCGAACAGGTCGTCGTACTTCCGCGCTTCTTCACGCAGACGCAGATACTCGTTGATGAACTCGATCGGGCTGGTCGCCGTCGGTTCCGGCGGAACGCGCGGCCGGGCCCCGAGCACGACGAAGTCCACGTCGCCCGACAGATCGTCCACCACGCGCCCGCCCCACGAGGTCACCTTCGCCTTGATGTCCGCGGCGCCCAGCGGGGTCGGCGTGCCCGTGCCCGTCGGGTCGAAGTTGCCGAACACCAGGAACTTGTACACCTTCTGCGGGTCGTACAGCGCGTTGGCCGCCACGTCGCCCGTCACGACCGGGTTGCCCTTCTGCTCACGCAGCACGCGGGCCACCGAGGAGTCGGCGTCGACGCGGATCACTTCCACGCTCGCCTTCCCGCGCGGGTAGTTGCCCGAGCGCTCGTCCGGGCGGATCGCCGTCGCGTCGCCGTAGATCTCGAACGTCAGGCCCAGCGGCACGCGCTGGTTGCGGCCCACGCCCAGCACCACGGTGTTGTCCGCTGAGTTGATCCCGACGATCGTCCCGTCGACCAGGCCGTACTCGCTCTGCCCGGCGAAGCGCGGGGCCGCGGTGTCCGTGTTCAGCGCGCCCACGCGAGCCCGCAGCGTCACGTTGTCCCGCTGCAGGCGGTCGATCTCCGACTGCAGGCCGGTTTCCTTGCCCGTGAACTCCGAGCGGATGCGGTCCACCCGCTCGTCCATCGTCGCCTTGAACTGGTCCACGTCGGCGCGGTTCTTTTCCGCGTCCGCCTTGGCCTGGTTCACTTCCGTCGCCATCCGCTCCAGCGCCGTCCGCTGGTCTTCCTGCAGTTTGCCGATGAGCTTGGCCAGGTTCTCCTGGTCGGCCAGGGCCCGGTCCTTGGCGGCGGTCGCGTCGCGCAGCTGCGTGTTCAAGGCCGCGAGCTGCTGGCGCTGATCCCGCAGGATCGACACCGCGCTGGAGCCCTCGCCCGCCTCGGGGGCGATCGCCGCGAGTTCCTTCGCGAGCGCCTCGACGGAGCCCGTCGGCGTGCCCAGCGTGCGGCGCATGAGCTGCTCCTGCTGGGTCAGCATGTACGCCACTGCGCTCTTGCGCTGGCTGCGGGCTTCTTCCCGCAGGCGCTGCAAGACCGGGTTGTTGCGGTCCTGATCCGTGACGTACTCGCTGCCGATCGTCTCGGCGCGCTGGGCCCGGTCCTCCGCGGCCCGCGCGTTGGCGAAGAAGACCACCGTCGTCACAAAGAACCCGAGCGTCGTCACGCCCAGCGCCGACGCCAGGATGATCAAGCCCGAACTGCCTGAGCCGCGAGCCGCCATGCGTGTATCTCCGGGGAGCAGGAACCAGCCAAAGGGGGGCGTAGTCTGGCCGCCCGCGCCCCCGGCGTCAACTCGCCGACCCGCCCCGACCCCACGATACGTCAGGCGGACCGAACAGGTTCCGGCCGAAAGATCGGACCCGAACCCCCCCCGGCCCGCCCATGCTCGCCCGGGTTTTAGCCGATATCACTCCCTATGCCGCCCGCACCCTCCTCCCCCGACCGCGCCTCCGCCGAGTCCTCGCTGCTTGCCGGCGGTCCGCGCGCCGAATCGCTGGTGCTCATCGGGGGTGGCGGGCACGCCCTCGTGGTCGCCGAGGCCGCCCGCCTGCTGGGCTTCCACCTGCCCGGCTATCTCGACGACCACCCCCTGCCCGCGCTCGCCCGCGATCCCGACCCGCTGACCTCGCTCGGCACCTTCGCCGACCTGGCCCGCATCGCCGGCCGCCGCTGGATCCTCGCCGTCGGCAACCTCGAACTCCGCCGCCGCCTGCTCGAGAGCATGCTGAGCCTGGGCGAGCAGCGCAACGCCGCCGCCGTCGTGCACCCCTCGGCCCACGTCTCGCCCTCGGCCCGCCTGGGCGCGGGGGTGTATGTCGGCCCGAACGCCGTGGTCCACAGCCGCGCGCTCGTCGGCGAGCACGCCATCATCAACTCCGGCGCCATCGTCGAGCACGAAGTCATCATCGGGCCCAACAGCCACATCGCCCCCGGCTCGGTGCTGGGCGGGGCCGTCCGCATCGGCGCCGACACGCTCGTGGGCCTGGGGGCCCGCATCCTCCCGACGCTCAGCGTCGGCAACCAGAGCGTCATCGGGGCCGGCTCGGTCGTGCTCCGCAGCGTGCCCGACCGCTGCACCGCCATCGGCTCGCCCGCCAAGATCGCCCGCTGCGTCGAAGAACCCGCGGCGTTGCAGTCGCTGGTTCGGTCGAGCTGAGTTCGGTCGAGCGGAGTTCGTTCCTGCCGGCAAGTACAGCCGCGCCCCCGCCCCGGGCCGATATGCTCGGTCATGCCGAGCGATCACCCGCGGGCCGCGCACGCTTCCGATCATCCATCGCACCGGCGCGCCCGCCGCTGGCCCGCCGCGCTCGCCCTCGCGCTCGCCGCGACGAGCCTGCCCGGCTGCCTCGAACGCACCATCCGCATCACTACCGAGCCCGAGGGCGCGCTGGTCTGGCTCAACGATGTCGAAGTCGGGCGCACGCCGCTCGAGACCGACTTCACGTTCTACGGCACGTACGACGTCCGCATTCGGCGTGAGGGGTTTGAGCCGATCGTCACCAGCGCCCGCGCCGATGCCCCGCCGCAGGAGTGGCCCGGGATCGACCTGATTTCCGAGGCGATCCCGGCGAAGATCTCGAACACGGTGCGGTGGCACTGGGTGCTGACGCCGCGGGCCGAGACGGCCCTCCCGCGCGAGCAGGCCGAGAGCGAACTGCTGGCCCGTGCCCGGGCGCTTCGACAAGACGCTGTCGCCGGCGCTGGCGCAAACAGCCCGAACGCCGCCCCCGCCGCCGCCGACTCCGCCGCCCCCGGCCAGCCGCCCGAGTTCGCCCCCCCGGCCCCGGGCGCTCAGGCCGCCCCGCCGGCCCCCGCGCCGGCCCCCGCGCCGCCCCCGGCCGATTCCCCCGCGCCGGCCGCTCCGCCGGCGAGTCCGGGCTCCTGAAACGATCCGTCGGCCTTCAAGTCCGCCGCGGCGCTCCATAAACTGCCGCATGGATAAGGAGTCGATCCGTATCGCGCTCACGCGCGTCCCCCACCCGTCACCGAACGCCGCGGGCCGCAACCTCGTCGACGCCGGCAGCGTCGGCAAAGTCGCCTACTGCGACGGGTACGCCAGCATCACCGTCGCCGCCGGCGGGCTGCACGACGACCAGAAACGCGGCTTGCAGCAGCAGATCACCGCCGCCGTCCGACTCCACGCCCACCAGAGCGGCGTCGAACTCGCCGACGTCCACGTCGAACTGACCGATCAGCAGATCGCCCCCCCCACTCCCGCCGCGAGCGCACCCGCGCCCTCCGCCGCCGCCGCCGGGCACCGACCGATCCCCGTTCCCCCGCCCTCGACGACCGTCAGCCTCAACGTCAAGCACATCATCGCCGTCGGCGCGGGCAAAGGCGGCGTGGGCAAGTCGACCGTCTCCGTCAACCTCGCCGTGGGCCTGGCCCGGCGCGGGCACGCCGTCGGACTCATGGACGGCGACATCTACGGCCCCTCGCTCCCCACCATGATGGGCCTGTCCGCCCTCGAAGCCACCGTCCGCGGCCCGATGATCCAGCCGTTCTTCGTGCACGGCGTCAAGTGCATGACCATCGGCAAACTCGTCGACCCCGAAAAGCCGCTCATCTGGCGCGGGCCCATGGCCCACGGCGCCTTCAAGCAGCTCGTCGAACAGACCGAGTGGGGCGAACTCGACTACCTCATCATCGACCTCCCCCCCGGCACCGGCGACGTCTCGCTCACGATGGCCCAGCTCCTGAAGATCTCCGGCGCGGTCGTCGTGTGCACGCCGCAGCGCGTCGCGCAGGACGACGCCATCCGCGCCCTCCGCATGTTCCAGCAGCTCCGCATCGACGTGCTGGGCGTTGTTGAGAACATGTCCTACTTCGTCGGCGACGACGGCAAGGAGTACGACCTCTTCGGCCGCGGCGGGGCCCAGGTCATGGCCCAGCGCACCGGCGTCCCCTTCCTCGGCGCCATCCCCATCACCATGGCCCTCCGCGAGAACAGCGACCTCGGCGAGCCGACCGCCAACTTCACCGACCCTTCCCCCCGCGGGCGCGAACTCGCCTCCGCCCTCGAACGCCTCACCCAGAACCTCGAAGGCCAGGTCGCCCTCGCCGCCCTCCGCAGCGGCGTGAAAACGCCCTCGCTCACGATCTCGTAATAACGCCGCGCGCCGGCGGCGCGAAACTTCATCGCGCCGATTCCGTACAGTTCTGCGTGCCCATCGCCCACGTCTGCCCACGCTGCGGCGAATCGCTCACCACCGTGCGCGGCGAGTGGAGTACGTCCCTCGCCGCCCCCGTCGTCACCTGCCCGACATGCCGCTTCGCGTGCGTTCGCCGCCGGCCCGAGGTCGTCACGCTCGTGCGCGATCTCGCCCGCTGCCGCGCCGCATGCGCGGCCCTGCTCTGGCGGCTGGGCGTCCCGTTCATCCTCTGGCTCATCACCCTCGGCATCGGCACGCTCGCCGTCGAGATTGACCGCGTCGTCGGCTGGCGCACGCTCTTCACCGGGTCCGCCGCCGACTTCGACGCGGCTCTGGTCGACAACGCCCTCCCGCCGCTGCGCCTGCTGCTGGTGCTCATCATCGGCGCAGGCGTCGCGACCGGGGCGCTCATCGCGGCGATGGGCGGGCACCTCGCCTCGCGCTTCACCTGGCCCGCCGTGTATCTCTCGTGGGTCGTGCTCTCGCCGCTGATCATCGGCGCGCTGCACGCGGCGGACGTCGCGGGCGATCCGTACGCCAGCCAGGCGCCGGCCGCAGTTTTCAAGGACGCACTGGAAGGGGCCGTCGGCGTGGCGGCCGTCGCGCTCATCGGTGCGCCGCTGGGCGTGCCCGTGGGCCTGCGCCTGCGTGCGCTCGGCGCCGCGGCCGCGGCCCGGCGCGTCCCGCGCATGCTCCGCCGCGCTCGCAAGAAGCGGCAGTCCCTGCGCAGCGGCTAGCGATCGCAACACCACCGCCCCACGCACACGCACATATAACGTCCGTCCCGCACCGGCTCAATCTCGGCGAATCACCCATGTCCAGCACCGCCGCACACGCTCCCGCACCGGCCCCCGCCGCCGCGCCCGCGGGCACACCCGCCGCGCCCGCCCCGCGCCTGGGCGAACTTGTCGGCGATCGCTGCTGCGTGAGCTGTCAGTTCAACCTCGCCGGGCAGACCATCACGCGCGAGCCGCACTACGGCTTGCCGATCATCACGTGCCCGGAGTGCGGCACGATCGCCGCGTTGCAGGAGTATCCCGCCCTCAGCCGCTGGGTCCCGCGCTTCCGGGCCGCGATGGCGACGCTGCTGATCATCGGCGTGCTCGCGTACGCGGCGCTGTGCGCGCTGCTGGCCCACGCGCTGGCCTTCGGCGTCTCGCGCATGATGGCCGAGCCGTGGTCGGACTACGCCACCCGCGCCTTCCCGGCCTCATCCGCCGCCGGGCCGCCCGACCCCGACTGGTGGAACAAACTGCCGCCCAGCCGCCTGTTCGCCGACGCCGGCGGCTGGAGCGCGGGCATCGAGTGGGGCGTGCTGTGGTACTGCGTGCCCGCATGCGCGCTCGCCGCGTGCTTCGGCGCCGTGTGGTCGATACTGCTGCCGAACCTCCGCGGCTGGCGCATGCTCATCGTCCCCGCCGCCATCGCGGGGCTCACGTTTCTCATGGTCGCCGGCACCTGGCGCAACTGGTCCGGCCGCGGCATGAACGCGTGGGTCGTGGGCCAACTCGCCTTCCATCACGTCCGCCCGCTGCTCACCGTGCTCATCGTCGGGATCGTGCTGCTCGCGCTCTTGTTGGGCATGTTCGTCGGGCGCGCGCTGGCGCGGCGGGTCATCGTGCTGACCCTGCCGCCCCGCCTGCGCATCCCGTTTTCGTTCCTATGGACCGCCGACGGCGTTCCACTCCCCAGGCCCTGACGCCCGCGCGTTCGCCGCGCGACCTCAGCCCCGCACGTCCAGCCGCCCGCTCGACGACGGCGCCGGAGCCTGATCGCTGATCTTGGCCGCGGTCTCGATCAACTGCACCGCCGCGGCCCCCTGCTGCTTGGCCGCGTCGAGCGACTTCTTCAGCACGGCCGTCTGAATCTGCTGGCCCAGTTTCGCGTTCGAGAGATCGGTGGCGAGTCCGCTGATATCCATGCCCCGCTCATCGGCTCGCGCCCGCGGGGTCATTCACCCTCACCGCATCGCGGGTGACAATCTCCCGCGCTGATGGGGTCCATTCGGCGGACGCCCGCCTTACGCCGCGTCGGCCTGGGTCGCGCCGCTCGACGGCGCTTCCGGCAGAATGACGCGAACGGTGGTCCCCTGGCCCGGCGCGCTGAAGAGGCGGATCTCGCCGCGGGCGTCTTCGACCAGCCGCTTGCAGATCGTCATGCCCAGCCCGGTGCCACGCCGCCGCTCCGGCCGGGCCGCAACATCGCGGCGATCGGAAACTGTTTGGTTGCCAGGGACGGCTGATCGGTCACCGTTCGTAAAAAACGGCGTAAACACGCGTCGTGCCTGCTCGGGCGACATGCCGCAGCCGGTGTCGACGACCTCGACGCACACCAGCGGCGCGCCGACGGGGAGCGTGTCGGCCTGCGAGGCCCGCGCGTCGCGGCTGCTGATCCAGCGATCGTCGAAGAGCACGCCGCGGGAGGCGGGGGGGGCGCCCGCGTGCCGCGTCGCCCGCACGGTGATCCGCCCGCCCGCGGGCGTCGCCTTGCGGGCGTTGAGGATCAGGTTCATCAGAACATGCTGCAGCGCGACCGGCTTGATCATCGCGGCCAGCGCCGCGTCGACTTCAACACTCAGCGTTACGCCGTCGCTCTTAAGATCGCGAGCCAGGCACGTGAGCGCCTCGTGCACACACGGCAGCACACGGGCCTCGGGCAGGCTCGGCCCGCCGCAGAGTCCGCCGGCATGTCCGCTCCGGCTAGCCGCGGAGCCCGCCGCGTTCCCCGTGGAACAGTCCGGCTCGCCCGTGCCGCCGAGGTTGGACACCGAGTCGTCGCGCACGAAGCCGAGGATCGCCGTGGCGATCTGCGAGGCCCGCTCGGCCCCCGCGACGGTGCGCTGCAGGGCTTTGACGCTCAGTTCGCGGTTGTCCGGGTCGGCGAGGGCCATCTGCGCGTACGACAGCACCGGCGTGAGCAGGTTGTTGAACTCGTGCGCGATCAGCCCGGCGATGGTGCCGAGCGTGGCCAGCCGCTGCGAGTGCTCGCTGGGAAACTCCATCTCCCGGGCCATCTCGGCGGTCGCGTCCGCGACGCGCTCGAGCTCGGCGGGGTCGGTCGTCATGGCGCCGGCGCTGCCGAGATCATGCCCGGCCGGCCGCGACGAGCCGGCGCGACGGTCGTGTTCCACGTGGAACGCGTGCGACGTGGCCACGTCGTCCGTGCCGCCGTCGGTGTCCGAAGGGTCATCCGGGATAATCGTCGAGGCGGTTTGGACGCCGGGGCGAGCCGGACAGCGGGGGGGCTGGGCGGGGCGAGCGGGTGTCGCCGCCTTGCGGGCCCGTGGCAACGCGGTGGCCGGGGCGGGCCCAGAAGAGCTCGACGGCTCGGCTGGAGTGGCGGGAAAGGCCGCCGCGGCGTCGTCCGCCCGCCGGGTCTGCGTCGAGTCTGAGGTCCGTCGCGGCATCTCGTCCGCTATCGACCATCCCCGCCGGCCCGTCAAGCCCGACCGGCATCAACCCCCCACCCCCGCAGCCGCCCGCCCGGCCTGGGCAAGATGGCGAGACTGCGCCATCTGCGCTACCCC
>CAZTQN010000051.1:0-21142 GCA_964615765.1 uncultured Phycisphaeraceae bacterium
GCCCCCACCCACCTGCTTCCTCTACCCTCCCACACGCCTCTCCCCACCCCGTGCCCCTCGCCATCCGCTCCACCGACGACCGCGCGCTCCCCGTGCGCATTCCTCTCGCTCACGCGCTCGATGTCGCGCGGCGTTGGGTCATCCGCCGTCGCCGCCCGTCCTGGCGTGGCCTGCGCTCGCTGTTCATCGCTCTCTTCGTCACCGGCCCCGTCCTCGCCATCGTCTTCGGCATCGCGCTCTTGGTCATCGCCGTCCGCGTCACCATGGACCAGCCCGCCGTCGGCCTGTGGCTGCTCATCTTCAGCCCCGTCTACTCCCCGCTGCTGATGCTCGCCTTCACGCTCGCACGCGGCCTCTTCGGCTTCGGCGGCGCCGTCCCCGACCTCGTCCGCGCCGACATGCTCGCCCGCGCCCGCTGCCCCGCCTGCAACTACGCCCTCATCGACTCAGAACCCGAGCCCGACGGCTGCACCCGCTGCGCCGAATGCGGCGCCGCCTGGGAACACCGCCGCATCGGCCCCACCGCCACCCGCGGCCCCGACATCGTCGTCATCAACTGGACGCCGCCCGTCGAAACAAAATAGCCAAAGAGCAAAGCGCCAAATGGCCAAATCCAGAAAAGGGATTCGGCCCGCGGACTCTTTACTTTGGCCCTTTGACCATTTGCCCTTTGGCCATTTGTTCCTTGGCCCTTTGCCCCTTTGCTCTTTGGCCCTTTACTTTGGCCCTTTGCCCATTTGCTATTTGCTAATTTGCGTATTTCCGATCCGCCACCCGATCCACCCACGTCGCAATCCGCTGCGTCTGGCTCGACAGCGACCAGAACATCAGCGCGTGCCCCATCGAGAACGTGTACCGCTCCGGCCTTCCCAGCCGCTCCCACAGCAGCCGCCCCGAGTCCGCCGGCACGATCGTGTCCATCCCCGCCAAGACCAACAGCGTCGGCACATCCCGCACCGCCGCCGCCGCGTGATACGGGTCCAGCCGCGACTGTTCCAAATACGCCGCGCTCAGCGCCGCCAGTGTCTTCCGCCGATTCATCTCCGGCGCCAGCGTCAACTTGAGCCCCCCGTCCGTCAGTTCGCTCCGCTGCGAGATATCCAGCAAGTTCGCTCCGCCCCCCACCAGCACCATCGCGCTGACGCGATCCGAAATCCGCGCCGCCACTGTCGGCATCATCAGCGCCCCCGCGCTCATGCCCAGCAGCACCAGCGGCTTGCCCGCCAGATCCGGCCGCGTCTGATCCAGATACTCCAGCGTCGCCTCCGCCGCATACGCCGGCTCCGCCAACAGATCATCCACCAGCCGCGCCACCCGCCCCGCCGCCGGCCCGATCTCGCCCTCATCGCTCACCGCGATCCGCGTGTCCTGCAGCCACCACAAACTCGGCGTCGACACCCGCACGATCGTCCACCCGCGCCCGCTCAGCGTGTCCAGCACCGGCTGCTCATACTGCAAACTGTTCAACCCCGGCATGTGCAGCAGCACGCCCGCGTGCGGGTGCGCCTGCCGCGCTTCCTCGCTCGGCGGGATGATCCGCACCCCCGTCCCCTCATACAGCGACGCCAGCACCCGCGCGTCCGTCATCCGCACGCCCGGCACGTTCGCCCGCGCACTCATCGACAGCCACCGCGCATACCGACGCACCCGCCGATCCTGCGGCCGGTCCGCCACCTTCGAGAACGACACGAACCGCAACATCTCCTCCGTCACCCGCCCCGCGCCCGCACGCTCCCCCGCCGCCGGCACCGTCGGCCGATCCCGATCCGGCACGCGCACCGCACGCACGATCCCCACCCCGTGCCGCCCGACATACGTCACCTCCCCCAGCGGCTCGCGCACGCGCGACAGCACCCCCGCGTCCACCTCCGCCTCCGCCCGCGTTCCGTCCAACTCCCCACGCCGAATCACCCCGACCCCGCGCGCTACCGCTTCCTCGATCCCCTCGCCCGTCCGCTCCGGCCACGCGTCCGCCGCCAGCGGGATCGGGTCCAGATCCGCCCCCGTCGCCCGCGGCAGGGCCGCCTCCGTGTCCGTCCGCCGATCCCACCACGTCCCCGCCGGCGTGTACGACGTACACCCGCTCAACCCCCCAACCGCGCCCACACCCAGCCCGATCACGCCCGCCGCCACCGCTCGCCGGGCCAACCCACGGCTCCACCCGCCGCGATGATCCCCGCCAACGCGCCCGCTCACATCATCACACAGCACGGCCACACTCCTGCCACAGTCCTGCCCAACACGCCAACCCGCGACCATCCATCGGGACTCTGTTCGGGAAACTCATCCCTTGGATGCCACCCGGTCGATCCGCTCGTCCAACACCGCCGTATCGTTCCCCGACGGGTTCCTACCGATTCCTCCGCGCCCGGCTGCCGGCCTTCCACCGCCCACCACCTTCACCCCGTTCGGCACACGCCGCCCCCCAGCCAGACGCACCCAGCCAGACGCACCCACGCCCGATTCTCCGTCACGCTTTCTTCTCCGCCCGCCACGTCGGGCCCGCCGCGAGTGAGGTCGACCATGCACACACAACCCGGCCACCCCGCGACGCTCACTTCCCCCGCCGCGCCCCGCGCGCTTCGCGCCCCACGCGCCGCGCGTGCGTTCACGCTCATCGAAGTCCTCGTCGTCCTCGGCATCATCGCCATCGTCGCCTCCATCTCCCTCGTCGTCGCCGGCCGCGTCACACTCAGCGGCAAGGAACGCACCACCGAGGACGTCCTCCGCGTGCTCGACGCCCTCTCGCAGTCCTTCGTCCAGGACAACGGCCGCCTCCCCACCACCTTCACCGACGCCCAGGGCACCCAGTTCCCCCTCATCGACGCTCGCCGCGACACCGCCGGCTTCGCCGAAACCGACAAGCCCGAGCCCAGCCTCGCCCTATTCATCCTCACCGTCGAACAACGCGGCCAGTCCGCCGAGGACGCCCTCAAGGGCATCAACAAGAAGTTCCTCAAGCGCACGACCGAAGCCGAAGCCGCCGCGAACGCCAGCAACAACGTCGCCTTCTCCCCCACGCTCAACGCCCAGCCCATCCGCACCCGCACCACCTCCACGCCCCACCTCGGCCTCACCGTCACCGACGCCTGGGGCGAGCCCGTCCGCTTCGTCCACCCCGCCTACCACGGCGGCTACGGCGACGGCTTCGCCCTCCAGCCCGACGGCACCTACCGCTCCGTCACCCGCCTCCCCCTCGAACGCTCCCTCGCCGACGGCACCACCACCACCACCTACAGCTTCCGCCGCGCCGCCCGCCCCTTCAACCCCGCCAACACCACCGGCACCGGCGACGCCGACGAAGGCATCGCCCCGGGCGCCCTCGGCTACTTCTACTCCGTCGGCATCGACAAAGACGCCGGCACCCGCGAAGACAACATCTACTCCACCCGCCCCGTCTTCCCCGTCGAGACCCGCACGCCGACGCTGCAGTAACCCGCGGCAAGACACAGGCCACAGGCCACAGGCCACAGGCCGCACACCGCAGGCCACACACCGCGCAGGCCACAGGCGGCCCGCCGCCCGCCGCACCCCGCCCCGCCCGCACGCCGCTCACCCACCGCGGCCCCGCGCCGCCAAAGTCCGCAAACCCTCGCCCGGCGGTTGCCTCCCGCCCGCCCCCGCCGTACAGTGACGTCCGGAACTTTCCGGGGTGTAGCGCAGCTTGGTAGCGCGTCTCGTTCGGGACGAGAAGGTCGGAGGTTCAAATCCTCTCACCCCGATTCAGATGGCAAGATGGCCTCGGCAATGCCGGGGCCACCATCATTTATAGACCAGTTGAATCTTGTCCCGTTGCCCTGTAGCTACCTCGGGCCGCGTTGGAACCATTGCCAGAAGGTGTCGACATCGAAGTCGCGGCAAATCGTGTCCGAGCGACACATATTCCACGCCCCGATGGCTGCGACACCGCGTAAACTCTAGCAAATGGTATATGAAGATGTGGTAAGGCTCATCCAAGGCCATTTCACCGACGGACTCGTCGCTGTGGTCGGTTCCGGACTCTCGGCGGCAGAGGGCGTGCCGGGCATGGGCTCGCTTGCCGCCCATCTCGACAGCCGCAGTGGGTCGCTCGGGACTGCTGACACGACGTTGTGGAAGCAAATCAAGGTGATGCTGGACGCCCACCACGGTCTCGAGGCCGCGCTGCTAAAGCACGTTCCATCCGACACGTTGGAGGAGTGGATAGTAAAGGAAACGTGCGGCCTGCTCGCCACGGCGGAACTCAAGATCATGGGCGAAGTGTTTGCGGGAACGCGCAAGCTGCGTTTAACGACCTTATTATCCAGAATTCTTAAGCCGAAAACTGGACTGCCGATTGTCACGACCAATTACGACAGGCTGGTCGAGGTCGCGTGCGAGATGGCCGGGTTTCACGTTGACAGCACGGCGGTTGGGCATTACGCGGGCGAGTTCGACCATCAGCGCAGTTGCATGGGGTCGTGTAAAGGCATCGTCTCGGGCACAAAACCCGTTACACTCGATCACTTCCCGCGCGCCCTGGTGTTAAAGCCCCACGGCAGCTTTGACTGGTACAAGGCAAACGATAAGCCGAGACGTTGTGCGATCAGTCTCGATGCCGAGAGGCTTGTCATTACGCCGGGCCTGAATAAATACAAGAAGGGCTACGGCTTCCCATTTGACAAGCATCGAGAACTCGCCAATGACCACATCAACAAAGCTGCTCGATTGCTGATCATTGGATACGGCTTTAACGACGATCACCTCCAAACACACTTGGAAATGCGTATTAGGCTTGGCACGCCCACGCTGATCCTGACGCACACACCCTCGCAGAAAGCAAAAGACCTCGCATCAGCACATTCCTCATGTGTGTGCCTGTCTAAGCCTAGGGCATGGGACGGCATAGCGGTTGCGTCCAAGAGCGTCGCGTTCGAGCACCAAGGCCAGAATCTGTGGGACATTGAGATCCTCGCAAAGGAGTTGCTGTGACAATCGAGCAACCTGTCTTGTCATTCGAATCCGCGAGCAAGCTGGGCAAAGTAGCAGCAGTGGATACCAGTCGTGTGCTGATCGCCGTCGAGAACGCGACGCTCCTACCGCGCGCGGCGGTGGGGAGTCTCGTGGCCATCCAAGGGTCAACCGCCCAGGAGTTCCTGATTGGCATGACCGAGCGCGTCACGCGACAACTGCGAGAACAAACAGCCCAACCGGACCCGATGGCACCGACCACGCTTGAACTAGAAGTGGTTCCCGATGACGCGCTCCGCGTGACGCTGCTCGGCACTTATCGCACGGTTGACGGAAGCTTGCGCAACAGATTCAAGCGAGGCGCGGACTCCTTCCCGCAGATTGACCGGGACTGCTTCCTCATTGAAGGCGGCAACCTTCAGCGATTCATGGGATTGCTGGGCAGGGATCTGGACGACAAGCAGCGGCTTGAACTCGGGAGATTTGTCCTCGATCAAACGGCAGCTGCTATCGCCAACGGCGACAAGTTCTTTCAGCGGCACGCGTCGATCCTCGGAAGCACTGGCTCGGGAAAGAGTTGGTGCGTTTCGCTCATTCTGGAGCGTGCGAGTGCGCGCAAGCACTCAAACATCATCGTCTTTGATATGCACGGTGAGTATGCATCTCTAGCGAAGCCACCCGCGGCACCCGGTAGCGTTGCTCCCGCGGCGATCGCGTCGCAGTTCAAGATCGCGGGACCGGGCGATCTCGACAACCCTCCAGCGAATGCGCTGTTCCTGCCTTACTGGCTCCTCAACCGTGAAGAAATGTTGTCCATGATCCTCGATCGAAGCGATCAGAATGCGCCCAATCAAGCGTCTCGCTTCACGTCGCACGTTCGGACACTGAAGGAAGCCGCCTTGGGCACCGCTCACGCGGACGTGAAGGCGACATTTACGGTCGATTCTCCGATTCCCTACAAGCTGACGGACCTGCTCGCGCACCTGACTACTGACAACACGACCAAGGGCGTGGGCAGGAACGGACCTGTCAAAGGAGACTGGGAAGACAAACTGACTCGCTTTATCGCTCGACTTGAAGCAAAGGCTGAGGACAGGCGTTATGGGTTCATGTTCAAGCCTCCAGCCGCAGCACTGGAGTATGACTGGCTAGCGAAGCAGGTCTTGTCGCTCCTTTCGCCACGGGCGAGCAACCACGGCATCAAGATCGTGGACTTCTCTGAAGTGCCGTCGGACGTACTCCCCGTCGTGGCGGGCGTCTTCGCACGCCTTCTATACGACGTGCAGTTCTGGATGGAGCCCGAGAAGCGCACGCCGTTTTTGTTCGTCTGCGACGAGGCACACCTCTACCTGCCCGTAAAGGAGGACGCTGACGCCGTGGAGAAGCAGGCGCTGCACTGCTTCGAGCGCATCGCAAAGGAAGGGCGGAAGTACGGCGTGTCGCTCCTGGTCGTGAGTCAACGCCCGGCGGACGTCAGCCGAACGATCCTCAGCCAGTGCAATAACTTCGTTATTTTGCGATTGACCAACGATCAAGACCAGAATGTCGTCCGGCGGCTCATGCCGGACTCGCTAGCTGGTGTGCTGGACGGTCTGCCGCTGCTCGATACTGGCGAGGCGCTGCTGTTGGGAGATGCGATCCTTTTGCCGGCACGAATTCGACTGAACATGCCAAAGATTGCTCCGCTCAGTCAGACTCGCGACTTCTGGCGAGAGTGGGGCGAGCGAGAACCTGACAGCAAAGCGATCAAGGCTGCGATTGAAACGCTACGACGACAGTCGCGGGGATCCATCGCTCGGGTCTAAAGGAGCAAACGGAGTATCTTTGGATGCCAAACCCTCATCCTGCCAAGAGATGCTGGATTGGTGTTCTGTCACTCCGATTGGCTTCAGCTGAAAGCCTCGCTTCTCCACACCTCCCTCCTCCCCCGCCCAAACCAATCTCCACACCCCCGCACATCCACACCGCCCCCGCCACGTAGCGTCCCGCATGCCCTCCCTCTCTTCACACTCCCCCCCTCCCCCCTCCCCCGAATCCCTCACCCTCCGCCTCATCTACGCCGCCCTCAACCGCGGCGACCTCGACGCCTTCCTCGCTCCCTTCCACCCCGACATCGTCCGCATCGAGCCCCCCGGCTTCACCCCCGGCTATCCCGGCGCGATCTATCGCGGCGTGCCCGCCGTTCGCGACCACATCGCCCTCGCACGGGCCTCCTGGGCCGAGGGCGCCTGCGAGCCCGAAGACTTCATCACCATCGACCTGCCCGCCACAGCCCCCAACGCCGCCCACGTCCGCCGCGTCGTCGTCCTGCTTCACGTCCGCGTCCGCCTGAAGAGCGAAACCACCTGGCGCGAAGGCCGCACGGCGGACGTCTTCACCTTCACCGACGGCCGCGTCATCGAATACCGCTCCTTCGCCACCCAGCCCCCGGCCCTCGAGTGGGCCCGGCATCCACCCGCGCCAACCGACGCGCCACCCGCCGACTCCGCCGCGCACGCCGCCCCGCTGGCCAAGCCTGGCCCGCGCCTTCCCCCGCGCGGCTAACCCAATCCGGGCTTCCATTTTCCCAGAATTGCGACCATTTCGCCCATGCTGGGGCGCAAAGCCGACCACGTTCACCGAGTTTCGTCTATCGTGGTGAAATGACAAGCCGCCCTTCTGAGCATGACGCAGGCCGTCGCGATGCGTCGCGCTCGGGCTTGCCAGCACATCCACCCGCCGCCCCGTCGTCCCCGTCCACTGACCACCCGCCCCTTCCGCTCGACGTGCTCAACCCGGCTGACCCGGCAGAGGCGGCCACCTGGCTGCGCTTCACGCTCTCGAGCATCGGCGACGGCGTGATCACCACCGACCGCCAGGGCCGCGTCGCCTTCCTCAACCCCGTCGCGCAGGAACTCACGGGCTGGTCGCAGGAACAGGCCGCCGGGCACCCGCTCGAACAAGTCTTCCACATTGTCAACGAGGACACCCGGGCCGAGGTCGAGAACCCCGCCATCCGCGCCCTGCGCGAGGGCATCATCGTCGGGCTCGCCAACCACACCATCCTCATCTCCCGCGACGGCACCGAGCGCGCCATCGACGACAGCGCCGCGCCCATCCGCAACACCCTGGGCCAGACCGCCGGCGCCGTCCTGGTCTTCCGCGACATCACCGCTCGCCGCGCTTCCGAACGCGAACTCCACAACTCCGAAATCCGCTACCGCCGCCTCTTCCAGACCGCCAAGGACGGCATCCTCATCCTCGACGCCAACTCCGGCCTCATCACCGACGCCAACTCCTTCATGGCCGGGCTCATCGGCATCGACGCCCACGAACTCCTCGGCAAGCACCTCCACGAGATCGGCCTGTTCACCGACACCGAAGAGAGCAAGCGCGCCTTCCGCCAACTCCAGGAAAGCCGCTACATCCGCTACGAGCACCTCCCCGTCCTCCGCAACGACGGCGCCGTCACCGAGGTCGAAGTCATCGCGAACGTCTATCAGGAAGACGCCCGCCTGGTCGCCCAGTGCAACGTCCGCGACATCACCCAGCGCGTGCTGATGTCGGCCAAGATCCGCCAGCAGGCCGACGCCCTCGCCGAGGAATCCCGCCGCAAGGACGAGTTCCTCGCCATGCTCAGCCACGAGCTGCGCAACCCCCTCGCGCCCATCCGGGCCGCGGTCCATCTCCTCCGCGCTCATCACCGCCCGGAGACCGAGGCCGCCCTGCAGTCCCAGGCCCTGCAAATCATCGACCGCCAGGTCGCCAACCTCACCAAGATCATCAGCGACCTGATGGAAGTCTCCCGCGTCGTCAGCGGGCGCATCCGCCTCCGCCTCCAAACTGTCGACCTGGTGCAGATCGTCCGCCACGCGGTCGAAACCACCAGCCCCCTCTTCGAACGCAACCGCCACACCGTCGAGCTCGACCTCCCGGCTCAGCCCGTCTGGGCCAGCGTCGACCCCACGCGCATCGAAGAAGTCTTCATCAACCTCCTCACCAACGCCGCCAAGTACACGCCCCCGAGCGGGCGCATCCGCGTCTCCTGCGATCAGCCCCGCGGCAGCAACCACGCCCGCGTCCGCGTCCGCGACAACGGCGTCGGGATCGACAACGACCTCCTCCGCGACGGCCGCATCTTCGACCTGTTCACCCAGGCCGACCGCTCCCTCGACCGCTCCGAAGGCGGCCTGGGCATCGGCCTCTCCCTCGCCCACCGCCTCGTCTCGCTCCACGAAGGCACCATCGAGGTCCACAGCCCCCCCGCCGGCGCACCGCCAACCACCGGCGCCGATCCCAAGGGCAGCGAGTTCATCGTCCGCCTTCCCGTCGTCGCCGCCCCAATCCCCGACACCGCCGAGACCCAGCCCTCACCTCCCCCCGCCGCCGGCGCTCTGCGCATCCTCGTCGTCGATGACAACGTCGACCTGGTCTCCATGCTCTGCGGCGTGCTCCGCCACAAGGGCCACACCGTCCAGTCCGCACACTCCGGACCCAACGCCCTCGCCCTCGCCAAACAGTGGAAGCCCGACGTCTGCCTGCTCGACATCGGCCTCCCCGGGCTCGACGGCTACGAGGTCGCCCGCCGCATCCGTCACGACCCCGCGCTCGCCGCCGGCGATCGCCCACGCCCCCGCCTCATCGCCCTCACCGGCTACGGCCGCCCCAGCGACGTCACCCTCGCCCGCGAAGCCGGTTTCGACGCCCACCTCATCAAGCCCGTCGACTTCGCCGACCTCGACCGCCTCCTGCTCCCACCTCAGCCCGAGAGGACGCCCGCATGAGCTCTCAGCGCCCCATCCGCGTGCTCTGCGTCGATGACATGCCCGACGTCACCGCCTGCCTCCAGATGCTCATCGCCTCCGATCCCTCCATGGCCTGCGTCGGCTGCCTCGCCTCCGCGCTCGACCTGCCCCGCCAGATCCTCGCCTGCGAGCCCGCGCCGGACGTGCTCATCCTCGACGCCACCATGCCCGGCACCGACACACTCGAGACGCTCCGCGCCCTCGCCGCCGAGTGCCCCAACCTCCGCACCATCATCTTCAGCGGGCACGACGACCCCGCGTTCATCGACCGCGTGATCGACGCCGGCGCATGGACATGCGTCTCAAAGAGCGCGCCCTCAACCGCGCTCCTCGACGCCGTCCGCTACGTCGCGCAGTACACGCCCTCCGCGTGACCTCACGCGGCGTCGAACCGGTCCAGCTCCATCACCTTCACCCACGCCCGCACGAACGCCCGCACGAACGGCTCCAGCCCGTCCGCGCTCGCGTACACCTCCGACAGCGCCCGGAGCTGCGCGTGCGACCCGAACGCCAGGTCCGCCCGCGTCCCCGTCCACCGCACCTTGCCCGTCCGCCGATCACGCCCTTCGTACAGAACCTGCTCCGGCGACGTCGACTTCCACTCCGTCCGCATATCCAGCAGGTTCACGAAGAAGTCGTTGCTCAACACGCCCGGCCGGTCCGTCAAGACGCCGTGCCGCGTCCCGCCGACGTTCGTGTCCAGCACGCGCATCCCGCCCACCAGCACCGTCATCTCCGGCGCCGTCAGCGTGAGCAGCTGCGCCTTGTCCACCAGCAGCACCTCGTCCGGCACCGCAAACCGACCCTTCACATAGTTCCTGAACCCGTCCGCCCACGGCTCCAGCGCCGCGAACGACTCCACATCCGTCTGCGCTTGCGTCGCGTCGACGCGCCCGGGCGTGAACGGCACCGCGATCGGCACACCCGCCGCCTTCGCCGCCTCTTCCACCCCCGCGCACCCCGCCAGCACGATCAGGTCCGCCATCGACACGCGCTTCCCGCCCGTCGCCGACGCGTTGAACCCGCTCTGGATCTTCTCGTACGCCGCCAGGATCTTGCCCAGCCGCTCCGGGGTGTTCGACGCCCACCCACGCTGCGGCATCAGCCGAATCCGCGCCCCGTTCGCCCCGCCCCGCTTGTCCGACCCGCGGAACGTCGACGCCGACGCCCACGCCGTCGCCACCAAATCCGACACCGGCACGCCCGACGCCACAATCGTCCGCTTCAGCGCCGCGATGTCCTTCTCATCAATCAACGCATGTTCAACCCGCGGCAAGGGATCCTGCCAGATCAACTCCTCCGCCGGCACCTCCGGCCCCAGATACCTCGACCGCGGCCCCATGTCGCGATGCGTCAGCTTGAACCACGCCCGCGCGAACGCGTCCGCGAACTCCGCCGGGTTCTGCATGAACCGCCGCGAGATCTTCTCATACGCCGGATCAAACCGCAGCGACAGATCCGTCGTCAGCATCGTCGGCACGTGCTTCTTGCTCGCGTCGTGCGCGTCCGGGTGCGTCGCCGCCGCCCCCTTCGCCACCCACTGGTGCGCACCCGCCGGGCTCCTGGTCAGTTCCCACTCGAACTTGAACAGGTTCTCGAAGTAGTCATTGCTCCACTTCGTCGGCGTCCTGGTCCACGTCACCTCCAGCCCGCTGGTGATCGTGTCGCCCCCCTTCCCCGAACCGTGCCGGTTGCTCCACCCAAAGCCCTGCGCCTCCAGCCCCGCCGCCTCCGGCTCGAAGCTCAGGTTCTTCGCGTCCGCCGCGCCGTGACACTTCCCGAACGTGTGCCCGCCGGCGATCAGCGCCACCGTCTCCTCATCGTTCATCGCCATCCGCCCGAACGTCACGCGGATGTCATGCGCCGCGGCGAGCGGGTCCGGCGTCCCGTCCGGCCCTTCCGGATTCACATAAATCAACCCCATCTGCACCGCCGCCAGCGGGTTCTCCAGCTTTCGGCTGTGCAGCGTCCCGTGCGGCGAGTCGTCCGACACCACCACCCCGCCGCTCTTCACCACACCCTCCGACCCGTGCTTGTACCGCACATCCCCGCCCAGCCACGCCCGCTCCGCGCCCCAGTACACGTCGTGATCCGGCTCCCACACGTCCTCGCGCCCGCCCGCGAAGCCGAACGTCTTGAACCCCATCGTCTCCAGCGCAACATTCCCCGCCAGGATCATCAAGTCCGCCCACGAGATCTTCTGCCCGTACTTCTGCTTGATGGGCCAAAGCAGCCGCCGCGCCTTGTCAAGATTGACATTGTCCGGCCAACTGTTCAGCGGCGCAAACCGCTGCTGCCCGCGCCCGCCCCCGCCGCGCCCGTCGCCCGTGCGATACGTCCCCGCGCTGTGCCACGCCATCCGCACAAACAGCGGCCCGTAATGCCCGAAGTCCGCCGGCCACCACTCCTGCGAGTCGGTCATCAGCGCCGCCAGATCCCTCTTCAGCGCCGCATAGTCCAGGCTCTTGAACGCCGCCGCGTAGTCGAACTCCCGCCCCATCGGGTCCGACTTCTCCGAGTGCTGGTGCAGCACATCGATATCAAGCTGCCCCGGCCACCAGTCGCGATTCGTCGTCCCACCATGCCCACCCATCCCCGCTCGCCCAAGCCCCGGCACAGCGCCGTTCCCGCCCGCCGCGCCCTTCCCGGTCTGCTCGCTGCCGTACACCTGATGAAACGGGCACTTGGACTCGCCGGACTTGGACTCAACCGATCGGGACTCGCTCATGGCTCACTCCTCAATCACGCGGCGTTCCCCGCCGCGCCGTTCATCCGACCTATCCACCACACCACCCTCACCATCCGCAGTCTTCTCCCCGCCCCCACCGCTCGCCCCCGCGCCCGCACACCCCGCACACCGCCCCCAGTAAATCACCTCCGCCTCGTCCACCACAAACCCCGCCGCCCCCACCGGCTCCAAACACGGCGGCTTCCCGGCCGCACAATCCACATCCCACGCCTCCCCGCACACCCGACAAATCATGTGATGATGATTGTCCCCGACACGATCCTCAAACCGCGCGACCGACCCCGCCGGCTGGATCTTCCGGATCAGCCCGTGCGCGCTTAACACCGCCAGCGCGTCATACACCGCCTGCTTCGACATCGCCCCGATATCCGCCCGCGCCGCCGCCCCGATCTCCTCCGCCGTCCCATGCGGCTGCCGCGCCACCGCGCGCATCACCGCCAGCCGCTGCGCCGTCACCGCAAGCCCCCGCGCCCGCAACTTGCCCGCAAACTCATCCATCACGCCCCCAGACTACCAAGTCTTCTGGACCAAGTCAAAATCCAGACACAACCAAGAAAACCACGCCGAAACACCCCGGCCGCACCGCAAAGCCGCGGGGCCGTCCCGCCCAATCATCCGCCATGACCGCGCCTGAAACGCCGCTCTCCCCGCCGCGCCTGCTCACTCCCGCCGACGCCCCCGCCTACGTCGCGCTCCGTCGGCAGATGCTCGTCGACACCCCCTGGGCCTTCGCCGCCGACCCAGCCAACGACCGCGGCTCCGACCCCGTCGGCGTCGCCGCGGCTCTCGCGCGCCCGGACTACGCCATCGCCGGCATGTTCGACTCCGCCCGCCTGATCTCCACCGCCGTCTGCGTCCGCGAGTCGAACCCCAAGCGCGCCCACGCCGCGCTCATCGTCAGCGTCTACACCGACCCCACCTTCCGCGCCCGCGGCTGCGCCCGCGCCGTCCTCTCCCTTCTCATCGCCACCGCCGCTACCTGGCCCGGCGTCGACGCCCTGGAACTCACCGTCGCCGAGCGCGCCACCACCGCACGCCGCCTCTACGAATCTCTCGGCTTCATCGCCTGGGGCACGCAGCCGGACGCGCTGCGCGTCGACGGCGAGTCCTTCGCAGAAACCTGGATGCGTCTGAGCGTCCACGCGCGCTCCGCTCCTTCGAGCCATAACCTACGATCGTCCGTTTCTCCAAGAACCACGCTCTGATGGCAACGCATGCTGCACGCCCAAGCGATCACATCTTGCCTCGCTTCGGAGTTCCCCCGACTTCGCTCCGAGTTCGGCGTCTCCGAGTTGTACCTCTTCGGCTCCGTCGCCCGAGGCGAACCCCGACCAACCAGCGATGTTGACGTGCTGGTCAAGTTCATGCCCGACCACACCGTGACGCTCTTCACCCTCAGCGGCTTGCTCACCGCCCTCGAAGATCTCCTCGGCTGCCGCGTCGATCTCGTCGAAGACCACCCCCGCCTCAACCCCCGGTTCCGCGCACGAATCCAGAAGGATCTCCTGCGTGTCGCCTGACCTCGCAGCCCACAACCCCGATGAACTGTGGCGTGACATTGTCCACGTCATGCTCGAAGACATCGCCCGCATCCAGACATTTGTCGGCGACCTCGATGCACCCGCGTTCGCACACGACGAAATGCGTGTCTTCGCGGTCTGCTACGCCTTCGTCCGCCTCGGCGAAGCAACCGCCAAACTCCCCGAATCACTCAAAGCCGCTCACCCTTCGGTCCCTTGGTCAAAGGTTCGCCACTTCCGAAACTTCATGGTCCACGTGTACCTCGACGTCGATCCTGCACACCTTCACTCCACGACCAGACAGGACCTCCCCGCGCTCGCGGCCCAACTCCGTCACATTCTTGGTGCGCCGCCTCGCGTGTAAATCACGCCGCCCGTCGAACACCTTCGCACACCTACCCGTCTCGCGTTTCTGCGGAGGGAGGCCCGTATCCTGCCCGCATGACCGATAGCCCCGCACTTTCACCCCGCTACACCTTCCGCCTCCTCCGCGCCGGCACCTTCAAACTCGACGGCGGCTCCATGTTCGGCCTCATCCCTCGCACGGTCTGGTCCCGCTCCGTCCCCACCGACGACAAAGGCCGCATCACCGTTCAGCACAACTGCCTGTTGCTGGAGAGGGCCGAGGGCCAAGGGCCGAGGGCCGAGTCACAATCCGCTTCCCCCCTCGGCCCTCGG
This sequence comes from uncultured Phycisphaeraceae bacterium, assembly GCA_964615765.1. Classification (GTDB taxonomy): domain Bacteria; phylum Planctomycetota; class Phycisphaerae; order Phycisphaerales; family UBA1924; genus CAZTQN01. Next base: position 14,661 of record CAZTQN010000051.1, read on the forward strand.
CCCCCGGCCCTCGGCCCTTCCCGTCTCCTCATCGAATGCGGCACCGGCAACAAGCTCGACGCCAAGATGCGCGACGTTTTCGCCCTCGAGAACCGCTCCATCATCGACGCCCTCGCCGACGTCCGCGTCGCGCCCGAATCCATCGACGCCGTCGTCGTCAGCCATCTTCACTTCGACCACGCCGGCGGCCTCACACGCCTCCCTCGCCCCGGTGAATCGCCCACCTGGCCAAGCCCCCCCAACGACGACGGCGGCGGCGGCTCATCCCAATCCGGCGGCTGCGTCCCCACCTTCCCGAACGCCCGCATCTTCACCCAACTCCGCGAGTGGAACGACGCCATCGTCAACCGCTCCGTCATGACCAAAACCTACTACCCAGATCACCTCTTCCCCATCGCCGATCGCATCGTCAAGCTCGACTCCCCCCGCCCCTATCCCCTCGGCGTCACGCCCGACCGCGACGAACTCCCCCGCACACCCATCGACTACCGCCTGACCGAAATCGCCCCCGGCGCCGGCGTCTTCGTCTTCCTCGTCCCCGGCCACACCTGGGGCCAGCAGGCCGTCCTCTTCCGCGAGCCCGACGCACCCCGCGGCAAGGGCCGCACCATCGTCTTCACGCCCGACGTCATGCCCACCCTCGCCCACAACGGCCCCGCCTACTCCCTCGCCTACGACGTCGAGCCCTACACCAGCATGCTCTCCCGCCGCTGGCTCCTCACCGAAGCCGCCCAGCGCGACTGGGTCCTCTGCCTCGACCACGAACCCGCCAACCCCCTCGTCCGCGTCCGCGCCAACAGCAAAGGCTGGTTCGACCTCATCCCCGAACCCGAATAGCGCTCCCCCCTTCGCCTCCCCCTCCTGCCCCTGTCCCCTGACCTCTGACCTCTCGCCCCTACCATCCCAAACGGTGTCCACCGCCCCGTCCACGCCCGCCAGCGCCCCCACCGGCGTCCCGGTCCCCGCGGCTGCCTCCGCGCGCGATATCTCTCCGCCCGCCGCCCCCCCTCCGCCGGCCTTCCCGCTCGATCCGAGCGAGCACGACGACGACACCGCCATGTCGGACTTCGTCGCCGCGAACGACACGGCTTCCTCCGCCACCACCGCCGCCGCGTCCCCCACGCCGCGCGCTATTCCTACAACCACGCGCGTCACCGCCGGCGCCGCTCGGCGTCGCAAGGGCCGCTCGCTCTACGACCGCGTCGAAGCCTTCATCTCCCGCCTCTCCACGCGCAACAACTTCTGGCACCGCGTCTGCTCGCTCATCTGGCTGCCCTTCGCGTTCCGCTCCGGCATCACGATGAAGCGCGTCAGCGAGACGACCTTCCAGGCCATCCTCCCCTTCCGACGCTTCAACCGCAACTGGTACAACGCCATGGCCGGCGCCGCGCTGCTCGGCAACGCCGAGATCGCCGGCGGCATGTACGTCTTCGGCGTCGCCGGCGGCGACTACACCGTCGTCTGCAAACACCTCGAGTACAAGTTCCTCCGCCCCTGCTTCGGGCCCGCCGTCTACCGCATCACCCCGCGCGAAGACATCCAGGCCCACCTCGCCCACGCCGGCGAGTTCAACATCACCATCGACCTCGACATCTTCCAGGCCGTCGTCAAGCCCGGCGACCGCGAGAAGCGCGTCGGCCGCTGCTCGGCAACCTTCCACGTCACGCCGAAGATGCACCACAAATCCAAGGCCGCGCGCGACACCGCCCCCGCGCAACCCCAATAACCCGCTGCCTCCTCGCCGTCGCCCGCGCGGCACGCGGCGTGCCACCGCCCCCGCGCGCACGCCGCCCGAGCCTGTGGTACATTCCTCCCGGCTTTTCCGGAGATTCGCCATGAGCCAGTTCCCGCAATCGCCCGAGCCCGCCGCCCCGCTCAGCCCCCAGCCCCCCAGCACCCCGCCGACGGACATGGGCGACATCGCCCTCCCGCCCGAGCCGCCCGGCTGGCCCAAGGTCGTGGGCATCATCAGCATCGTCGTTGGCGCGCTCTTCGGCCTCGGGTGCAACGCCTGCGGCTTGGCCGGAACCCTCGGCGGCAGCGCCATGATGAGCATGGTCCCGCCCGAACAGCGCGCCAGCATGCAAGCCCAGATGGCCGCCGCCGGCCCCGCCCAGATCGCCGTCTACGCCGGCGGCATGCTCATCGGCGTCCTGCTCATCATCGCCGGCATCTTCACCATCCAGCGCAAGCCCCTCGGCCGCATCCTCCACCTCGCCTACGCCGCGCTCGCCATCGTCATGACCGTCGTCGGCACAATCGTCGCCTGGGGCGGCGTTCAGGCCCAGATCGCCGCCATGAAGGCCGACCCCAACCTCGCTCAACAGGCCGCCGCCATGCAAGGCGGCATGTACTTCGGCCTGGCCTTCGGCGTCTGCCTCGGGCTGGCTTACCCCATCTTCTGCATCGTCTGGTTCGGCGCCATCAAGCGCACCCACCGCGACATGACCGGCGGCTTCGAAGAGGAACCCCTCGTGTGACCCCCGCCTCTTCCTCCCCCCTCCTCCTGGGCCTCGACATCGGCGGCACCAAGATCGGCGTCTGCGTCGGCGACGCCGCGGGCCGCCTCCTCGCCTCCGACCGCATCCCCGTCGATCACCGCCTCCCCCCCGCCAAGGTCCTCGCCGCCGCCCTCGACCGTCTCCACCATCTCACCACCCGCGCCGCCGGCTCGCGCACGCCCCCGCGTCCTGCCGCGCTCGGCTGCGCCTGCCCCGGCCCTTTCGACCATCGCGCCGAGCGCTTCCTCAACCCGCCCAACAACCCCGGCTGGCACGGCTTCGCCCTCGGCGCCTTCCTCCGCGAGCGCTTCGATATCCCCCTCGCCATCATGAACGACGCCAACGCCGCCGCCCTCGCCGAGTGGCGCTGGGGCGCCGCACGCAACGCCGATACCGCCGTCTTCCTCACCATGAGCACCGGCATGGGCGCCGGGCTCATCATCAACCGCCGCCTCTTCGAAGGCCCCCTCGCCATGGCCGGCGAGATCGGGCAGATCCGCCTCACACCCAACGACGCCGGCCCCGTCGGCTTCGCCAAACGCGGCAGCGTCGAGGGCTACTGCTCCGGCCCCGGCATGCAGCAACTCGCCCGCGCCGAAGCCCTCATCTGCCGCCAATCCCAGCAGCCCTCACTTCTGCTCGACATCCTCAACAAACACGGCGACATCTCCGTCCCCGCGCTCTGCGACGCCAGCACCCGCCGCGACCCCGCCGCCCGCCGCGTCACCGACCGCGTCGCCCTCGAACTGGGTCGCCTCTGCAGCATCCTGGTCGACATCCTCAACCCCAACGTCATCGTCCTCGGCACCATCGGCGCCGCCTACCCCAAACTCTTCATCCCCGGCGCCATGCGCGTCGTCCGCGCCGAATCCATCCCCCTCTCCGCCAAACTCGTCCGCATCAAGCCCTCCCCCTTCCCACCCGACACCCGCGGCGACCTCCAGGCCCTCGCCGTCGCCCACCAACTCCTCACCACCACCAACCCCCCTCCCCGCGCACCAACCCCGCCGCGCCGAGCGCGACGCCGCGCGTAGCCCGGAGCCCAACCATGCGCGCATACATCCTCCTCGGCGTGCTCATCCCCGCCATCCTCCTGCTCGCCATCACCCAGCTCGCCGGCACATCCAGACAGCCCGCGCCAACCCAATCGGCCCCCGCCGCCATGCCCTCATCACCCCAGCCCGCGTCATCCCCCTACACCCTTCCCGGCGTCTACATGCGTTCGCACACGCACGATGGCGCATCGCTCCCCTACGTCATCTACATCCCGCCCGAGTTCTTCCAATCCGCCGCGACTTCGCCACGCACGCCGCTCCCGCTTTTCCTCTTCCTCCACGGCAGCGGCGAGTCCGGCACCGACGGGCTGAAGCCCCTCGCCCAAGGCCTCCTCCGCGCCGTCGCCTTCGAACGCGCCCGCTGGCCCGCCATCATCATCGCCCCGCAAAAATCCTCGAAGTCCGTCCGCTGGATCGACCTCGACACCCACCTCCTCGCGCTCATCGACGACGCGCAGCGCGAACTCGCCACCGACCCCGCCCGCGTCTACCTCACCGGCCTCTCCCAAGGCGGCTACGGCGCGTGGGAGATCGGCGCCCGCCACGCGAAGCGCTTCGCCGCCGTCGTCCCCGTCTGCGGCTGGGCCGACGACCCCGCCGCCGTCGCCCAGAAACTCGTCGACGCCAAGACCCCCATCTGGGCATTCCACGGCGACGCCGACGACGTCGTCCCCGCCGCCAAAACCCAAGCCATCCTCGACGCCCATGCCGCCGCCCGCGCCAAGCTCCCAACCCCCGGCCCCGCCGCCAAAGCCAACATCTACCCCGGCGTCAACCACAACTCCTGGGACCGCGCCTACGGCGAGCCCGACCTAGCCGCATGGCTGTTCCAGCAGAAACGGTGAGGTGGGAAACGGGAATCGGGATTCGGGAAGCGGGAAGCCAAGAACGCGGCCCCCTCCCAATTTGGCCCTTTGACCCTTTGCTATTTGGCCATTTGCCATTTGGCCCTTTGCCATTTGGCCCTTTGCCATTTGGCCATTTCCCCTAGTGCCCAGTGCCTAGTGCCCAGTGCCTACTTCTCAGCCGAGATATACCCAATAAACGACGGACACGCCTCCCCCTGCTCATTCGGCGTGAACACCCCGTCGCCCCCGCCTTCCCCGTCGTCCCCTTCCCAGTACACCACCACGCGCGAGAAGCCCGCGTCCAGCAGCACCTCGCGGATCTCCGGCGGGCTCCACAGCCGCCACGAGTACGTGAACGCGTCCCGCAGGCGGCTGCCGTCCGGGAAGGAGAAGTGAATGCGGCACCCCATCTCGCCCGAGATCGGGCGGAAGTACTCCTGCTGCCACCGATACTCGAACGGCCCCTTGTACTCCGTCAGCGCCGGCTCCCCCTTCGACGCGTGCGGGATCTTCCGCTTCTCGCTCAGCACCTTGTACGCGTCCGACCCGCCGTAGTAATCGAGGAACAGGATCCCGTCATCCACCAGCGCCGACCGCGCCACACTGAAGTAGTGCTTGAGCGCCGCCCGCGTCTTGAAGCACCAGTACGAGAAGTTCATCCCGAGGATCACGTCGAACTTCCCGAGGTCCTCGTGCGATTCGAGCACGTTGCCAAGCTTCAGGTCGACCCGCTCCCGCTGCGCCGGCGTCAACCGCCCGACATTGTGCGTGTGCCCCCAGCCCAGCGGCGCGGGGTCGATATCCAGCCCGACGGCGGAGTTGGTCTCGCGCCGGCGCACCCACTCGCACGCCGTGTTGCCCGTGGCGCAGAAGTCCTCGCGCAGACGCGTCGCCTGCCGCTTGCGGATCTGCTTGAACGTCGCGTCGACGAAGTCGATCTCCGCCTCCACGCACTGCACGGCCCGCTGGTACAGGTCGTACGGATCGACGCGCTCCGCGATCGTCGCCCGCTTCGCCCGCGATCCGCTCTTGCCCACGCCGCCGCCCGCGGCTTTCCCGGCCCCGCCAGCCCCGCCGACCGCGGACCCCTTCCCCGTCTTCTTCCCGCCCCCGCGGGTGCTCCCGGCTCGAGCGGCTGAACGGACACGCGGACGCGCTGATCGTGGCATAAGGGGTTCCATCGACGCCCCGCACATGCGCCCGGCGCTCGCCGGCCCCCGCCAACTGCCGCCGAGTGTACCGCCTCGCCCTCTTCCCGCACGCGCCCGCCTCCAGAACACGCCGCCCCTCGAAAACGACGCCCACTCGGCTAACCTTCCCCCTCTGCGGCGCACCCGGTTTTGTGCGCCGCTCGCGCTCGCACAGGAGATCGGCGCATGCGTCTCACCATGGTCGGCACGGGGTACGTGGGGCTGGTCACCGGCGTCTGCCTTTCCAACACCGGCAACGACGTCACCTGCCTCGATCTTGACCAGCGCAAGATCGACATGCTCCGCGCCGGCAAGTGCCCCATCTACGAGCCCGGCCTCACCGAGCTCATGGAGCGCAACATCGCCGCCGGCCGCCTCAAGTTCACCACCGACAAAGCCTCCGCTCACCGCGACGCCGACATGATCTTCATCTGCGTCGGCACCCCCAGCGACGAACGCGGGCACACCGACCTGAAATACGTCCAGGGCGCCGCCGACGACATCGCCGAAGTCCTCAAGGCCCTCGGCCCCGCGCAGAAGCCCAAGATCATCGTCGTCAAGAGCACCGTCCCCGTCGGCACCACCTTCATGGTCCGCGACCGCATCCGCGAAAAAGTCGGCCCCTCCATCCCCTTCGAGGTCGCCGACAATCCCGAGTTCCTCAAGGAAGGCGCCGCCATCGACGACTTCAACAAGCCCGACCGCGTCGTCGTCGGCGTCGAGAAGGACTGGGTCGGCGAAGCCATGCGCGACCTCTACGACCCCTTCGTCCGCAACGGACACCCCATCTTCGTCATGGACGTCCTCTCCGCCGAGATGGTCAAATACGCCAGCAACAACTTCCTCGCCACCAAGATCTCCTTCATCAACGAGATGGCCAACCTCTGC
>CAZTQN010000052.1:0-21140 GCA_964615765.1 uncultured Phycisphaeraceae bacterium
GGAGGAGTGGATACGAGAGATCGCCGATCTCCTCCGAAGGATCTTGCGGCAGAGGGTGGAGCGTGGGATGGGTTGGGAGGCCGAGGCGGGCGCGGGGGCGCGGCGCGGGAGGCCGATGTATTTTAGGCGCGGGGCGAGTTGCGGGAGCGGTTTGGGCGGGCGGAGAGCGGCGGTGTGTGCGCGGGTAGACATCCGGTGCTCGTACCGGGTATGCTGTGAATACGAGGGGGTGAGCGGTGTGTGCAGGAGCTTACAATGGTTAGCAATCGCGCGCGTCTTCGAAAACAAGCCAAGAAGCAACGAACGAAGATCCGTGCGACACTCTCCCAGACAACCAGGGATCAGGTTGAAACCTGGGAGCGATTGCAGTTGATGCTGGCAGAACTTATCCGCCGACATGCGGCAAAGGGTCTTTACAGGGGTCGGCTTGAGCGAACACCGCGACGCCCATCGATTTCCGGTCGCTCTACATCACGCCGGCCGTCAAACGGCGGATTCACGCCCCGCGACCTCGTTGTCCCAACCCGCGTTGCGCGGGGCGGTCCATCTTCGTCGGAGTTTCTACGAGGATTAGTGGCGAGTCGGGTGCTGCGTGAGAGCGAGGCGGCGCAGCTTCAGATGTTCGGCGTACGGAGTCTTCCATCTGCTTTGTCCGCTGTCCAGGCCTTTCCTGCGTTTTTTAACGGCCTCGATCTGCCCGCGCTGCAATCTCGTCTCGCCAGGGCATCACCTGCCTCGCTGGCGGCGTTCGGGCGTGCGAAAAAGCGAATCGCGGAGGCTGGCGAACAACTCCGTTGCGGCGTGCGCCCTGGGCGGCCTGAAGATGGGGACGCTATTCGAGCAACAGTCGCACCGATTTCCACGCCGGCAGAGAGTTCAGAGAGTCCACTTGTTCATGGGCCGCGGATTCCTGGGCCATCAGTAGCATGGCCGGTAAAGAGCCAGGGCGCTCGCGGAACCTGTGTGGCTTTCGCATCGGTCGCGTGTATGGAGACTCCGGCGGGACCGCGGTTGTCCGAGCAGTTCTTGTACTTCGCGATCAAGACTCATAGCCAGGATCCTTGGCCTGCGGAAGACGGAACTCGTTTGAAGTACATGCAGCAAGCCCTCGGCAATCACGGTGTTTGCGAAGAGGGTGAGTGGAGATACGAGCCCGAGCATGTTCCGGGCAGCGTGTCGCAAGCGAATCATCCCCCACCGGGCCCACAGCCGACTCAAGCGGCGCGGCATCAAGCGAGCCGTCGTTGTAATCGAGGCTCGCCAGTGCTAGAGATCGAGCGAGCACAGATGCTCTACGACCGCCTGCGCACGGCGCAGTACGTTGCAGCAGAGTTCGCTGTGTTCCAGCTCGCTGGCTCACCCGTAACAAATTGGTCAAGTCCTGAGGCGGACGCCACCGGGGTCATTTCAGAAGTACCCCCGACGGCTTCGGGGACTAGCTGGGAAGTCGTGGGCGGTCATGCGGTGTGCGTCGTCGGCTACGAGCCAGATGCCTACGCGCCCGGTGGTGGTTGGTTTTTGTTCAGAAACTCTTGGTCAGGCGCGTGGGCGGCAGATTTCTCGGATCCGGCGTCCGGTCGAGTGTCAACACAGGCTGGGTTCGGGCAAATTTCGGCACAACAGGTTGAGCGCTTCGGGTGGACGATGTGGCACGCGTAGCGTTTTTTTACCCGGACCGCAGATGGGGCCCGATAACCCAGCAGGAGAAACTCGGACCACACACGCGAACATTTTGCCACGGAGGGCGTACCAATTTTTGGCAAAAATTTAACAAATGGCACACTTGTCTCGGGGGGTAGGCCGGGGGCCGTGATGGTGAAGTCCCTTGTTCTCGAAATCGATGACCGCCTTGAACTCGGCCCGGACTGCTTTGGCGTGCAGTTCATCGACGAGCGTTTAGTTCTTCCAGGCGTCTTCGCTGAACTGCGTGAACGTTACAAGTTCCGCACTGCTTTGCAGTTTGTTTCAACGCTACAGCTCGCTCTGCCCGACGTCGCGGTACTCCTCCAGTGGTCGGAGGCCGACGTGCAACACTCCTTCAAGCAACTGCTCAAGGAGCTCCAGGCACGAAGCCCGCGTACTCCTCCTTGGGGCCAAAGGCCAGAGGGCCTGCGAACCCCGCTCGGTGTGATGCCTCCAGCGGAACGAAGCCGGCCGTAGTTCGAAGCGGCTTTGGCGGGACCTGGACGCGTTGGTACTTGGGGCTCTGTCACCAGATGAAGCGCATGCGGCCGAAGTCGGGGACGGGGATGGGGCGGGCGGAGTAGCGGAGGCTGGGCCAGTAGACGAAGAAGGCGCGGCCGAGCATGAGTTCGCGGGGGACGACGCCGGCGCGGATGGGCGTGGTGGGGGTTGGACGGAACTCGTAGTCGACCCATTCGTCGACGTCGGACCAGAGGCGGCCGTCGAGGGAGGCGGGGGAGTTGTCGCCGCAGCAGAAGAACTCGTCGGGGCCGAGGGCGAGGGGGTTGGCGGGGCTGGTGGCGTGGGCGACCTGGCCGCCGCCGGGGAGTGTGCCGGGCTGGTAGTAGAGGTCGCGGTCGAGCGCGACGCGGTGGAGGGTGATGCTGGGGCCGGAGAAGGCCAAGCGCACGTCGGGGCGGGTGTAGAGGCGGGATTGCTGGAGGATGTTGGCGGGCTCGGCGGGCTGCTGGGCCATGAGGCTCGCGAGCGAAGCGCCCGTCGAGAAGAGGATGCGCTGGTCGGGGGACCAGTCGTAGTCGGCGTGGGCGATGCGGACGCCGTCGAGCCAGATGGAGAAGGACTGGTCGGCGTGCCAGAACTCGATGTTGGTCGGGCGGTTCGGCGGGAGGGGCGTGATGGGGGCGGAGGCGAGTTGGACCCAGTCGCCCTTGACGCCGACGGCGCCGACGATGGGGCGCCAGCGGATGGTGGCGGCGGTGGCGGAGAGGGCGAGCTCGGCGTCGTGGCCGCGGATGGAGAGTTTGAGCGTGATCTCGGCGTCGGGTGATTCGGCGGCGGGCGTCGCGGCGAGGCGGACGCGGAGATCCGAGACGGGGAAGCGGGCGAACATGCGCGAGAGGACGCGCGGTGGGCGGGCGTCAGCCGCGGGGTGCTCGTTGTAGAAGTAGTAGTCGTCGATTGACCACGTCTCGTTGCGGGGTGCGAGCGGCGCGCCGGGGTTGGCGATGCGGGTCTTGGTCTGATCGAAGATGAGTTCGGCGGGGGCGTCCTGCGGGCCCCCCCCGCCCCCGCCACCGCCCGTGAAGGTGTAGGAGCGCGGCGTGAGCGTGAAGCGGGACTGGGCGGCGGGCGCGGGCGTCCACGGGGTGCGCGTCGGGTCGGACTTGAGCGGGGCGTCGGCGGAGTCGAAGACGGTTTGCCAGACGGTGCGCTGCTGCAGCGCGGGCTTGCGGGCGATGGTCCAGCCGGGCTCGGCCCAGGTGCCGGGGCCGGCGGGGGAAGGGGGCGAGCCGGCGGAGGGGACGGGGCGGGTGAAGAGGTCGCCGTCGACGAGGGCGATTTCTTCGTTGGGCAAGCCGAGGAGGCGCTTGATGTAGTTCTGCGCGGGGTCGGTGGGGTTCTTGAAGACGACGACATCGAAGCGCTGGGGCGGGAAGAAGGAGTAGAGGTATTTGAGGACGAGGATGCGGTCGCCGGAGTAGAGCGGGGCGGAGCGGACGGCGATGGGGTCGCCGGAGGCGGGGTCGTAGACGGTGACGCCGAGGGGCTGGCCGCCTTGCGGGGCGAGGGAGCGGCCGGTCTGCGGGTTGGCGTATTCGCCGGAGATCTGCGAGGTGGCGTCCCACGGGCCGACGGGGAAGGTGGTGCCGGAACGCTCGGCGTGGAACTTCATGTGCTGGCCCATGAGCGTGGGTGCCATGGAGCCGGTGGGGATGACGAAGGCCTCGATGACAAAGCCGCGGAAGACGAAGGCGATCGTGAATGCGATCACGATGGAGATGAGCGTGTCTTTGATCGTTTCCGGGGGAGGTTGGGGGGGAGTGGGCATTGGAGAAATGAGCAGAGGGGGCAGATGGGGCAGATAAGACGGGATTCGGGAAGCGGGAAGCGGGAAGCGGCGGGAGGATCAGGTTGTGGGAGAGTCTTGTGGGCCCGAGGGACCTGGGGGGCCCGGGGGGGTTGCGGGGCCGTTGGGGGGTGTGGTGTTGTCGGGGCCGGGGCGGCGTTTGCGGCGTCGGCGGCGGCGCTGGGCGTCGGGGGAGTTGGGGTCGAAGGGGCCGTCGGGCGGGGTGTCGTTCGACGGGCGCGGGCCCGGGCCGTCGAGGTGGGCCATCAGGTCGTCGAGCGAGTCTTCGGATCCCTGGGACGGCGGGCGCGCAGCAGGCGGGCGCGGCGCGGGTGGGCGCTGCGACGGCGGCGGGCCTTGGGTGTTTGGACCCTGGCTTTGTTGACCCTGGTTTTGTTGACCCTGGCTTTGAGAACTTTGGTTCTGTGGGCCCGTGCCGCCTTGGTTTGGCGGGCGCTGCGACTGCGGCGGGCGCTGGGATTGCTGCTGGCGCGGGGGCGGTGCGCCGTCGGCGGATTGCGTGGGCTGGCCGTCGGCGGGTTGGGGGCGCGGGCGCTGATCGCGCGGGCCGTCGCGTGAGCCGTCGCGTGGGCCGCGGTCGCGGCTTTGCGGGCGGGGGCCGGGCTGCGCGGATGGCGGGGGCGTGGGCGGGGTGGCGAGCGCGGGCGGCGGCGTGCCGGGGGGGAGGATCTGCTTGAGGTCTTCGACGGGGACGGCGATGTCTTCGTTGGTGGCGTCGAGGCGGACGAGGACGAGCTGGGTGAGGATCTGGCCGTCGATGACGACACCCCAGCCGGAGTGGGTTTCGACGACGGACTTTTTCTTGGGCAGGCGGGCGCGGAGGTCGTCGTAGGTTTGTTCTTCGTAGCGGAGGCAGCACATGAGGCGGCCGCAGCGTCCGGAGATTTTGAGGGGGTCGAGGGTCGCCTTCTGGATTTTGGCGGCCTTCATGGAGACGGGTTTGAGGACTTTGAGGAACTGCTTGCAGCAGCAGTGCTGGCCGCAGCGTTCGTAGTCGGCGATGAGGCGGGCCTCGTCGCGGGCGCCGACCTGGTGCATCTCGATGCGGGTCTGGAGTTCGAGGGCGAGTTCGTGGACGAGCTCGCGGAAGTCGATGCGATCTTCGGAGTAGAAGTGGAAGGTGAGGCGTTCCCCGCCGAGGATCGGCTCGGCGTCGGAGATTTTGATGGGGACGCGGAGGCGTTCGGTGACGGCGCGGGCGCGGCGGACGAGATCGGGGCGTTGCTGATCGAGGGCGGCCTGCTGGGCGAGATCTTCGGGGGTGGCGATGCGGAGGACGCGGCCCTGGGTGAAGAAGGGGTAGTCCTTCCCGCCGGAGTTCTCGAAGTACTCGAGCATGTCCTTGCGCGAGATGCTCTTGGAGCAGCCGGCGTTGGGGCAGGTGGAGGTGAGCATCTCGGCGAGTTCGGTGCCGCGGTGGGTGCGGACGACGAACTTGGTCCCGCAGCCGGGCTTGGCGTCGCCGGCGTACGGGAACTCGCCGATCATCTTCATGAGCCCGAAGCGGACGACGACGGAGGTCGGCGGCTTGAGGGCGGCGTAGATCTTGCGGTCCTCCTCGAGGTCGAGTTCGAACTGTGGGAGGGGGACGATGGGCATTGTGGGAAGGGGGTAGAGGTCAGAGGTCAGGGGCGAGGAACAGGAGGGGGAGGGGGGGCAGGGAGAGAGTCAGGGGGCTCGGCCAGCGCCGAGGCGGCGGGTGACGGCGAAGATGTCGGCCAGGCGCTGGTTGTCGAGCAGCACGAGGAAGCGCTGCTGGTCGACGGAGTACACGAACAGACGTTCGGCGCGGCTGTCTAGGACAGCGACGAGGTCTTCGTTGTTGGCGGCGTTGAAGGTCAGCAGCGTGAACTCGCCGGCTTGGACGGCGGAGTCGGACGCGAGCGTGAGCGGGAAGGGGATGGCGTGAGCCTGCGGGGCGTCGGCGCCGGTGCGGAGGGCGAGGACGGCGACGAGCACGAGCAGCACGCCCGCCGAGAACGCGAGCGCGGTGTTGATGGACAGACGCCGCGGTGTGTGCGGGGGGGCGTGCGCGGGGGACATCAGCGGGCCCCCCGGAAGAACCGGGCGTCGTCGGCGATGTTGCGGTAGCCGATGGGCTCGAAGCGCTTGTTGGTGCGGTCCCAGCGGAGCGCGACGAGTTCCTGGTTGGAGGTGTCGAGGATGTAGACGGCGCTGGAGGTGCCGCCTTTGTACTGGCCCGAGAGCATGGTGTACTGCCCGCGCGGGCGGGCGGCGGCGGGGCCGGCACGGTCGTCGGCGGGCTGGGCGTGGCCCGGACGCGGCGCGATGAGCAGCAGCGCGGCGAGCGCAACGACCAGCGCGGCGTTCACGGCGACCAGACGCGGATCAGCACGGACGCGGGCGGGCGCGGGGGATGGCTCGGGGACGCTGGTCATAGATGGATCGGTGGGAGGGACGGTTAGTCCTGGTGGCCGCGTTTGGAGGGGATGAAGTTGATCGCGATGATGCCGAGGCCCAGGACGGCGACGAGCAGGATGGTGATGACGCTGGTCTCGCCGGTGCGGGCGGTGGTGGCGATCGGGGCCTGCGGGGGCTCGTTGCGCGGGCGGTTTTGCTGAGCGAGCGCCGGGGCGGCGAGCGTGGACAGGGCCAGCAGCGCAAGGGGCGCGACGGCTTTGGCAAGACGCGGGCGGCGGGCGGTGCGCGCAGGAGTAGACATGGTCATGAGCGAGGGTATTCGGGCCGGGGGCGTGGGGGCGGGTGGGGGGCGGGTGGGGGCGGAGCGGGAGTTCGTTTTGGTGCGGTCGGGGGGCGTGCGGGGTGTGGCGCGGCGATGGTGCGCGGACGGGTATGGATGATGCCGGCGCGTGGTGTGGGAATGCGCGGCGTGCCGATAGACTCGGCCCGAAGTGGGCCCGGATGTGGGCGTGGACGCGGGCGGCCGGGCGGTGTGGTGTTGGCAGGCGTGAAGAGCGGGGTGACGCGGATGCTGCGAGGGCTGGTGCGTGTGCTTGAGCGTCGCGAGACGGTGTGGGCCGCGGGCGCGGTGGGCGTGAGCGCGGGGCTGGTGGCGCTGGTGACGGTGGCGGGGGGATGGGGAGGGTGGAACGTGGGGCCGCGGGCGGCGCTGGGGCAGGGGCCGGCGGGGACGAGCACGAGTGCTGCGACGGCGCGTGCCGCGAACACGAACGCGGCGGCGTCGCTGCGTACGAGCGCCGGGCCCAAGACGGTTGAGCCGGCGGGCGCTGGGCGGAGCACGGCCCCGGTGCCGACTGGGCCGACGGGTCCGGTGCAAGGACCAACGCAAAGTCCAGCTGTCGGGCCCATCGCCCCGAGTCCGGCGGTTGGTGCGGCGGCCACGCCGGCGAGCGCGGCGGGCGGGGACATTCGGGTACGCGTGCTGGCGGGTGTGAACGGGGTGGAGATCGCGTCGGCGTCGGGGTTGATGGTGGCGCACTCGGGCGGCGCGGGCGTGACGCGGGTCGAGCCCCGGGTGACGGTGGTGCTGGACGCGTACGGCTGGCTGGTGGCGGGGCGCGCTGGTGCTGCGGGGCAGGGCGCAGCGGGGCAGGGGGCGGCGGGCGGGGCGGAGGGGGACCACGGGCTTCGGTACCCGGGCGGCGGGGCGGTGACGCTCACGCCCGTGCGCGTGCAGGACGGGATCACGGTCAACGGGTCGCTCCTGCCGGGGCGGGTGCGGCTGGCGGCGCGGTCCGACATGGGGCTGAGCACGTTCGACGTGATCGAGATCGTGCCGATCGAGGACTACCTGCCGGGCGTGGTCGCGAAGGAGATGTTCCCGGGGTGGCCGCTGGAGGCGTACAAGGTGCAGGCGGTGTGCGCGCGGAGTTACGCGGTGCAGGAGCGTGACCGGAGCGTGGCGAAGGGGCAGGCGTTTGATGTGGAAGCGGGGGAGATGGACCAGGCGTATCTGGGTGTGACGAGCAACGCCGCGGCGATCGAGGCGGTGCGCGCGACGCGGGGCGAGGTGCTGACGGTCAACGGGCGGGTGCTGCGGGCGTACTACTCAAGCACGTGCGGCGGGCGGGCCGGGTCGGCGAAGGACACGTGGCCGTTCGGCCCGGGGTGGGAGTTCAACCTGGACGGGCCGATTCAAGGGGCGCCGCGCGAGCACGCGTGCGACGACGCGCCGCTATACCGCTGGGAAGTGCACCGCGATCGGAAGGAGACGGTGGCGCGCTTGCGGGCCTTCGGGCAGCAGCGGCAGTTCATGATCCGGCAGATCCGCGATATCGCGAGCGTGGAGATGATCGAGAGCAACGGCGTCGGGCGGCCTGCGCGGTTCAAGATCATCGAGCCCGGCGGGCGGTGGTTCATGCTCAGCGGGGAAGAACTGCGCTTGGCGTTCAACACGCAGGTGCCGGGGACGGAGGTCATCGAGCGGCGCAACCGCGTCAGTTCCAGCGACATCGACGTGCGCGTGCGCGGGGACGAGGTGGTGGTCGTCGGGCGCGGCTTCGGGCACGGGGTGGGGATGTGCCAGTATTGTGCGCGCGGGTTCGCCGCCCGGGGCGAGGATTGGCGGACGATGCTCAGGCGGTTCTACCCCGGCGCGACGATCGAGAAGCGCTGGTAGGGGGGGCAGGGGCGAGGGGTTAGAGGCGAGGGGATAGGGGGTGGATGGGGGGCTTGCCTTTAGAGCCCCGCCATGGCGCGGATGGCGGCGTCGAGTTCCGGCGGCACGGGCATGACGCTCAGGCGGCTTTGCTTGATGAGCGCGAAGTCGGCGAAGCGGGTGTCGGCCTTCAGGGCGGCGAGCGGGACGGGGAGCGTGGCCCATTTGACGGGCTTGAGGTCGATCACGGCGAAGCGCGGCAGGCCGGTCTCGGTCCGCCCGGGCTTGTCGGGGTCTTCGTACGGGTTCGAGGTGAAGCGGGCCAAGCCAACGATGGCGCGCTGGTCGGCGGTGTGATAGATGAAGGCGTAATCGTTCTTGCGGGCCGAGCGCAGGTGGGCGAGGGCGGCGGGGTTGGCTACGCCCGTCCAGGTGGTGGCGCGGTCGCGGATGAGGTCGTCGAAGCTGTACTCCGACGGCTCGGTTTTGAGGAGAAAGGTCCGCATAACGGAGGGTATGGGTTGGGCGCGGGCCCGGATGAGGGCGGGTGAGCGGTGTTGGTGGAGAGGGTGCGCGGGGCGGGCGAGCGCTGGGCGAGGTTGGCGTGAAGGCGGGGTGGGTAAGGACCGATACCGAGCGAGCGCGGCGGCCTGGGGGCCGGGCGCGGTGAGTTTCCAGACCCGGAGCGGACATGAGCATGCACGCGCACGGCAGCGAGCCGAATGAAAGCCCGCAGGCGGAGACGAGCGGCGGTGCGGGGACGGGTCAGGACCCGTTGTCGGTGTTCGCAGATCTGGAGTCGCGGATCGCGGCGATGAAGAAGGCGCACGAGGCGTCGGCGGCGCGCGAGGGGGCGCTGCGCGCGCGTGAGGAAGAGATCGCGCGGCGTGAGCAGGAAGCGCGGACGCGCGCGGAGGCCGTCAGCGGGCAGGAGAGCAAGCTGGCGGAACTCGGTCTGCAACTGAAGGCGGCCCAGCAGGAACTGGCGGCGCGGCAGGAAGAGATGCGGGCGTCGCAGGAGCGGATCAACGCGGCCTTGGCGGAACTCGCCGAGCAGCGGCGCAACGCGCAAACGGAGCGGGACGACGCGGAGCAGAAGGCGCGCGCGGCGCGGGATGTCGCGGATGCCGAGGCGCGGGCCCGGCGCGAGCGCGAGGACCGGGCCGCCGCGGACACGCGGGCCGAGCAGGCGCGGGCGGCGGAAGAGCGCGCGGCGCGGCTGGCGGACTTCGAGAAGCGGCTGAGCCTGCGCGAGCAGCAGCTGCAGCAGCGTGAGGCCACGCTGAAGGAGCAGGACAAGGCGCTGAAGGATCTGTCGGCGCAGATGCAGGGGATCGAGACGGGGCTGGACACGCGCGACGCCGCGGTCGCCGAGCGCGAGGCGAAGGTCACCGAGCGCGAGAAGTGGTTGGTGGAGCTCGAGGCGTCGGTGACGCGCCGGCAGGGGCAGATCGAGGCGGCGGGGGCGGCGGCGGCGGCGCTGGAGCAGGAAGTCACGTCGCGCGACGAAGCGCTCGCGCAGAAGCAGGCCGAGCTTGAGGCCCGCGAGAAGGCGCTGGCGGAGATGGAAGCGCAAGCCGCGGAGATGCGCCGGCAGCGCGAGGAACTGGACCAGCGTGCCGCGGAGGTGCGCGAAGGTCTGGCGCACGTCGAACGCGAGCGGGCGGCGCTGATGGAGCGGGAGCGGGCCCTGGCGGCCCGGGCCCCGACGGAAGAAACCAGCGCGATCTTCGCCGGGCGCGTCGAGGACTTGCAGATCAAGCTGGGCGAGGCGTCCTCGGCCCGGGCGGCGCTGGAGCAGAAGCTCGAAGCGGCGGACCGGCAGCTCGAGGAGCTCGGCGGGCTGGTGGCGGAACTGGAGACGCGCCCGACGGCGGAGCAGATCGCGGCTCTCGAAGCGGCGGTCGCGGCGGCGAAGCGCGAGGCCGAGGCGCATCGGGCCCAGGGCGAGACGTATCGCACGCAGGCCGAGCAGCTCAAGGTGCGCACGGAAGAGCTCGGCAAGCAGGCCGCGGAGGCGGGGCAGATCGAGGGCCTGCTGGAAGAGTCGGACCGGCTGAAGCGGGAGTTGGGCAAGCGGGACGAGGCGATCGCGCAGCGGGAGCGGGCGCTGAGCGAGCGCACGGCGGAACTGGAGCGGCAGCGGGCGCAGGCGGAGCGGGCGGCGAAGGACGCCGCGGCCCGCGCGGCGGAACTGGCGGAGATCAAGGGGCTCGCCGCGTCGCGCGAGGCGGAGGCGTCGTCGCTGCGGGAAGAGGTCGAGCGGCTCAAGGGCCTGCTGGCGGAGCGCGTCGAGACGCCGACAGTCGCGGACGACGGCGAGCAGGCGGCGGCGGTCGAGGAACTGCGGTCGCGCCTGGCGGAAACGGAATCGCGATTGGCAGACGCCGAGGCGCGGGCGGCGGCCGCCGAGGCCCGGGCCGCGGAGGCCAAGAGCGGCGACGCCGGCGAGGACGCCGCGGCCCTCACGCAGGAGATCGACAAGCGCGACCAGGCGATCGGGCTGCTCAAGCAGCGGCTGGAGCGGCTGCAGGAGCAGACGGCGTCGGTCAATCAGAAGTTCCAGGACGCGCAGCAGCGCGCGTCGGAACTGGAGCGGGAACTCAGCGCGGCTCGCAACGGCGAGACCGACGGCGCCCGCGGCGCGCAGGAAGCCCGGGCCCGCGCGGCGCTGCGTCAGGAGCGGCTGCGCGTGTACAAGCAGCTCTTGCAGGTGCAGGCCCGCAAGATCGTCGCGGCTCAGGCCGCCATCCAGAAGCGGCACACCGACTGCGAGCAGATCCTGTCGCAGCGGGCGCGATTGGCGGCGGTGGCGGAGGACCTGGCGCGGCGGGAGAAGAAGTCGTCGTCGAACAAGTCGCGCACGGGCAGCGCTGCTCTGGTGGCGTACACCATCGCGTCCGTCGGGCTGCTGGCCGGGCTGTCTTGGGAAGTCAGCAAGCGGATCTGGCCCGGCGTGTACACGGCCCGCGCGGTCGTGGAGATGGACGCGAAGGGGCGCCGGCTGTCGCCGGAAGAAGTGGTCGCCTGGCAGAAGGATGCCGAGGCGTTGGTGAAGGATCCGCGCCTGATGGAACTGGCGGGCGAGCGCATGAAGCGGCGCGGGCTGGAGAGCCTGGGGAGTGCGGCGGACGTGCGCTCGATGCTCGAGACGCGGATGTACACGCAGTCGTCGCAGCCGGGCAAGCTGGAACTGGAACTGCGCGGCGAGGGTCAGCACCGGACGGAGACGGAGTTGGACACGTTCGTGACGTCGCTGAAGTCGCTGGCGGATCAGTCGCGGCGCGAGCGTGCCGGCGATCTTGGGCTGAGCATCGCGCAGCCCAGCACCGTGTCCGCCGAGCCGCTGCTGGACAAGCGGATCGTGCAAGCCGGGATGGTGTTCGGCGGCGGGCTGACGGTGTTCGCCGGGCTTGGGCTGTTGGTGTTCATGCGGCTGAGCGCGGCGAAGCGCGCGTTCGACGCGAAGCAGATTACGGATCAGGCGCTCGCCGAGGTGGATTGGAACGCGCTGGAAGCGAGCTACAAGCGCGCGTCGACCGCGGCGAAGGGCGAGGGCGCGGAGGAACGGAAGGCGGCGTGACTCGGGGGGACGGGATTCGGGAAGCGGGAAGCGGGAAGCGGGATTCGGGACTCGGGATTCGGGAAGCGGCGAGGCGCGTGAGCGATTCGCTCATCGTCACCGCTTCGCACGTTGCCACTTTGCCACTCCGCCACTCCGCCACTTCGCCACTTCGCCACTTCGCCACTTCACGTCAAAGTCCCACGGGAAAGTCCCGGGCTCTCGCGTGGAAGCGTGCGACCTACACTGGCTGGCGAAGGCGGCGGGTGTTCAGGAGCGCAGGGAATGACCACGATGGCGTCGGCGGGCGTGACGGGTTCGCAGTCCAAGCCGCAAGATCGCCTGGCCGTGCAGGGGGGGACGCCGGTGTGCGCCACGCCGATCCCGTTCATGCACACGGCCCTGACTCCGGCGGACATTGACGCCGCGACCGCCGTGCTCAAGTCGGGCATGCTGCGGGCGGCGAAGAAGTGCGAGGAACTGGAAGCGCGCCTGGCGGCGGCGTCGAACGCGAAGCACGCGATGACGTGCGCCAACGGGACGTGCGCGCTGCAGCTCGCGTATGAGCCGCTGTTCGAGCGCGGCGACGACGTGCTGGTGCCCGCGTGGTCGTACATCGCGACGGTGAGCATGGTGGTGGCCCGCGGGGCCCGTCCGGTGTTCGTCGACGCGGACGAGAAGACGATGCAGATCGACGTGGCGGACCTGGCGCGGAAGGTCACGCCGCGGACGCGCGCCATCGCCGCGACGCACCTGTACGGGTGCCCGGTGGATATCGACGGCGTGCAGGCCGTCGCCGCCAAGCACGGGCTGAAGGTGATCTACGACGCCGCCCAGGCGCACCTGGCGACGTACAAGGGCAAGGGGATCGGCGCGTTCGGCGACGCGGTGACGTACTCGTTCTACGCGACCAAGAACCTCGGCACGGGCGAGGGCGGCGCGATCACGTGCAACGACGACGCGCTGGCGCGGCAGATCAAGCTGCTGCGCTCGCACGGCGAGACGGACAAGTACCTGCACGAGCAGGTCGGGTACAACTACCGGATGAACGACATCACCGGCGCGATCGGGTGCAGCAAGCTCGATCGCCTGGACGCCGAGACCAAGGCGCGGCGTGCGGTGGCGAAGAAGTACGACGCGCTGATCGGTCAGATCGACGGGCTGACGATCCCGGGCACGACGCCGGGGGCCGAGCCGGTGTATCACCTGTACGTGGTGCGGCTGAACCCGGCGGCGGTGCGGTGTACGCGCGACGAGTTCTGCGACGCGCTGAAGGGCGAGGGCGTGCCGACGGCGATCCACTACCCGCGCTCGCTGTCGCGCCAGCCGGCGTTCAAGGCGTTCGCGGACGAGCAGGGGCACGCGCCGGTCGCGGACGGGCTGTCGGCGAAGGTGTTCGCGCTGCCGATGCACCACATGCTGAGCGACGAGCAGATCGGGCGCGTGGGCGAGGCGCTGGCGAAGGTGATGCGGGCGATGCGGCGGTAAGTCCGGGGGCGGGGGGGAGCCGTCCACGGAGGGCTTGGAGGGTGCACGGAGGGCTCGGAGGGGCTAGGGGGTCTTGGTGCGTTCGAAGTTGGGCGGGGGACGTCGTATGCTTGGGCCATGGTGGCCAGTGGAACATCGTTGAGCGGGTACTCGGCCGGGCAGCGCGTGCGTGTGACGCAGCAGGTGCCGCGGCTGAGCGGGAACATGTCGATCACGATCGAAGGTGTGATCGTGCGGTTCGGTCAGCAGAAGACCGGGTCGTGGTTTGCGCACAGCAAGGACGACAAGCTGTGGCTCGATCGGCTGGAAATCCGGCGCGATGACGGCGAGATGGTGACGATGAACCTCGACCGCAACACGCGGGTGGAGGCGGTGTAGGAGAACGAGCCGTCCACGGAGGGCTCGGAGCGGGCACGGAGAGCGCGGCGGGGGAAGGGGAGATTTGAACGCGAAGGCGCGAAGGGGCGAAGGGTGAGGGGGCTTGGGAGGGGTCGCCGTGGGGGGCGAGGGGGCGAAGGATGGGGCGGGCGGAGGGGATGAGCGAGGGGCGCCGCCGTTTGTGCCGCGGTGTGTTGGGTGTGGGTATGACCTGAGCGGGCTGGCGGACGGCAAGTGTCCGGAGTGTGGGCGGGCGTTTACGTTTGAGCATTTGCGGGCGCGGCAGGCGGACGCGCTGATCCGGGAGGCGATGCCGTTCCTCTGCGGGACGTGGCTGGTCCCACTGGTCGTTCACGGCTCATATCTTGCGTTCGGCCCGCGGAGCGTTGTGCTGGTGTCGCTGCTCAGCGGATGTTCGCTGGTGGTGGAAGTGGTCTTGGCCCGGATGGCGCGTCAGAAGCACGGGGACGTCGGGGCCATCGCGGCCTTTGTGCCAGTGATTCACGCGATCGTCGGCGTGATCGCCGTAGCGGCAACGGGGCACCTCGTGATGACGGCCTGCGCAGCCCTCGTGGCAGCGATGGTGCATTGGC
This sequence comes from uncultured Phycisphaeraceae bacterium, assembly GCA_964615765.1. Taxonomy (GTDB): domain Bacteria; phylum Planctomycetota; class Phycisphaerae; order Phycisphaerales; family UBA1924; genus CAZTQN01. The sequence goes on from CAZTQN010000052.1 coordinate 14,574, forward strand.
TGATATTGAGTCCGTTCAAGTCGATGCTGCGCGTCGAGAACCTGCTCGGAATGGTGAGCATCGCCAGCCTGCTCACGGCGTTCGCGTGGTATCTGATTCACGGAGATGCGGTGCGGCCGGGTAGAACGATGGAGATCACCTGGTCGTGCCTTGCGGTTGCGGTAGTCTCCGCGTGCGGGATGTGGGCGGCTCGAAGGCGCGAGTCGAAGGTGAGGTCAACTTCTCCACCATCGCCGGGCGGCACACCCGCCCCACCCCAAGTGTGACAAATCGCGGCGCCATTTGCCGCCGTCTCCCGCCGCTTCATCGGCGGTCTCTTCCTGGTCGTTCTTCGCCTCTTCGCGCCTTCGCGTTCAATCACGCCGCGAATCCCGCTTCCCGCCGCTTACTGCGTCGTCGACAGTTCCGCGTCGTCCATGATGTACAGGCTGACGAGCCAGTCTTTGACGAGGTAGGGGTCGACCTTGAGCAGGCCGGTGACGGAGCCGGCGACTTTGAGGCGGTCTTCGGACTTGGGGAGTTTGGCGAGTTTGACTTCGATGGCGTCGTAGGGCGTGGGCGGGACGCCGATGCAGCAGCCGTCCCACTGGTTGAGCATCATGAGCATCTCGTCCTGGCTCTGGGCCATGATGGGGAAGGCGATGTAGCCGGAGATGCTGACCCACTTGTCGTGGATGAGTTTGAGGCGGTCGGGGATGACCTTGCGGCCGTGGCGCGGCTGGTAGGTCTGCTCGGCGGAGACGAGCATTTCCCAGGTGATGCGGTATGGGTCGGCCTTGGTGCCGGAGCCGGAGAGGGGGAAGCGCCCGTCGATGAGCTTGCTGCCGTCGGGGCGGATCTCGATCTTGGCGGGGGCGGCGGGGTCGATGGGCGCGCCCGCGGGGCCGGCGGCCGCCGAGGGGGTTTGCAGGTCTTCCAGCGCGGGGATCGTCGGGTCCTCGCCGGCGAGGACGGCGTCGAGCGTGTCGCTGATGGCGCGGGCCTTCTCGGCGGCGGCGGCCTGACGTGCGATGCGAGCCGCGGCGTCGTCCGGCGCGGGCGGTGGCTTGGGCGCGTGCTCGTGCGGCGGACGCGTCGGGGTTGTGCCGGCGGTCGGGTTCGGGGTGATCGTCGGTTGGGCCGCCGGGCTGGATGGGTCGGTGGGGTCGGTCGGGTTGGTGGTCGTTGTGGTCGCGGCGGCGGAGGAAGATCCGCCGGTGATCGGTGCGGCGTCGGGCCCGCTCGCGGCCGGTGAGTCCGGCGTGCCGGCAGATGATGTTGCCGCTGGGGCGGGAGCGGGCGCGGTTGGGGCGGTGGGCGCGGTCGGGTTCGCGGGCGTGATCGGCGTGGTCGCCGCCTTCGGGCGCAGCAGCAGCACCGCGGCGACAACCGCGAGCAGGGCGATCACGATCCAGAAGATCTTCATGCGGTCTCCGCGGCGGGCGAGCCTTCGCTGGCCCCAAGGCTTTTACCCGATCGGGCGCAGATTGTTCGCCACGCTGGTGCGGTAGGCCATGACGGCGGGCACCAGCCCGGCGATCGCCGCCAGCAGGACCGTCCCCAGGAGCACCACCAGCGTCCACTCCGGCGCAAACACGGGCTGGATGATCAGGCCCAGGCGGTCCTTCAAGGCCGCGGCGACCACGAACGCCCCGCCGAGCGCCAGCCCCAGGCCCGCCACGGCGCCGATGAGCCCGATCACGGCGGACTCGGTCACGACCAGCCCGAAGACGCGCCCGCGCGAGCACCCGAGCACGCGGAGCACGGCGATCTGGCGTCGGCGTTCGTTCATCGAGTTGTACAGCGCCAGCATGATGCCGATCCCGCTCGAGACCAGCACGACGGCGGCGATCCCGAGGAACACGCCGTCGATGTTCGAGACGATGATGAACAGGCGGCGGATCTCGTCCGTCGGCGAGGCGATGGTGAAGCCGGTGGTTCGAGTGAGTTCGGCAGCGAACTGCGGGAGGACCGCCGAGGCGTTCATGCCCGGGCGCGTCGCCATGCGGACGTACACGCCGGTGATGAGCCGATCGGCGTCGGTGATGTCGACCGTCGGGTTGGTGTGATGATCGTGCGAGTGGCCGTCGGCGGTGGGGAGGACGGCGTCGGCGGGCTCGGGGGCGTCGTGGTCGTGATCGTGGCTGTGCCCGCCGGCGGAGCGTTCGATGCGGTCGAAGGCGTGCAGGGCCCAGGAGCTGTTGAGGGAGGTGAACAGGGCGCGGTCGTGGGCGGAGCCGGTGGGGTTGAGCACGCCGACGATGGTGTATTTGAAATCGGTGTGGACGTGGGCGGAGCGGGAGTCGCCGCTGCCGTGGGTCAGGCTGATCTTGGCGCCGATGGGGAGGTTGGTTTCCTGGGCGGCGCGGGCGCCGAGGACGATCTGGAAGTCCTGGTCGAAGGGCTTGCCGCGTGCGAAGGACCACGGTGCGCCGTCGGTGGGCGTGAACTTGGAGAAGAACTCGGGCGTGGTGGCGACGACGGGGAGGCCGCGGAAGGAATCGCCGATCTGCGTGGGGACGGCGAAGTCGACGCGCGGGTCGTCGGCGATGGCTTGGAAGCGGGCGAAGGGGATGGGTCGCGAGGGGACGCCGGCGTAGAAGACGGAGTTGAGGACCGAGGTGAGGCGGGAGGCGTCGGCGGAGACGAGCAGGTGCATGTTGCCCGAGCCGCGTTCGAAGGCCTGGCGACCGGCGTCGCGCATGCTGAGCAGGACGAGCATGAGGGCCGCGGCGACAGCGACGCTGAGCACCGTGACCAGCGACGAGAACAGACGCGTGCGCAGACTGCGCGTGATGATGGTGAAGTCGGTCATGCCGAGAGGCCCTGGGGTGATGTCGCGGCGGGCGCGGGCGGCAGCGATGGCGCGGGGCGGGCCGCGGCGCGGAGGTCGCCCAGCGCCAGCGTGCGCGGGAAGCGCTGCGGCATGCTGGGGTCGTGGCTGACGCACAGCAGTGCGGCGTCGTTGTCGCGGCAGGCGGACTGGATGAGCTCGATCGCGCCCGCCGCGTTGTCCGGGTCGAGGCTCGCGGTCGGTTCGTCGGCGAGCACGAGCGCGGGCTTGACGGCCAGGGCCCGGGCGACGGCGACGCGCTGCTGCTGCCCGACGGACAGGCGCTCGACGGGGCGGTTCACGTCGGTGATGCCCAGGCGGGCCAGCAGGTCACGGGCCCGGGTGCGCCGGTCGGGGACGTTGGCGTTCGAGAACAGCAGCGCGGCTTGGACGTTCTCGCTGGCGGTGAAGCCTTGCAGGAGGTTGAAGGTCTGGAAGATCATGCCGACGCGGCTGCCGCGGAACCGGTCACGCGTGGCGCCCGACAGTGCGTGGATGCTCTGCCCCGCAACAGCAACCGTGCCCTCGAGGGGGTCAAGCAGGCCGGCGATGAGCTGCAGGAGCGTGCTCTTGCCCGATCCGGACCCGCCGGTGAGCAGGACCTGCTCGCCCGGGGCGAGCTGCAGGGCGGCGACATCGACCGTCCACCGACGGTCGGGCGTGCGGGCCTGGTCTGGATAGCGGAACTTGAGGTTGGAGACGAACAGCGCGGGAGACGGCATGCCGGGCAAGGGTAGGGGAGACGCGGGAGCGGGAGCCGTCCACAGAGATCGCGGAGTTGGCACAGAGACACGGAGCGGGAAACGGGAAACGGGAAGATTGAACGCGAAGGCGCGATGGGCTCGAAGGGGGGGCAAGAGGAGAGAAGGCAAGAACACAACACCCACCCTTCGGCCCCGGTTGGCATTGGGGCGAGGGTGGGCGTGTGTCAAGGTTCGTGTGGGCCGGTCACACTCCGTGCACTCTGTGTGACCTCTGTCCCTCTGTGGACGGCTTGCTTCAGCGCCGCCGACGGAGCGCGAGCAGACCGCCGAGCGAGAGCAGGGCCGCGGCGCCGGGGGCCGGGACGAAGTTGGCCTGGGCGTACTCGATGGCGGCGTCGTGCTCGGCTTCGGTCAGGCCGTAGTTGAAGACGATCCAGAACGGCGCCGTGGCGTCGAAGCCGGGGGTGGAGAGCTGGAGCTGGGCGAGGTAGATGCCCTGGCCGGTGGTTTCGGTGCCGCCGGGGAGGGTCCACTCGAAGTGGAAGTCGTCGGAGAGGTTCCAGGAGTAGCCGGGGACGGTGGTATCGGTCGCGGGGGTCGCGATGAAGGGCAGGCCGAGGTCGGGCAGGCCGGTCGCGAGCGTCTGCGAAGTCGGGACGAACGTGGTGCCGTCCCATTGGCGAGCCGCGGCGAGCAGGTTGAACGTGAACGGGCGGCCCAGCAGAGCCGGGTCCTGGCTGGCGTAGCCGGGCTCGTCGATCACGACGATGCCGGCGGTCGGGTTCCACTCCAGGTCGGCGCCGAAGACGCGGGTCTCGGCCTGGCCAAAGTTCTGCAGCGGCGGTTCGCCTTCGACGGCGATGGTCTTGATCTGGCCGCTAAACAGCACCAGGCCGATGTCCTGACCGTCGGCGAGCGTGCTCGGCGCGACGGCGAGCAGCGGGGCGGCGGCGAGGGCGATGCGGGCGAGCGAGAGGCGGGGCATGAACGCGGTCCTTTCACGAACGTGTCTTTGTTTCTCTCTCAAAAGCACACCGGCGCGAGGAAGACACGCACCCACGCCGGGGCTGAAAACACACGGGTTGAGATGGCGCGGGCCGGGTCAGCAGCCCGCGAAGTACGCGGTCAGGTAGTCGAAGATGTCCTGAACGGTCGCGGCGCCGGAGGCGTTGTAATCCGCCCCGGGCTGACCAGCGAAGTACGCGGTGAGGTAGTCGAAGATGTCCTGCACGCTCAGCGTGCCGGAGGCGTTGAAGTCGGCCGGGCAGCAGGGGTTGGCGGGCGCGCCCGGGGCGGCGAGGTTCGCCGACACCCACAGCGACGCGGCGTCGAGGTCGGCCTGCGACGCGGTGTTGCCGAAGATCAGCCACAGCGGCGCCGACGGAGCCGGCGACGTGCCGCCCGGCGTGCCGAGATAGACCTCGACTTCGAGCAGGTACACGCCGCTGTCCGCGGGCGCGGTGAGCGTGTACGCCGGATGCTCGTGGATGGAGCCGTCGGGCCCGGAGACGCCGACGTCGACGCTCGGGAGCGCCGCGCCGGGCGCGGGGTCGGCGGCGGGCGATTCGGCGGTGACGCCGAACTTGCGGACCTGGATCCGCTCATCCGCCAGCGTGCAGAACCGCTGATTCTGCCACACGCGCAGGGCGCGGCGGACGGAGACGCCCACCGTCTGCCCCGGGGGCAGGGCCGACGTCAACGCGTTGAAGCCGGGGTTGGTCGTGCGGTTGGCGAAGCCCGAGTCGCCGAAGCGGGCGACAAAGACGCGTTCGGGAGTGAGCAGCCCGGCGTTGTCGGCGGACGCCGTGCTGATCCGGCTCGTCTGCGCGTCCACGCTCAGGATCACGTCGCCGGTGTGCTGCGCCGTCGCGGAGTCGGCGGACGCGAACAGCGCGGCGGCGGAGATGGCGGCACACGCGCACGCGCGGGATTGCAGACCCCGAGCCCTCGCCCCTCGCCCCTGATCTCTCACCCCCACGCACCAACCAGAGGTCGGAGCCGTACCCGTCATGCTGGCCTCAATTCTCGTGCTCATCATGGTGCGGTCTCGTGAATCAGCGGGCGACCCGCGGCCAGAAGTTGTTGTCCTGGCTGCTGCGATACACGGCTTTGAACGAAAGCGTGGCGGCGTGCCCGTCGAGGAATCCGAACGTGGCCCGGCTGGACGGCGTCGCCCGCGCCGATGGGTCGGCGTCGTGCGCCGTCACGTCCATCTGCGTCGCGGCCAGCTCGGCTGCGGCGTCCTCGCCGAACTCCGACCATTCCTGCGGGTGCACGTGGTCGGCGGTCGCGAAGGCTTCGCTCCCGGGGATGCGCCCCTGGGTCATCATGAGGAAGTGCACGGTCTTATCGGGGCGTTCGATGCGCTTGAGCGTGTCCCACGGGCCGTCCCAGGTCGTGGTGCCGGGGATGCGGACCGATGGGCGGGCAAAGCGGGTGGTGAAGGCGTTGAGCCCGTAGCTGGACCAGCGGGCGGGTTGGCCGGTGAGGGTTTGGCCGCGGGTGCGGGCGTCGATGTAGCTGGCGAAGGAGAAGCCGGGGTTGGTGCCGCGGTCGCCGCGGGCGGACCAGAACGGGCTGACATCGACGGGCGAGCGGAGGTGGGCGGTGCCGGGGGCGTAAGGCTCGAGGAGCACGGGCCAGGCGCGGGGCAGGTCGGAAAACCCGCCGTGGCCCAGGCCGGCGTCGACGAACGCCTCGCCGGAGTCGTTGAGATACGCGGCGTGCGCGAGTTCGAGCTGGCGGACGTTGCTCATGCACACGACGGCCCGAGCCGAGCGGCGTGCCGAGGCGAGGGACGGCAGCAGGATGCCGATCAGCAGCGCGATGATGGCGATGACCACCAGCAGCTCGATCAGCGTGAAGCCGCGGGCGGAGCGGACAGGGAGATGGCGACGATGCTGATGCATCTGAGTTGCAAGAAGCCTACCTCGGGGTGAGCCGGCCGGCAAGGCTACATGCAAACAAATTGCATGAAGGCGGGGTGGGGGGGGTGGGGGGAGGAAGTGGCGAAGTGGCGAAGTGGCGGAGTGGCAAAGTGGGGGGGCGCGC
>CAZTQN010000053.1:0-20700 GCA_964615765.1 uncultured Phycisphaeraceae bacterium
CGGACGAGGAGGTTCTCAAACTCGGTGGGGACGCGGACCTGGTGGAGCCCGCTGTTGTCGGTGCAGAGGGCGACGTCGACGCCCACGTCGAAGCAGCGGGCGAGCACGGGGCGAAGGGCTTCGTACGTGGGGAGCGTGCCGGTGCGGACGTATGTGGTGGGACAGATTTCCAGGCACTGGCCGCGGCGTGCGACGGCTTTCAGCAGGCGCGGATGATGGAGCGCGAGCTGGATGCCGTGCCCGATGCGGTCGAGCAGCGGGAGCAGCGCGGCGTGCTGCCCGTCGGGCGTTTCGAAGAGATGCCCGGTGGTGCGGAGGCCGGCGCGGCGGGCCCGCTTGAGCAGCGTCGCGAAGTGATCGAGACGCGGGCCGTACGCCGAGTCGGGCCCGGCGATGTCGATGGCGACCACGCCGGCGCCGGGCGACGCGCGGTGCACGGCCCGGTGCGCGATGGCGAGATCAACGATGGCGCTGTTGACCTGATCCGGCAGGCGGCTGTGAGCGCACAGGATCTGGCGGACGCGCACCGGATACCGCGGCTGGCTGACGAGCGCTTCGCTGATGGTCTCGACCACTTCGCCCATCTGGCGGACGCGCTGGTCCTGGCTGAGGTGGGAATCGGTGCGGAGGTAGGGCGTGTAGCGGAGTTCGACGTACGCGAGGTTGTCGAACAGCGCGGCCCCGCGGACCAGTTTCTGCACGAAGTAGCGGAGCGAGTGGAGGCGCTGGATGTCCTCCACGAGGCTGTGCATCTTGAGGTAGTCGGTCAGGCCGCGACGCCGGCGGCTGAAGAAGGCTTCGAACTTTTCGTGCGACGGGAAGCGGCGGAGCAGCGCGTGCCCGGGCTGTCGCTGGAGATAGGAGTAGAGGATGTTGGGGAGGATGGCCCCGCCGAGGTGCAGGTGCAGTTCGGCGTACACGCCGCGGGCGGGCGGGAGCGCGGCGTGAGCCGGCGCGGCGGGATCAGGACTGGCAAGGCTGGGTTTGGACGCCACTGCCGACTCCGGATCCCCCCACCCGTACCCCCCCACCCCCCCACTGTTGGCGCGAGAGGGTTTGCGGGCTTGGGCCCCAGGTCGAGCCCGGCAAAGAATGTCTTGCGGGATCGGCCGGGGATTCGGATGTTGCCCGCGCGTCTGGATCAGGCGGCGCGGCTGGCGGAGGGGGATCGGGCCGCCGCTTTCGTGGGGGCGGTGCCGCGCGTGTCGGACGAACCGCTGGTCTTGAAGCGGGAGCAGAGCTGACGCAGCGACTCGGCCTTGGTCGAGAGTTCTTGCGCGGCCTGGGCGGACTGGGTCGTCGCCGCCCCGGCTTCCTCCGAGGCGGCGCTGATCGAGGTGATCAGCGCGGCGACCTGGCCTGCGCCTTCGACGATCTGGCCAAGGTTCGCGCCGGCCTGCTCGGCGAGGCCCACGCCGACGCGGACCTGTTCGGTGCCGTGGTTCATGCGGTCGACGGCGCCGCGGGTCTCGTCCTGGATCGCCTTGATGCTGGAGGAGACTTCTTCGGTGGCTTTGGTTGTGCGCTCCGCGAGCTTGCGGACCTCGTCCGCGACGACGGCGAAGCCCCGGCCGTGTTCGCCGGCGCGGGCGGCTTCGATGGCCGCGTTGAGCGCGAGCAGGTTGGTCTGGTCGGCGATGTCGTTGATGACGCCGATGACCAGGCCGATCTGCTCGCTGCGCTCGCCGAGCGTGCGGATGTTGGTGGCGGTCTGGTTGACGGCGTCGGCGATCTGCTTCATCTCGACGACGGTCTTCTGCACGACCTCGCCCCCGGCCTTGGCGACGGTGCCGGAGTTGTTGGCGCTGCCCGAGGCCTCGCCCGCCTGCCGCGCGACTTCGCCCACGCTGGCGGACATCTCCTCAGCGGCGGCGGCGATCTGCGTCGCCGCGCCGGCGACTTCCGTCGCGCTGCGGGAGACTTCCGCGACGAGGTTGCTCATGGCGTCGACGCCCGTGTCCAGCGCGGCGCCGAGTCGCCCGAACTCGTCGTTCGAGTTGAAGTTCAGGCGGGTGGTGAGGTTCCCGGCGGCCATGTCCTGAGCGAACGCCAGCATCTTGGGGATGCGGGCCATGATGCTCCGGATGATGAGCAGGCCCATGCACACGCTCGAGAGGACGCCGACGATGATGGCGCCGATGGTCAGGCGGTTGGCGCTTTCTGCCGTGTTGTTGGCGGACTTGATGGTCTGGTCGGCCTCGGCGGTGATCGCGCTGCTGAGTTCGCGCACGGACTTCAGGAGCTCCTGGAACACGTCGGTCGCGTCGTGGCTGGCGGTGCTGAGTTCCTGGGTCGCGGCGGCGTCGGGCGACGAGCCGGCGTCCGAGCCGCGCTGGGCGTTCCATCGCAAGGCGAGATCGTCGGTGTGGTCGGCGAGCTGCTTCCACTTGACCTGCAGCGCCTTGCAGGTTGCCCACTTCTGAGCGTGGGTCTTCGCGGCGGGGTTGGCGTCGAACTCGGACGTCGCCTCGTCGATCTGATGCCACGCGTCGCGCAGGCGGGTGCGTTGGAACTGGACGTCCTCGGCGTTCGCGACCACGGAGAGCAGCCCGTTGCTCGCGGCGCGAACGCCGTTGTATCCGACACGGAGCAGCAGGAGCTGCTCGGCCGCGGCGGAGGAGCCGTGGAGCGACTGGATCGCTCGGCCTTCCTGCGCGAGGTTATAGAGACCGAAGCCCCCGACGCTCAGCGTGATGATCGACGAGAGCCCGATGGTTGCGAGAAGCTTGGTGCGAATCTGCATGCCGGCCTCCGGCCCGACGGGAAAACGTCGGGGCGCGCAGGATCTCGGATGCTCCTTGGCCGCACTTCTGACAAGGCGATCAATTTGTGTGGTTTGCCCGCGTATTCACCCTATGCCTTGATTCAGTCTTCAGCGAAAACGATGAGCGTTGATGTCCGCTGGGAACGGGCTATGACACGGTCGGGTGAGGTTCACGCCGCACGCTTGCTGGAGAACTCGCGGGCGGCGTCCTTCACCGGGCCGGACGCGCGGTTGTCGGCCGCGGCGTTGGTCTTGAAGCGGGAGCAAAGCTGACGCAGCGACTCGGCCTTGGTCGAGAGTTCTTGCGCGGCCTGGGCGGACTGGGTCGTCGCCGCCCCGGCTTCCTCCGAGGCGGCGCTGATCGAGGTGATCAGCGCGGCGACCTGGCCTGCGCCTTCGACGATCTGGCCAAGGTTCGCGCCGGCCTGCTCGGCGAGGCCCACGCCGACGCGGACCTGTTCGGTGCCGTGGTTCATGCGGTCGACGGCGCCGCGGGTCTCGTCCTGGATCGCCTTGATGCTGGAGGAGACTTCTTCGGTGGCTTTGGTTGTGCGCTCCGCGAGCTTGCGGACCTCGTCCGCGACGACGGCGAAGCCCCGGCCGTGTTCGCCGGCGCGGGCGGCTTCGATGGCCGCGTTGAGCGCGAGCAGGTTGGTCTGGTCGGCGATGTCGTTGATGACGCCGATGACCAGGCCGATCTGCTCGCTGCGCTCGCCGAGCGTGCGGATGTTGGTGGCGGTCTGGTTGACGGCGTCGGCGATCTGCTTCATCTCGACGACGGTCTTCTGCACGACCTCGCCCCCGGCCTTGGCGACGGTGCCGGAGTTGTTCGCGCTGCCGGAGGCCTCGCCCGCCTGGCGGGCGACTTCGCCCACGCTGGCGGACATTTCCTCGGCGGCGGCGGCGATCTGCGTCGCCGCGCCGGCGACTTCCGTCGCGCTGGTGCTGACCTGGCTGACGACGTGGTTGATGGACTCGACGGCCTGATCGAGGGCGGACCCGAGGCGGCCGAACTCGTCGTTGGTGTTGAAGCGCAGGCGGGCCGTCAGGTCGCCCTTCGCGAGGGCGCTGGCGAAGTCGGTCAGCGCGGGGATTCGGCGGACGGTGCTGCGCCCGATGAGGATGCAGCCGAGGCCAGAGATGACGGCGACGACGCCGGCGAGGACCATGAGCGCGGCGGTGCGGAAGGCGAGCATGTCCTTGGCGGCCGCCTCGCGTGCGGCGGCGCTGGCGACTTCCAGCTCGACCACGCGGTCGATCGCGGCCCGGTGCGTTTCGTAGTTCGGGCGCAGTTCTTCTTCGAGGATCTTGCGCGTCTCGGCGGCGTTGCCGGCGCGGACGGCGGGGACGAAGCGCTCACCGGCGATCTTGAAGAAGACCTCCGCCGGGGGGCGGGCCGCCGTGACGAGCTTTTCCTTGATCTCACTGGGGGCGAGCTCGCGCTCCCATAGGTCCATGCGCTCGTGGAACGACTTCTCGAGGTTCACCAGCGAGACGGCCAGCGCTTCGAGCGCCTTGGGATCCGTCTCGGTCGCCATGCGGTTGGTGACGAGATAGGACTCGACGATGTACGCCGGGGGCGGCAGGATGTCGGCCAGCAGGTCCTTGTCCTGGATGATCTGCGTGTAGACGGGGCCGGTGACCTTGAGCTTGTTCAGCGTGCTGAACGAAGCCAACGTGAGGGCGGCGATCCCGACGAGCACGACTGCCGCCTGAATGGCGAGCTTGGCGCGGATGCTCAGGGAGCGCGTGCTGGATCCAGTTTGCGTAGACATTCCTGCCTCCGGACAAAAGCGACCTGACGGTCGTCATATCGCCCGAAGAGAGCAAGGCCTTCATCGACACTTCATCTTTGAAGAAAAATCCGCAGGTTATCGGTTGCCACCTTCGCGGAGGTCATATCACCAGGGGAGAGGAAAGCGGCCACATCGGACGAAGCGGCGCTCAAGCCTCAGCAGCCATGGACGTCAGCAGCCCAGGAAGTAGGCGGCGAGGAAATCGAAGATGTCCTGCACGGTGAGGGCGCCGGAGGCGTTGATGTCCGCCGAGGCGACGCACGGGGCCGGGCCGGGGGCGGTGCAGCCGGCGAAGTAGGCGGCGAGGAAGTCGAAGATGTCCTGCACGGTGGCGGAGCCGGAGGCGTTGAAGTCGGCCGGGCAGGCGCAGGGGCCGGTGGTCTGCGACGCGGCGACGCTGATGGTCGCGCCGGGCTGGACGCAGATGGCGCGACCGTCGGTGAAGCGGACGGTGAGCGGGCTTGCGGTGGGGTTCCAGGCCCAGTAGGTGCGGACGCCGGCCTTGGTGAACACGGCGGTGTGCGGGCTATCGGCGGACACGGCGGGGTCGACGACGCCGACGGCGTTGAGCGTGCGGATCCACTGTTCCATGACGGCCTTGCTGTCGGGGCCGTCGGGCGTGTAGCCGGGGTTGGCGTTCAGCAGGGCGAGGGCCTGGGCCGGGTCGGCCATGGCGAGGGCGTTCCAGAGGGTGAACTGCCAGAGGACGGGCGGCCCGCCGCGGGCGGCGGTCATGGTGTTGTACGACTTCAGGATGGCGTCGGGGCGAGCGCCCAGGTGCAGCGAGCCGGTGGTGATGGGGAGGAAGTTGATGCCGTGGATGTGCTCGGGTTCGCCGGAGAACCACGTGCCCCAGGCGGCGCCGCTGTCCCAGACGATGCCGGCGATCTTCTTGGGGGCGGCGGCGGGGAAGACGGCGTTGTCGGGGTCGAACCAGTACTGGATGATGGCGGCCGACTCGCAGGCGTAGAGGTAGATGCCCAGGTCGCGTGTGGCGGTGTCGTTGGTCGCGGCGCCCCAGAGGATGAGCGCGGTCGCGAAGTTGATGGCTTCGGACGAGGACTCCTGGTTGTTGCCAGCGCCGAAGCCGGCGTGGCCGGAGGCCTGGGAGTGGCCCGCGTAAACGTCGAAGTTGCGGAGGAAGGGGTAGGTGGTGTCGGCGCGGTTTGGGTTGGCGGCGTCGCGGATGAGGAGGTTGATCATCGGGCCGAACTGGGACGAGGAGGCCCAGGCGGGGTCGAACTGGGCGACGGCGGCGGCGGCGTAGATGAAGTAGCCGTAGTGGAAGTGGTGGTCGTTGAGTTCGCCCGCCGAGCCGTAAGAAGCGGGGTAGCCGATGAGCGTGGACCAGGCGGGGTTGAACGCGAAGAAGCGGTCGGGCGGTGAGCCGGCGCGGTCGAAGCGGAAGGAGTCGATGCGGCAGAGTTCGCCGGGGTATGGCGTGGAGAGGGTGAAGTAGACATCGTGGACGCCGCTGATCTGGGCGGCGCCGGGGGACATGCCGAGGGGGATTTCCTGCCACTGCCCGCCGGTGCCGCCGACGCCGCCGCCGGCGATGACGGGGCCGGTGAGGCTGTTGAGGCGGACTTCGAACGAGCCGCTCCCGCCGGAGGTGGAGGCGTATTGGAGGAGGAGGCGGTTGGGGACGGCGTTGGAGAAGTCGACGTTGCTGTACTTGATCCAGTCGCCGCTGCTGAACTCGATGACAGCCTGACCGGTGGGCGCTGGGCCGGTGGAGACGCCCTGGGCGGTGTTGAAGGACTCGGCCTCGATGGGCTGATATGCGGAGCGGTTGGGGCCGGTGCCGTAGGGCCCGACGGTGAGCCACTCGCCGAGTTCATCGCGGAGGAAGGAGAGGAAGCGATCGCGAGCGGCGGTGTGTCCAGCGTCGTGAGCGATGTGGAGGAGTTGGGCGATCTTGCCGTAGCCGCGGCCGGCGCCGTACGTGTCGTTGGCGAGGCCGAGGTTCTGAGCCTGGTTCTCGGTGTTGACGAGATTGAAGAGCGTGGGCGTCGGAATGGCGCCGACGTTGGGGAGCTTGGGGACAACGCCGCGGAAGGGGTAGCGGGCGGAGACCTGGTTCGCGACGGCGACTTTCATGACGCCGCGGGCGGAGGGGTAGGTGTAGGTGGTGAACGGCTGAGTGCTATTGAGCCACTGGTGGCGATAGGCGGCGACGATGGGCGTGGTCTGGGTGCCTTCGCGGGCTTGGGTGATGAAGGTGTAGGTGGCGTCGGCGGTGCTTGTGGAGGGCGAATACGCCCAGGCGACGCGGGTGTCGGTGACGAAGGCGAAGGCGTGCTGCGCGAACAGGGCGAGGGTCGCGGGCTGCGCGTCGGGCAGGGCGGCGACGGCGAAATAGGTGCGCCCGGCGAGCGTGCTGGTAGCGGTGTTGCTGGCGATGGACCAGGTGGCGCCGGCGGGGGCGAACAAGCCGTAGGGCGTGCCGGCGATGGTGACGCCGACTACGTTGCCGGAGTTGGACCAGACCTGGGGCGAGCCGGCGGCGTTGAAGGCGACGGAGGCGCTCGGGCCGGTGATGTCGGCGTAGACGTAGGGGAGGCCGCGGCCGAACGTAGCGCGGAGAGAGCGGCCGGGCGAGGCCCACTCGGCGGTCACGGTCCAGTCGCCGGCGGCGGCGACGCGGACGGCGGGAGCGTTCAGGCCGGGGACGCTGATCGTGAACGCGCGCGTGAAGGAATAGAAGTAGTCGGTCGACGTGGTGCTGGGGGTGCGCGGCGCGGAGACCTCGAGCCCCACGGCCTGAGCCTTCATCGCGAGCGGGTTGGGGTGCATGATCTCGCCGAAGGCGTTGCCGGGGTAGCGCTGCCAGATGAGCGAGGACCACCACGTGTTGGTGGGCGGCGGGCCGACGAAGGAGGCGGTGACGCGGGGCGAGACTGGGGCGCCGGTGTTGTCCGACGGGACTTCGAAGCCCGCGGGCGTGGAGGCGTAGTACTCGCCGGCGCCGAGCGGGACAATGGGCTGCGCGTGGGCGCTTGGGGCAAGAAAGAGCGCGGCAGCCGCGCCGACGAGCGTTCCGACCACAGCGCGCACGCACATCGTGTTCATCGGCATGCCTACCTCCGTAATCGGGCTGATCCGCTGTCGCGGATGAGCCCGGGGTGTGATCGGGTGATGACCGGATCAGCGGGCGCGGCGGCGGCGAAGGGCCGCGAGCCCGACCAGGCCGAGCACGCCGGCGGTCGGTGCGGGGACGGTGAGGCTGGCGTCATCGTACATGATGGCGCCGCCTTCGGCGTTGCCGGTGTTGAGCTGGAAGCGGACGTACGCCGAGCCCGCGGGGGCGACGGCGTTGATGGACCGCTGGATCCAGGTGTCGAAAGCGGGGACGGGCTGCATGAACTCGTTCACGAGGGTGGGCCCGATCTGGGTCGTGGCGTCGCCGGCGAGGAAGATGAGCAGGAGCTGGGCATAGGCGCCGGTGTTGGTGGATTGGATGGGGTCGCTGGACCAGTTGAGCATCCAGGCGGAGGCGGAGACGTTGTCGCCGGGGAGGACGGGGTGGTCCTGGAAAACGCCGGAGAAGCCGAAGGTCTTCAGGACCTGGACGCCTTCGTGGGCGGGAACGCCGACGCTCTGCGCGAGGGTGAAGGTGCCGCCGCCGTAGGCGTTCCAGCCGGGGGCGCCGAAGACGTCGCCGCCGCCGAGGAGCGGGTTTTCGAAGCTGGGGTTGTTCAGAATGTTGGCGTGGGCGGACGCGGCGATCCCCAGAGCCGCGGCGCAGACAACGACGGAAACACGAGCGCGAGCCATGATGTTCTCTCTCTCTCTCGGCCGGGGAGGGCTCGGACGGACCTTCCGCCCGACGCCCGTGAGCGGCACCGATGCAGACTACCGCACCGGTGAGGTTCCTGCAACTGTTTCAGGAACAGTCGGTGTGCTTTTGGAGACTTCCCCTGAACGAAGTGAGAGACGGGCCGGGGAGGCCCGTGGCGTTGGCGGGGCGGGGCGGGGCCGCCAGGTGAGCCGTGTGGGGCAGTGTTCGGGCGGGCACGGCGGGCGCGGATCGCTGGGTTTGCGGCGGTTTTCTGCGGATTTTTCGCGGAACGTGACGGGCGCGATCGGCGGCAGAAAGAAGGATCGGCGCTGGGCGAGCGCGCGCTCGGGGCGCAGCGGGACGGGCTGGGCACCCGGATGGATCGGGACGGCGCCCAGGGGCGGGAGTTTTTTCCACCGTGCGACTGAAACAGTTGCAGAAGTGTTCCAGCCGTGGTAGTCTGTGGGCGGGACACGGGCGTGGGCGTACAGGGCGGGCCGTTCTGGCCGCCGGTCGAGTTCGAAGGAGTTCACCATGCAACGCAAGTTCTGGTCGGTGGTTGGGGCGGTGGTGGCGATGTGTACGGGCGCTGCGGCGATGGCGCAAGCGCCGGTCGGCAACCCGGGCTATGAGACGGACATCGCGCAGAACACCGTGGTGCCGGATAACTGGGGCACGTTCTACGGCGGCCCGCCCACGTCGGTGCTGTTTGCCAACAACGTCGAGACGCAGTTCCGGACCGGGACGCGCTCGCTGCGGCTGTTCGTCGGCGGGGACGGGAACGCGTTCTGCGGCGTGCAGCAGACCGTCGGCGGCCTCTCCGGCGGGCTGGACTATCAGTTCCGGATCTGGGCCAAGAAGGGCGCGCTGCCCAACGAGAACGGGATCGATATCAAGATTGAATGGGTCAACGCCACCGGCGGCAACACGGGCGGGATCCCGATCCTGAATCCGTCGCTGACGGACGACTGGGTGGAGTACGTCGTCCAGGGCACCGCGCCGGCGGACGCCGTGTCGGCCCGCCTTGTGCTGGCGGTGCAGTCGTTCACGTTCAACCCCGTCAACCCGGTGTTCAACACCGAAGCGTTCTTCGATGACGCGAGCCTGGTGCTGGCCCCGAACCAGAACCTTGGGCGCTGCTGTGGCGCCGAGGGCGCGTGCTCGGTCACGAACTCGGCCGGGTGCACCGGCACGTTCACGGCGGGCGGCGTGTGCACGCCGAACACCTGCCCCGGCGCTCCGGGCGCGTGCTGCAACCGCCGGAGCGGCGTGTGCGTGACGACGGTGCAGACGCTGTGCTCGGCGCTGGGCGGCGTGTTCGCCGGCCCGGGCGTGACCTGCTCCCCCACCAACTGCACCGCCTGCCCGTCCGACTTCAACGGCAGCGGGACCGCGACCGTGCAGGACATCTTCGACTTCCTGACGGCGTACTTCGCCGGCTGCTGAAGCCATGACTCTCCTGACCTCCACGGGCGCACGGCGACCACCGCCGTGCGCCCGGCCGGGGGTGTCGGGTGCCGCCGGGCGCCTGTCCTGACTGTTCCCTTTCTTCGCCGAGAGTTGCCATGTCATCCGTCCGACAGATCGCCAAGATCGCCAAGGTGTCGGTCGCGACCGTCTCCCGGGCGCTCAACAACCATCCGGACGTGGACCCGCTGACGCGGGACCGCGTGGTGCAGGCGGCCAACCAGAGCGGGTACGCGCCGGGGATCGGCAAGCGGCTGACGACGGTGATCGGGCTGGTGTACCCGGGCGAGCCGGTGAAGGCCGACTACGGCGCCTTCGACGCGGCCTTGCTGACGGGGATCCTGCGCGGAGTGAACGAGCAGAAGTTCGACGTCAAGCTCGTGAACCTGCAGCGGGACAAGTCTCCGGAAGAGACGTACACGCAGTTTTTCATCCGCAAGGGGCTGCGGGGCGTGATCGTGCGGACGTTCGAATCGACGCGGGGCGTGTGTGCGGCGATCGCGGCGGAGGGGTTCCCGTCGGTCGTCGTCGCGGACCGGTTCGATGATCCGCGTGTGAACTACATCTGCTCGGACTCGCGGGACGACAGCCGTCGCGCGGTCGAGCATCTGATCCAGCTGGGTCACCGGCGGATCGCGTGCGCGGTGCACAACGTGCCGGACACGGACCACCGTGATCGGCGGGACGGGTATGCCCAGGCGCTGGCGGACAACCGCATCGAGGCGGACCCGTCGCTGGTGATCGAGATCACGGCGAGTTTCGAGGGCGGGATCGCGGCGATGAACCGGATCATGGGGATGCCCAAGCCCCCCACCGCCGTGTACTTCACGGACCCGTTGGCGACGGTCGGCGCGATGCGCCGTGCGAAGGAACTTGAGATCAACATCCCCGGCGATCTGTCGATCGTCGGGTTCGATGACAGCGACATCCGGCATCACACCTGGCCGCCGTTCACGGCGGTGTGTCAGGACGCGCGGATGATGGGCGAGACGGCGGCACTGTGGCTGACGCGCTCGCTGCTCGGGCAGGCCGAGCCGCGTGTGCGGACGATCCGCCCGACGATGTTCGACGTGAACTTGTCTACCGGCCGCCCGCCGCGAGAGCGCTTCCGAGTGCTCCCGGACGGGACGCGATCGCCGGTTCTTGAGGGGCGGATGCGTTGAGCCGCCGTGTCTGGCGCGAGTGGGCGTACGCCGCCCACTCGCTCGAGCCCGAGTCCCCTGATCACGAGAGACCCATGACGACCACACTGAAGCGGCACGAACCCGAAGCACGCGCGTCTCGCGGATTCACGCTGATCGAACTGCTGGTGGTGATCGCGATCATCGCCCTGCTCATCGGCATCCTGCTGCCGGCGCTGGGGCGGGCCCGCGATTCGGCCCGGGACGTTCTGTGCAAGTCGAACGTTCGGCAGCTGGTCACGGCGCAGATCGTGTACGCGACGGACTACGGCGGGAAGTTCCCGCCGATCCTGGACAGCGCGCCGGACCGGGACACGGGCAAGATCAGCATGATCTGGTACGACGTGCCCCGGATCGGGCAGTATCTGCCGCAGTTCAACGACACCAACCTGCTGCCCAGCAACACGAAGAACAACACGGTCGGCGGGGGCGTGATGCAGTGTCCGAACCACCCGGCGGCGGGGCGTTCGTACAGCATGAACTTCTGGGCGGCGAGCGCCGGCAGCTGGCGTCTGCGGACCGACGGCACGGTCGAGTCGTTCCCGCCGGGGAGCACCGCGGTCAACCCTCAAGAGAATCTGATCGGGCGCGCGTTCGACGCGAACGTCGAGCTGGGCTCGCAGATGATCTTGATGGCGGAGGCGTGGGGCACGTTCCCGAGCGAGGACACGAGCAAGCCGCGGACGTGGTTCGCGATCGGACAGGTCGGGTATCTCGGCCTGCCGGGCGTGCGCTTCGGCGGCGGGAACGGGCTGGGCTCGTTCGCGTTCCCGAACCAGAACTACACGCAGGCGCCCGAGAGCGAGGGCGTGTTCCCGAAGTCGTACCTGCCGTACTACCGGCACCCGCGCCGTCAGAAGGAGCTCTCGGCGCTCGTCGGCTCGACCAACATCGGGTTTGTGGACGGGCACGTGAACGGGTTTGACTTCAACAAGCTTGTGAACCGCACCACGGGCAAGAGCCGCAAGGCCGCGCTGTGGTCGCTGCTGGACTTCGAGATGGAGCCCGACAACCCCTGAGCGGACGGCGCGAGCGGTGTTGCGAGTTGGGGCGGGGGCAGAGCGGCCGACGTGCACTCTGCGGGCGATCGAGTTGCAGCGATGAGCGGATCACCATCCAGCACACACGCGCCCGGGCCCGCTCCCGGGCGGGCGATCCGGCGGGCGGGCGCTTCCGGTCGCGCCGCGGGGATCCTGGTGATCATCGCGTTGGCGGTGCTGTCGACCCTGGGCGTGGCGCTCGCGCCCGTGCCGCGGGTTGACGGGGTGCAGATGTGGATGGTCGCGCGGCTGCACAAGCAGATGTACGACCCGATCGTCACGACCTGGCCCGATGCCGATCGTCCGCGCATGACCGTGCTCAGCTTCCCTGCGCTCGAACGGCGCATGCTGCAGGGCTTTCTCGCCAACACGCCGACGGCGGACCTGATCGAGGCGGAGCGCCGGATCGCCGCCCGCGCGTTCGTCGGGCCCTTGGAGAGCATCGGGTTCACGGACCTGACAGACCGGCTGGAGCGGGAGGGGCTGCGCTCGCAGATCAACGAGGCGTCGTTCGGGCCGTGGTCTTCGCGCGGGCGGATCTTCGGCCTGCCGCACGATGTGCACCCGGTGATGCTGGGGTATCGGGCCGACATCGTCGAGGCGGCGGGGATCGACGTCCGGACGATCGAGACGTGGGACGACTTCGTGCGGGTGATGTCGCCGCTGATGGGCCCGGCGGACGCGTCGGGGCAGCGGGCGCGGTACCTCCTGAACCTGTGGGATGACAAGGACGACCTGCTGGAAGTGCTGATGTTGCAGGCGGGCGGCGGGCTGTTTGATGAACAGGGGCAAGCGCGGATCGCGACGGACGTGAACGCGCGGGTGATCGCGACGATCGTGTCGTGGTGCTATGGGCCGGGGCGGATCGCGGCCGACGCGCCGGACTTTTCCGCCAGCGGCAACCGGCTCAAGGCCGAGGGCTACGTGCTCGCGGCGTTCATTCCGGACTGGATGTGCAACATCTGGAAGAACGAGATCCCGCAGCTTTCCGGGAAGGTGAAGCTGATGCCGCTGCCGGCGTGGGAACGCGGTGGGCGGCGGACGAGCGTGTGGGGCGGGACGATGCTGGGGATCGCCAAGACGGCGCCGAACCAGGACCACCTGTGGGAAGTGGCGAAGAAGCTGTACCTGTCGCCGGAACTGGCGCGGAAGCTGTGGTCGGAGGCGGACATCATCACGCCGGTGCGGACGCTGTGGGATGACCCGGTGTTCGCGCAGCCGGACCCGTACTTCGCGGGCCAGCGCAAGGGGCTGGACTACATCGCGCTGGCGCCCGGCGTCCCGGCGCGGACGAGTTCGCCCTACAACACGCTGGCGAAGCAGCGGGTGCAGACGGCGGTGATCGCGCTGGGCGCGCACGCTCGCTCGAGCGGGACGTTCGCGCCGGACCAGTTGCACGCGCGGGCGATGGAGCTCTTGCGCGAGGCCGAGACGCAGGTGCGGTCGCAGATGGACCGCAACGTGTTCCTGAACGAGCCGTCGGCGAGCGCGGCGGGCGGCGGGAGTGCGGCACCATGAGCGCCGGCGCGGGAACATCGCCGCGGTGGGCGCCGTGGGTGCTGATGGCCCCGTTCGCGGTGCTGTTCGTGGTGTTCTTCGCGTACCCGGCGGTGCAGTCGGCGGTGCTGTCGACGCAGCAAACCTTCGGCCCGGCCCACGCGCGGTTCGTAGGGCTGTCGAACTACCGGCACGTGCTGGAGGATCCGCTGTTCTGGACGGCGGTTCGGAACACCGCACTATTCACGCTCGGGAGCGTGTTCATTCAGTTGCCGCTGGCGCTCGGGCTGGCGCTGCTGCTGAACCGGCCGGATGTCCGCGGGCGCGGCGTGCTGCGGGCGGCGTTCTTCGCGCCCGTGCTGGTGGGCGTGGTGTTTGTCGCGATGATCTTCGGGGTCATCTTCGAGAAGCGGACGGGCCTGCTGAACCAGGCGCTGCACAGCGCCATCGGGTGGGATCTCGACTTCCCGTGGCTGCAGCGGTATGTGCTGCCGGCGCTGATCATCGCGTCTTTGTGGCAGTACGTCGGGTTCAACATGGTGTACTTCCTCAGCGCGCTGCAGAACGTGCGGAAGGAACTGGTGGAGGCGGCGACGATCGATGGGGCGGGGCCGATCGCGCGGTTCGTGCACGTGATCGTGCCGCAGATTCGGCCGGTGGCCACGTTCGTGGTGCTGCTGTCGATCGTGGGCAGTTTCCAGCTCTTCGAGCTGCCGTACATCATGCTCAACGCGACGGCGGGCCCGGAGAACCGGGGCCTGACGCTGGTGATGTACCTGTACCAGATGGGCTTTGACCAGGGCGACCTGGGGTACGCGAGCGCCGTCGGGTGGCTGATCTCGATCCTGCTGATCGGGTGCGCGGTGGCGCAGCGGTGGCTCGGGCGCGACGCGGGCGCCAAGGGGGCGGCGTGAGCGGCCCGTCGACCAGCGGCCCGGCCAGAACATTCGTGCATGTGGTCGCGTACGCGCTCGCGCTGGTGACGCTCGTGCCGTTCGTGTGGCTGGTGTGCGGCGCGTTCAAGCGCAACGAGGACTTCTTTACCTCGGCGTTCCTGCCCGTCGGCGAGGACGGGCGGATTGATCTGTCGCGGTTCACGCTCGACAACTTCCGCGAGCTGTTCTCCGGCACGCCCGTGCTGCGGGCCCTGCTCAACTCCGTGTTCCTGTCGTCGGTGACGGCGGTGGTGGCGACGCTGGTGTGCGCGATGGCGGGGTATGCGCTGGCGCGATACGCGTTCCGCGGTCGCGGCGTGATGCTCGGAATCGTGCTCGCGTCGGTCATCATCCCCCCCACGCTCGTGCTCGCGCCCGGGTATCAGCTCCTGTACCGGCTGGACCTCCTGGATTCGTTCACCGGGCTGATCTTGCCGGCGGCGGCGCCCGCGTTCGGCGTGTACCTGTTCCGCCAGGCGACGCTGTCGTCGGTGCCGACGCAGTTGATCGAGGCGGCCCGGATCGACGGGAGCGGGGAGCTGCGGATCTTTTTCGCGGTGGCGCTGCCGCTGCTGAGGCCGATGGTCGGCGCGTTCATGCTGATCACGTTCCTCGGGGTGTGGAACAACTTCATCGCGCCGCAGGTGGTTCTGCAGAGCGAGAGCAAGTTCCCGCTGTCGGTTGCGGTGGCGCAGCTCAAGGGTGTGTACTACCAGGACTACGGTCTGCAGATCGCTGGGGCGTTGGTGTCGGTGGCGCCGGTGCTGGCGCTGTTCCTGCTGCTTCAGCGGGAGTTCATTTCCGGGTTGACTAGCGGGGCCGTCAAGGAATGACGACGTCTCCGAGGAGCAGTGGCATGATGTTCCCGAAGAACTTTGCGTGGGGTGCGGCGTCGAGCGCGTACCAGATCGAAGGGGCCGCGACGGCGGACGGGCGCGGCGCCTCGGTGTGGGACGAGTTCTGCAAGCGTCCCGACGCGGTGCACAACCGGGACACGGGCGAGGTCGCGTGCGATCACTACCACCGCTACCTGGGCGACGTGGCGCTGATGAAGTCGATCGGGCTGCGGGCGTACCGGCTGTCGATCGCCTGGCCGCGCGTGCTGCCGGAGGGGACGGGCGCGGGCAACGCGAAGGGGCTGGAGTTCTACGACCGGCTGGTGGACGCGCTGCTGGAGGCGGGCATCGAGCCGTGGGTCACGCTGTTCCACTGGGACATGCCGCAGGCGCTGTTCAACCGGGGCGGGTGGCTGAACCGGGACAGCGCGGCGTGGTTCGCGGAGTACGCGGCGGTGATGGCGGCCCGCCTGGGCGACCGCGTCAACAACTGGATCACGCTCAACGAGCCGCAGGTGTACATCGGGCTCGGACACGCCGACGGCAAGCACGCGCCGGGGCTCAAACTCCCGCTGAAGGACTGCCTGCTGGCGACGCACCACTCGCTGCTGGCCCACGGGCGGGCGGTGCAGGCGCTGCGAGCCTGTGCGCCGCGGGCGATCCGCGTCGGCTGGGCGCCCGTGGGGCATGTCTCCGTGCCCGCGAGCGACTCGCCGGCGGACCTTGACGCGGCGCGGCACGCGATGTTCTCCATCCGTCGCAAGGACGCCTGGAACAACACGTGGTACGCCGACCCGATCTGCCTCGGGCACTACCCCGCGGACGGGCTCGAGCTCTTCGGCGACGACGCGCCGACGCCCCACGAGGGCGACATGAAGACGATCTGCCAGCCGCTGGATTTCTACGGACTGAACATTTACAGCGGCGAGACGGTGAAGGCGGGCGCGGAGGGCGAGCCGGTGACGATCCCCGCGCACGCCGGGGCGCCGGTGACGACGTTCCGCTGGCTGATCAAGCCCGAGGTGCTGTACTGGGGCCCGCGCCTGATCGCCGAGCGGTACCGCCTGCCGATCGTCATCACCGAGAACGGGATGGCCAACGTCGACTTTGTCGATCTGGACGGGCGCGTGCAGGACCCGCAGCGGATCGACTACACCCGGCGGCACCTGCTGCAGCTCGGGCGGGCGATCGAGGACGGGGTCGACATCCGCGGCTATTTCCACTGGTCCATCATGGACAACTTCGAGTGGGCCGAGGGATACCGCGAACGCTTCGGGCTGACCTACGTCGACTACCGCACGCAGCAGCGCACGCTGAAGGATTCGGCAATCTGGTACCGCACGATCATCGAAAGCGACGGTGCGGCGCTGGCCCACGCGCCGGGGCGTGCGGCGGGGGCGGTGGTCCGCAACGGTCTGATGGGTTCGTCCACACACAGTCAGGGAGGCACGCGATGAGCGTCCGGAAGTGCATCGGTGTCGGAATGGTCAGCACCCTGGGCGTCCTCACGCAGGCCTTGCCCGCCGCGGGGAGTTCGGCGAACGTGCCCGGCTGGCGGCTGGTGTGGAGCGAGGAGTTCCTGGGCACGTCGCTGCGCGGCAATACGTGGACGGCGGAGAACATCCCCTGGCCGTACAACGCGGAGCTGCAGTACTACGCGCCCAGCAACGCCACCGTCGCCGACGGGCTGTTGATCATCAAGGGAGAGCGCCGCACCGTGGGCGGGCGGCAGTACGCCTCGGCCCGCATCAACACGCGCGGCAAGTTCGCGCAGCAGTTCGGCCGCTTCGAAGCCCGCATGATGGTGCCCGCCGGACGCGGGTATTGGCCCGCGTTCTGGCTGCTCCCAGCGGCGGACGTGTGGCCGCCCGAGATCGACGTGATGGAAATCACCGGCGACCAGCCCAACCGCGTGCTGATGACGCAGCACTGGCCCCAGCCGGGCGGCGTGGCGTCGTGGGGCGGGTCGTACGTGGGCCCGAACTTCGCCGCGGGCTTCCACGAGTTCGCCGTCGAGTGGTCGCCGGGGCGCATCGACTGGTTCGTCGATGACGTGCTGCGGTTCACGACCACCACCAACGTGCCCGCCGAGCCCATGTACGTGATCCTGAATCTCGCCATCGGCGGGACGCTGCCGGGCAATCCGGACGCTTCGACGGTGTTCCCGGGGTTCTTGTACGTCGACTGGGTGCGGGTGTATCAGCGCGATCTGCCGCTCGCGAACCCGGGCTTCGAGACGGTTGGCACGGGCGGCACGATCACGTCGTGGCAGACGTTCGGGAACGCGGGCGCCTCGACGACGGGTGCGAACAGCGGGACACGGAGCGTGCGCATCGGCGGGATCGCCGGTGCCGGGCCGTACTACGCCGGCGCGTTCCAGGATCTGCCCGCCTCGCCGGGGCAGGCGTGGCGTGCGACGACCGTCGGGCGGCACTTCCCGGCCGACCGGCTGGTCACGGGCGCGTCGGTCGTGCTGAAGGTCGAGTGGTACAACGCGAGCGGGACGCAGATCAGCTTCGCCGAGATCCCGGCGATCACGTCGACGTCGCCGACGGGCACCGCGATCCCTGCGACGCTGGACGCCATCGCGCCGGCGGGCACGGCCCGGGCCCGCGTGGCGCTGGTGATGGTGCAGACCGGCACCGGCTCCGGCAACGCGTACTTCGACGACATGACCTTTACCTACGCCACGCCGGGGCCGATCGCGCCCTGCTTCGCCGACTTCAACCAGGACGGCACTGTCTCGGTGCAGGACCTGTTCACGTACCTGACGGCGTACTTCCAGAACTGCGCCGGGGAAGCCGGCGTGACGTGCAACGGCAAGACCGTCGACGTCGACGCCTCCGGCCAGATCACCGTCAACGACCTGTTCACCTACCTGACGCTGTACTTCTCAGGATGCCCGTGATCCACGCGGCCCGATCAGAAGTTCACCACGGTGCTGCTCTCCCGCACGATCAGTCGTGTCGGGAGTTTGCTGCACACCGTTTCCGCGGCCCGGTTCTCGATGCGCCGGACCAGCAGGCGGACGGCCATCGCGCCCATCTCCTGCATCGGCAGCGCGACCGTCGACAGCGTCGGGCGGACCAGGCGCGAGATCTGCGAGTCGTTGAACCCGACGATGCGGATCGCGTCGGGGATCTTCACGCCCGCGTCTTCCGCGACGTGCATGACCCCGCAGGCGATCTTGTCGTTCGCCGCCAGCACGCCCACGCACCCCTCGCGCTTCTTGGCGCCGGGGGACTGCAGCATGCGGACGCCCCACTCCTTGCCCCACTCGACGGCGTACTCGCCGAAGACGACCTGGTCGGCGGTGACGGTGTGCCCGCGGGACTTGAGCGCGTCGGTGAAGGCCTTGGCGCGCTGGAGGCTGTCGAAGTTTCCCCTCGGCCCGCCGACGAAGTACAGATCGCGCGGCGCGACCCAGCGGAGCAGGTGCTCCACGGCTTCGTGCGTCCCGCGGTCGTTGTCGAGCACCACGCTGTCGAGCCCGCGGGCGCTGAGGTCGGTGTCGATGACCACGGTGGGCACGCCCGAGGCGCGGACTTCGTCGGCCAGCGGGTCTTCCTTCTCGGTGAGCACGACCAGCAGGGCGTCGATGAGGTCGGACCCGACGATGCGACGGCGGGCGTGCCCGTCGACGCTCGTGGCGATGGTCGTCATCATGAGGTGATAGCCCTGGCGGGTCGCCTCTTCGTCGGCGCCGTGCAAGAGCCAGGTCATGAACTCGCCGTGGAACCGGGGCAGGGCCAGGCCGATGACGTGGCTCTCACGCCCGCCGGCGGTCGGGCTCATGACATAGCCGAGCCGCTCGATGGCTTTCTGAACGCGGGCCGCGGTTTCCGGGGCGACCCGGTCGGGCTCGTTCATGACACGGCTGACGGTGGAAATCGAGACCTTGGCCAGGGCGGCCACATCCCGGATGCTGGCAGCGCCCTTCCTGGGCCGGTCCGCGCGTTTGTCCGCCTTTCGGTCGTTCACGAGGGAAACGTAGGCACACCATGATCCGCAACACGCTCTTGACCCTGTCGATCGCTGTGTTCTTTCTGGCGGGCGCCGCGGCGCACGCCGGCGCCTCCTCCTCCGGGGCGGCTTCCGTCGAACCGGGCGGGCCGAGCCGGGTGGAACTCGCCGGGGAGCCGGGGAAGTGGCGGCTTTTGCGCAACGGCGAGCCGTACTTCATCCTCGGGGCCGGCGGGCAGACGCACCTGGACCTCTTGGCCCGCCTGGGCGGGAACTCGATCCGCACCTGGGGGGCCGACGACATCGGCGCGGTGCTCGATAAGGCCCACCAGCACGGGCTGACGGTGACGGTCGGCATCTGGCTGGAGCACCCGCGGCACGGGTTCAACTACAACGACCCGGCGTTTGTCGCGACGCTGCTGGACAAGGCCCGGGCCGCCGTGCAGCAGTACAAGGACCACCCCGCCCTCTTGATGTGGGGCGTGGGCAACGAGATGGAGGGCGAGGGGAAGGACGCGGCGATCTGGTCCGCCGTCAACTCCGTCGCCTCGCTCATCAAGCAGCTTGACCCCAACCACCCGACGATGACGGTGATCGCGGAAATCGGTGAAGACGGCGTCAAGGCCCGCAACATTCACCGCCTGTGCCCGGACATCGACGTGATCGGCATCAACGCCTACGGCGGGGGCGCGTCGGTCGCCGAGCGGTACGCCAAGGCCGGGGGCACCAAGCCCTTCGTCATCACCGAGTTCGGCCCGAAGGGCGCGTGGGAGATCGGGCGGAACGCCATCGGCGCGCCCGTCGAAGCGACCAGCAACGAGAAGGTCGCCGACTATGTGGGGACGTACACCGGCTCGGTGAAGGGGCGTGAGGGCCGATGCCTGGGGTCGTACGCGTTCCTGTGGGGCAACAAGGTCGAGACGACCACGACGTGGTTCGGCCTGCTGCTGCCCGATGGCACGCGCCTGGCCGCGACCGACGCGCTGAGCACGCTGTGGACGGGCAAGGCCCCGGCCAACCGGTGCCCGGAGATCCGCCCGCTCACCGTCACGCCCGGCGATCGAGGGCAGCCCGGGGCGACGGTGCGCATCGCCCTCAGCGCGTCGGACCCGGACGGCGACACGCTCGCGGCGGAGTGGACGCTGCTGCGCGAGAGCGGGCAGTACGTGACGGGCGGCGACCACATGGCCACGCCCGAGACGATCGCCGCGTCGATCGTGCGCTCCGACCTCAGCGGGGCGGACATCCGCCTGCCGAGCGAGCCGGGGATGTACCGCGTGTACGCGATCGTGCGCGACGGGAAGGGCAACGGGGCGACGGCGTCGCTCCCGCTGCTGGTCGACGGGCCCGCCAAGCCCGGGCGATAAACCGCCGCGGGCCGGGAGAAGAGCCACCTGTCGGACTTGAACCGACGACCTGCGGTTTACAAAACCCCGGGGC
>CAZTQN010000054.1:0-20177 GCA_964615765.1 uncultured Phycisphaeraceae bacterium
CATCGGCGGGCAGGCGCACACGAGGTTGCGGTCGCCGAAGGCGTTGTCGACGCGGCCGACGCTGGGCCAGAACTTGTGCCCGCGGAGCCAGGGGAGCGGGAAGGCGCCGGTCTCGCGCGGGTAGGGGCGGGACCACTCGGTGGCACAGACGACGTGGGCCGTGTGCGGGGCGTGCTTAAGGGGGTTGTTGTCGCGGGGCCACTCGCCCTTTTCGATCTTGGCGATCTCGGCGCGGATGGCGATCATGGCGTCGCAGAAGCGGTCGAGTTCGGCCTTGGGCTCGCTCTCGGTGGGCTCGATCATGAGCGTGCCGGGCACGGGCCAGGACATGGTCGGGGCGTGGAAGCCGTAGTCCATGAGGCGCTTGGCGACGTCTTCCGCCTTGACGCCGGCGGATTGTTCGAAGTGTCCGACGTCGATGATGAACTCGTGAGCGCAGCGGCCATGCTTGCCGGTGTAGAGCACCTTGTAGTGGCTCTCGAGACGCTTAGCCATGTAGTTGGCGTTGAGAATGGCGACGCGGGTGGCGTCGGTCAGACCCTGGGCGCCCATCATGGCGATGTACATCCAGGAGATGGTGAGGATGCTGGGCGAGCCGTAGGGCGCGGCGGAGACAGCGCCGGTGGCCTTGGTCCCGACGCCGGCGTCGAAGCCCTGGCGGGACTTGTCGGTGGCGGACCAGGGGTTGGAGACGGCGTGGCCGGGGAGGAACGGGGCAAGGTGGGGCGCGACGCCGATGGGGCCCATGCCGGGGCCGCCGCCGCCGTGCGGGATGCAGAAAGTCTTGTGCAGGTTCAGGTGGCAGACGTCGGCGCCGATGTCGCCGGGGCGGCAGAGGCCGACCTGGGCGTTCATGTTGGCGCCGTCCATGTAGACCTGCCCGCCGCAGCGGTGGACGACGTCGCAGATTTCCTTGATGTGCTCTTCGAAGACGCCGTAGGTCGAGGGGTAGGTGACCATGAGGGCGGCGAGGCGGTCCTTGTGCTCCTCGGCCTTGGCCTTGAGGTCGGCCAGGTCAATGTCGCCGGTGGGCGTGTTGGCGACGGGGACGACGTCCATGCCGGCGATGACGGCGGAGGCGGGGTTGGTGCCGTGGGCCGAGTCGGGGATCAGGCAGACGGTGCGGTGAGCCTGATTACGGGCGCGGTGATACGCGCGGATCATGAGCAGGCCGGCGTATTCGCCCTGCGAGCCGGCGTTGGGCTGGAGACTGACGGCGGCGAAGCCGGTGATCTCGGCGAGCCAGCGCTCAAGGTCCTTGTACATCTCGGCGTAGCCGCCCTGCTGGTCGGCCGGGGCGAAGGGGTGCATGCGCCCGAACTCGGGCCAGGTGACGGGGATCATCTCGCTGGTGGCGTTGAGCTTCATGGTGCATGAGCCGAGGGGGATCATGCTGTGGGCCAGCGAGAGGTCGCGCCCCATGAGCTTGAAGATGTAGCGGAGCATCTCCGTTTCGGAGTGGTGCGTGTTGAAGACGGGGTGGGTCATGAACGCGGAGGTGCGCCGGAACTCGGGCGGCAGCACGTCGCGATCGGACGGGACGGGCTCGGTGATGTCGATGTCAAAGCCGCGCCCGCACCCGAAGGAGGCGAGGATCTGCTTGAGGTCGTCGACGGTGGTGGTCTCGTCGAGCGAGACGCCCAGGGTGCCGTCGCCGAAATCGCGGATGTTCAAGCCGCGCGCGATGCCCGCGGCGATGATGCCCTTGGCGTCGCTCTTGCAGTGCTCGCCGATGACGGGGAGGACGCGGATGGTGTCGAAGTAGAGGTCGGTGAGGACCTTGTGCCCGAGCCAGCGCATGCCGAAGGCGAGGATGCGGGTGTGATCGTGGATCCGCCGGGCGATCTTCGTGAGCCCGTGAGGCCCGTGATAAGCGCCGTAGAGCCCGGCGATGATCGCCAGGAGGGCCTGGGCGGTGCAGATGTTGCTGGTGGCCTTTTCGCGGCGGATGTGCTGCTCGCGCGTCTGGATGGCCATGCGGAGGGCGGTGTTGCCCTGCGCGTCTTTGCTGACGCCGATGATGCGGCCCGGGAGCTTGCGGGCGAACTCGTTCTTGGTGGCGATGAACGCGGCGTGGGGCCCGCCGGCGCCCATCGGCACGCCGAAGCGCTGGGCCGAGCCAACGGCGACGTCGGCCCCCCACTCGCCGGGCGGGCGGAGCAGGGTCAGTGCGAGCAGATCGGTGGCGGCAACGAGGAGGGCCCCGCCCGCGTGCACGGCCTTGGTGAAGCGCTCGTAGCAGTCGATCGAACCGTCGGTCGCGGGATACTGAATCAACACGCCGCAGGCGGTGGAGAGGTCGATCCCGTCGAGCGGGGGGCGCGTGGCGCCGGCGTGCGGGAGGGCGTCGCGCGGGATGATCTTGAGATCGATCCCCATGCTCTCGGCGCGCGTGCGGCAGACGTCCATGGTTTGCGGGTGGCAGTTCGGCGCGACCCAGAAGGATCGGCGCGAGCCCGAGTGCCCGCCGGCGATGCCGAAGCACATCGCCATGGCCTCAGCCGCGGCGGTCCCTTCGTCCAGCAGCGACGCGCCGGCCAGCGGGAGCGCCGTCAGGTCGCTCACCATCGTCTGGAAATTGAGCAGGGCTTCGAGGCGGCCCTGCGCGATCTCGGCCTGGTAAGGCGTGTACTGCGTGTACCAGCCCGGGTTCTCAAGGACGTTGCGCAGGATCACCGGCGGCGTGATGGTGTCGGAATACCCCATGCCGATGAACGAGCGGAGCGGGCGGTTCTTCGAGGCGATGGCCTTGAGGCGGTGCAGCGTGGCGAACTCGCCGGCCGAGTCGTCGACGGGCAGGCCCTCGAGGCGCAGCGGGCGGTTCATGCGGATGCCGGCGGGGACGGTCTGGTCGACAAGTTGATCGAGCGACGCGCAGCCGATGGCCGCGAGCATCTCGGGCAGTTCGTGGGCCGCGGGGCCGATGTGGCGGCGCGCGAAGGTATCCGTCGGGGCCAAGGCGGCCGGGGCGATGGTGCTCGGCGGGGCGGGGTGCACGCCGTTGGTGGCATGGTCGGTGGCGCGCGGCGCGGTGGTCGTGTTCATCGCGGGTCCTGCCGGGTAGTCCGGCGTGAGTGAGCGAGGGTCCCCCTTCGTCCGAGTCATGATAGGTTTCGATGGGCGCGGTTTGTTCGACTCGCCGCCAACCCGGAACCGCGCGGAAAGCCCGTGAGATCCCCGGCGGCGGGCTATAACTGGGGCATGAGCGTTCAGGACGAGCGGATCGGTGTGCGGACGTCGAATGGTGTTTCGGTCGGGCTGATGGTGCTCAGCGCGGGGCTAGCCCTGGCGCTTCCCATGGCCCACCCGGCGTGGGGGCAGGCCGTCGCTGAATCCCCCGCGCCCGCCGCGGCCCAAGCTCCGGATGCCCCCGCGGCGGAGAAGGCTGCGCTGGCGCCGGTCAATCCCGAACGCGTCGCGGCGTACCGCGCCGATGTGGCCAAACTCGCCGACCCGAAGATGGAAGGGCGCGGGCCGGGGACCGTCGGCAACCGCCTGGCGGCGGAGATGCTGGAAGCACGCTTCAAGGCGCTGGGACTTCGCGGCGGCATGCCGGGCGAGGCCGGGGCCGAGCCGGTGTTCATGCAGGAGTTCACGGCGGGGCGGCGCGCGGTCGCCAAGTCCTCGAACCTGTCTGGGACGACGGCGGGCACGAGCACGAACGTGCCGCACGTGGTGCTGGGCTTCAGCGGCTCGGGCAAGGCGGAGGGGCCGCTGGCGTTCGTGGGGTATTCGATCCAGAAGGGCGGGCCGGAGCGCGATTACAGCAGCTACGGCGAGAACGACGACCTGTCGGGCAAGATCGCCGTGATTCTGCGGTTTGAACCGATGGACGAGCAGGGCAAGAGCAAGTGGCGCCAGGCGTCGGACGGCGCGTGGACCACGAGCGCGGGGCTGTCGGGAAAGATTCAGCAGGCCGTCAGCCGCGGGGCGGCGGGCGTGATCATCGTCAACACCCCGGGCGCCGACGACGAACGCGTGACGCGCGCCGAATCCACCGAAGGGACAACGCGGTGGATGCGCGAAGTGGATGTGCCGGCCGCGATCGTCGGGCCCGAGCAGTTCGACGCGCTGCTCAAGTCCGTCGGCGAGAAGCGCACGGGGTTGGAACTGCGGCGTCTGGCGGATGAAGCGGGCGGGGTGACGACGCTGGGCGACGGAACTGTGACTTTCGCCGCGGAGCTGGAGCGGGCGCCGCGGGTGACGTGGAACGTCGCGGCGGTGCTGCCGGGCGTGGGCGAACTCGCGGAGCAGTACGTGGTCGTCGGGGCCCACTTCGACCACGTCGGGTATGGGTACACCGGCGGGTCACGGTCGGACGAGTTCGGGATCGTGCACCCGGGCGCGGACGACAACGCGTCGGGCACGGCGGGGCTGCTGCAGATCGCGGCGGACGTCGCGGACCGGGCGGCG
The DNA here is from genome assembly GCA_964615765.1 of uncultured Phycisphaeraceae bacterium. Classification (GTDB taxonomy): domain Bacteria; phylum Planctomycetota; class Phycisphaerae; order Phycisphaerales; family UBA1924; genus CAZTQN01. Next base: position 4,414 of record CAZTQN010000054.1, read on the forward strand.
AGAAGCCGCGGGCCGCGGCGCTCGATCGTGCTGATCGGCTTTTCCGCCGAGGAGATGGGCCTGATCGGCTCGCGCGAGTTCGTCAAGGCGTCGCCGCTGGAGGCGTCGGCGATCAGCGCGATGATCAACCTGGACATGATCGGCCGGTTGCGCGACGAGGGGATCGAACTCGCCGGCACGGGGACGGCGGCGGAGTTCGGCGAGATTCTTGACCCCCTAATCGCGGCGAGCGGGATCCCGGTGGACCGCATGCCCGGCGGGCGCGGGCCGAGCGACCACGCGACCTTCTACGCCGCGGGCATCCCGGTGCTGCACTTCTTCACGGGCCTGCACGACGAGTATCACACGCCGCGGGACGTGATCGACACGATCAACTTCGAAGGCGGCGTGCGCGTCGCGGACCTGGCGCTCGAGACGACGTGGACGATCGCGACGCGCCCGGAGCGGCTGACGTTCACGTCAACCTCGGGCGGGCGCGGCCCGCGGGCCGACGCGAACGACCCCGCGACCCCCACGATGGGCGCGATGAAAGTCCGCTTCGGCATCGCGCCGGGAAACTACGGCGAGGAGAATGAGGGCGTACTCGTCGACGGGGTGACGGCGGGCACGTCCGCCGCGGAGGCCGGGATTGTCAAGGGCGACGTGCTCGTCAAGTGGAACGGCGAGCCGATCGCGGACGTGGCGCAGTGGATGACGCAGCTCGCCAAGCACAACCCGGGCGATGTCGTCGACGTGACCATCAAGCGCGAGGGCGCGCCCGGCGGCGAGACCGTCGTGCGCGTCACGCTCAAGTCGCGCGATCAGGTCACGCGGTGAGCGTTGGCCGGGTTCAGTCGATCCAGAGCAGTTTCCACTGGCCGCGTTCCATCTGGACCCAGAGGCGCGTGAAGCGCAGGTCCTTCGCGTAGTTTCCGACGACGTCGATGCGCCAGGTGCGCTCGGGAAACTGCCGGAGCATCACCGTGGGCGAGCTTTCGCCCTGCGGCATGCGCGCGAAGAGGCGCGCGATGTCGCGCCGGTCGTCGCGCAGTTGATCGATGTACGAGCGCGGGTCCTTGCCCTGGGCCCGGAAGTAGTTCTTGGTCTGCTCGGCGACCATCTGCTCGAACAGCAGGTCGTCCTCGCCCTCGTCAAGACATCGCTCGACGTGGAGCATGACGTGCTGCGGCGAGCGGGCGATGAGCGTCTTGGTGCCGTCTTCGTTCTCGATGACGATGCGGTTGTCCGGGGCCGCGGTCGGGTCGACCGGGCTGACGCGGGCGTCGTTCAGCACGGGCTCCTTGTTGACCTTGAGCGTCATGCCCTCCTGCAGGGCGGGCCCGAGGTTGGCGAGGAACGGCTTGTAGCGGACGACTTTGGTTTCGGGCGCGCACGCGCCGACGGTCAAGGCGAGCGTTAACAGCGCCGCCGCGCGGACAGTGCGGGCACCTGCGGGGCGCGTGGTCACGCGCCGGCTCCGGCGGGGGCGCCGTCGAGCACGGGGGCGAGGACGGGCTCGGTCCAGCCGCGTCGCCAGCGGTCGTGCACGCGGAAGGTGTCGCTTGGCTCCGGGGTGTCGGTGCGCCAGTGCCCGCCGCGGGTTTCGCGGCGCCATGCGGCGCTGCGGGCGACGATGGCGGCGACGAGCAGCAGGTTCTGCGTCTGCCAGCCGGGCGGTGCGTCGAAGATCTTGTCGAGGGTGTAGCGGGCCCAGAAGTCGATCATCTCGATGACGTCGTGCAGACGCGCGCCCGTGCGCTCGATGCCGGCGTTGCGCCACATGGCGGAGCGCAGGCTGCTGAGCACGTCGGCGAGGTCGAGCTCGCCGGTTTCCGCCGGGCGGATGTCGCTGATGACCGGCACCGGCGCGGGCGGCGGGCGGAATCGCACCGTGCCGCCGGCGAGCGACGGCTCGGCCCATTCCAGCGCACTGCTCTTGCCGGACCCGTTCATGCCGGGGCTGGATGTCGAGCCGTTAAACGCGGGGTTGCAGGCCCGCGCGATGGCGAGGGCCATGCGCCCGGCGGCTTCGCCGACGACCAGACCTTCGAGCAGCGAGTTGCTCGCCAGGCGATTCGCGCCGTGCAGCCCGGTGCTGGCGACTTCGCCCACGGCGAACAGGCCGGGCACGCTGGAGCGGCCCAGCAGGTCGGTCGCGACGCCGCCGATCGCGTAGTGGGCGGCGGGGTTGACGGGGATGAGGTCGCGCGATGGATCGAGATCGACACTGCGGAGCAGCGCGGCGATGCCGGGGAAGCGGTCGGGGAAACGATCGATCGGGCGGAGGTCAAGGAAGGCGTTGGTCCCGCCATGGAGCGCGACGCGCCGGACGATGGCGCGGGCGACGACGTCGCGCGGGGCGAGTTCGCCGAGCGGGTGCTCGTCGAGCATGAAGCGGTGCCCGGAGTGGTCGAGCAGGTGCGCGCCCTCGCCGCGTACGGCTTCGGTGATGAGCCAGCGCGGTCGCCCGGCGAGGTAAAGCGTGGTGGGGTGGAACTGGAAGAAGGCGAGGTCTTGCACGACGGCGCCGGCGCGGAAGGCCATGGCGAGACCGTCCGCCGTGGCGCCGCGCGGGTTGGTGGTTTCGCGGAAGACGGCCCCGGCCCCGCCGGTAGCGAGGATGGTGGTCTTTGCCCAGATCATCTGCAGGCCGTAGCGCGGGTGGTGAGTGATCGCGCCCATGACGGGCGCGCCGGGCTCGTTGCTGGCGGTGATGAGGTCGAGCGCGAAGCAGTTGGCGAAGACGCGGATGCCGGGGGTGGTGCGGACCTTCTCGCTGAGGCAACGGACCAGTTCGCGACCGGTGGCGTCGCCGAGCGCGTGCAGGATGCGGGCGTGGCTGTGCCCGCCCTCGCGTCCGAGGTGGACGGCGCCGGGCTCGCCCTCGCCGCCGCCGGTGCCGCCCGGGCGCTTGTGCGCGCCGCCGGACGCGTCGCGGTCGAAGCGCATGCCCCAGTCGATGAGTTCCTGCATGCGGGCCGGGCCGGCGCCGCAGATGGCGCGGACGGCGGGCTCATCGCACAGCCCTGCGCCGGCGACGAGCGTGTCCTGGATGTGGTGCTCGAGCGTGTCATCGGCGCTCATCACCGAGGCGATGCCGCCCTGGGCCCACGCGGTGTTGGAGTCGTCGAGGCCTTCTTTCGAGAGGACGATGACGTCGCCGGAGGGCGAGGAGGGGTCGTCGCCGCCCGCCGCGGCGATGGCGGCGCGCAGGCCGCCGGCGCCCGCGCCGATGATGAGCGTGTCCGTGAAAATCTGCGGCAAAAGCGTGGAGCGGAAGGGGATGAGGGCGCGGCGCTGGTCGAAGATGGGGTGCATCCGCCCAGATCGTAGGGGCGTTTCCCGCCAAGCCCCCGACCGCGGGATCAGCCCGGCGGCAGGGGGATGTTGAAGAAGCGGGCGGTGTTGGCGTCGAGCTGCGCGGCCATCGCCTCGACGTTCACGCCGCGGACCCGCGCGAGTTCCTGGGCCGTGAACGCGGCCCACGCCGGAACGCACGGGCGCTTGCCGCGGTGGGGCACCGGCGGGAGAAATGGCGCGTCGGTCTCGACCATGATCCGGTCCGCCGGGGCCAGCCGGGCGGCCTCGCGCACATCGCCCGCGTTCGGGTACGTCAGCACGCCCGTGAAACTCAGGCACGCGCCAAAGTCGAGCACCTTGCGCGCGTCCGACGGCGAGCCGGTGAAGCAGTGAAACACCATCCGCTCCGGCGGGAGCCCGCTGGATCTGAAGATCGGGATCAGGTCATCGAACGCCTCGCGGCAGTGCACGACCACCGGCAAGCCGCTCGCCTTGCCGATGCCTCCCGGTCCCGCGTGGTTGACGCTCGTGATGAACGCGAGCTGCTCTTCCAGCACGCGGCGCTGGATGTCTCTGGCGGGCGTTGGATAGTGATTGTCGAGCCCGAGTTCGCCCCACGCGACGCAGCGCGGATCGCTGGCGACCACGCGCAGGTTGTCCCAGACATGAACATCGCCGGCGCGGCCGGCCGCGTGCGGGTCGGTCGGGTCGCTGTAGAGCGGGTGCACGCCGGCGCTGCACCACACGCGCGGATCGGATCGCGCAATCGCCAACGCGTCGAGGCAGTCGCGCGTCGTTGTGCTGATGGTGATGCAGCCACGCACGCCTGCGGCGGCGGCCTGGTCGAGCACTTCGGGGACGCGCCCGGCGAAGTCGGGTAAGGTCAGGTGGCAATGGGTATCGAACACGCCCGACAGTAGCGGGTACGCTGGGCAATGCCGCTTGATGCCCCCCCACTGCCGCCCGTGCCGATTCGCAGCCAAGACGCCCACAAGGGGACCGCGGGAACCGTCGCCGTGGTTGGCGGGAGCGATGACGATGGGCGGCGGATGATCGGCGCGCCGGTGCTGTCGGCACACGCCGCGATCCGCGCCGGGGCCGGGCTGGTCCGGCTCGTGATGCCCGAGCATCTGCTGACGGCGGGCTTATCGATGTGCCCCGCGGCGACGGGCGTGGCGCTGCCGTGGGACTCTGAAGAGAATCTGCACCCGAACCTCGCGGCCGACGTGATGGACACCGTGATCGAGGACTCGGACGTGCTGGTCGTCGGCCCGGGGCTGGGCGACCCGCTGGGCGTGGACACCATCACGCTCCGCGCGGTGCAGCAGGAGCGGATCCCGGTCGTCGTCGACGCGGACGCGATCAACGCGCTGTGCCGGATCCCGCGGTTCATGATGGACGTGCACGCCGCGGCCGTGTTCACGCCGCACCCGGGCGAGTTCAAACGCCTGTGCGCCGCGATGGGCCTCAAGGGCGAACTGGGGCTCGAAGAGTCTCGTGCCGACGCGTGCGAGCGCATGGCGCAGCGGCTCGGACGGATCGTCGTGCTCAAAGGGGCGGGCACGGTCGTCAGCGACGGGCACCGCACGTGGACGTGCCAGCGCGGGCACCCGTGCCTCGCGACCGGCGGCACGGGCGACGTGCTGAGCGGGATCATCGCCGGCGTGATCGCGCAGTTCGTCCCGAGCGTGCAGATCACGACGATGCGCACGCTCGCGCCTCGCCTGCCCACGCCCCCCGGCCGCCCGCTCGACCTCTTCGACGCGGCCCGCCTTGGGGTGGAGATCCACGCACGGGCGGGTGAAGCCTGGGCCGCACGCGAGCGGGCCAGCACCGGCCTGAACGCGGCCGACCTGCCTGATCTCGTGCCCGGCGTCATGGAGACGCTGCGGGCAAGCGCGTCGTCCTGACGAGGTCAGTCGTCGCCGGTGGCGGAGCGTGCGCCGACCAGCCGCTGCTCGCGCACCGGCGGACGGTCGATGCGCTGGCGCGGGTCGGCGTACCGCATCACCTGCGGCGAGGGCGGCAGTTCGAGCGCTGTGTCGCGCTCGATCGACTGGATCAGCGCGCGGATCACGCGAACGTCCGCCAAGCCTTCCCAGCCCGACGGCTCCGGCGGCTCGTCGTTGAGCACGCACTCGGAGAAGTACAGTAGTTCGGCGGCGAACTGATCCCGGCGCGCGAACCGCTTGGGACGCTTGTTGCCGTCGATCACGACCTTGAATCCGAGACCCTCGGAGATCTCGTACGCCGGATCGACGCGGACGGAGCCGCGATCGCCGACGACCTCGTACCACGACGTGTCGGCGGCGCCGAAGCTGCACACGAACGTCGCGACGCGGTCGCCCGGGAACCGGAGCATCGCGGTCACGGTCTGATAGACCTCTCGGAAGCGGTCGCCGTCATGGCCGGACTGCCAGGCGTGCACCTCGATCGGCTCGTCTCGGAAGACGCCGCGGGCCGCGTTGATGCAGTACACGCCGATGTCGTACAGCGGCCCGCCACCGAGTTCGGCCTGCAGGCGGTAGTTGCTCTCGTCGGTGACCTGCATCGTGAAGGCGGAGGTGAAGATGCGCGGCTCGCCGATCTCGCCGGAGTGCACGACCTCGAGGGCGCCGAGGTTGGCCGCCTCGAAGTGCAGGCGATAGGCCGTCATGAGATGCACGCCCGCTTCCTCGCAGGCTTCGATCATCTCCATGCACTCACGCTCGCTGACGCCCAGGGGCTTCTCGCACAGCACGTGCTTGCCCGCGCGGGCGGCGTCGATGACGAACGGGATGTGCTCGGTGTTCGGGGTCGCGATGTAGACCGCGTCGACGTCTTCTTCGTGCAGACATTCCATCAGTCCGTCGTAGTCGTACAGCGCTTCAACGCCGTACCGCGACCCAAGATCCCGCAGTTTCCGCGGCGTGTCCGAGACCAAAGCCGCCAGTTCCGAGTTCCGCCGCGCGTGCGCGAACGCCGGGAGCACCGCCGATTGGGCGATGTGCCCGAGCCCGATGACGGCGTATCGCACCTTGCGCGATTCCTCGCCTTGCTCGTGCTGGTCCTGCTGATCGTCGTGGCGCTCCTCGGAGCGCTCCTTGCCGCCGGTCTTGGGCTGCTTGCCAGTTGACCCCTTGGCCTTGCCGGCCTTGCCGCTGGTCTGGGCCTTCTTGCCGGATTTGCCGCCCTTCTTCTTGTCCTTCCCGGACGCGGCCTTGGTTCCGTTGTTGGACGCCGTCGATTCCGACGTGTCGGTCTGAGCCTGCGCGTCGGACGTCGAGTTCGACGCGGCGTTGTCCTTCTTGGGCACGTTGCTTCTCCGGGTGCGTGAAGTGGGGTCGTCGGTCAGTCCGTTGATCGATGGGCGCAGCGGGCGCGGCCGCACGCTCCGCGGTGCGTGGTGCGCGGCGGGCCCGGCCCATGAATGGACCGGGCCCGCGGCGACACTGTGTCAGCGATCACCAGGCGTCGTTGCCGTAGGTCGAAGAGCCGTAGCTCGACTGCCCGTACTGCCCGCGCTGGCCGCGCGACGTGCCGGTGTCGATGTCGGTATCCGACTCTTCAGACCGCGAGCGGCTCTGACCGGACCGCGGCGAGGAGCCGTAGGCGTTGCCGCTCCAGTTCGACTGGCTGCCGGTCTCGCCTTCGTCCTGATCGTCCCAGCTGCGCCCGGATCCATAGCCGCCGCTGTACGAGCCGGACGAGCGGGAGCCGCGGTCGGAATCGCCGGAGGAGCGGTACTGCCCGCCGCGCGACGTGCCGTACGAAGACGAGGAGTTGTCATCGTCATCGTCGTCGCCGAAGGCGCTGGAGCCGGAGGAGTACGACCCGCGCGAGCCGGACCGTGAGCCCGAGCCGGAACCCGACCCGTAGCCGTAGTCATCGCTCGACCGCCCGCGCCCGTAGCCGCCGGCGCCGGTGGAGCGGCCGTAGTCGATCGCGTCATCGTCATCGTCGGAACCGGAGCCGAAGCCCGACGACCCAAACGAACCGGAGCCATAACCGGACTGCCCGGACGAGCCGGAGCCGGAGCGCCCGCCGTGTTCCCAGTCGTTGGACTGACGGCGGCCGCCGGACTGGCCGTAACCGGAGCCGGACTGGCTGTAGCCCGACTGTCCATAGCCGGACTGGCCATAACCGGAGCGCCCGGAGGACGACCCGCCATAGCCGGACCCGCCGTACGAGCCGCGCGAGTTGTCGTCATCGAACTGCGATCCGCCGCCGGCCTCGTAGCGATCGGCAGAGCGGTACACGCCGCCGCGCCCGCCGACATAGGGGCGCTCGATGGGATCGCGATCCTGGCCCTGGCTGTAGCCGCGCGAGTTCGAGCCGCGGCCGGACCCGCCCTGCCCGTAGCCGCCCTGGCTATATCCGCCCTGGCCGTATCCGCCCTGGCCATAGCCGCCTTGGTTGCCGCCCTGGCCGTAGCCGCTGCGGCCGTAGCCGCTGGAGTTCGAGTCATCGTCGCCCGACCGTCCGTACGAGCCGGACGAGCCCGAGGAGCGCTGGCCGCGCCCGGTGTTGCCCGAGCGCTGACGGTCGTAATCCTCCTGATCGCCGCCGCGCCCATAGCCCGACGAGCGGCTGCCGGAAGACCGTGAGGACGACGAGGAGTAATCATCCGAGCCCGAGCCATAGCCCGAACCCTGCGAGCCCGAGCCGTACGCGCCGGAGCCGTACGAACCGCCGCGCGACGACGAACCCTGACGCCCCGACGAGGAGCCGGAGTCATCGTGCGACGGGTATTGGCGCCCGCCCTGCGATCCGCGGGATGAAGAGCGATGGTGACGATCGTTCTGACCTTGCTGATCCCAAGCCATGGGTGAGACTCCTGATGAGTGTCTGCAGTGATCGCCGAGGACCGAAGATGCGGTCCCCCGCGGATTCAGGGGCCGGCCGGGATGCGTGCGCATCCCGCGGCCGCCGTCGGTGTTCAAGTCTGCTGTGCCGCGTCGAGGTGAGTCGGATCTGAGGGTCGCGTAAACGTCCGCCCCGGCTCGATCACTCCGCCACGCCCACGACATGGTGCGACAGCCGGCGCAGCGCTTCGTCGCCGATCTGCCGCACGCGCTCGCGCGACAATCCGACCTCGGCCCCGATCCGCTTGAGCGTCGACGAAGGGCCGGGGTCCATGCCGAACCGCATGCGGAGAATCTGCGCGTCACGCCGGTCGACCGCGTCAAGCCAGTCGCGGATGAGCCGGATCTCCTCGGCGCGTTCGAGGTCGTCGATCGGGCAGCAGGAGCGCTGGTCGACGATCATCTCGTCGAAACTCGCCGGCTCCGGGTCCGCCGGCGAGGACGCCGCGCACGTCTGGTGCGAGTGCACCACGCGCGCGATCACCGCGGCTTTCCGCACAGAAATGTTCAACGCCGCCGCCACTTCGGACTGCGTCGGCGCCCGCCCGCACTGGTTCTCGAGCGTGCGCGTCGCACGCTTCCACCGCCCCACGAGCTCGATCATGTACGCCGGCACGTGCACCGGCCGCGCCGCGGCGCCGAGCGCCCGCAGCATGCACTGCCGGATCCACCACGACGCGTACGTCGAGAAGCGCGTCCCCAGCGCCGGGTCATACCCGTCAACGGCCCGGATGAGCCCGACGTTGCCCTCTTCGATCAGGTCCGCCAGCGGCAGCCCGCGGTCGCGGTATTGCTTCGCCAGGCACACCACCAGGCGCAGATTGGACCGGATCATCCGGTCCCGCGACTCGGCGCACCCGTCGTTGATGATCTTCCAGGCCAGTTCGCGCTCTTCGCGAGCGGTCAGCAGCGGGAACCGCCGCGCCTGCTCCAGATAGAACCGCGCGTCGCTCTTGAGCCCGCAGGACTCGGGCGAGTCGCACGCTTCGCGGCGCTTCTTCTTGCGGCGAACACGCCCCGGAACTTTGGGCCGATCGACCCGCAGTTCCGCCACGTTCCACTCGTCGACAGGAGCAACAGCGAGGGATGGTGCGTGCATCAGAAAAACAGCTCGTCCAGGTTGGGGTCGGGGCCACGGTCCGCCCGCGCGCCGCGGGGACTGGGCAGTGTGACCTAGTTGAGTTATGCGAAGGGTCCGCGGGCGATGAAACCGGCGTCATCTTGCGCCGGGCGTGGACCGGCTCACCGCCGGTCTTTCCCACCCAGCAGCAGCACCACCAGAACGATGATGAGGATCAGCCCGAGCCCGCCGCTGGGGTAATACCCCCATCCGGAGCTATACGGCCACGCAGGCAACATCGCGATGACCAGCAGCACAAGCAGGACGATGACGACGATGCGGGCGGTTGAGTTCATAGGTCGATCTGCCCATGTGGGGGGAGAGGTGCGAAGATTGGCCGGGGCTCCTCCCACGCGGTGGTGACGCCCGGCCGCCCACACGATGGGCCTGCCACGCCACACACAGGTGAGCGGACGCTGAGCGCCCGCTCACACGATCGAAGACCCTGTTCCGGCGGTTTCCCGGAGGAAAATCAGCGCCGGACGCACGTTTCACGGCGTTCCGTGCAGCGCCGTTCGCAGAGCGGCAAGCCCGTACACAGTCTGCACACCCGTCCGGGGCCTGCGCACGGTGCGCGACGCCGGCGCGTCCATCCGCAGCAGGAACACCGGCACCGCGCCGCCCACACGCGTGACCGCCCGCGCCAATAGCCGCGCCCGCCGGCGAGACCCGTCATGCAGCGCGGTCACGACGACCGCCCGCGACCGCGTCAGCACGCCCGACGACACCAACTCCGACATCAAAATCGGCGGGTCGGGCCGCACGATCGGCATGTGCGCCGCCGACCCGAGCATGCGGCTGATGACCCGCGCTCCGACCTCGTCCAGCGCTCGCGCCGGCGACAACACCAGCACGCACGCCTCGTCGCACACCGGCTCGCCCTGCGGGCGGGCCAGCGAGGGCGCTGCTTCGACAGAGACAGCCTCCGCCGTCCGGTCCAGCGTCTCCGCCGCGGCGTCCGCGTACCGCTCCAGATCGGTCACGCCCAGCGCGCCCGTCCGCACGTCCATCGCCGCCCGGCGCAGGGTCGATGTCCACAGCACCTCCCCACCCTCAAGGCCCGCCTCGCGCTCCGCCTCCTGCAACGTGCGCACCGCGTCCTCCGCGTCGCCGGTCATCAGGCGATGATGCAGCCGATCCGCCGGCGTCAGCGCCGGCTCATCGCCCAGCAGCACGCTGATCGGCTCGAGCGCCGGGAAGTGTCGCGACAGCAGCACCAGGCACGCCGTCAGCGGCACCGCGACGATCAACCCCGCAACGCCCCACAACCAGCCCCAGAACGTGATCGCGACCATCACGCCCATGAGCGACAAGCCGGAGCGTCGGCTGAACAAGTACGGCTCGATCACCCCGCCCACGATGATCTCGATCGCCAGCCACGCCCCGATCACCAGCGCCGGCAGCGCCATGCCCGTATCCGTCGCCAGCGCGCCGAGCACGCCCAGCGCCCCGGCGAGCAGCGTGCCCAAATACGGCACGAATCGCAGCACCGCCCCGATCGTCCCGAGCAGCGCAGCGCTCGGCACACCCAGCACCGCCATCGCTAGCCCGAACAGCAGCCCCCACGACGCGTTCGCCGTGATCTGCGCGAGCAAATACTGCGACAGACGCTCCGAAGCGCTCCGCATCGTCTGGCTCGTCATCGGCAGGCTGTCGCTCCCGAGCACGCGCACGAGGCGATCGCGCATGTCTTCCCGCGCGTGCACGATGACGCCGAGAAAGAAGCCCGTGAGCAGCACGGTCGCCACCGCTTGCAAGATCGTTCCCGCCGCCGTTGCCCAGTCCGGCTCATCGCTCGCCTCGGCCGCCACTTCCGCCGCCGCCGGCGCGGCTGGCGCAACAGTGCGTCCATCACCGCTGGTCATCGGCACGCTCGTTGCACGCCCATCGATCGCGCCGCCGCTCCCGCCGCCACGCATATCCATCAGATCACGCACCTCGCGGCGGGCGCCCTCCAGTCGCTCCACCAGCACCGCGCGGTACGACGCCGACCGCTGCACCAACGACCGCCCCTCCAACGCGGCGAGCGTCAGCAGCCCCATCCCCACGCTCGTCACGCACACCAGCACCACGCCGATCGCCAGGCTCCGTGACCGCAGCGGACGCTCCAGCCGCCGCGTCACCGGCGTGAGCGCGAACGCCAGCAGAGCGCCGATGACAATCGGCAGCAGCACCGGGCGCCCCTCGCGCAGCGCCGCCACGGCGACCACGAACGCGATCACGCGCACCGCCGCCGACGCTGGTCGCGCGGCCATCACTTCCCCCCGCCGATCTTCGGCAGCAACGTCGCCTTCAGGTCCGCGTGCGGGTTGCCGTGCTTCTCCAGCCACTGCACCGCGTCGCGCACCGTGAACTTCGGGTACTCGCGCCGACGCTTGAGTTCGTCCCACTCCAGCGGCATCGCCACCGGCGCGCCCGGACGGGCCCGCGTCGAGAATGCGCCAATATACGTCGCCCCGCGCCCGTTGCGCAGATAATCGACGAAGATCTTGCCGTCGCGCTTGGCCTTGGTCATCGTCGCGATGTACCGCTCCGGCGCGGCGTTCACCATCAGCCCCGCCAGCATCTTCGAGAACGCCTTCACCTCGTCCCACGAGGCCCGCGGAAGCAGCGGCATCAGCACGTGCAAGCCCTTGCCGCCGGTCGTCTTCACACCGCTCTCAAGCCCGACCGCCGCCAGATGCGTGCGTACCTCAAGGGCGGTATCGCGCAGCATCGTCCACGTCACGCCCGGGCCGGGGTCAAGATCGAGCACCATGCGATCCGGCGCTTCGATATCCGGCTCTGTGCAGCCCCACACGTGCACCTCCAGCACGCCGCGCTGCGTCAGCCATACCAGCCCGTCGGCGGAATCCAGCACGAGGCATTTCAGCTTGGTGCTCGACAGCGCGATATCGCGCGTGTGCCCCCCCACCACCGACGCGTCGTCCCAGTTCTTCTGGTAAAAGCACGATTTGCCCTGCCCCTGCGGACACCGCACCACCGACAGCGGCCTCCCGCCAACTTCCGGCACCATCCACCGGCTGACCGCCGCGTAATACTCCGCGACTTCGAGCTTGCTCACGCCGACATCGACGTACACCTCGCGCTCGGGGTGGGTGATGGTCACGCCGAGCACGTCCGGGTCGGTCGCCTTGATGCGCCCGGCCTTGCCCGCCGGCGCCTTCGCGGATCTCGGCGTCGCCGAGGTCTTCTTCTTCGCAGGGCGCGAAGTGCGTGTCTTCGCGTCCGGCGCCGCCGGCGGCGTGCCCGCAACCGCCTGCGCTTCGCCGGTGTCATCCGGCTCAACAACGCGGACATCGCGCTCGAGCACCACCTCCGCCGCGTCCTTGTCCTCGCGCACGCCCACGAACGACGGGTGCCGCAGCCGCCCGTCGCGGGTCCACTCCAGAAACTCCACCTCGCCCACCATCGTGGGACGCACCCAGTGCGCGCCCTTGGCCTCGAACCCTCGCGGCGGGTCGACAAACACCGGCGACTTTACTTCCAACTTTTTCAGCCGCCCGCTCAGCCCAGTCAACAGCGCATCGTCGAACCCAGTGCCCACCTTCCCGGCGTATCGCAGCTCGCCCGCGCGGTAGTACCCCATCAGCAGCGCGCCGAACCCCTGCCGCGAGCGCTGCGGATCGGTGTACCCGCCGATCACCAGTTCCTGCCGCCTCGTGCACTTGGACTTGACCCACGCCTTCCCGCGCCCGGACGTGTACACCGCGTCGGCGCGCTTCGAGATGATCCCTTCAAGACGCAGGCGGCACGCGTTCTCCAGCACGTCCTCGCCGCGTCCGGCGATCGCGTCGCTGAACCGCACCGGACCGTCGGCGTCCGACGCACTCAGCAGGGACTGCAACAACCGCCGACGCTCCGTGAGCACGCTGCCGCGCAGGTCGAACCCGTCGAGATACAAAACGTCGAACACGAAGTACTTCAGCGCCGCCGCGCCGGGACGCGTGTCCAATGACAACCGCAGGGCCTGAAAGCTCGACCGACCATCGCGCTCGATGGCGACGACCTCGCCGTCGAGCACGGCCGACTGCACGCCCAAGGCCGCGATCGGCGCCGAGAGTGCGCTGAACCGCTCGGTCCAGTCCTTGTCATTTCGGCTGACCAGACGCACGGCGCCGCCACCCACGAACGCGAGAATCCGGTAGCCGTCGAACTTCACTTCGTGCACCCACTCATCGCCCAGCGGCGCGCGATCCACCAGCGTGGCAAGCTGCGGCTCGATCGAGTCCGGCATCTTGGCTCGCCGTGCGCCGGGCACGGCGCTCAAGTCGCGCTCGCCCGGCCCCGCCGGTTCCAACTTCGCCGCGCCGCCGCTCTTCCCCCGCAAACCTCCGCGTTTGGCCGTCTTCTTCGGTGCCACCGCCGAACGCTTCGAGTTCCACTCCCGCCCGCCAGCCCGTGCGATGGCATCGAGCGTGCGTCCCGTCTGCACGCTCAACGCGGCGTCTTCCGTAATCGCGCCATCCTTCCCCGGCGTCGCCTCCTCATCCGTCTGCTTGCGCAGCAGCCACTGCGCCGGCTTGCCCGCCTCCGGCTCGCCCATCCGCACCAGCGTCCACCAGCCGCGCAGCTTTTCGCCCTGAAGCACGAACTCCAGCCGTCCCGCCGTGAGAGCCGCGTCGACGTCCATACCGGGCTTGGGCGTCCACGTTCCGCGATCCCACACCATCACCGTCCCGCCACCGTACTGGCCCTTCGGGATGGTCCCCTCGAACGACGCGTACTCGAGCGGATGATCCTCAACCTGCACCGCGAGGCGCTTGTCCGCTGGGTCGAGGCTCGGCCCCTTCGGCACGGCCCAGCTCTTCAGCGTGCCGCCCCACTCAAGCCGAAAGTCATAGTGAAGACGCGTCGCGTCGTGCTTCTGCACAACGAAGCTCAGCGGCTTGGTCGTACCGCCCGCACGCTTCTTCCCCGCCGCTTTCTTCTTCCGCGACTTCGCACGCGCACCCGTCCGCGCACCGCCACGCGGCTCCGGCGTTTTCGAAAAGTCTCGCTTGCGTGCGTACGTCTTCAGCGACACGTGCGTCTCGATAGCTCTTCCCGCCCCCGACGCCCCATCCCCCCGAATCACCACACATCGCCGACGCTCAGGCGCAACTCACCCAGCCCGCCGCCGACCCGTCTTTTTGGTCGTCGTCGCCGGACGGTCCTTGCTCTTCTGCCCTTCGATGCTGCGCTTGAGCATCTCCATGATGTCGTATGTCTCCGGCGCGTCGTCCTGCTCGTCCGGTTCCGGCAGGGCTCGCCCGCCCTGCTTGGCCCGTTTGGCGATCCACTTGCGGAGCTGGTCGCGGTATTCGTCCTCGTACTCGCCCGGCGTCCACGACATGGCCATCTGGCCAATCAGCATCTGCGCCATCTCGATCTCGCGCTTGCTCGCCGCCGCGCCCTTCTCGTCGGGCTCGAACTGCGCCGGGTCGCGCAGTTCCTGATCAAAGCGGAGCGTGTTCAGCACGAGCACGCCGCCGTGCGGGATCAGGGCCGCCAGGTGCTGGCGCGTGTGCAGCACGACCTTCGCGATCGCGGCCTGCTTGCTCGCCGCGAGCGCCTCGCACAGCAGCCGATAGCCCTTCTCACCGCCGCCCTGCGGCTGCACGGCGTACGGCCGCACGTAGTACCACGGCTTGATCGTCGCAAGCTCAACAAACCCCACGATGTCGATTGTCTTGGTCGCCTTCGGCGCGGCCCGCTTGAAGTCGTCCGGCGTGATCACCACGTACTCGTTCTCGGCGATCTCGTGCCCCTTGACGATGTCCTTCCACTCGACTTCCTTGCCCGTGCGCTCGTTGACGCGCTGGTAGCGGATGCGGCTGAGATCGCGCCCGTCGAGCATGGTGAAGCTGATGTCCTTCTCCGGCTCCTCCATGGACGTGAGCGAGCAGGCGATCGAGACCAGCCCGAACGAGATGTAGCCCTTCCAGAGTGCGCGTGCCATCGCTCCCCGGTAGTCACACCCGCGCGTGAAACCACGGTGATGTTGCGCCCGCAGGCATTCACATCCGCACGCCGCACGCACGACGCAGACATCACCCGGGCCATCACGCCCGCAAGGAGTACCCGATGCCGCGTCAATGGACCGACAAGGACGAACGCCAGTACGAACACGTGAAAGACTCCGCCGCCAAGCAAGGCCGCTCGGCCAAGACGGCAAAGCGCATCGCCGCAGCGACCGTCAACAAACAGCGCAGCCAGGAAGGCCGCACCAAGAACACAGGTGATGACTCCGCGAGTGCCGACGCCAACAAAGCGCAGGGCTCCGATTCGTCCTCTCAGCGCCCCACCGCGCGGAAATCGTCGTCGCGCAAGGCGACCTCACGCAAGGGCACCCGGCGCAAGGTCACCAGCAGCAGCCGCGGCGAGAGCGCCTCCCGCAAAGCGAGCTCCTCGGCGGGCGGCTCGACGCAGCGGAGGAAGACGACCTCCAAGAAGCGCACCGCCCGCGCCGCCACCTCCGGCGCTCACTCCCGCACAGCCACCAAGAAGGCCTCTTCCCGCACCACGCGCGGCCGCAAGTC
>CAZTQN010000055.1:0-19421 GCA_964615765.1 uncultured Phycisphaeraceae bacterium
CCGCCGCCCCCGCCGCCACCACCGCCGCCGAACCCGCCCGTCCCGGGCGAGCGCGGGCCGGACCGCGCGTAGCCCGGCGACAGCCCCGTCCCCGTGCTCGCCGACGCGTGGCTGAAGAACCGCACCACGCGCGAGTCCCACGTCAGCTTCACCACGTCCGTCGGGCCGTTGCGCTGCTTGGCGATGATCAGTTCCGCCAGGTTTAGCTTGCCCTCATTCTCGATGTTGAAGTTCGGGTTCTTCGGATCCCACTCCGGATCGCCCACGTGGTAGTACGACTCGCGGTGCAGCAGCATCACCACGTCGGCGTCCTGCTCGATCGAGCCAGACTCGCGCAGGTCGCTCATGCGCGGGCGGTTGTCCCCGCGCGATTCCGGCCCGCGGTTGAGCTGGCTCAGGCACACCACCGGCACATTCAGCTCGCGCGCCAGCGCCTTGATCCCGCGCGAGATCGTCGACACTTCCACCTGACGGCTCTCCCGGGCCGCGTTCGGCGCCGACATCAGCTGCAAGTAGTCGATGAAGAGCGCCTTGACCCCGTGCTGCGCGACCAGACGCCGCGCCCGCGTCCGCAGCGCCAGCGCCGTCAGCCCCGGCGTGTCATCGATGAAGATCGGCAGTTCCGCCAACTCGTACACCGCCTTGCACACCTCGTCGTAGTCCGCCTCCTGCAGCCGCCCCGACCGCATGTCGTGCGACGAGTACCCCGACGCGCTCGAGAGCAAACGCTGCGCGATCGACGCTTTCGACATTTCCAGGCTGAACACGCCCACCGGCGTGATCTGCCTCGCCGGCATCCCCGGGCCCGCCCCGCCGCGCGACATCTGCTCCACCAAGTTGAGCATCAGCGCCGTCTTCCCCATCGACGGCCGGGCCGCGACGATGATCATTTCCCCCGGCTGCAGACCGCTGGTCAGTTCGTCCAGGTCCGGGTACCCCGTCGCCACGCCGCTCACGCCCTTGCCCTGCAGCGCCAGCAGCTTGTCATACTCCTGCTGCACCAGCACGCTCAGGGGCTGGGCGTCGCTGGTCTCTTCCTGCTGGGCGATGTCGAAGATGAGCTGCTCGGCCCGGTCCACCACCTCGCGCGAGCCCTCGGGCCCCGCGTCCGGCGCGTGATACGCGTCGAACACGATCTGCCCGCCCGCGCGGATCAGCCGCCGCAGCCGCGCCTTGTCGGCGACGATCTTCGCGAAGTGCACCGCCGTCGCCGGCCCCGGCGTTTCCGACGCGAGTTTCTCCAGGTACGCCAGCCCGCCCACGGGCTTGAGCAGGTCGCTCGCCTCCAGCGCCTCGGCGAGCAGCACCAGGTTGCCCGCCTGCTTCTGGTCATACGTCGTGACCAGCGCCTTGTAGATCGCCCCGTGCGCCTCGGAGTAGAACGCCTCCGGCCCGCGCACCACCGCCATCACCTCGTGCAGCACGTCCGGCTCGAGGATGATCGCCCCCAAGAGCGCCATCTCGGCGAGCGGGCTCGCCGGCGGCGGCTTCTCGAACAGCCGGTCCAGCTTGATCTCTACCGTCCGCCCGACCCGGCCCCCGCGCCGCAGTTCCGAGTCCGAAGTTTCGCCCGCAAAGAGCCCGCCCGGCGTGGTCATGCGCAAGGCTAGTTGCCCGCCGTCGCCGCCTGAAGTTTCCACCTCCCTCCGACCGTCGCGCACGCCAACATTCATCCGACACCTTCTTCAGAAACTTTCCACACAGGGTTTTGACGGTGCACCGTCCCCTTTCTCGGACCACCCACCCATCCCCGGCCCCCCACCGGAGGCCCGCCGCTCCCCCACCGATGAAGCGGTTGGAGGATCGGGACGATGCTCCCCCCGTCCGCACCGCGGGGTGACCGCGGCCGCCGGCGCCCCCCTTCCGGCGCCGTCGGATGTCCTTGTCCCCCCGTGCCTTGCCGGACGCCCACGTGAGCCGCCCGACCCAGGACGACAAGCGCCCGCCCGACCCCGCCGCCCGCCCCCCGGGCGCCAGCGCCACCGATCCGCCCGCCGCGCCCGCACCGCTCAACCCCGTCGCCGCGCTGACCCAACCCACGCCAACGCCCGCGCCCACGCCCCCGGCCCCGTCCGGCCCGCGCCGACGCGAGTTCAACGCGGGTCAGGTCGAGGAACTGCACGACCGCCTCGAACGCCGTCTCAATAACGTCGGGCTTGAGACCCAGCCTGAAGTGGCCGGGCGGATCCTGTCGCTTGTCCAGCAGCCCGACGCCCAGATCAAGGATTACGCCGAGGCCATCCGCTCCGACTGGACCATCGCCGGGCGCATTCTCCGCATGGCCAACTCGGCCTTCTACGCCCAGCGCACGCCCGTAACCAAGCTCGAGCGGGCCCTGATCGTCCTGGGCACCGAGCGCACCAAGGCGATCGCCCTGGGCTTCTACCTCAGCCGCTTGGCCTCTACCACGCCGGCGCGACAGGTCAGCCGGCGCGTCTGGAGCCAGAGCGTCTACCGGGCCACACTCTGCCACCAACTCGCGCGGGCCGCCTGCCCACACCTGGCGTCCGAAGCCTTCGTCGTCGGGCTCATGCTCGACTGCGGCCAGCCGCTGATCGCGCAGCTCGAAGGCTCCCGCTATCTCGAACTGATCGAAGAAGCCAACTCCCCCGGCAAGCTCTTCGCCCTCGAGTACGACCGGCTGGAGTTCACCCACGTCGACGTCTTCGCCGTGCTGGCCCGCAAGTGGAAACTGCCGCGCCTCCTGGCCCGCCCGGTGGTGTGGCACCACACGCTCCCGCCCGTCGGGCGCAGCAGCGACCCGACGGTGCTCCTGCACCGCCTGGCGTATTACGTCGGCGCGATCCAGCTCGCCGACGACGCGATGCCCAAGCACGACGCGCCGCTCTCGACCATCGCCGATCGGCTCTTCGAGATCCCGTCGGACGACCTCGGCGCCATCTGCCGCGTCGCCGCACGCGAGTACAAGAGCACGATGACCGCCTTCGAGCACATCGCCGACGAGATCCCGGACATCGAAGCCCTGGCCGACTCGGTCCGCATGCAGCTCATGGAACTGCTCGACGAGCAGTTCGGGCGTTCGCTCCGCCTCGAAACCCGCGGCGGGGTCGAGAAGTTCAACCTGGGCGAGCAGATCGTCGAGGTCGAACCCGGACGCAGCGGCGAGGTCGCCGCCTACATCACCACCGGCGCCGGCCAACGCCTGCTCTCCTGCACCGTCAACCCCAACAAGGAATCGCCCGAGGTCATCGCCCGCCTCCTGGGCCTTGAAGAAACCCCGCCCGAGGAACTGGCCGAACTCATCCGCGTCATGCGCGTGATGGCGGCTTGAGGCCCGGAAACCCGGGTCGAACGCAACCGCGCTGGGGGTATGCCGGTTACCATCCGGCCATGGTGACACGCTCGATCGGTCGGCCTGTTCTGTCCCGGCTGCTGGCATCCGTCGCGCCCGCCGCGCTGCTGCTGGCGGCGTCGGTCCCCCTCGTCGCCCCGCACGCCGCCTCCGGCCAGACCTACGCCCAGTTCGCCGGCAAGCACAAGCTGCCGATGGTGCAGCGCAGCGTGCTGCCCGACGCCGAGGGACGCCTGGGCGGCATGGCGCTCGACCCCAAGAGCGGGCGCCTGTTCTTCGCCGTCCCGCGCACCGGCGCCGTCCACGTGCTGGACCAAACCGGCATGAAGACGGCCCAGCGCATCAACGACCTGGGCGAGCCGAGCAGCCTCGTCTTCGTGCCCGATGGCCGCCTGCTCGCCGTCACCTCCGGCGATTCCACCGTCCGCCTGCTCACCCTCGCCGAGGACGGCTCCGCCAAGGAAGACAAGAAGATCGAAGTCCGCGGCGAGGCCGACCCCATCGTCTACGACGCCGACGCCAAACGCCTCTGGGTCGGGCACGGCCACTTCCTCAGCTTCATCGACCCTGCCACCGGCACCGCCGGGGGCGAGCTCAAGCTCCCCCACGCCGCCCGCGGCCTCGTGCAGGACCGCACCAGCCGCCGCCTCTTCGCCACCATCGCCCGCACCGGCGAGATCGTCGTGATCGACCGCGGCGAGAAGGACGCCGCCCCCAAGATCGAGGCCACCTGGGCCCTCAAGGGCGTCACCGGGATCCACGGCATCGACATCGATGAAGTCTCCGGGCGCCTCTTCGTCGCCGCCCGCGAGCCCGCCGCCCTGCTCGTGCTCGATATGAAAGACGGTCGCGAGATCGCCCGCGTCCCCATCACCGGCGACGCCGATGACACGTGGTACGACGCGCCCGGCAAGCGGATCTACGTCTCCTGCGGCGGCGGGGGCGGCAAGGTCGAGATGATCCTTCAGGAAAACGCCGACACCTACAAGCTCGAACACTCCGAACCCACCGCCGCCGGCGCCGCCCAGTCTGTCCTGCTCCGCGAGAAGCGCCGCCTGCTCGTCACGGCCCCGCGACTCGCGGATCAACCGACGTTCGTGTACTTTTTCCTCATCCCACCCTGATCTGGGCCCGGGACACTCAGCGCGCTCCCCGGGGTTTTTCTCAGCCTGCGCAATTGTCCGCGCAGGCCCGAGAAAAAACACCTGTTTCACCGACCAAAATCGGAAAGCGCCCGTAAACTCTGGGTAATCCGGCCCATCGCGGGCTGGTGCCATGAGTCTGTCTACGTGACGAGAGGGAGCGCCATGAAGACATTGATCGGTTGGACGATCGGGGCGGCCGCGGCCGCGTCGATCACCGGCGCCGCCAGCGCCCAGATTTTCCTGGGCACATTCGGCGGCAGCACGTACTACATCGACGACACCGTCCGCGGGTACAACGCCGCCCGCACCTTCGCTCAGAACTACAACCCCGGCAACAGCTACCTGTTCTCCATCGAGACCGCCGCCGAGGAAGCCGCCGTCACCAACCTGATGCGCGCGTTCTACGGCGACCAGGGCCCCGTGTTCTGGATCGGGCTCACCAACGAGCTCAACCCCGGCAACCCCGCCGGCTGGACCGGCCTGGGCAACACCTGGGCCAGCGGCGCCCCCATCACATACACCAACTGGGCCGGCGGCGTCGACTTCTCCAGCACCACCGAGATCTACGCCTCGTACAACTGGGCCCCCGTGCCCGTCTGGATCCCGCTGCAGGAAAACGGCGGGCCCAACTTCGGGTTCAAGCGCTCGATCATCGAGGTCATCCCGTCGCCGAGCGCGGCGGCCGTCCTCGGGCTCGGCGGCCTGCTCATCGCACGCCGTCGCCGCTGATCCTCGATCACCACATCTCAGCAACTTCACACCGCGGGCGAGCCTTCGCCCGCGGTGTTGCTTTTGGAAAGCGCCGAACTACCCGAACAAGCGCCCCAGGATGAGGACAACGCTCACCATGCCGACCCAGATCACCAGAATCTCGGCCGCCCACATCACCACGGCAAGCAACACCGTCAACGCGACGCCGCGCTTGTTCAGCAGCGCGTCCAGGCGAAGTCCCAGTCGGATCAACTGCACGAGCATCGCGACGCAGCATCCGAACGCGGCGACCACGAGCACCAAGGCGACGATCAACGCCGCCAACGGCGACGCATGCCCGAGCACAAATACCACGAACGGTGACACGAACAGCAGCACGAGGAGCGCCACAACCGTGCGGCCGTGCACACGCTCGCGCGCCCGCGCGATCGGGTCGTGAGCGACCGCGTCGGCCCGGGTCATCGGGCGGTTCAGCCCGCCGCACTCGGGACAGCGCACACGCCCCGACACACCCCGCGGCACGCCGGCAAGCCCGTACCGGCAGTTCCCGCACAGTTCGTCCGGCTGAATGAGATGAACGGCCACGTCGTCGACCCGATCGGTCAACGGGCGCCCGGGGGCGACCATCGTCTGGGCCGCGGCCGCGCTCGCCCCGGCGCCCCCCGCCCCGTCGTTCACGCCTGGAACCAGTCGCGCAGGAAGTCGAAGATGTCCTGCACGCCCGCGACGCCGTCGCCGTTGTAATCGCCGCCCGCACCGCCCGCGAAATACGCCGACAGCAGGTCGAAGATGTCCTGCACCGTCTTGGCGCCGTCACGGTTGAAGTCACCCACGGCGATCCGCGGCATGAGCAGCATGACCGCGTTGTACGCCTGGTCCGGGCTGGTCGACCCGCCGCTGGCCCCGCTCGGGTCGGCGTACAGACCGTCGTTGTTGATGTCGTACACGATCTTGGCGCGGAACGCCAAGGCCCCGAGGCTCATCGGGCTGCCGTACGCCACGTTCGCCAGGTTCGCACCCAGCGTGTCCTGCACGATCGAGGTCGAGAACGTCGAACCCGAGTCGACGCTGTCGGCGTCGGCGATCCCGATGAACTGGATCTGATAGTTCACGTTCGAGTTGCGCCCGAGCACCACGTCGCCCAGCGCGGCGACCAGTTCGAGCTGGTACGCGTCGGTCGAGGCGTTGAAGTTGGCCCGCACCAGCCCGGACGTCAGGTTCGGCGTGCCGGAGGGCGTGTCGAGCGACATGGTCGCCATGAAGTACAGATTCCCGACGCGGTCCATCGCGGCGGAAGAGATGCTGGGCCCGGTGCTCGCCGCGCCGAAGACCTCGGTGAAGCGGACGAGGCGCCCGATGGGCGCGAGTTGCCCCGCGGTGTTGCGTCCGAGGATGGCCTTGCCGCCCCCGGCCGCCGCGCCCCCGGTGTGGGCCGCGATGGTCCACGTCGCCGCCCCGCCGGTGCTGGGCACGCGGGCGACGGCGAGGTAGTTGTTCTCGCTCTGGGGCACGGTGCTCCCGCCGCCGGTCGCGGCGACAGCCGCGGCGATCACCAGATCGCCCCCGGGCAGCACGGTCATCGCGACCTGCGACGTCCCGCCGCGGAACGACGCCTGGCTGGCGTAGTTTGTGAACTCGTGATTGCCCAGCGGCGCGAACGCCGCCCCGGGCGAGAAGCCGTCGGTCGGATCGACGATCGCAGTGTCGACGGCGGGCAGGACGATCTGCTGCGTCACGCCCGTGGCAGCGCCGGCGGACGTAAGCCCGAAGATCTGCACCCCGCGGGTCTTGGTGTTGGTGTCCGTGCGGACCAGCGACGCCGCCGTCGCGACGGCCCCGCCGCCGGCGAGCGGCGCGAAGACCTGCGGCGAGACCGAGACCGAACCACGCGGCGAGCCGCCGGGGAACGCCGCCGTCGTCGTCGTGCCCGCCGCGGTCTCCGCGATCAGGTTCGAAGCAAAGTCGCTCCCCACCAGCACGGGCCGCCCGGCCCCGCCGGCGACGGACTGCGGCAGGATGTTCGGCACCGTCATGCTCGTCGGGCTGATGCGCACGCGCGTCGTCGCCGCCGGGTCCGTCGGGCCGCCCTGCGAGATCGTGTTCAGCCCGCCCGTCGAGCGGAGCGCCAGTTGCACGCGCTGCAGTTCCCGCTGCGAGAGGCGCAGCGGCGTGGTCATGCCGTAGTTGTCCGCGAGGTAATGCAGCGCGCCCTGCTCGTCGATCCCGCCGACGCCGAACGACGCCGTGCCCTGGGCGGCGGCGGTCGCCTTGTTGTGGGCCGCGTACCGGCGCGACACGTACACGCGCGACGGGTCGCGCGTCTGGAAGTTGATCAGCGCCCCGACCACGTTGTTCTCGTCATCGCCCGAGCCGAAGGCCCCGTCGACGCCCGAGCCGAACTCGTGGAACCCGATCGCCAGCCGCGGCCCGAACCGGCCCGCGCCGCTGATGCTCTCCGCCGGCGTCGCGTTGGCGGCGGAGTTCACACCCTCGCCCGCGGTCGTCCACCGCGCATACGGCCCGCTGACGGCGAACGCCTGCGACGGCAGCAGGCGGTTGCTCACCGTCTGCGCGCCGACCAAGAGGTCGAAGTACCCGCCCGCGTTCGACTTGCTCGCCTTCACCACCGGCCCGAGCACGAAACCCCCACCCCACGAGCTCGTCCGCGTCGACAGGTCGACGACGTAGTTCACCTGCTGGGTCGAGGGCGACGTCGCGTACGCGTCCAGCGCGTCGCCGGGGAGCCCGGGCAAGGTGGCCACCGAGTCCTGCCCCGCCGCGACGCCGCACAGGCTCATCACCAGCCCGCACGCCAGGGTGAGACGACGGGCGACGGCGGTGTCACGACGAGCACGCATCATGCTGGCAAGCCTCCGACCCAGGGGCCCGAATCGGCCCGGGGCTACATACCGATTGCGGTAGACGGCCCGCCTCGGCTCCCGAGTTTACCTCAAAATCTCAGTTCGACCGGGATTCCGACGCCTGTTCATTCTCGGACGTCCTGAACCGGATTTCCGCCCGCTTGAGCCGCTCGATCCACCACGGGTCCTTCTCGAGCAAGAGGGCCTTCTTGGCGAACTCCAGCGAGCGGGTGTCCGGGTTGTCGAGCATTTGGTCCACCAGCACGCGCTGCCGCAGCGCCGGCAGGAAACGGTCATCCCGGGCGATCGCCTGGTCGTACCACTTCCGCGCCTCGCGCAGGTCCCCCTGCTTGTGCCAGAGGGCGCCAAGGTTGTACAGCGGCCGCGCGTCCGTCGGCGAGAGCTCGCTGGCGGTGATGAACGCCTCGGCGGCCTGCAGATTCTCACCCTTGCGCATGAGCAGCGAGCCCAGGTTGTTCCACGCCGCCGGAATGTCGCGGTACGACGCGATCGACTCGCGGTACTTCGCGATGGCGATGTCGTCCTTCTCCGCGACCTCGGCCCGCTGCGCCTCGCGCAGGAGCGCGTACGCGCGGTCGAACGCCTGCGCCTCCGCCGAGCGCGACTCCGACAGTTCTTTCGCCACCCGGTCCGCCGTCGCCCCGGAGCGCGAACCCCCGCACCCCGCGCCGGCCAGAAGCAGCGCCGCGCCCGCGGCGGCGAGCAGGGTCCATCGGGTCAGGGTCGGGGGTGTCAATCGCATGCGTCGTTCCATGTCGCTCGCTCAAAGGTGCAAGGCCGGTCGGAATGCCGCGGGCCGCGTGATCCCGGCGCGAATGGCGCCGATCACCGCGCGACCGGCTCCTTCTCCCAGCGTGTGAAGTCGATGTCGACGTTGTACCCGCCCGAGCCCGGCGGGTTGTCGCCCGCGCCGCCGCTCGATGGAGCCGGCGTCGTCGGCACGCCCGTCGGGCGGATGCTCAGCCGCGCGATCTCCAGCCCGCGGACCTCGGCCTCGGCCCGCTGCAGCCAGCGCAGCAGCGCGACCGGGTCCTGATTCGCGGCCCGCGCGGTGTACTTCTTCTGCCGCATCGTCCCCGAGCGGGACGACTCGGCGTCCGAGATCGGGCCCGTGCGCTTGAAGCCGGCTTCGTCGGCGAGCCGCTCGAGCGTCGCCGCCACGCGCGGGTCCGGGTCGACGCCCTGCTGGCTCTCCCGCTCGCGCAGAACCTGTATCTCAGCGCTCAGTCGATCGATCACGGCGACCCGCTCGCGCTGGCGGACGAGATCCGCAACCGCCGCCGACCGTGCCGAGAACTGCGTCGCCGCGTAAATCCCCGCCCCGATGATCAACAGCACCGCGAGCACGACAAGCACGCGCGGGCGGTTGCGGCGTTCGGCGCCGGCGGCGGCCATCATCAGTTCCAGCCGCGCCGCCTCCGCGCGGGCCGCCAGTTGCCGCTGGTCGGACTGGTTCATCGCGTCCCTCCCTGCACCGGCGCGGGCAGCGGCCACTGCGCCTGCAGCACGTACTGGCGCTGCGTGCCGAAGGTTGGGATCTGCCCCGTCCACGGCAGTTCGCCCGGGGTGGTCTTCAGCCGGTCCAGGATCCGCGGGCCCGTCTCGGCGTCCGGCACCAGCAGCCGCACCGACGCGCTGAACGCCGAAAACTCGAACTCCGTCACGCGGATGTCCTTCTCCCCGTCGAGCGCCTTGAGCACCCGCGCGGTCTCGGCGAGCACGGGGCGCGGCGGGCGGATCTTCGCCGCCGACTCGCGCAGCGATCGCACCCGCGTCTCCAGCACCGCCGCCGGGTCGCGCTCCTTGCTCACGTTGGGCACCAAAGCGTCCAGCGTCTCCAGCAGCTTGGTCCGGTCGTTCTTCGCCTTCAGCGCCGATTCCGCCGCCCGCTCCGCCGCCAGGCCCAGTTGCCAGCCCAGCGCCCCGATGACCGCGGCGAGCATCACCAGCGCGATCGCCATCCAGCGGTACATCGAGCGGCTCGTCCGCCCGACACGCCCCGCCAGCGGGACCAGTTCCGTCCGCGAAGACGCCGCGTCGGCGATGGTCTTGAGGCTCTTGGCGGTCGCCGCGGCGTCGTCATTACCGAGCCCAGCCAGCCGCGCCACCGTCGCACCGATCGGGTCCGGGTGCGTGGTGGAATCCACCGTGCTGCTGGGCCAGGCCGCGGCGATCCCGCGGGCCAGGGCCGCCGCCCCGTCCGGTCCGCCCCCGCCGCCGCCCAGCGTCGGCGTCGCCAGGCAGACGACCCGGCGCGGGCACACGCCCAGTTGCACGCTCCACGACAGCCAATCCATCGTGAGCCGCCCGGCGTCGGCGGGCGTGAACTCCCAGGCCTTCTCCGGCTCGCCGCCCGAGTCGACAATCCGGCGCGCGCCTTCCAGCGTTTCGCCCGTGCCCGGCGCTTCGGTCGGTAGATCGCGCCGGGCCGCGAGGCGCATCGTGCCACCGGCCAGCAAACGCCCCTGCCTGGACCACGCCCAGACCGCCCGCCCGGCCGGGTCGATCAGCACGATCGCGCGCACGCCGCCGGAAGACACAAGCGCATCGCCGCCCGAGGCTTCGTCCCACGCCTGCGCCATCCCGTGCCACAGCGAGCACACCGTCTCGACTTCCACGCCGCGCTGGTCGAGTTCATCCAGCAGCACGCGCACCGGCGCATCGGGCACGGCGAGCACGGCGTAGCGGGTCTTCTGGCTCGGGGCCGGCTTGCCCTTGCTCCGGCGCGTCTTCAGCGTCGCCAAACCCTTGGCCCGCCCGCCCGCGTCGGGCGTCTCGGCGAGCGGGGTCGCGCCGTCCGCGTCCGCTTCGTCAACGTCGGCGAGGGCCTGCACGCTGGTGTCGGCCGGCGTCGGCGGGCCGCTCTCGCCGGGCGTGGCCATCGCCAGCAGACGCCCGGCCCCCAGGCCCGCGCCGTCGCCCGAGCCGGCGTCCAGCGCGCCCTGCATGATCGAGGCTTCGATGACGGCCTGGTCCGCGCTGGGCGCGCTCAGCCACGAGCACACCGACCCGTCCGCATCAACACACACGCGGGCCAGGCGCTTGAGACCAAGGTCCGAGAGCGTGTCGGCGATCCACGCGGCGCCGGCCCGCGTCGACGCCAGAGCCGCACCGACGCCGTCCGTCGCCGTGCTGCCGTCGGCGAGCATCTGCGGCTCGGGCGCGGTCCACGTGCGGCTCAGCCCCGCCGCCACCAGCCGCATGCGCGCGATGACCGTCCCGCCGAGCGCCCGCTCGATGTAGCAGACGACCCCGCCGCTCATTTCCCCTCCGTCGCGTTGTACTTGATCGCTTCGATCAGTTCCGGGTGGTCGTCCGGGTTCACGCCGCTCTGCCGCAGCCGCTCGAACGCCTCGTCCGGCGACGCCCCCGGGTTGATCCCATAGTGCCCCAGCATGCGGGCCCGGTCGGCCACGCCCAGATTCCCCTCGCCCATGAGCTTCAGGATTTTCTCCCCGGCCTCCGGGCCCAGGTTGCGCAGCTGCTCTTCAACACGCCCGCCCCGTGCCCGCTTGGCCGCTTCTTCCGCGGCGATGCGGGCCTGATCGAACGTCTGCGGCGAAGGCCGCCCCGGAATCTGGGCCGGGTTCATCCCCGCCTGCGTCATCGCCCCCGGCACGCCCGGCATCCCCGGGTTGCCCGGCAGGTTCATCCGCGCCACGGGTCGCTTGGGCGGTTCGGTCGGGAACATCGACGCCCGCTCCAGCAGGCGGATATCCCGCCGAAGTCCCGCGTTGTCTTCCAGCGTGATCTGCGCCGGCTCGATCTTCACGACCTTGGTCTGCTCGAGCGCGGCCCCTTCGCGCAGCATGTGCTGCTGGTCCTTCACCCGCACCAGCGCGTGCCGCGACGTGCCCGACAGGATCGAGCCGAGGTACGCCCACTCCGTGCTGAGCTGCGGCGGGGGCGGCGGCGCGTCGGGCGTCTTGCCCTCTTCCGTCGGCGGTGTTTCCGGTTCAACGGCCTGCTCGGGCTGCCAGCGCAGCACCGACGTCAGCACGCTCCCCGCTTCGTCGACGGGCATCGCCGGGGCCGGCGTGCTGGGCGGCGGGGCCGCGTCCACGATCGCCGCCCGCGCCGGCGCCGGCGGGGGGCCGAACTCCCGCGCCAGTGGCAGCGCCACCGCCGCGACCGTCGCGCTCAGCGCCGCCCCGGCCGCCAGTTGGTACGTCCGCGTCGTTCGTTTCGTGCTGGCCCGATGTGCGTTCATGGTTCGATCAGCCCACCCCGACGCTCGTGCTCCCGGCCCCCCCAACCTTCCCGCGCCCGCGCGCAGGACATTCACTCTAGCGGCAGACTGTCCCAGGAGAGAAATCCGGCGTTCTGATTGAACGTGTCGATCCGCTCGCTGGCCTCGAACAGCCCGCCCGAGCGGTCGATCAGCCGCCCCGCATCATCCCGCACTTCCGCCACGACCTGCCACAGCGTGTTGCGCGTAACGAGCATGGACTCGATCTCGCGGATGTCGTCGGCCTCAAGGCCCTCGTCCATCAGCACGCGCCCGACGCCGCCGGAGGCGAGCGCGCCCGTCGCCCCCCCCACCCCACCCGCGCCGCCCGTCCCGCCTGCGCCCGCCGCGCCCCCGCGCTCGTTCTCCTCGGCTCGCAGCAGTTCCGCGGCGTAATCCTCGATCGCCGCCGCCGCCTGCCGCGCCGTCTTCGTGTTCGCCGTCACCGCCAGGCACAGCGCTTCGAGCACCGCCGGCGGGGCCGAGCGGATGCTGATCGACGCGGGCCCGTGCGCCCGCGTCAAAGGGCCCGGGTCCGCCGCGACCACGCCGGCGAGATCCGGCGGCGGGTTGGTCAGCAGCGCCGCCGTGTCCTGCACGATCTCCCGCCGCCGCCCGCCCAAGCCCGAGTAGTCGCTCAGCGCCATCCCCTGCGCATCAAAGAAATACACCTCGATCGTCCCCGACCGCGGCATGCGCAGACGGAACGCCAGCCCGTCGGCCATGATCGAATCCTGCAGGCGTCCCCGGCTGGACTGCATCCACCGGTTCACCAGCTCGCGCAGGCCCGCGCTCTGGTGATACTGGCGATACCCGTTGATCTGCCGCGCCATCGCCAGACTGGTGATCGAGTGCCGCTCCAGCAGCACCGCCGCCACCAGCCCCGACACCAGCGCGAGCAGCATCACCAACGGGAAGGCAAACCCGCGCTCGCGTGCCGCGTTCGCCGCGCCCCGCTGAGCCGACCCCGCCCGCCTCACTTGCCACCCCCCTTGGGAATCAGGCCGCCGGCCTTCTCCTTGGCGTCCCTGCCCCCACCCGTGCCGCCGCCGGTCCCGCCGCCAGTCCCGCCGCGGTCATCGCCCGTGTTGCCGTTGTTCCCGTTGTTCCCGTTGTTCCCGTTGTTGTCGTTGTTGCCGTTGTTGAGCGGGTTGACGCCGGCGTCGAGCCCGCCCGAGAGCGTCGAGCCCGGCTCGGGCCCGTTGCTCCACGCGACCTCGAACAGCCAGTCTTCCCGTCGGCCTTCGACGGTCTCGAAGTTGAACTCGACGTACGCCGGCAGTTCGCCCGCGTGCTTGGCCGACATCTTGGGCAGGAACTTCTCGTTGCGGTACACGCGCCACGACGCGCTGGCGAGCCCGCCCAGCAGCTTCACCCGCCGCGCGCTGGCCCCGCCGAGCTGCATCTCGCGGATCAGCAGCGCCTGATTCGCCGCGGCGTCTTCCGCCGCGTCGCCCGTCGCCGAGGTATCGACATTGATCGGCGGGAGCTCGCGCCACCACAGCGCCAGCGGCGCGCCTTCGACGGCTTCGATGCGCTCGCCGTCGCCGACGCCGATGCCCCCTTGCGGGATCGCCGGGTCATCCGGGAACAGTTCGAACACCCCGCGCACGCCCGGCGCGCGCCCGGGCGTCACGGCATTTTCAAGCCCGGCTAGGCCCGAAGCGCCAGAGCCCGTCGACCCGCCGCGCTCGCCCCGCTGCTCACGCCCGCCCGCCCCACCCGCCGCGGCGAGCGCCTCGCCCAGCGCCCCCGACTTATCCCCCGCGCCCCCCGCCCCCCCTGAACCCCCCTCGCCCGTCCGCGCCTTCTCGATAGCGCCGCGGATGTCCTCGCTCGAGAACGACTTGCCCGCCCCCTGCCCCGTTCCGCCCGCCGTGCCCGACAGGCGGCGTTCGCGCTCGCGCTGCTCGCGCCGCGCCTGCACACGCACCATCGGATCGACGCTCGGATCATCCAGCAGCGCCAGGTCCACCCGGCCGCCGCGAGACGTTGCCCGTCGCAGTTCCGCCTCCTGCGACGTCAACAGGTTCCCGTCCGCATCGACTTCCAGCCCGCCCTCGAGATCATCCTCCGACTTGGGCGGCGTGATCGGCGCCGAGCGCAGCGTCAGCGCGAAAATCTGCGTCGGACGACCGTCCGGCAGGCGCAGCGCCGACTCGCTCGGCTGCACCGCGAACCGGGCCGACAACGCCCGATCATCAAACGCCAGCGCCTCGGGCCCCTCGGCCTTGCGGGTGTCTTCCTCGCGCAGTTTGCGCAGTTCGTCCTCACGCGGCTCCTGCCCCTCGTGCATCAGCAGGTTGCTCATCGCCCGCGTGATCGTCCGGTGCGCCGTCGCCGTCTCCAGCGCCCGCTGCATCCGCTGCTCGTGCCGCAGCTGCGAGCGGCTCATCGTCGTGAACAGCGCCAGCGTCGTGATGATCACCATCGACCCCAGCAGGGCCGCCAGCGCCACCTCGAGCAGCGTGAACCCGCGCCGGGCCAATCGCGGCGTGCGAGTGCGAGTCGGAGTTGCCATCACCCGGTCGTGCATGTGCGCCTAGTTCTGCCCGCCGCCCATCCCCGGCAGCCGCTTGATCAAGTCCTGAATGCGCGTCTGGTCCCGGTCGAAGCCCTGCACCGTCTCCGGGTTCCGCATCGCGAACGGGTCCACCATCCGCGAGATCTGGGCCACCTGCTCCGTCGGCACCGGCTGCCCGTCCGTCGCCTTGGCCTCAAAGACCGAGATCGACACCTGCTCGAACCGTCCCAGCCCCTGCTCGTTCGGCCGCGCGTCGCCCAGACGCTGCCGCTCGTTCAGGTCCATCGTCACCCGCTCGGTGGTGATCTCGTAGAAGAACTGGTACGGCCCGTAGGCGATCGGCTGCGTCTTGGACGGGAGCGACTTCTCGTTATCCAGATACTGCAGCATCAGCCGGTTGCCCACCTCCGACGCCGCCAGCACCATCCGCGAGCGCGACTGCATCCCGTCGATCGCCGAGATCGCCCCAAGCACGCTCGCCGCGATCAGCGCCAACAGCGCCACCGCCAGCAGCACCTCCAGCAGCGTCAGCCCGCGCCCAGACACGGATGTCGTCCGCGCGTGCGTCATTGCTGCGGCGCCTGGTCCATCGTCCACATGTCCAGATCGTCCTGCGTGCCGGATTCGCCGTCCTCACCCAGCGAGTACAGGTTGTACGGCTTGGCGTTCGAGCCGGGCACCGAGTAGACAAACTCGCGCTTCCACGCGTCCTTCGGCACCGAGTCGATGTACGCCGTGCCCCCCTGCGTGAGCGCCGTCAGCGTCGCCGGGTACGCCGCCTTCTCGAGGAAGTACTGCTGGATGGCGGACTTCAGGCTGCGCATCGAGATCTTGGTGGTCTCGATGCGGGCCGCCTTGCCGCGCCCGCCGATGCTCACCACCGCCACCGTCGTCAGCAGCCCGATGATCACCAGGACGAGCATCATTTCCAGCAGCGTGAAGCCGGCCCCGCGGGTGCGTCGGGCGCGGACGGATCGGTTCGTGATCGGTGGCATCGTGTAAACCCCTTCTGAAGGGCCCAGCCCCCCGCGCCCATCGGCGCGACGCCGGCTCAGCCCAGGTTGACTCGGTTCGTGAGCGTCAGCATCGGCAGCATGATCGCCATGATCAGCGACCCGATGACGATGAACATCGCGACAATCAGCAGCGGCTCCAGCACCGCCAGCGCCCGCGCGCTGGTCCGGTCGACCTGGTCCGTCATGTCTTCCGCCAGCGTCACAAACGCCGACTCCAGGTCCCCCGCACGCTCCGCCGCCACCAGCAGGCGGCGCGACGCGATCGGCAGGCTCGTCACCTCGTCGATCAGCGTCCGGAGCAGACCCCCCTCGATCAGCCGCACCCGCAGCCGGTCCAGCTGCCCGCGCAGCCCCGGGTGCGAGATGACCTGGTTCGCGACGCCCAGCGCGTCGGCGATCGGCACGCCCGTGCGCGTCATCGCCGCCATCACGGAGAAGAACCGGGCGCACTCCTGCGCGATGACCACGTCGCGCATCACCGGCAGTCGCCGCATCAGCAGCCGCGCCCCGGCGAGAATCAGCGCCCGCGCGAACACCGCCGCCGACAGCGCCACCGCCAGCCCCAGCGCCAGCCACAGGATGTGATCCCGCGCCCACACGCTCGCGCCCATGATGATCCGCGAATACAGCGGGAGCTTGATATCCATCTTCGACAGCCCGTCGGCCATCATCGGGACCACCACCAGCAGCAGGATCGACGACACGATCACCGCGATGACCAGCACGATCAGCGGGTAGATCATCAGCGTCGCGGCCTTGCCCGACACCTGCAGCCGCCGCCGCGCCGTTTGCGCCAGTTCCTTCGCCGCCCCCGCCAGGTCCCCCGTCCGCTCCGCCCCGCGATACACCGCGATGGTCACGTTGTCGAACGCGCCCACCGCCTTGCACGTGTCGGCGAAGCTCGTCCCGCTCGAGACCATGTCGCGCATCCGGGCCAGGATCGGGCGGCTCGACGGGCGCACCGTCTGCACCACCACGTCCAGCGCCTCGACCAGCGGCACGCCGCGCGAGAGCAGTTGCCCCAACTGCTCGTTCAACTCCGCCTGATCCTTCAAGGACAGCTCGCGCTTGCTCGCCGCCCACGCCGGCAGGCGGTAGGTCTTCAGCAGCAGTTGATTCTCGGCCCGCAGCGACTGCGCCAGCGCCGCCGGGCTGCCCGCCTGGCGCAGGCCCACCTTGCGACCGCCACCGGGGCGGACAGCGACATACAGGAAAGCGTTGGCGGCGGGCACGGCGGACATGGGAAAAGTCTATCGAGCAAGCACCCCACGCGCCCGCAGCCGAGCCAACCCTGGCCCCGCTCGCCGCGTGCGCGTCGTTCAGATCTCAGCCTGTGGAAGAGACCTCGGTTGTATCCACGATCATGCTCGCGGGTTGCGACCAGGCCAATCTTCGCGGATCGGGCCCGCGCGAGCCCGCGCCGATCATCAGGGCCGTGCCGCTCGTGCCGCCCGCGCACGTCCGATCGCACCGCCGACCGCCAGGCTGACCCGCTGCGCTGACCCACAGCGCTGACCCGGCGCTCCCCCGCCCCGCCAACTCGGCCACCCCGCCCGGCTCGCCGCCCCACACAAACCGGTGCGTCGCCGACCCCAGAAACGCGGTCGCCGCCCCGGGATTTGCCGGGCCTGCGCTCGAACCCGGCGGCCCGCGCCCCTAGACTCGCACGCCGCCGCGGTTCTCAGACCGCCGGTACCGAACGCACACCGGACGTGCCCTTGGTTTTCGGCCCTGTCGGCCGTGCCGGGCTCTTGTCCCGCGAGTTGCATCGCGTTTCCGAAGCCAGCCGAGACCGCGCCCATGCCCACGAAAGCCCCCGCCCGCTCCAAGTCCAAGCCCGCCCCCAAATCCCCCGCCCGCAACGGCGTGGCCGCTCACTCCAACGGGCACGCCAAGCCCAAGTCCGGCAAGGCCGCCAAGATGGTCTTCTACTTCGGTAGGACCAAGACCGAAGGCAACGCCAAGATGAAGGACCTGCTGGGCGGCAAGGGCGCCAACCTCGCCGACATGACCAGCATCGGCCTCCCCGTTCCCCCCGGCTTCACCATCACCACCGACACCTGCGCCGCCTACTACGCCGCGGGCAAGCGCCTCCCCGCCGGGCTGATGAACGAAGTCCAGCAGCACGTCGCCCAGCTCGAGAAGGAAACCGGCAAGCGCTTCGGCTCTTCCGAGAACCCCCTGCTCGTCTCCGTCCGCTCCGGCGCCCGCGTCTCCATGCCCGGGATGATGGACACCATCCTCAACCTGGGCCTCACCGACGCCGCCGCCGAGGGCCTCGCCCGCGCCTCCGGCTCCCGCCGCTTCGCCTTCGACGCCTACCGCCGCCTGATCAACATGTTCGGCGACGTCGTCATGGGCGTCGATCACGAGCACTTCGAAGAAGCCTTCGACCACATCAAGCGCAAGTACAACGCCAAGCTCGACACCGACGTCCCCACCGAGGGCATCATCGAGCTCGTCGAAGCCTACAAGGACGTGTACCGCAAGCACGTCGGCGAAGAGTTCCCGCAGAACCCCAACAAGCAGCTCGAGCTCTCCATCGAGGCCGTCTTCAAGAGCTGGAACTCCGACCGCGCCAACAAGTACCGCCGCATCAACAACATCTCCGGGCTCAACGGCACCGCCGTCAACGTCCAGAGCATGGTCTTCGGCAACATGGGCGAAGACTCCGGCACCGGCGTCGCCTTCACGCGCAACCCCTCTACGGGCGACAACGCGTTCTACGGCGAGTTCCTCATCAACGCCCAGGGTGAGGACGTCGTCGCCGGCATCCGCACGCCCAAGCCCTGCGAGGAAATGCCCAAGTGGAACAAGAAGGTCTTCGACCAGCTCATGAAGATCAAGACCACGCTGGAGAAGCACTACAAGGAAATGCAGGACATCGAGTTCACCATCGAACGCGGCACGCTGTTCATGCTGCAGACGCGCACCGGCAAGCGCACCGGCTTCGCCGCCGTCAAGATCGCCTGCGACATGGTGAAGGAAAAGCTCATCGACGACAAGACCGCCCTGCTCCGCATCCCCGCGGGCGATCTCACCCAGCTCCTGCTCCCCTCCTTCGATAACTCCAAGAAGAAGGGCGCCACGCTCCTCGCCAAGGGCCTGCCCGCCTCCCCCGGCGCCGAAGTCGGCAAGCCCGCCTTCACCGCCGACGAGGCCGTCATGCGCGCCACCGCCGGAGAGAAGATCATCCTCGTCCGCAAGGAAACCAGCCCCGAAGACGTCGAAGGCATGCACAAGGCCGCCGGCATCCTCACCTCCACCGGCGGGATGACCAGCCACGCCGCCGTCGTCGCCCGCGGGTGGGGCAAGTGCTGCGTCGCCGGCGCCGGCGAAGTCCACATCGACGCCGCCAAGGGCGAGTTCACCGTCGCCGGCCGCACCTTCGGCCGCGAGGACATCATCTCCATCGACGGCACCACCGGCGAGATCTTCGCCGGCGCGCTCTCGAAGGTCGAACCCAAGCTCTCCGGCGACTTCGCCACCGTCATGAAGTGGTCGGAGAAGTACGCCAAGATCGGCGTCCGCACCAACGCCGATACCCCCGCCGACGCCCAGCGCGCCCGCGACTTCGGCGCCGTCGGCATCGGCCTGACCCG
>CAZTQN010000056.1:0-18513 GCA_964615765.1 uncultured Phycisphaeraceae bacterium
GGCTGGTCCGTCCGCACCGTCGGCGATGACATCGCCTGGATCAAGAAAGCGCCCGACGGCAAGCTGCACGCCATCAACCCCGAGGCCGGGTTCTTCGGCGTCGCGCCCGGCACCAACACCAAGTCCAACCCCAACGCGATGGCCACCATCGCCAAGAACACCATCTTCACCAACGTCGGGCTGACCGATGACGGCGACGTGTGGTGGGAAGGCATGACCGACGAGCCCCCGGCTCACCTGATCGACTGGAAGGGCGAGGACTGGACGCCGGGCTGCGGTCGCCCCGCCGCCCACCCCAACGCCCGCTTCACCGCCCCCGCTTCGCAGTGCCCGTGCATCGACCCCGAGTGGGAGAACCCCGCGGGCGTGCCGATCGCGGCGTTCGTCTTCGGCGGGCGCATGAGCAAGGACATGCCGCTGGTCTTCCAGGCCTTCAACTGGTCGCACGGCGTGTACCTCGCCGCGACCATGGGCTCGGAGGCCACCGCCGCCGCCATCGGTCAGGCCGCCATGCGCCGCGACCCCATGGCCATGCTCCCGTTCTGCGGGTACAACATGGCCGACTACTTCACGCACTGGCTGAACGTCGGGCGCACCGTCCCTAACCCGCCCCGCATCTTCCGCGTCAACTGGTTCCGCAAGAACGAGCAGGGCAAGTTCGTCTGGCCGGGCTTCGGCGAGAACATGCGCGTGCTGAAGTGGATCGTCGACCGCGTGCACGGGCGGGGCTTCGCGGTGGAAAGCCCGCTGGGCTGGATGCCGCGCTACGAAGACCTCGACTGGCGCGGGTCGGACTTCCCGCCCGAGCGGTTCTGGGAACTCATGTCCGTCAGCCGCGATGCCGGCGCCGCCGAGGCCCGCTCCCACGAAGAGCTCTTCGACCGCTTCCTCGACCGCCTGCCCAAGGAGTTCGTGCTGGAGCGGGAACTGCTCCGCTCCCGCCTGTGGCGCTCGCCGGACCACTGGGAACTCGCGCACGAGATCTAAGCGGATACCGGGTCCGAAGGTTCGTAGTTCTCGGACCTTCGTTCTCGGGCCGCCTGTTTCGGGAACCCGCCGGTTCAGGGCGTCCCAATCACGCCCAGCCGGCGGGTGCTCGATATCCTTGGGGCATGAAGCGTTTTCCGTGGTGTGCGTTCCGCGCCGCCGGCGTCGCGGCGATGGGTGTTGCTCTGCTCTCGCGCGCGCACGCCGCGCCCCAACCGGTGAACGCGGAAGTTGCCGAAGCCGCGCCCGCTCAAGAGGCTGGTGAGCCCGTCGAG
Organism: uncultured Phycisphaeraceae bacterium; assembly: GCA_964615765.1. GTDB lineage: Bacteria > Planctomycetota > Phycisphaerae > Phycisphaerales > UBA1924 > CAZTQN01. The sequence goes on from CAZTQN010000056.1 coordinate 1,263, forward strand.
ACGGACCGCCCCCGCGGCTTGCTGCTGCTCCGCATGCGGGAAATGCCCATGTGCTTCCCGCACAACATGACGCCCGAACAGCTCGACCAAGCCGTGCGGCGATGGCGCTTGCGCGAGCCGGCCCTCGGCGGTGCCGCCGTCGTGCGCCCGGGGCAGGACCGCTTCGACCTCGACACCTTTACCTGGTTCGGCGACGGGCAGCAGGGCGCGGCCAACCAAGCCCGCCGGGCTCGCCTCACGATCAGTTTTCCCGCCGACGGCGTGACCTGGGGCCTGCCGGAAGTCGACGCCACCGGGCCCAACGAACTCAACGCCCGCCTGCAGGCCCTCTTCGGCACCGACAACCTCGACCTGGGCCGCGAGTACGTGCGGCAGGCCTTCGGGACCTGGCGCCGCTATGGCGGGCTGGAGTATCAGGAAGTCGCCGACAGCGGCCTGCCGATGGACCAGGTCCTCACCCGCCGCGCCGCCGTTGGCGATGTCCGCATCGGCGGGCTGCCCTTCGGCACCGGCACGTTCCTGGCGTACAACGCCTTCCCCAGCCCCGTCAACGCCGGCGTCGGCGGGAGCGACATGGTCATCAACACATCGTTCTTCCTGCTGACCAACATCTCCGACCCGACCGACGCCTTCCGCTATCTCCGCAACGTCATCGCCCACGAGCACGGGCACGGGCTGGGGTTCATCCACCAGGTCCCCTGCAACGGCACCAAACTCATGGAGCCGCTGGTCAACGTCGGCTTCGACGGGCTCTCCATCGACGACCGGCGCGGGGCCGGGCGGAACTTCGGCGACCGCTTCAGCGGGAACCACACGCCCGCCGCCGCGATCAACTTCGGCTCGCTGACGGCTCCCGCCGCCCGCTCGGTCATCGAGCGCGACCTGTCCATCAACGGCTCGACCGGCCCGGGCAACACCAACCAGGACTGGTTCACGTTCGTGCTCGGCGCGGATCAGCCCGTGATCATCACCGCCGCGCCGACGGGCGGGTCGTACGTCACGGGCCAGCAGGTCACCGGCTGTTCCGGCACGTCGGGCGTCGTCAGCGCCGCCGCGGCGGGCGACCTGCGGATCGACGTCTACTCCGACGCGGCCGGCACCGCGCTGGTCGCCAGCGCCGCCGCCGCCCTGCCCGGGCTCAACGAGCAGCTGACGCTCGCGTCGCTCCCGGCAGGGCAGTACTGGGTCCGCGTGCTCGACCAGGGTCCCAACCCGCCCGCCGCCCAGATCGTGCAGCAGTACGACCTCACCATCCGCGTCGCGTCGGCCCCCGCGCGCCCGTACGCGAACGCCGGCATCAACAAGCTCATCGCCCCCGGCCGCATGTGCCACTTCATGGGCGACATCAACTCTGCCCCGACCGAAGCCGGGGCCACGATCACCGAGTACGCCTGGGACCTCAACGGCGACGGCACGTTCGAGACCATCGGCCCGCGCCCGTCGCGCGTGTACGCGCTGCCCGGCACCGTCCCGATCTCGCTGCGCGTCACCGACTCCAACGGCCAGTCCGCCGTCGACACCATCACGCTTACTGTCGTCGGCCCGCCGGCGCCGGTGACGATCACGCAGGTCGCGCCGACCACGCTGACGCAGGGCACGTCCGGTGCGCTGACGATCACCGGCTCGGGCCTCGGCGCGATCACCGGCGCGGGCCAGGTCTCCGTCGTCGGGGCTGATCTGGTCTTCGAAGGCACGCCGGAAACCTCGCCCGACGGCACCGTGCTCACGGGGCTGACGGTGACGGCCCCGTCGTCCGTGCCCGTCGGCCCGCGCACGCTCCGCCTGTTCACCGGGCAGGGCTTCGTCGAGTTTCCCGACGCCATCACCATCACGCCGTTGCCCGTCGGGGCCTGCTGCGCCTTCCCGTCGTGCTTCATCGCGCTGCAGAACTCGTGCGAGCAGTTGCCGCAGCAGCGGTTCAGCGGCGTGGGCACCGTGTGCAACGCCCCGAACGTCTCCACGCTCCCGTGCTGTCCGGCCGACGCCAACGCCGACGGCGTCATCAGCGTGCAGGACATCTTCACGTTCCTCGGGTTCTACTTCGAGGGCGACTTCCGGGCCGACATCAACGGGTCGTTCACGTTCGACGTCGGCGACATCTTCACGTTCCTGGCGTGGTACTTCACGCCGTGCACCTGAGCCCGGCGCGGGCCCATAACCCTCCCGCGATGCAGGCCCGTCCGCCGTGTTTTTGTCGGGCCTGATCAACCCCGGGCCCGCGCACGCCGAACGGTCTGTCAGGGGCGGCGTAGAATCCTTCCGTGCGGCTGAACTGGCTCAACCCGCTGCTGGCCTTGGTCATCGCGCTGTGGGCGCCGATGTGCTGCTGCCAAGCCGCGCTCCTGGCCGGGGCGCCGATTCCCACGCCGTGCCATGCCTCTTCGGGCGATGACCACGCCGCAGAGACCGACGCCGACCATTGCTGCTGCGACGCCGACGCGTCGGACGCTGCGACCGAATCCGACCCGGTCGCGCCGCACGACGGCCTGCCCTGCGACTCCTGCCCGACCTGCTTCGGCAAGCCGGCCCTGGGCACAACGCTCGACGGCGGCGTCCGCATCGATACCGACGCGCTCGCCGCGACGCTTGTCGTTTTCATCGTCGCCGGGTTGGACGGCACTCTGTCCCCACCCGCGACCGTCATCGGCCCGCGTGAGCACGGCCCGCCGCATCACACCAGGGCCAACCGCGCCGCCCTGCGCTGGCACTGCGCGCTGAACGTCTAGCCCATCCCGGGATGGACCGCGTTGTCGCCGCCCGCTCGCCCACGAGCGCTCGCGGCGTGACTGTTCCATGGCGCCGCCCGCCGCGCGGGCCCGCCGGATCCTGACCCTCCCCGGGGTGCCTCGTGTCCAATCGCACGATCGATCTCTCCCCGCTCGGGGGCGCGGCCGTCGCCGCCCGCGTCCCACGCCCGCCGGCCCGATGGCTCACGCGCGTCGTGCTGCCCGCGTCCGTCGCGCTCGCGGCGGTCGCCATCCTGACCTACGGCGCCCGCGACTTGCTGGTCCGCCGGGTGCCCGTGCGCGTCGCGCCCGTCATCCCCGCGGCCCACTTCTCTTCGGAAGCCGCCGACCCGGGCGCGACGCCCGAGGGTGTGAGCCCCGCCACGCCGCGTTCCCCGGCGCAGGACCAACTGCTGGCCCAGGCCCCGGGCTGGGTCGAGCCCGCGCCGTACGCCGTCAACGTCCCGGCGCTCGCGGAGGGCGTCATCGCGGCGGTGCTCGTGCTCGAGGGCGACCGCGTCGAAGCCGGGCAGGTTGTGGCCAGGATGATCGACGACGACGCCCGCCTCGACGTCCGCGCCGCCGAGGCCGACGTCCGCCAGCGACGCGCCGATATTGGCATGGCCAGCGCCGGCGTGCGCACGGCGGAGGCGCGCGTCGCCGTCGAACGGGCCGCGCTGGAAGAATTGACCGACGACATCGAGCGTCGCCGCCCGCTGGTGGGCGTCGGCGGCGTGAGCGCCGGCGAGTTTCGGCAGAGCGAGATCCGCCGGACGGCCCTCGAGGCCCGCGTCGAGATCGCCGAGCGCGAGATCGCCGAGGCCCGGGCCCGCCTGGCGCAGATCGAAGCCACGCTCGCCCCGGCGGAGGTCGTGCTCGACCAGGCCCGGTTGCGGCTGAGCCGCATGGAGATCCGTGCACCGGCCTCCGGCGTGGTGCTGGCCCGCGAGGTCGATCCGGGATCGCGCATCATGTTCGACGCGACGGGCATGGAGCCCGGCGCCAGCCGCGTGAGCGGGTCGGTGCTGCGCTTGTACGACCCGGCCCGCCTGCAGGTCCGCGTGGATGTCCCGCTCGCCGATGCGGCCAAGATCGCGCCCGGCTGCCGGGCCCAAGTCGTGAGCGAAGCCCTGCCCGACCGGACGTTCATGGGCGTGGTCGAGCGGGCCGTGCATCAGGCCAACATCCAGCGCAACACGGTGCAGTTCAAGGTCGTCATCAGTGACCCCTCGCCGGCGCTGAAGCCGGAGATGCTGACGCGCGTGAAGCTCTTCCCTCCCGCGCCGGAGGCCGCTGCGCCCGGCGATGGCGCGGCGTCTGTTGCCAGCGTGTCCGGCATGTCCGGCGCGTCGGGCGTGCTCGTGCCGCTCGAGGCGATCACCACCAGCGAAGGTGGAGCAGGGGTTGTCTGGACGGTCGACCCCTCCGGCGGCGCGCCGCGGGCCCGCCGTCGCGACGTGCGCCTCGCGCCCGAAGCGCAGTGGCCCGCTCCCGACACCAGCAGCGGTGGGGGGGCCGACGTCCGCCACGCCGCCGTCATCGCCGGCTTGCAGATCACCGACCGCGTGCTGCTCAATCCCCCGGCGACGCTGCGCGACGGCGACCGCCTCAACATCGTCTCATCCGCCGCCGCCCAGACCACTGAGCCCGCCACCGCCGGGCACGGAGACCGCTGATCATGATCCTCGCACCCACACGCGCGGCCCGCGCCGCCGAGACCGACCGGACCCAGCCGCTCATCCAATGCCGCGGCTTGTCCAAGTCGTACCAGAAGGGCGACACCACCATCACGCCGCTGCAGGCGCTCGACCTGGACGTGCCCGCGGGCGACTTTCTCGCGCTGATGGGCCCGTCGGGCAGCGGCAAGACGACGCTGCTCAACCTCATCGCCGGGATCGACCGACCGACGGCGGGCCAACTCGTCATCGACGGACAGGACATCGCCCGCCTGTCGCGCAGCCGCCTGGCCGATTGGCGCAGCCGCAACATCGGGTACATCTTCCAGCTCTACAACCTCGTGCCCGTGCTGACGGCGTACGAGAACGTGGAGCTGCCGCTGCTGCTGCACGGGCTGAGCGCCCGGGAGCGCCACCAGCGCGTCTCCAGCGCGCTCGACCTGGTCGGCATCGCCGATCGGCACGATCACTACCCGCGCCAACTCTCCGGCGGGCAGGAGCAGCGCGTCGCCATCGCCCGCGCCATCGTCACCAACCCCACGATCATCGTCGGCGACGAGCCGACGGGCGACCTCGACGAAACCTCGGCCCGGGCCGTGATGGACCTGCTCACGCGTCTGTGCCGCGAACTGGGCAAGACACTGCTGATCGTGACGCACGACGCCAAGTGCGCGACCTACGCCCGGCGGACGCTGCACCTTGAAAAAGGCCGCCTGGTGGAAGCCGGCGCGCTCGCCGCGCACGCCGGCGCGTCCGTTCTCGCGGAGGCCCGCTCATGATCGCCCCGCGCTTCGTCCCGGTCGTGCTCAAGCAGTTGATCCGCCATCGCGTGCGCACCGCGCTGACGATCGCGGGCGTCGGCGTGGCGATGTTCCTGTTCGTCGCGGTGCAGGCGCTGCAAGACGGCGTGGCCCGCGCGACCAGCGCCGCCGCCGGCGATACCACGCTGGTCGTCTACCGCCAGAACCGCTTCTGCCCCGCCGCCAGCCGCCTGCCGGAGAGCTACCTCGATCGCATCCGCAAGGTGCCCGGCGTCGCGACGGCGGTGCCGGTGAAGATCGTTGTCAACAACTGCCGCGCGGCGCTCGACGTCGTCACCTTCCGCGGCGTGCCCATCGAGCAGGCCACCGGCGATTCCGGCATGGCCGCCCGCTGGCGCTTCGTCGCCGGCTCGCTCGCCGAGTGGCAGCGCCGGTCCGACGCGGCGGTCGTCGGGCAATCGCTCGCGACGCGCCGGCGCCTCAGCGTCGGGCAGTCGTTCGACGCCGCCGGCGTCACCGTGACCGTCGCCGGCATCATCGATTCGCCCGAGCCGCAGGACCAGAACGTCGCGTTCGTGCACCTGCCCTTCCTTCAGCAGGCCGCGGGGCAAGGCGGCGGGCTGGGCGTCGTCACGCAGTTCACCGTCCGCGTGACGGACCCGTCGCAGCTCGAAGCCGTCGCGACGGCGATCGATGAGCAGTTTCGCTCCGACGCCGACCCGACGACCACGCGCCCGGAAAAGGCGTTCGTCGCCCAAGCGGGCGCGGACATTGTCGAACTCGTGAAGTTCACGCGGTTCGTCGGCTGGGGGTGCCTGGCCGCCGTACTGGCGCTGGTCGCCAACGCGATCGTCATCAGCGTGCAGGACCGCATCCGCGAGCACGCCGTGCTGCAAACGCTCGGCTATCGCGCCGGGCTGATCGCGCGGCTCATCCTTACTGAAGGACTGCTCATCGGCCTCGTCGGCGGGGCCGTCGGGGCGGCGGGCGCGCTCGCCGTGGTCCACCTCGGGAACTTCAGCCTGTCTCAAGAGGGCCTCTCCATCACCTTCACCGCGTCCGGGCACATGTTCCTGCTCGGGCTCGCGATCTCCGCCGGCGCGGGCGTCGTCGCCGGGCTGGTGCCCGCGCTCCGCGCCGGGAGGCGCGAGATCGCTTCCTGCTTCCGCGCCGTCTGATCGGCGCGCTCACCACACGGACCACGACCCATGCGACTGCTCCCCTTCGACTACGCCGCACGCAACCTCGGTCGATCGCCCGCGCGGCTGGCGCTGTCCGTGCTCGGCTCGGCCCTGGTCGTCCTGCTCATCCTCGTCGGCGGTGGCTTCGTCGCCGGGCTCGACCGCGCCTTCCAGGCCACCGGCGGCACCGACAACATCATCCTCCTCGGCGCCGGGAGCGAGGACAGCGTCGAGCGCAGCGAGATTCCCGCCGCCGCGCCCGGCGTCGTCGCCGCGTCGATCCGCGGCCTGCGCACCCGCGCCGGCGTCGCCTTCGTCTCGCCGGAGGTCCACGTCATGCTCCCGCTCGCGCTCGCGACCGACGGGCCCGACGAGCGTGCCCGCCAGGTGCTCGTCCGCGGCGTGACGCCCACCGCGTCGCTCGTGCACGAGAATGTCACGCTCATCGCCGGGCGCTGGCCGAGCCCCGGGCGCTCGGAACTCATCGTGGGCCGGGCCGCGTCCGCCGTGCTGGGCGTCTCCGACGCCGATCTCGCGATCGGGGCGTCGCTCAAGATCGACGGCGCCGCGTGGACGATCGTCGGACGCTTCGCCGCGCCGGGCACGGTGCTCGAGTCCGAGGTGTGGGCCCCGCTCACCGACATCACCACGCTGACGCGCCGCGACACCATCTCGTGCGTCGTCATCACCATCGACCCCTACAATGCCGAGACCGACGAAGGGGCCGAGTTTGCCGATGTCGACGCCTTCACCAAGACCCGCCCCGACCTTGAACTCGTAGCCATGCCCGAGCGCGCGTACTACGCACGCCTCAGCGCGTTCTTCGGGCCCGTCAAGATCGTCGTGCTCATCACCGCCGGGCTCATTACCCTCGGCGGGCTGCTCGGCGGGCTCAGCACGCTCTACGCCGCGTTCGCGTCGCGCATCCGCGAGCTCGGCATGCTGCAGTCGCTCGGCTTCCGACGCACGGCGCTGCTCGTCTCGTTCGTGCAAGAAGCCACTCTCGCCACCGCTGCCGGCGGGCTCATCGCGTGCGCCATCGCCGCGGGCCTGCTCGACGGGCAATCCGTCCGTTTCTCGATGGGGGCCTTCGGGCTCCGCATCGATCACACCGTGCTCGCCACCGGGCTCTTCGCCGGGTTGGCGCTGGGCATCGTCGGCTCCGTGCCGCCGGCGCTCCGCTGCCTCCGCCCGTCGATCCCCGTCGCGCTCAAATCCGTCTGACCACTCTGCATCAAGGACCCACCATGCTTAAGACCATTGCCCGCTCGTCCCCGCGTCTGTTCCCGCCCGCGCGCGCCGCCGCGCTCGCGCTGATCGCGCTCTCCGCGTTCACCGCGGCTCCCGCGCTCGCGCAGGCCGACCGCCCGCTCCGATCGGTCGGGGATGTCAAGTCCATCCTCGCGCCGACCGTCCTCGACGCGGCCCGCGAAGTGCCCGACGTGCTCGGCGCGACTCCGAGCGACGCCGTCGTCGTCGTCCGCGGCTACATCCCGAAGGCCTCCGACGGGATCGCCGCGGACCGCGCGGAGTTCACGCTCGCGTCCACCCCCGAGCCCGTCGCGCCGGACGCCTCGCCCGCTCCAAGCCTCACCGTCCGCATCGCCGGCGCCGGCGGCGAGCCCATCAAGGGCGCGCTCGCGGGTCAACACGGCGTGCGTCCCGGCGCCGAGGTCTTTGCCGAGGGCACGATCGCGCGCGGCGCCGATGGCCGAACCGTCCTCACCGCGCGGCGTCTGCACATCCCGCGTGATCCGCTGCCCGCGAACCTCTTCGCCCCCGCCGCACCCGCCGAGGCTCAGGACATTTCCGCCGCCCGCAGCGCCGGCCCGCTCAAGGTGGGTCAGACCGTGACGCTGCGCGGGCGTGTCGGCGGGAGCGAGAAGCCGTTCGTCGCCGGTCGTGCGGTGCTCACGCTCGTCGGCCGCGGCATTCTTCCGTGCAACGAGAAGCCCGACGATCACTGCGCCACGCCGTGGGATTACTGCTGCGACCCGCGCGATGTCATCACCGCCAACTCCGTGACGGTGCAGGTGGTCGACGCGCAGAAGCGCCCGCTCCGCACCGATCTCAAGGGCCGCCGCGGCATCAAGGAACTTACGGAGATCACCGTCACCGGCGTCGTCGCCGCCGCGGATACCAAGGCGGTGGTTGTCAACGCGACCGAGCTCGTCGTGACGCCCGAGGCGAGCAGCCAGCGTCCGTGACGTATGGGATCACGGCTCCATCGCGGGCATCGACACCCGGACGCCGTCGTGGGCGGCGTCCGGTCCGGGCAGGACAGTGCGTTGTCGCCGACGCTCGTCGGCCCGCAGACGGTGCGCCAGCCGAAGCCCGCCGCGTAACGCCAGCGTCATCGGCACCGCCAGGAACGCGCCCGGCGCGCCCCACAGCCACGCCCAGAACACCAGGGCCACGAACACGCCCAGCGGCGACAGCGGGAGCGTTCGCCCTTCGATGAGCGGCGAGATCAAGTTCGCGGTCACCGCCTCGATCACCACCAGCCCGCCCAGCACGATCGTGCCCTCCCACACGCCCAGCGTTGAATACGCCAGCAGTACCGGCGGCACCGCGGAGAAGAACACGCCGACGTTCGGGATGTAGTTGAGCACCAGCGCCAGCCCGCCCCACAGCCACGCCAGCGGCACGCCCATGATCCAGCACAGCACCGCCGTGCCAACGCCCGCGATCGCCCCGGTGATCGCTTTGGCGACCAGATAGTGCCGCAGCTGGTCCGAGGTCGCGGCCAGCGCCCGCCCGACCATCCGCCCGCGCTGTTCGCCCAGGAGCAGCCGCGTCGCCCGGGCCCATCTCGGCGCTTCCAGCAGCGCGAACGCCGTCACCGCGATGCTCAGCCCAACGAGCGTCACCACGCCCATGACGGCGCCCAGCCCGCTGGTCAGAAACGCCGCCAGGCGCCGGACGGCGTCCCGCCAGAACGTCCCGTCGCTGATGCGCTGCTGCGCCGTTTCCACCGTTGCCCGCGGGATCCACTGCGACGGCAGGCCCTGGCGCTCCAGCCACCGCCGCGCTTCGTCCAATGCGCCCGTCAGCGTGGACGACGTCAGGCTCAGCCGCTCTATCCCCACCGAGACGGCCAGCCACATCAGCCCCACCAGCCCGGCGATCACCACGAACAGCCCGCTCACAACCGCCAGAACGCTGACCCACCCGGGCGCCCGGTCCGACATCCGCCGGTGCAGCGGCCACACCATGACGGCGATCAGCAGACCCGCCGAAACCGGGATAAACACGATCCGCGCCGAGCGCAGCGCGACCACCATCGCGACCGCCGCGATGACCGCGATCAATGCGGTCGCCAGGCCCATCCCGCTCCACGCCGCCCGCCCCGCCGCCCGGTCTCCAGCCCGCATCGTCCCGCCCTTTGTGTGCTTCGTGCGCGCCTGTCACCGCCTGCGCTGCACACACGACGAGGCACACCCCGGCTAACACACGCAGGAGATCGCCATGAATCTCTCGCGAGCTGCACGCAGCGCCGGCGCTGTCAACACGCTCAGCGCACGCCCTCGCCCGCGCCCAGCACGCGCAGCCCGCACGGCTCCATCGCTTCCAGCCACGCCGTCACGCCCCACTGGTGCCACCCTTCAACGGTCTTGATCAGCAGGTGGTTCACGCCCGCGCCCAGGCGCACGTCGGCGTACGCGCTGGCCGCCGCGTGGCTGTCGCTCCCGTTCTGCACGAACACGCGTGATCGCGGCCCCACCGCCGTCGGCCCGCCCGAGCTCGGTTCGTGGGCCAGCCACGCCTCGACCTTGTCGCCCGCGCTGTTCAGGAACAGGCGCGCCGCCGCCGCCCGGTCCGCGTGCACGCGGATCCACACATACGCCAGCCCCGATCGCCCCGGGTGCGAGCGCTGAAAATCAACCGCCCACTTCTCGCCCGCCTGCGCCGGCGTCCACGACACCGTGCCCCCGCCGCCCGCCCCGAGGGCGAACTGCGCCCGCGTGTCCAGCGGCTCCTGCTCCGGCCCATAGCGAGCCTGGTCGATCGTCCATCGCCAATCCCACGCGAACGGCGCCGCCACCAGCCCGGCCGCAAGATGGCACACCTGGCGCGTCATCGGCGTGACCAGCGTCACGGGCCGGCGCTCGATCGTGAACGCCGCCCGCGCCACGCGCTCGCGGACCACGCCGCACGCCGGCGTCCCGATCACGTCCGCCGGCGCCGGCACGTCCGCCGCCCGCGATTCACCCTGCCTGAGCAGGTCGACGACCATCGTCTCGAGCACGCGCTCGCTCAGCACCACGCGCCCCGCGTCGACGCCGACGACATCGCGCTCGATGATCTCGACCGTCGCGCGGGCCGCGCCGGCCGCGTCCGTGTCGATGAGCCCGTGCGTGTCCACACACCGCCACCGCCCGTCGGCGGGCGTGATGGCAATGCCGGCCCCGATCGCCAGCGCATCAGCACGCCGAGCCTCATCCCACAGCGGCGCCGCTGAAAACACCCCGATCGTCGCCCGCGCCATCGACCCGCCCGCGCTCTCCGGCCCCATCGCCGCCGCCAGCCGCGCCCGCCGCACACGATCCCGGATCGCCGCCGCGTCCGCCCGCTCGAACTCGATGGTCACGCTCCGTTCGACGCCCACATCGCCCGCCCCAAGCGCGATCGTCGACAGCCCGCCGCACCGCCCGGCGTCGTGCTCGATCGTTGCGCCCGCGCTCTGACCGCTCGCGCGATCGTCAACAACCCGCGCCGCCGTCACACCCGCCAGTTCGATGGTCACCCGCCGGCGCATCACGGCCCCCACGTACGTCCCATCGCCCGCGCCGATGGTCACGCGCACGCGCCCGACCTCGGCGTCCGCGCCGCGCTCGCCGGGCATCCATTCCGCCACCAGCGGCGTGCGCCGGAACCCGCCGCGCGTGTACGCGTCGCTGACGCCGTCATCCTCGTACAGCTCGCGCCGCACCGTCGCGCCCGCACGGCCGGGAAACAGGCGCACAACCAGGTGCTCGAGCGCTTCCCCCGCCGGGCGCAGCGTGAACGGGCGCATCGGGATCGGGGCCCCGCCGCGGGCGAGCAGTGGGATCTCGTCGATCGTCGCCGCGACGACCGCCTCGCTCCCGCCCGCCAGCCGCTCGCCGGTGAACATGTCGAACCAGTCGCCGTCATCGCTCGGCGGGCACCACACGCGCTGCGTCGCCACGCACGCCTCGCCGCGCCCGGCACGCACGACCGGCGCCGCCAGCAGGTCCTCGCCCAGCAGGAACTGCTGCGGGTTCTCGTACGAGCGCTCGTCCAGCGGGCGCTCGATCGCCATGCTGCGCAGCAGCGGGATGTGCCCGTCGAAGGACGCCCGCGCCGCAGTGTACACGTATGGCATGAGCGTCGCGCGCAGCGCGAACGCCGCCCGCATCGCGTCCGTGAAGCGCGTCTCGTACGTCCACGGGCGCCGGTCCAGCGTCGCCGACCGCGCCGAGTGCAACCGCAGCGCCGCCGACAGCGCCCCGAACTGCACCCACCGCGCCGTCGCCTCCTCAAACCGCGGCCCGAAGTGCCCGCCGATGTCGTGCGTCCAGTAGAAACACCCCGCGTGCCCCGACTGCACCGTGAACGGCACCTGGAACGCCAGCATCTCCCAGCCCGTGTGCGCATCGCCGGAGAAGTGCACCGGGTACCGATGATCGCCCCACCCGGCCCAGCGTGAGAACGACAGCCCGCGGGCCCGGGCCGCGCCGCCCGAAAGGGGCATCGACGCCGTGTGCTCGAAGAACAGATGGTTGAGCCACCGCAGATTGCTCAGCCCGTCGATGGAGCGTGTGAACCGGTCCTGCTGCCAATCGAGCCACCAGAAGTCGACGCCGTCGTTGCCGCGCTCGGTGCCGCGTTCCAGCGGGCGCAGCACGCGCGTGAACAGCGCCTCCATCCCGTGCCGGTCGCCCGCGTCGAAGGCCGCCGTCTCCCGCGAGGCCGGGTCGCGCCCGATCGCACGCATGTAGTCCGCGTACCGATCCTCATGCGGCCCCACGCCGTCCGCCGGGTGCAGGTTCAGCGTCACCGCCAGCCCCTGCTCGTGCAGCCACGCCAGCAGGTCTTCCGCGTCCGGCAGCAGTTCGCGGTTCCACGACCACCCCGTCCACCCCTCGCGGTGCCAGTCCATGTCCAGCACCATCACGTCCAGTGGGAAGCCGTGCTGGTGATACTCGCGCACGATCCCCCGATACTCCGCCGAGGTATACGGCCAGTACCGGCTGTACCACGAGCCCAGCGCGTACCTCCGCGGCAAGGGCACCGGCCCGGCGATCCGCGCCAAAGCGCTCAGCGCCGCCCGATAGTCCTCGCCGTACGCGAACAGGTACCAGTCCGTGTTCCCGCCAAGCCCCTGGGCCGCGCGCGTCTGCGGCCAGCCCTCCACCAGCACGTGCTGGTGCGAGTCGTCCAGCACATGCCACCCATCCCGTGCCAGCAGCCCCGGCGGGCACGCGATCGCCCCGCGCACGCCGTCCAGCGTCTCCACCGGCCCGCCCAGGTTGAAGCGGATCGTCTGCCCCGGCCGCCACACGACCCGCCCGCCCTCGACCTCCACACCCGTCGGCGGGCCCGCGTGCCGGATCAGCGCCCGCGTGTTGCTCGCGCTCGGCGCGTGCCCGTCTGGGCAATACTCCAGCCGCACGCGCGAGGTCTCGATCACCACCGTCTCGCCGCGCGCGTGCGTCGACACCGTCTTGACCGTCCGGGCCGGATGCGTCGGCCCGCGCCCGCCCGGCGCGTGGATCGCCATGAGCGATGGCCAGTTGCAGAACACGCCCCCGGGCGCATGCTCGATGCGCACCAGTTCGTCGCAGTACACCGTGAACCGCACCGCCGACGACACCAGGCCCCCTTTCCGCAGCCCGTCCCCGCCGCCGCCCGCTCCCGCACCGCCCCGTGCGGGGCATTGACCTGTTCCGGGTTTTGCCGATGCAAACGCCCGAGAACGCCCGGCCCGGGCCGGTCCTGCTCCGGGGCCGCGGGCGGCGTCAAGCCTACCCTTCCCGCACCGGCGTGGCGGGCCCGTTTACCGCCCGATGGACCGCTGTCCTCGCCGCCTTGCACCGATCGTTCGCGCCGAAATCCGGCCACGTCTTCCGCGGAGTTGTTGCCATGTCCCGCTCGCCCGCCGCCCCTCGCCCATACGCCGCCCGCATCGCACTGCTCCTGGCCGTGTCGGGCCTGTGCGGTCTCTCGGCCGGCGCGCGGGCGCAGGACAGCGTCGGGCTCACGCCCGGCACGCACGACGCGCTCTCCAGCTACGACGCCGCCGGCCAGCGCGTCCGCTACGCCGTCGACCTGGTCCCCGTGACCTCCAGTTGGAACACGACCTATCTCGTCGCCCCGCTCATCAAGGCCTCGCGCGATACCGACCCGCTGTTCACCACGCAGATCATCGGCTCCGCCGCCGTCAGCCCGAACCTCGCCACCAGCCTCGCCTTCGCCGCGGAAAACTACGCCGCGTGGACGGCGGCCCCGGGCGTTGGCGTCAACCCCGCCGCCAACAGCCCCGCGAGCACCGTCCCCGTCTCCGCCTTCGCCTCGCAGTTCGGCGTGGCCCTGTCCGATTTCTCGCTCAGCCCCAGCAGCGTCGTCGGCGCCACCGTCGGGCGCGTCAGCGGGCAGTTCACGCGACTCTTCGTCGAGCGCACCGTCGCCGCCTCCAGCCGCCCGTCCCCGGCCGGCGCCAACACCTCGACCGTCAGCCTCGGCGGGGTCGACGCCCTCGGCAACGTCATGCTCCGCGCCGACAATTTCAACACCTCCGGCGCCACCACCGACCGCCTGCTGGGCGACAACATCGTCCGCGTCAACCTCGACGCCCGCACCGCCGCGACGATCAACACCCTCCGCGCCTCCGGCTCCAGCAACATCGCGAATGACGCCGCCGCGTCCGCGTTCATCATCTCGAACGAAACCGTCCCGACCAACACGCCGACGCTCGTGAACCAGCCCGGCCAAGGCGCCGCGGCTCTGGTGTACGACTTCGCCGCCCGCTTCCGCGCGGGGCTCTCCTCCGCCGGCCTTGCGACCAGCGCGACTCACCTGCCCGTCGGCATCTCCGGGCACCGCGGCAACCCCGCCTTCTCCACCACCACCGTCGCCGGCGGGCCCGCCGGCACCGTCGCCAGCCTCGCCCTTCCGACCAGCGGCACCCGCGTGAACACGATCATGGCCTTCGGGTTGAGCTTCGGCGCCGCTGGCGCCGCCCCGAGCGTTACGCCCGGCACGCCCCGCGCCTTCACGCTCCCGCAGCCCATCGCCGCCCCCGGCTTCTCCGCCAACACCGCCGGCACGGCTCAGTTCCTGCAGTACCTCTCGCAGACGCCGTTCCGCGGCGGGAACGGTCAAGTCGGCGTCGGGCAGACCGCTGCCAATGAGCTCGTCCTCGCCGCCGTCGCCACCGACCCGACCGCCGGCGACTTCATCGCCGCCGTCCGCGCCCCGCAGGGCGGCTCGGGCACGTGGTCAATCCCGGCCTTCCCCGGCGCGCCGGTGCGCGACGCGCTCAACGGCACCACCATCGGCGCCCTCGGGACCAGCAACCTCCGCTTCTCCTCGCCCGCCGTCGACCGCCTGGGCAACATCTACTTCATCGCCCAGTGGACGCCGAACCTGCTCCCGACCGAGACGGCCCTGTTCAAGGCCGTCAACACCGCCTCCGGCTACCAGCTCGAAGCTCTGCTCCGCACGGGCCAGCAGATCGCCGGGGCCAACTCGGGCCGCACGTACACGATCACGTCGCTCGCGTTGACCGACAGCGACTCGGTCGCCTCCGCCGCGGCGTTCAGCCAGTCCGTCATCCAGCAGCAGGACCCCGCCGCCACCACCACCAACCCCGCGCTCAGCCGAGCCTTCGGCGGGATGGTCGTCGCCGCCGTCATCACGTACAACAACGCCGGCGTGAACGAGGCGTACGACGCGCTGCTGTACGTCGGCCCGACGGCCGGCGCCGACTGCCTGGCCGACTTCAACGGCGCCGGCGGGATCACCGTGCAGGACATCTTCGACTTCCTCGCCGCCTACTTCTCCGGCAACATCGCCGCCGACGTCAACAGCTCCGGCAACCTCACCGTGCAAGACATCTTCGACTTCCTGTCGCTGTACTTCTCCGGCTGCTGATCCCCGAGCACGAGGCGCTGCGGTCATCACCACACCCGCGTGTCCGTTGGCCGCCATCCTGAATCCACACCCGGCCCGCGCCGCGAATCGTGCATCGCGAGCGGTTGTCGTCGTCAATGCGCCACGTCCCTGACCCAAGGGGGCGATTCGCCGCGTTGGCCGAGGCCGCGTGGCCGTCGCCGACCGCCGGGCTCGCCGAAAACTTCACACGGCTTTCTTCGACGCCGCGCTCCCGCCGAGCGACACTGAACCAGCACGATCAGGAGGAGACCGACCATGCCCCGCACGTTCCCGCTCCGCCGGGCCCTCGCCCTGCTCATCGCCGCGTGCGCCGCGGCTCACCTCGTCGCTCCCGCCGCCTTCGCGCAAGGCATCACGTTCCCCGCGAGCGCGGGCGTGCTGAACGTGCGCGACTTCGGGGCCGTGGGCGACGGCGTGGCGGACGACACCGCCGCGATCAACGCCGCCCTTGCCGCCCCGCGCCCCGCCGGCGCCTCCGCCAAGACCATCTACCTCCCCGACGGGATCTACCGCGTCACGGGCACGGTCGCGTTCGCCGAGTCGCGCACCGTCATGCAGGGCCAGAGCCGCGCAGGCACCATCATCCGCCTGACGGACAACGCCGCGAACTTTCAGAATCCCGCCGCCCCGCGCCACGTGCTCTCGACGCGCCTGGCCACCGGCTTCTCCGCCAACGAGTTCCGCGTCAGCATCTTCGATCTCACGGTCGACTCGGGCGTCGGCAACCCGGGCGCCCACGGCGTGAAGTTCCACCCCAACAACCAGGGCTCCATGCGGAACATCACCATCCGCACCTCCGACCCCGCCCGCGTCGGCGTCATCGGGCTCGACCTCAACGGCTCCGACAAGGGGCCCGGCATGGTCCGCAGCGTCTCCATCGAGGGCTTCGACACCGGCGTCAGTTTCGGCGGCACCGAGTACGGCTTTGTCTTCGAAGACCTCACCATCACCAACCCGCGCGTCGTCGGCATCCGCAACATCTGGAACATCGCCGCCATCCGCCGCCTCACGTACACCGGCTCGGTCCCCGCGATCACGCAGGACCTCAACACGCAGAACAACTTCGCCTGGGCCGTGCTCGCCGTCATCGACGCGAACCTCACCGGCACCGGGGCCGCGTCGACGATCCCCGCGATGGACCTTCGCGGCTCGGGCGTCTATCTCCGCAACATCCAGACCACCGGCTTCGCCGCCGCCCTGCGCGACGACGGCGTGCTGATCCCCGGCGACACCATCGCGGGCGAGTACGTCATGCCGCGCCCGATCGCGCTGTGGTCCGAGCCCGGCGCGGCCGCCGCGCCCACCCCGCCGTACTCCCTCAACCTCCCCGTCCTCGATACGCCCGAAGTCCCGTGGGACCCGCCGGCGACATGGGCGAGCGTGACGGCGTTCGGCGCGATCGCCAACGACAATCTCGACGACTCCGCCGCCGTTCAGGCCGCGATCGATTCAGGGGCGACGACCGTCTTCTTCCCCACCGGCGCGTACCACTTCGCGCAGGGCGTCGTGCTCCGCGCCGGCGTCCGCCGCGTCATCGGGATGGAGTCGTCGCTCGCCGCCCTTGATCCGCTCCGCGTCTCCGGCACGGGCGTGTTCACCGTGGGGGCATCGCCCGAGCCGGTCGTCGTCGTCGAGCGGTTCAGCGACAACACGCTCGGCGCCGTTACCGAGAACTTCCACTGGTTCGAGCACTCCGCCACGTCGCGCACGCTCGTCGTGCGCAACGCGCAGTTCGGCCGCGCCTATCGCGGCAGCGGGCCCGGCACCGT
>CAZTQN010000057.1:0-17770 GCA_964615765.1 uncultured Phycisphaeraceae bacterium
GCCTGCTTGCCCTTCGCCACGCCCACCAGCACCTTCGCCTTCCCGTTCTTGAAGTACACCTTCAGCGGCACCAGCGTCATCCCCTTCGCCTCCACCGCCTTCGCCAGTTTCGCCATCTCCCGCTTGTGCGCGAGCAGCGACCGCACCCGCGTCGGCAGGTGCTGCCCCGTGCTCCCCGCGCGCCCGGCCGGCCCATACTCCCCGATGTTCACCCCGTGCAGATACATCCCCTTCGCCCACGACCGCCGCGCCGCCGTCTTGGACTTCACCCCATACCCCTCGACGCGCACGAAGCCTTCCCCAAGGCTCACCTTGCCGTCCCGCACGCTCTTGACCTCGGACCCCTGCAGCACCACCCCGCACTCGAGCGTCTCAAGAATGTGATAGTCGTGCCGCGCCTTGCGGTTCTCGATCACATGATCGTCGCTCGCGCCCCCGCGCCCGTTCTTGTCGGTCTTGGCTTTCGACATCCTGCTCGCACACTTTAGGCCCGCCGCTCGCGTTCCCCGCCGTCGCCCGCTTTCTCGCGCACCCACCCGGTATCCTCCCCCGCTGCACGCCCTCCGCCTCACCAACCTCGTCAAACGTTTCGGCCAACTCACCGCGGTCGACGGGCTCTCCATCGACATCCCCAAAGGCTGCCTCTTCGGCTTCCTCGGGCCCAACGGCGCCGGCAAGACCACCACCATCTCCCTCGCCATCGGCCTGCTCCGCCCGGACCAGGGCTCGGTCGACCTCGTCGGCGTCGGCCCGCCCGATCACCCCGCCGTCCGCCGACACATCGGCGTCGCCCCGCAGAACCTCGCCCTCTACGACACCCTCACCGCCAGCGAGAACCTCCGCCTCTTCGCCCGCCTCTACGGGCTCGACCGTCACGCCGCCCGCACCCGCGCCGCCGAACTCCTCGAGACCGTCGGCCTGGCCGACCGCGCGAGCGACCGCGTCGAGCACTTCTCCGGCGGCATGAAGCGCCGCCTCAACCTCGCCGCCGCACTCGCCCACCGCCCCTCCCTCCTCCTCCTCGACGAACCCACCGCCGGCGTCGACCCGCAGTCCCGCTCCGCCATCCTCCAGATCGTCCGCGATCTCCGCGACTCCGGCGTCACCGTCGTCTACACCACCCACTACATGGAAGAAGCCCAGCGCCTCTGCGACCGCGTCGCCATCGTGGACAAAGGCCGCCTGCTCGCCCTCGGCACCGTCGACGAGCTCATCGCCGCCCACGGCGGGCACTCCGTCGTCACCACCCTCACCACCCAGGGCGAGCACCGCGTCGCCACCGATGACCCCGTCCGCGAACTCACCGCCCGCCTCGCCCACCCCGACGTCCTCAACGTCCGCATCGACCGCCCCGACCTCGAAGCCGTCTTCCTCGCCCTCACCGGACGCAGCCTCCGCGACTGACCGCCCGCTCCCCATGCACGCCCTCTTCGCCATCGCCGCCAACGACCTGCGTCACCTCGCCCGTGACCGCATGAGTCTCTTCTTCGCCGCCGTCTTCCCCGTCATCATCGCCGTCTTCTTCGGCACCATCTTCTCCGGCCCCGGCAAAGACGCCGCCGACGCGCCCCGCATCACGCTCCTCGTCTGCGACGAAGACGCCACCCCCCGCTCCGCCGCGCTCGTCTCCTCCCTCTCCGCGGCTCGCGAACTCGCGCTCGAGCCCGTCCCCGAGCGCGACCCCGCGCTCAACCTCGTCCGCGCCGGCAAAGCCCCCGCGCTGCTCGTCATCCCCAAGGGCTACGCCGCGCAGCAAGACGCGATGTTCTCCGGCTCCGCCGCCGAACTCCTCCTCGCCGTCGACCCGTCCCGCCGCGCCGAAGGCGGCATGCTCGAAGGCATCCTCACGCGCGAGTCCTTCGCGCAGCTCCAGTCCGTCTTCACCGACTCCGCCCTCGCCCGCGCCCGCGTGAAGTCCGCCATCGACCGTCTCCACGCCGACCCCGCCGTCACCCTCCCGCAGCGCCTGGTCATGGACCGTTTCTACACCAACCTCGACACCTTCCTGCAGTCCATCCCCGCGGCCGCTCCGCCCGCAGCAGCCACCACCACCCCCGCCGACCCAACCGCCTCGCCCACGCCCACCACCGCCGCCGCTCCACGGTTTTCCTTCCAGCCCATCACCATCACCCGCCTCACACTCGCCCGGCCGGAGCGGCGCAACGCCCCGCCGTCCTCCTTCGCCATCACGTTCGCGCAAGGCGTCATCTGGGGCGTCATGGGCTGCGCGCTGGGCTTCAGCATGGCCCTCACCTCCGAACGCTCCCGCGGCACCATGCTCCGCCTCCGCGTCGCGCCCATCGCCCCCGCGCACATCCTCGCCGGCAAGGCCCTCGCCTGCTTCATCGCCACGCTCGCCGTCGGCGTCATGGTCCTCCTCGTCGGCGTCGCCTTCTTCTCCGTCCGCCCGACGTCCATCCCGCTGCTCGCGCTCGCGCTGGTCTGCGTCGCCGTCTGCTTCGTCGGCATCATGATGCTCCTCGCCGCCTTCGGCCGCACCGAACGCGGCGGCAACAGCCTCGGCTGGGGCGTCCTGCTCATCCTCAGCATGATCGGCGGCGGCATGCTCCCCCTCTTCTTCATGCCCGCCTGGATGCAGTCGATCTCCGTCGTCTCACCCATCCGCTACGCCGTCCTCGCCCTCGAAGGCGCCATCTGGCGCGACTTCTCCCTCACCCAGATGCTCGCCCCCTGCGCCGCCCTCCTCGCCGTCGGCGCCCTGGGCCTCCTCGTCGGCGCCCGCCTCGTCGCGCGGCACGTCGCCTAAACCCAGCCCCCCTTCCTCCCCCTATCCCCTGTCCCCTGACCTCTGTCCCCGCTCCCCCTCCCAGAGGGAGGGCGCCGGGGGGTGGGTTCTGCTTCGATCGAAACTCCCCTTCCTCCCCCTATCCCCTGACCTCTGTCCCCTACCCTGCCCCATGCCCCGCGCCCTCACCCCGCTCCTGCTCGCCGCCGTAGCCCTCGCCGGCTGCTCGAGCGCGCCGCAGCCCGTCCGCACCGCCTTCACGCCCACGCCCACGAATCAACAGCACATCCTGGGCGACCCGCTCAGCGCCCGCGACCAGGTCGTGCTCCCATCCATCGGCCGCGGCCCCACCGAAGTCCGCACGCGCGTCCGCGCCCGCGACATGGCCGGCCGCATCATCCGCCCCTCCATCCCCGCCCCCGCCGCCACCCCGCGCGAAGACTCCACCGACGACGCGCCCCCCGAACCCTCCATCACCTCCTTCGACCGCACCGATTGGCCCGAGATCCGCTTCAACGTCCCCAACGACCGCACCGAGCACCAGCCCCGCTACACCAACCTCGTCCGTTACGACCGCACCTCCCCCCGCGCCCGCGGCGACCACCCCACCTTCTCCTCCGCCCTCGACACCGCCACCTCCAAATCCGCCGATCAACAAATCAAAGAAGCCTTCGCTGGGCCCATCACCGCAGGCATCGACGTCATCCTCTTCCCCGTCCGCGTGTTCATGACCCGCCCCTGGCAAACCACCCGCACCGGCTTTGACCGCTACCAGCGCTTCCCGCAGGAACGCACCGTCGTGCCCGACGGCCTGCTCCCCGTCATCCCCGACGAAGCGCCCCAGTCCGAGCCCGAGACTCAGCCTGAACCCGAGTCGGCCGACCCCGCCGCCACCCCGAGCGAACCGCGCCCATGACGACCTCCCCGTCCACGCCCCCGCCGCTCGAGATCACTCCCGCCGCGCTCAAGCGCCGCCTCGACGCCCGCGAGCCCGGCCTGATCCTCGTCGACTGCCGCCGCCCGGATGAATACGCCATCTGCCGCATCAACGGCTCGCGTCTCATCCCCCTCGCCGACATCGTCGCCCGCGCCGAAGATCTCGAAACCGACGACGGCGGCCGCTCCGCCCCCATCGTCGTCCACTGCCACATGGGCGTCCGCTCCATGAAAGCCACCCTCGCCCTCCGCGAGCTCGGCTTCCCGAACGTCCAATCCCTCGCCGGCGGCATCGACGCCTGGTCGATCCAAATCGACCCCACGGTTCCGCGCTACTGACCGCCCCGCGCTACCAACCACCCCGCGCGCCGCGCCTCACTCCTCAAAATCCAGCCCGAAGTCCAGCCCCGTCGCCTGGTGCGTCACCGCGCCGACGCTGATCCGCTCCACGCCCGTCTCCGCGATCGCCCGCACCGTCTCCAGCCGCACGCCCCCCGACGCTTCGATCTGTACCGACGCCCCGGCCGCGTCGCGCATCGCCACACCCTCGCGCAGTTCCTCAACGCTCATGTTGTCCAGCATCACCACATCCACCGCGCCCATCCGCCCCGGCCCGCCGCACACCCCCGCCTTCAGCAGCGCCGCAAACTGCGCCAGCCGATCGACCTCAACCTCAACAAACCGCAGCACCCCGAACCGCTCCCGGGCCCGCTCCGCCGCCCGCTCCACCACGCCCGCCAGCTCGTCATCACCCACGCCCGCCAGGTGATTGTCCTTGATCAGCACCGCGTCAAACAGCCCGAGCCGGTGACACCGCCCGCCCCCGCACCGCACGGCGTATTTCTCCAGGTTCCGTAGGCCCGGAGTGGTCTTCCGCGTGTCCAGCAGATGCACCCGCGTCCCACGCACCCGCTCAACATACGCCGCCGTCAGCGTCGCCACGCCGCTCAGCCGCCCGAGCAGATTGAGCACCGTCCGCTCCGCCCGCAGCACCTCCCGCGCCGGCCCCTCCAAGCCCATCACCGCGCACCCCTTCTCCACCACCTCCCCGTCCTCCGCCAAAGGGCTCGCCGTCACCCGCGGCCCAAGCACCGCCAACACCCCCGGCACCGCCCGCAGCCCCGCCACCACACCCCCCGCCCGAGCCGCGATCACCCCGCGCGCCACCGCCGACGCCCCGATCGTCACCTCCGCCGTGACATCCCCACCGCCGCCCCCGCCATCTCGATCCCCCTCGCCGTCGATCCACCCCAAATCCTCCGCCGCCGCGGCGATTGCCAATCGATTCAGACACCCATCGCGCGTCAGCGCATCAAACAACTCCGCCAGGTTCAGCGCGTTCAAGTCCTGCACGACCCAGCATACGCCCCGGCACCCGGCGCTCCCCACCCTTCTCCCCCGCCGCCCTCGCCTCTAGTCTTTACCGTCATGACAACCACCCCCAGCAGCTCCAAACTCCTCGACGGCAAGACCGCCCTCATCGTCGGCATCGCCAACGAGCGCTCCTACGCCTGGCACATCGCCAGCGCCCTCGCCCAGCACGGCGCCCGCTGCGCCTTCACCCACCTTCCCGGCGACAAAAACGAACGCCGCACCCGCCGCGCCATCGAAGAACTCGGCCTCAAGGACCCCTGGCTCGTCCCGCTCGACGCCGCCTCCGACGCCGACATTGACGCCGCCTTCGACCGCTTCACCCAGTCCTTCGACGCCCTCCACATCCTCGTCCACTCCATCGCCTTCGCCGAGCGCGAATGGCTCGCCCCCGGCAAGTTCGCCGACACCCCCCGCGCCGCCTACCTCCAGGCCATCGACATCTCCGCCTACACCCTCCTCGGCATGGCCCGCCGCGCCAAGCCCATCATGGCCCGCTCCGGCGGCGGCTGCATCATGGGCATGTCCTACTACGGCGGCGAAAAGGTCGTCCCCGGCTACAACGTCATGGGCGTCGCCAAAGCCGCCCTCGAATCCACCGCCCGCTACCTCGCCTGGGACCTCGGCCCCGACAAAATCCGCGTCAACATCATCTCCGGCGGGTACCTCCGCACCCTCGCCTCCTCCGCCGTCGGCGGCACCGACAAGATGGGCGAAGAAGTCGAAAAACGCGCCCCTCTCCGCCGAAATGTCGAAGGCGCCGACGTCGGCAAAACCGCCGTCTACCTCGCCAGCGACCTCGCCTCCGGCGTCACCGGCGAAACCATCTACGTCGACTGCGGCGTCAACACCGTCGGTCTCTAAAAACCCACAGACTCGGCCTCTCCCACACCCCCTCCCAGAGGGAGGGGGCCGGGGGGTGGGCTTGCATCTTCTTGCTCTTCCGCTCCCTCACCCCTGAACTCTCGCCCCTCGCCCCACGCCCCACCCCTCCCCAAACCTTCGCGCCCTTCGCGCCTTCGCGTTCAATCTCCCAACCCCCCCGTCCGAAAACCCACCATCCCCCACGCTTTCTTGGCCTCAACCCCCCACCGTTTCCGATGATTCACCTATGAGCATCTTCAGCGCCAGCAGCGCCGAGGCCGTCACCAACCGCGTCAAGGCCGATCAGGCCGCCCGCGCGAGCACCGCGCGCCGCGTCGTCCGCCCGGCCCAGGCCACCGCCCGCGCCGAAGACGAACTCCTCCTCTCCGTCGAAGACGGCGCCAACGTCACCACGCCGCGCTCGCTCAAGGGCAACGCCGACCAGGAAACCGCCGACGACCGCGAGCAGCAGGACCACTACAACACGCCCCACAACCCCCCGACCCCCCCCGAGCGTCCCCGCCTCGATGTCGAGGGCTGATCACGCCGCTCGTCCGTCGCGGCATCACGCCGCCCGCTTCAACTCCACCCCGCGCCGCCCGCCGAGCACTTCCCGCTCGAGCGCCCCGATGATCGTGCGCAGCCGCTCCACCTCGTGCTCGCGCCCCACCAGCCACCCGGCGTGCTTGAGATCATCGATCAGATCATCCTGCAGATAGTCCAGGCTCTCCGTGCTCGTCGTCGCCCACGCGAGGCAGATCCCCGCGCACACACGCCCGAACGTGATCGCGTCACGCGCGCCCAGTTCCGCCTCGCTCATCACAAACGCCAGCGCATCCGCCCCCCCACCCCCGCCACCAACGACCCCGCCGCCCAACGCCGGCGTCGACCGAATCTGCCGGAATGCCCGCACCAGCGTCCGCGTCCCCTCCTCCTGCTCGCCCCACGCCAGTTCCGCCGCACCAAGCCGCAGCGTCGCCGCCGGATCATCCGGCATCGTGTCCGCCGACAGCCGCGCGAGATCCACGCACGCCCCGCTCGGCAGGTCCACGCCCACCGTCGTCGCATACTGCCCGATCACCTCCGCCGCAACGCCCGCCGGTGCGTCCGCGTGCTCCGCCGGCCCGCGATGTTCCAGCAGCGCATCCGCGAGCCCATTCATCGCCGCGGCGAGCACCGTCGCACCATCCGGCAACAGCCCGCGACCCCCCGCCCCACCATCCCCCACCTCCGGCCCTCCTCCAACCCGCCCCGCCGTCCGCGCCGCAACCCCCGCCACCACCGCCAGCGCCCCAATCAGCCGCCCCGACCGCTCATCCACACGCTCATTCCCACTCAGCCGCAGCACCCGCGCATCACACCGCACCCGGGCCGGAAACAGCGCCGCATACCGCAGCCGCCGCCCGCCCGTGCGCTCCTCGTTCTGAACATCCTGCCCCGTCCCGCCCCCGGCGAATACGCCGATCTTCACCTCGCGCCCCGCGCCCTCGCCGCCGGCGCTCTCGCGCACCAGCACATCAAACCGCCGCGCATCCCGCGGCCCTTCCGACATGAGCCCGCTCTCCGCCTTCTCCCACTTGATGGGCACCCCGCCCACCATCGCCTGCTCACCCAGCCCGCGCACAATCGCCCGCCGCGTCTGCTCGCTCACATCCAGCCCGACACGCACCGTCGGCTGCCCGCTCCGCAGCCGATCCGTCAGCCGGTCGAGCCGCGTCCGCACCGCGCGCACCTGCCGCGCCGGCACGCCGCCCAGTTCCAGCACCGTCGCGCTGATCGCCTCGCCGCTGATCCCGCTCAGCCCGCCGACCCCGGCAACCCCGCCACTCCCCACATCGCGCTCGTCAACAACACCCGCCGTCCCCACCTGCCCGCGATCCTCAATCCCCAGCCGCGGCTGGCTCCCGCGCTGGCCCAGCCGCCGACGCGTCACCCGCGCCTGCCGACCCCATCGCCGACCCAGCCCGAGCTCCGTGTATACGTGCGTCCCCAGCACCGCCCCGCCAACCAGCCACAGCCCCGTCGGCACGCCGATCACCATCGACCCGAGCCACTGCGCCCCCAGCGCATAGCCCGACAGCACCGCGATCGACCCGCCGACCAGCGCCCCCATTCTCGGACCGATCCCGAAAGAAGTGCGAGTGAAACCCGTCCGTCCCGCGCTGTGCCCTGGCGTTGACATGCCGCCTGCATCGGCCCCGCCGCTACGCCGCGCTCACGCCCCATCATCCGCGCCCCACCCATGCCCCCCGCGCCCGCACCGGTCACGCGGCTTGGGCAACCCTCACCGCCCTCGCGCGTCCTCAAACTCGTCAGGTCCCAACACCCCCACCACCCCCAACACCCCCAACACCTCGCCCCGCCTTCGCCACCCGGCACGCCCGCACCAACGCATCAAACACCGCCTGCCCAACCGCCTCGTCCTCCGTCCGCTCCGGGTGCCACTGCACCCCCACATAAAACCGCGGCCCCGCCTCCCCGATCGCCTCGATCACCCCGTCCTCGCTCCGCCCAAGCACCTTCAGCACCCCCGCATCCTTCACCGCCTGATGATGCCAACTCGCCACCCTCCCCGCCGCACCATCCAGCCGCCCCCACGGATCCATCACCCGCACGCCATGCCGCCGATCCCCGTGATGCTCCTCCGCCGTCGGCAACACATCCGGCAGATGCTGCTCCAGATCCCCGCCAGCCTCCAGCGCCATCATCTGCATCCCAAGACACACCCCCAAGGTCGGCGCCCGCGCCTCCCCACGCAGCGCCCTGAGCAGCGCCGTGTCATACGCCTGCCGATCCGGATGCATCGTCTCGGCCTTCGGATGCGTCACCCCGCCAAACGCCTCCATCCGCACATCCTTCCCGCCCGTAATCACAAACCCATCGCACAGCCGCAGCTGCTCCGGAATCAGCTCCACCAGCGGCGCCAGCACCATCGGCACCCCCCCGGCCCGCCGCACACACTCCACATACCGCATCCCCACCTCAATCCGCCGCTTCCCCTCCGCCGGCGCGGTGAGGTCCCCCGCAATGCCGATCACCACACGCGAATCACTGGTCGTCATGGCCAACGCTACCCCGCACCAACACCACGCGGCACGGACGTCCGTACCACCGACCACCCACTCCGCCAGCCATAGCGATGCACGCCATCTACAGTTCGCCTCTGCTACATCGACAAGTAGGCCAATACCCCATGCACTCGGCGAAGCCCAGCCCGCTTCAAACATGACCAAGTCGCAGAAGTTACAGCATCTGCTCTCGCTCGCGGCACCCGGGCGCTCCGCGGAGCTCGCCGCGTTCTTGACTTCGCACCCGGACTCCGTGCAACTGGTTGATCGATACCGCCGCTCCGCTCTGCACGAAATGGCCCTGACAAACAACCCCGCGGCGGCCCGCACCCTGATCGCCGCGGGCAGCAGTTGCAACGCCCCAGACAGATACGGCAAAGGGCCGCTCCACTACGCGGCCTCCTCTCACCATCTGGCCGTCGCCAAAGAACTGCTCTCTGGCGGCGCGGACGTCGACATGCGGGATGCGCATGGCAACACACCGCTGTCTGATGCCGTGTTCGCGTCCCGCGGTCGAGGCGAACTGATCACGTTTCTCCTCAGCCACAACGCCGATCCCCACGCAAAGAACAACTACGGAGTGTCGCCCTACTCGCTCGCTTGTACGATCGCGAACTACGAGATCGCCAAGTTCTTCCCTGCCCACGAACCGCATGGCACGATCCCGCCGGCTCTCGACGCATAGAGCACAAGGATGAACGGCAGCCCCACCCAACCCAACCCCGACGCACGGATCGGCTCTGCCGCCGCTGCAAACGTCATCGCACTCGTGCAGCCGTCGGTCTGAAAGCGGTCACTCATCTTGTTTCAAGCACCTAAACGCTCAGCGCCACATGTCACACCAGATTTCCGTCTACGGCCTCGCCACTGATTGGATACGCCTTCTTGACGCCGATTGGCTCGCCTCCAATTCACTTCGCGTGCTCGCGGGATATTGCCGATCACCTACGAACAACATGCTATCTCTGGACGTACCGTCAGCACTTCAGAGCGCATATAAGTTATATCTTGTACCACCCCAGTTTGCGGACGCCATCGAGTGGTATCCCGCCAATGGAGGCGGCTGGCTTGTCGGCGGAAAAGCTGGCAATGCTCCGGGCATCCAGGTAAGCACGTCGGTCGTCAGAGGCACGCATTGCAGTCTTGGCCGCGTGTATGTCGGGTCCGTTTTGAGGGACAGCTTCGGTTTCGATCCCGACCAATGGAATGCCCTGTTGAAATCGTACAGATCGTTGGTGCGAAGAGTAAAGCGAGCGGCCGTCGACAAGCACCTGGGCTCCTGGGTGCTTCCGGATGTTCACAACGCGGCGAAAGCAGGCACGGTGCTGAAGTAGTATTGACTCAACAAGCCCGGTACCGATCCCTATCACCGCCCGCCACAACAGCCGATCGGCGTCGTCCGCGCGATCAAGTCGACCCGATGGCCTGCTGATCTAGAGATTCCACACTCCCCGCTCCCGAGTCCAACTTCGCAGCCATGGCGGCACTACAGTCACCAATGCTCGAAGTTGAAAGCCCGAGGGGATCACGCTTCGAAGTCGATTTTGCTCAGATCCGTCCCGGCCAGTACGCCGCGAGCACGAACGGCTGGCTCTACGCCTTGCCCGGCTTTGCCCCCGGCGTTGGCGTCTTGCTCATCGCGTTGTATGCCGTCACCACTCGCCACCCGCGAGATTCCTGGAACTCCACGTTCGCATCTGCGACGGCTATGGGGGTGTTAGCTCTACTATCGTTCGCTTACGGCTACACCGCCTCACGTTGTCACGTCTCCATCGAGCTCAATGAAACGACTGGCGTCATCACGTTTACTCGAAAGTCGGCCTTCTCGCGTCGCTCGGTGTCGACCAAAGTGCATGAGGCGTCGTTGCATCCATGCATTATTCGGTTCGGACGAGCGCAGTCTCGCGGGCTGGTGCTGCTCGCACCCAGCGTACGCGGCGTGTTGCTCGCCTCCTTTGCCCTTAAGCTCGGCGATGCACCGATGGCAGACTACATACGTCGACTCCCGCGAGCGATTCAAGCAATCTTCTGCCCAGATGAAGCGATGAATGTTCAAGTCGCCAGTTTCCCGCTCTCGCCACTGTCTGCGGGCGAGCGCCGCGTGTCCGTAGAGTCCTCGGCAGGTCGCACAAATCAGGCTCAGAAGTAGGTGGACCAACTTCCGCACCACCGACCCGCGGCTCTGAACGGGTCAGTGCTCCGCCAACTTCGCACCCACCATCAACCTCGCCGTTCACCCCAGCCTGAACCTCTGGCACGGCGACTCGCCCACCCTCCGCACCGCTGAACAGCCGCGACGAACACGTCAACAGTCCGGCACCTAGTCAGCGAGCCGAGATAGCCGGGGTATCAGTACGCACAGAGATACCACGAACCTCCCCACGGCACGCTGCACCCCGCGACTCGCCCCACTCCCCCCCTCCTCCCCCTAACCTCCCCACCCCCATGTCCAACCGCGCCGTCTTCATCGCCCTCCTCACCGCCATCGCCCTCGGCCTGTGCGCCCTCTTCCTCCTTCAGCCCGAAACCCCGCGCTCCGCACACGCCTCCACCGCCGCGCCCCCGGCCGTCCCCGTCGGCGAGCGACTCCTCGATTTCGCCCCTTCAAGCGTCGTTGAAATCCGCGTCGCCACCACCACCGCCGACGCCGCCTCATCCACCATCCTCCGCCGCGTCCGTCCCGGCCAGCCCACCACCCCCGCCGCCCCGGCGCCGCCCTCCTGGTACCCCGACGCCGAGTGGCTGCTGACGCTCCCGCCCTCGTCGCCGCAAACCGCCGCCACCGCCTGGCCCGTCGCCCCCGCGCAGGTCCAAGGCCTGCTCCGCATCCTCAGCGACGTCCGCGCCGTCGCACTCCCGCCGCCCACCACATCCGCCGACAACGCACCCCCACTCGGCGAGCGGCCCACCCTCATCACCCTCGTCTTCCGCGACGGCCTCGAACAACAACTCACCCTCGCTCAGCGCACCCTCGCCGGCGTCGGCCTCGTCCACCGCACACCCCCCGCCCCTCCCTCCGCCGCCACCTCATCCGCCGCCCCGCGTCCCGCGCCGGTCATCACGCGCGCGATGGTCCCCGACGATCTGCACCGACTCTTCACCGCGCCCGGCCCGGCCGCCTGGCGACAGCCGCAGATCGCCGCCCCGCTCGCCGCCGAAGCCTCCCGCATCACGCTCGCCTCCCCCGCCGGTCAGATCACGCTCGCCAAAGTCGCGGGCCAGTGGTCGCTCCGCACGCCAATCCCGGCCCCGGCCGACCCGGCCACCGTCTCCGCCGTCCTCGCCGCGCTCGCCAAACTCTCCGTCGTCGACTTCCTCGACACCCCGCGCCCCCCCACCCCCCCCACCCCCCCCACCCCCCCCACCCCCCCCACCCCCGCCTCCACCCCCGCCGACACCGGCCTCGCAACGCCCGCCGCGACGATCACCATCGAGGCCGACCGCCGCACGCTCGCGCCCGGCGCCTCCGACGCCACCGTCTCCACCGCGACGCTCACCATCCGCATCGGCGGCCCGGCCGACGCCCAAGGCAAAGCCGTCTTCGCCGCCATCAACGACGCGCCGCCCCTCCTGCTCGCCGCCGAAGCCCTTCAACCCATCCCCGCCGACCCGGCCCGGTTCATCTGGCCCTTCGTCTCCGCCCTCCCCGCCGCCGACATCCACGCCCTCGAGTTCGCCTCCGGTCCTTCCGACGCGCCGCGCCTCGACCGTCTCGAACGCGACGGCCCGCGCTGGTCACTCGCCCGCGCTCAGGGCCGCCGCACCCCCCTCGCCGACGACGAACTCCGCGAGGTCGAACAACTCCTCGCCTTCCTCACCGGCGCGCACCGCCGCTCCACCACCGCGCTCCCGCCCAGCGTCCCCGGCCAGCCCGCACCCGCCGTCCCCGCGACGCCCACCGTGTCGCTCACGCCGCCGCCCAACCTCACGCCCGTCGGCACGCTCGACATCCTCCCCCTGTCCGCGACCACCACCGCCACGCCGTCCACGCCCCCCGAAGCCCGCGGCGTGCGCGTCGACATCGCCCTCACGCCCGACGCCCACGCCGTCTTCTCCGCCGCCGGTATCCACCGCACCGTCCCCCGCGCCGGCCTCCCCACCGTCATCGACCGCTGGATCACCAACACTGCCGCCCCCAAGCCCCCCGCCCCAGCCGCCACGCCGCCCCAGCCCCCGGCGTGACTCCGCCGCTTCATCACCCTAGCATCGCCCCGTTGACATCCCGATGGGCGCATAGCTCAGTTGGCTAGAGCGCAGCTGTCACATAGCTGAGGTCACAGGTTCGACCCCTGTTGCGCCCACTTTTTTCTCTCCCCCCCTCCCCCCATCGGCCTGCTCAAAACACAGCCGCCCGCGTGGATCTCCCACGCGGGCGGCGTTGTTTTTGCTTTCTGTTCCTGTGTATCCGTGTCTCGCCGCCGGCCTTACCGCCGCCGACGCCGACCCATCATGGCCATCCCGATCGCCGCCAGCGCCCCCGCGCTCGGCGACGGCACGGCGAAGGTCACAAACGCGTTGCCCGTCGCCACGCCCGCCGCGTTCCGCACCGCGATCACCGCGAACGCCCGCAGGTCGTCCGTCAGCACCAGGTCGTCGTTCCCGAACGTGTCGATGAACGCGTCGTCGTTCAAGAGCCCGTCGCCGTTCAGATCGACCGCGTCCCCTTCGCGGGCCACCACGAAACTGTTGTTGAACACCAGCACCGCGTTGCGCAGCAAGTCGACGTTGTTGGTCGTCCCGCCGATCAGCACGTCGCCGTTCCCGTTGACCGCGTTGGCGAAGAACGTCGCCGTGAAGATCGCGTCGTCGAACAGTTCCGTCGAACCGGCGAAGATCGGCAGGTCCGTCCGGGCCGCGACCGCCCCGTTCTTGAACACCACGTCCGTCGTGTCCGCGAGCGTCACGCGGGCCGCCCACGTCGTCCCGTTGTGCGACAGCACGTTGCTCCCCGCGTCGCCCGAGATCGTCTGCACGTTCGACGCGATCCCCGAGCCCGGCAGCGGGTTGCCTTCCTGAATCACCACCGCGCCGTTGTACACGATGATGTCGTCCGTCGTCGTCGGCCCGTTCAGGTCCGCCCGGTACAGAAAGTTCGTCCCCGTGCTGTCGATCAGCGTCCGCTCGGACTGCAGGTTGTCCAGCGACTGCGCCGGCGCCACCAACTGCCCGGTCGGGATCGTCACGTCCGTCTCCGCGAGCACGCCGCCGCCCGTGATGGTCGCGATCTGCTTCGTCGTCGTCGGCGACAGACCCGACCGCGCCAGCACCTGCCCACCCGCCGTCAGGTGCACCGAATCATTCGGCGTACCAAACGCCTGCCCGGCGATCGGCGACGCCCCGCTCTCGCGCACCAGCGGCGCGTACGTCCCGCTCCCCGGCGAGTACACGACGATCATGTCGTCGCTCGACGTGGCCGCCGTCGTGTCCGCGCTGAAGGCCACCTGCCCCGAGTTGTTCACCGCCAGCCGCGTGCGGAAGAAGCTCCACGTCGTGCCCGTCTCGAACGGCACCGCGTCATCTTCCCGCGCCACCAGCAGCGCCCCCGCGCCGCTCGACCCGCTCCCGCGGATGACCACATCCTTGTCGTCCGTCGGATCATCCTGCGTCGCGCCGATGACCCAGAACAGCCCGTCCGGGCTCACATACGGCCGGTCAAACGCCGACGACGACGTCGTCCCCGGATTGAACACCGTGCCCCCGGGCACCGCGTTGTTGCTCGCCCCCACAACATTCGAATAGATCCCCGTAATCCCCGCCTGAGCCGACATCGCCAGCCCGGCCAGCCCAATCATCACCCCGGCCGTAACGCGGGCCGCGCGCGGGAACGTCGTCGTCATGCTCTCTCTCCTCTTCGACCAGGTATTCCACCGGCCTACTCCCCAGCCTAACCCGTAAACCCAACCCACGCCACCTTTTTGGGCAGGGGCGAGAGGCCAGGGGTGAGGGGCGAGGGGGGTTAAGGCCCGCCTGTCTTCCCCCTAACCTCTAACCTCTCACCTCTGTCCCCTTCCTCCACCCCTACCCTCGCCCATGTGGCGCGGGATCTCGCTGGCCAACAAATCCCTGCTGCTCTTCGGCGCCGCCGTCGTTCTCATCATCCTCGCCGCCCTCACCGTCCCGCTCATCCGCCTCATCCGCGTCGTTGACGAGACCCAGCGCCAGCTCTCCAGCGACCTGGTCAGCGTCTGGCAGTTCGGCCTCGATTCCGACCTCCGCGTCGGGCCGACGCTCCCCCCCGCCCGCAGTTCCCGCGTCGGCGAAGCCTCCATCGAACTGCTTACCACCGAAGCCCTCTCCCAGCGGGCCGCCGACGACCCGTTCGTCCTCGACGCCAAGGCCCGCTTCCAGCGCGACCCCGCCGCCAACGACCTGCACCTGGCCCAGTGGCAAGGCCTCAGCCGCGAGTACCGCTACGCCCGCGCCGTCCGCGACGCCGAGCAGAACCTCATCGCCGTCGTCCTGCTCTCCCGCGTCTCCGAAGTCGCCTGGCAGCAGACCAAGATCAACATCCTCTACCTCGGCTCGGCCGGCCTCGTCGCCCTCGGCCTGGCCTGCGGCCTGTTCTACCTCATCACCAGCAAGATCATCCTCTCCCCCGTTCGAGACCTCCGCGCCACCGCCGACAAAGTCCGCGAGGGCGACCTCGCCATCCGCTCCGCCATCAAAACCGGCGACGAGTTCGAAGAACTCTCCGACACCTTCAACCAGATGCTGGTCAACATCCGCACGAGCCAGGACCAGCTCCGCGCCATCAACGTCGCCCTCGACGTCAAAGTCAAAGAGCTCGACGAACGCAACCTCGCCCTCTTCGAAGCCAACAAACTCAAGGGCGACTTCCTCGCCAGCGTCAGCCACGAACTCCGCACCCCGCTGAACTCCATCGTCGGCTTCGCCGACCTGCTCGTCGAACAGTGCGACCGCGAGGAAGGCCTCCTCGCCGCCGGCGCCGCCCAGGTCTCCGCCGAGGACGCCGCCCGCCTCGCCAAACGCAAGCGCTACGTCGAGAACATCGCCAAGAGCAGCCGCTCGCTCCTCGACATGATCAACGGCCTGCTCGACATGGCCAAGGCCGAGGCCGGCAAGATCGACCTCGCCATCGCCGACACCTCCGTCCGCGACCTGTGCGAAACGCTGATGGCCCTCATCCGCCCCGTCGCCGACCGCGGCGGGGTCGAACTCATCCTCGACCTCGCCCCCGATCTCCCCGTCATCCGCACCGACCCCAAGAAACTCCAGCAGATCGTCTTCAACCTCCTCTCCAACGCCGTCAAGTTCACCAGCGAGAAAGTCGTCGACCAGCGCGCCCTCGCCTCCCCGCCGCCCCCCTCCTCGCCCCTCTCCCCCAACGGCTCCGCCGACGGGCCCGCCTTCGTCCCCTCGCCCTCCTCCAGCACGCCCGTCGGCCGCGTCACGCTCCGCGCCGAGCGCCTCGTCGGCCGCGGCAGCGAAGGCCAGGCCGCCGAGGACCGCGTCCGCATCAGCGTCCTCGACACCGGCCCCGGCATCTCGCCCGAAGACCAGAAGAAGATCTTCCAGAAGTTCCAGCAGCTCGACACCGGCCACACCCGCCGCCACGCCGGCACCGGCCTGGGCCTGGCCATCAGCAAGGAACTCACCGCCCTGCTCAAGGGCGACATCATGGTCGAAAGCGACGTCGGCCGCGGCTCGATGTTCAGCGTCATCCTCCCCCTCGCGATCGAGCCCGTGACCGCACCCGGCGCGGGCCAGCCAGCGCCGAGCCAATCCGCACCCGCTCAGCCCGTCGCCGCCACCGCCTGAACCCGCCTCAGCCCCGGCCCGCCGCGAATCGCCGCGATCCCCTCCTCCCCCGCCGCTCCGCCCATATACTCGGCCCCTTTTTCACCAGCACCCACGGAGCCAGATCTGTCATGGAAACCACGCTCATCATCCTCAAGCCCGACGCCGTCCAGCGCGGCCTCATCGGCCGCATCATCGCCCGCTTCGAGGACAAGGGCCTTCACGTCGTCGGCATCAAGCTCATGCAGATCTCCCAGCAGCTCGCCGCCACCCACTACGAAGCCCACCAGTCCAAGCCCTTCTACCCCGGCCTGGTCAAGTTCATGACCTCCAGCCCCGTCGTCGTCCTCGCCATCCGCGGCAACGGCGCCATCACCATCGCCCGCAACATGATGGGCGCCACCTTCGGCTCCAAGGCCGCCCCCGGCACCATCCGCGGCGACTTCGGCGTCTCCAACTCCTTCAACCTCATCCACGGCTCCGATAGCCCCGAAGCCGCCGAACGCGAACTCAAGCTCTTCTTCTCCCCCGGCGAAGTCCTCAACTTCCCCCGCAACGCCGACGCCTGGATCTACGACATGTCCGGCGGCAAGCCCGAGTAAGCCGCCCCCCACATCGGCCGCGCGCGCACACCCGGCGCGCGCGCGCCGACTCCAAAATCTAAAAAACCCCACGCCCGCGGCCGCCCACAAACCCAGCGTCGCCGCGGGCGTTTCGCGCGCCCACCACACCCCCGCGCGCGCACACACACTCGCCGCGCCGTCCCTCTACAGAGGGACCGCCCGTGCACACCCAGACACGCCCACATCCCATCACCGAACTCCGTCCCCCGACCCCTTCCCCACTCCCCCTCCCAGACACACGCGGCCGCGCCGCAATTTCACCACGCGCCCAATCAACAAAGCCCACACCCTCGAGCCCTTCGCGCCTTCGCGTTCAATCCTCTTACCTCCCCCTCCCAGAGGGAGGGGGCCGGGGGGTGGGTTCACCACCCAACCAAGCCACAACGCCCCCCCCGGCGCGCCCA
>CAZTQN010000058.1:0-16343 GCA_964615765.1 uncultured Phycisphaeraceae bacterium
GCGATCAGCGCCGCCAGGCAGAAGTACAGCGCCCGCAGCCCGAGGATCGCGAAGATGTTGCTGGTGAAGACGATGAACGGGTCCGGTGTGATCGCGAAGATCGCCGGGATCGAGTCGACCGCGAACACCAGGTCGGTGATCTCCACCAGCACCAGGGCCAGGAACAGCGGCGTGATCGCCCACTTGCCCAAGGAGCCCGCCGGCGGCGGGTCCTGAATTTCCTTGCCGGTGACGGCGTCCTTGCTGTAGGTCGGCTTGAGCGTCCGCCGCGTGAAGAACCGCTGGCCGTCGAAGAAGTCCACCGTGCGGAACGCCTTCTTGCACCAGCGGACGAGGATGTTCTGCGACGGGTCGTCGTTACCCTTGAGCACGGCCATCTTGATCGACGTCAGGATCAGGAACCCGCCGAAGATGATCAGGATCCACTGGTACCGCAAGATCAGCTCGGCCCCGACGAAGATCATCGCCCCGCGCATGAGCAGGGCCCCGATGATGCCCCAGAACAGCACGCGGTGCTGGTACTTCCGCGGGATGGCGAAGAACTGGAAGATCAGCGCGATGACGAAGATGTTGTCCATCGCCAGCGACTTCTCGACCACGTAGCCGACGAGGTACTGCTTGGCGGCCTCCTGCCCGAGGACTTCGCCGGTGATGATCAGCTTGCTGGCCGGGTCGTTGGCGACATAGGCCGGGTTGTACTTGGGCGTTTCCATGCCCAGGCCGAGCCAGTGGTTGTTGTACGCGAAGTAGACGACGGCGCTGAAGAGCACGCCGCAGGTGAGCCACACGACGGACCAGGTGATGGCCTCCTTCATGTGGACTTCGTGGGCCTCGCGGTGGAACACGCCCAAGTCGAGCGCGAGGAAGATCACCACCAGGGCGATAAACCCGATGTAGGCGTAGATCTTCATGTTCTCGGGATGACTGACGGTTTGCTGGGCCAGGAGGAGCAGATCGAGCATGGCGCACTCCGGCGGCGCGAGGTGCCGGCGACCGGCACACCTGCCCGCGTCCGCGTTGGTCTTGCTCGACGCCGCCCGGCGTCGTTCGGGACCGGGAATGGCCTTCGAGGGCCCATCCCGTGCTGACGATCCCGACATTCGCGTCCGGTGATCGGCCGGCGCGGCGAGCTACTCCCCAACAGTTCGTATCAAGATAGGTCGGCCGCGGCGTAGGTCAAACGTCAGTCCTCCGCCCGTTCGCCTTCCGGGGCCATCTTGACCAGGCGGGGGTCGAACCGGGCGACGATGTCGACCAGGTCGGTTTGTTGGGCCATGACCTGATGGATGTCCTTGTAGACGCCGGGCACTTCGTCGAGGCCGCAGCTGAGGACGTGGACGTTGCGCTGCGCGAGTTCGCGTTTGACGTTGCCCCAGGCGAAGGTATCGCGGGCCTTGGTGCGGCTCATGAGGCGGCCGGCGCCGTGGCTGGCAGAGCGGAGGCTGTCGGCGCTGCCGCGCCCGCGGACGATGAAGCCGGGCGTCGCCATCGAGCCGGGGATGACGCCCAGCACGCCCTCGCCGGCGGGCGTGGCGCCCTTGCGGTGGACGATGACGTCGCGCTCGCCGGTGCCGTCGCCGGGGTCGTGACGCTCCTTCCACGCGAAGTTGTGGTGGTTCTCGACGTACGCGATGGCGCTGGCGCCCAGGTGGCTGGCGATGTGCCGGTGGATGCACTCGTGATTGGCGGCGGCGTAGCGGCCCATCAGGTTCATCGCGTGCCAGTATTCCTGCCCGGGCTGCGAGTTGAGATCGAGCCAGGCGAGGTACGAGAGTTCTTTCGGCAGTTCCTGGTGCAGATCGCGCGCGATGCGCGAGTAGTGGTCGCACACGGCGGCGCCGGTGCCGCGTGAGCCGGAGTGCGAGAGCAGCGCGAGGTACTTGCCCGGCTGGAGCGCGAAGCGCCAGCCGGAGCCGCCCTCGGTCTTGTGCCACCCGCCGGAGTCGCCGGCGGAGAGCAGCGCGGCGCCGGCGGGCTCGATGGTGAGCACGCCGAACTCGACGAAGTGATTGCCGGAGCCGGAGGTGCCGAGCTGGGCCCAGGCCTTGGAGCGGTTCTGCGCGGTGATGGGGGAGACGGACCAGTCGGCGTCCATGACGTCGTGCTGGCGTTGCTGCTTGAAGGACGCGCCGACGCCGAAGCGGGTTTCGCGCTCGATCGCCGCGGTGAGGCGGTCGCGGCCCTGGTCGGTGTCGAGCAGGGCGGGGTCGAGGTCGAGAACGCTGAGTCGCATGCGGCAGGCGATGTCGACGCCGACGGCGTAGGGGACGACGGCGTTGTCGGTGGCGAGCACGCCGCCGATGGGCAGGCCGTAGCCGACGTGGGCGTCGGGCATGAGCGCGCCGCGGACGGCGACGGGGAGGAGCGCGGCCCGCTCCATCTGGCGCAGGCTCTCGGGCTCGAGATCGACGCCCCAGTTCTTCCACGGCGCGGGCTCGGCGCGCGTGGGCATGGCGCCGGCCGACGCGCGGGCGATGAGCGCTTCGGCGAGCGGGCCCGCGAGCGGGTCAAGCCGAAAGCCCGCAGGGCTGGCGATCGTCGAAGTGACGAGTTCGCGGAGGGCGGGTTTGTCGAGCCCCGCGTCGGCGGCGCGGGCGCAGAGCGAGAGCGCGGCCTGCATCGCCGGGCCGTGAGGGATACCTAAGTTCTCAAGTTCGCGACGCTTCACGAATGAAGAGTAGCGGGGGACGTCGGCGCGCTGGGTTGTGTGCTGGCGCGCAGCGGGCGAAGCAGGCGCGTGATCGGTTCGAGGGCCTGGTCGGCGGTGGTGGCGAGGCGCCAGAGATCGGTGTGGGCGGCGCCGGTGATGACGCGCAGTTCGCCCCGGCCGGCGGCCGCGATGGCGCGGGCCTCTTCCGGCGGGCAGATCTCGTCGTGGTCGCCGACGAGCACGAGCAGGCGCGTGTGCTCATGCAGACGTCCGGCGTGGGCGGCGCGGTCGAAGGGTGTGTCGGCGAGGCTGGACCCGGCGGCGAAGGTGCGCACGAGGCGGAGCGCGGGAACGAGCGTGGTGCGGTGCGGCAAGCCGCGGAGTTCGAGCATGTTCCGCGCCGGCGTTGGTGCGAGGCGGTACGGCGCTTCGGCGATGACGGCGCCGACGCGCGGGCCGAGCGTGGCCGCGGCGGCGATGCTGACGCCCGCGCCGAGCGAGAAGCCGTACAGCACGACGGGCGACGAGCCGGCGGCGTCGATGAGGCGGCAGAGATCGTCGACTTCGGCGGTGCCCAGGCGGCAGGCGCCGGGGGCTTCGCCGTGACCGCGGAGATCGAAGATGAGCAGGCGCGATGCGAAGGGCGCGAGGGCGGCGAGGCGCTGGAGCATGACGACGCGGGAATCGCCCCAGCCGTGCGTGATGATGATGGTTGGGCCGGCGGCGTCGGCGCCGGGAACGTCCCAGACGGGGAGGTCGAGCCCGTCGGCGGTGCGGAGGGGCCAGGAGGCGGCGCGGAGACCTTCGGGCGCGTGGGGGAGGCGGAGTTCGCCGGGGTCGCCGGGGAGGCCGCGTGCGACGGCGTAGGAATAGCCGCGGCGCGGCGGGTGCGTCAGCATCCACGCGGTGTAGATGACCACGACGGCCCAGCCGACGATCAGGCCCAGGAGAAGGAGGCTGACAAGGCCGAGCATGTGTCGGGTGTGCGGGAGTGGTGCGGAACGCGCGGGGCGCGACGTTTAGCCGAACAGGTGCGAGATGACGCCCGAGACGTCGTGGAAGGTGACGATGACGAACATGGTGCCGATGAGGACCAGGCCGACGAGGGCGGCGGCGTTCTGGAAGGCGATGGGGGGCTGCTTTCCGGTGAAGCGCTCGTAGAGCAGATAGAGCATGTGCCCGCCGTCGACGATGGGGAGGGGGAGGAAGTTGATGACGGCGAGGTTGACGCTGATAAGGGCCATGAAGAAGAGGAGCCAGACGGTGCCGCGGTCGGCGATGAGGACGCCGATGTGGGCGATGCCGACGGGGCCCTTGAGGTGCTCGATCTTGACGGTGCCTTCGAAGAGTCGGGCGAAGGTGAGGTAGGTCATCATCATGACGCGGTGGGTTTCTTTGACGCCCTTGCCGACGGAGGCCAGGACGTTCTCGCCGCGGATGAGGGTGCTGGCGGGCTCGAAGATGGTGAGCGGGATGGGGCTGTCGTAGCCGAGGGCGAGGAGTGACTGGGTGTCGGCGGGCGGGATGGACCACGCGAGCGTGCGCGGCTCGCCGGCGGCGGGGCCGACGAGGGTGGTGAAGCCGAGCTGGACGGTGAGCGGGTCGGCCGCGCTCGTGTGAGCGCGGGCGGCGGTGATGAGCTGGCGGCGGAGGTCGAACAGCGAGGCGACGGGCTGGTCGTTGATGGTGGTGATGCGGGCGCCAGCGGGGATGGGCAGGGCGGCGCCGCTGGGGACGGAGCCGGACTCGGGCTGAGCCGCGGCGGGCCAGCGTGCGACGATGCCGAGTTTCTCGGCCGGGTCACCCGTCGGGCCGGAGTAGGAGAAGCCGAGCGTGCCCTGGCGCGTCACGGGGACCTTGCCGATGTCGACGATGGCGATGGAGCCGTCGGGCTGCGGGCGGGCGACGGCGATGGGGATCGACGTGCCGGCGCTGGCGCGCAGTTCGGCGATACCGGCGGACAGGCTGGGCCATTCGACATCGCCGACTTGGACAAAGACGTCGCCGGGCTTGAGGCCGGCGCGCTGCGCGGGCGAATCGGCGATGACCTCGTGCACGCCCAGCGCGGGCGTGAGGCCCAGCAGGTGCGTGAACGGGCGGCGAACGCGGTCGTCGACGGGGACGTAGGCGTCCATGAACCTGGGGAGCGGGTTGAGCGCGACGTCGACGGTGCGGCCGGCGGCGTCCTCGAAGACGGCCCGGACGGGCGCGCCGTCGGAGCGCTCGACGGCGCGGCGGAGATCGCCGGCTGAGTCGGCCGGCTGGTCGTTCACGCGCGTCAGCGTCATGTCCGGCTGCAGCGACGTGAGGCCGACGCTGTCGAGCAGGGTGCGGACGGCCTGGCGCTGCGACTCGTTGGGCGCGGGGGCCATGCGCGCGGTGAACGCGGGCGTGACGCCCAGCGAGAGCATGCGCGTGGTTTCGTCGACGCGGGGGACGATCTCGAAGCGGAGGGGTTCGGCGAGGCCTTCGCGACGGACTTCGAGGCGGACGGGCTGGTTGCGGGCGCTCATCGCCGCGGCGAACTGGAGGTCGTTGAAGGAGTCGGGCGTGCGCCCGTTGGCGCGGATGACGACATCGTCGGCGCGGAGGCCGGGCTCGGTGACGCCGAGGGCCGCGGCGTTGAGCGCGACGGCGGTCGCCGCGGGCGAGCCGGGGAGCACGGCCCCGATCATCGGCGGCTCGGTCTTGAGGCCGACGGAGAAGACGATGATGTAGAGGAGCACGGCGGAGATCAGGTTGGCGACCACGCCGGCGGAGATGACGACCATGCGCTTGTAGACGGAGGCCTGCTGGTAGGAGTCGGGCTCGTTGCTGCGGGCGGAGGGGTCGGCGTCGTCCTGCCCGAGCATCTTGACGTAGCCGCCCAGGGGGAGGACGTTGACGCGGTATTCCGTCGGGCTGACGCCGGCGCGCTGCGACGCGGGCAGTGCGCGAAAGGCCGGCTCGCTGCTGCCCTTGCGCCAGCCCAGCCCCTTGCGGAACGAGACGATGGCGGGCCCGAAGCCGACGGCGAAGGCGAGCACGCGGATGCCGGCCCAGCGGGCGGCGAGGAAGTGCCCGAGCTCGTGCAGGACGATGATGAGCGTGAAGCCGGCGATGACCAGCATCAGGTCGAACATCGTGGTGAGGATGGAGGTGAAGGTCATCGGAACTCGCGGTGCGGCGGGGAGGTTGGAGGAGGAGTTGAAACGGGGTTCGGGAACGTGGGGGCCGGTGGGTGTTTTCGGCCCGGTTGGGGGCGTGACTGGACCCGGGGCGGAAGAAGTCGGGCTTGGTGGTGTGGAAGGGGGTGGGGAGGGGGGGGCGGAAAAACGGCCCGGGCGCTGGAAGCGCCCGGGCCGCGTAGACGGTACGTCTTGTGCGAAGCCCGCGCCGGAGCGCGGGCGAGGCGCAGGCGTGCTCAGTTGGCGTACTTGACGCTGCAGCCGTAGGGGGCGGTCTGAGCGGTGGTCACCGGCTTGCCGGCGAGGACTTCCTCGAGGGCGATCTTGACGAAGTTCTTGTCGCCGGCCTTCTCGGGGCTCTTGTTGTTGTCGATGGCGCCGTTGTAGACGACCTTGCCTTCCTTGTCGATGATGAAGCAGTGGGGGGTGGTCTTGGCGCCGTAGGCGCGGCCGATCTCGCCGTTCTCGTCGATGAGGATCGGGAAGGGCATCTTGTACTCTTCCTTCATCTTCTTGTTGAGCTCCAGGCCGTTGCCCTGCTTGCCGGCGGCGGAGGAGTTGATGGCGAGGAAGACGACGTCCTTGGAGCTGAACTGTTCGTGCAGCTGGTTGAACGTCAGGTTGGTCTTGTGGTGCTTGACGATGAAGGGGCACTCGGGGTTGAACCACTCGAGGACGACGACCTTGCCCTTGTAGTCGGCGAGGTTGTGCGTCTTGCCGTCGGTGTCGGTGAGCGTGAAGGCCGGGGCTTCAGCGCCGGCGGCCAGGGTGGTGGCCTTGTCGCTCTTCTTGTCGGCCTGCTTCTCGGCCTGCTTTTCCACCTTCTTGCCGGGGGCCGGCTCGGCGAGGGTCGTCGCCGCGAAGATCATCCCGCCCGAAGCCGCCAGAACCGCCAGAAGATTCGTCGCTTTCATGTGATCGCTCCTTCGTTTTCAGATCCGCGCTCAGCGCGGACGAAACACACTCACCTTAACGGCCCGTCGCCGGCGACATTGCCGGACGCGTGAGCCGCGTTTGAAACCATTCGAGTTTGCCACCCTCGCGTTCGACCTCGACGACGCCGGAGAGCACGTCGGGCTCGCCGGAACCGCCGGTGCTCGCGAGCGCGAGGCGGAGAGCCGCGCCGGACGATTGCCCGTCGCGGATGAGATTGTCGAAGCCCACGCAGTCGTCCTGCGGGAAGAACTTCAGCGTCTTGGCGCCGTCGACCGTGACGCGCACGGCGTCGGCGGCCCACTCGACGCGCACGGCCTTGGTCGCGGCGTCGCCGGATTGCGGCAGGCGCGCGACGGCGGTTTTCAGCGGCTCGGGAACGGCCCCAGCCGCGGGCGCGGGCGGCGCATCGCCCGAGACGTCGATCGTTGCGTTCGCGACGGCTTTCTCCGGCACGCACGCGTCTTTGCAGATCAGATAGTCGACGGCGGCGGAGATCGTCAGCGGGCCGGGCGCGGCGGCCGGGTCGACGCGGACGGGCACGACCAGCGCCATGTCGCCGTCGTAGACGTGGTCGAGCAGATCGCCCGGGAGCACGTAGCGCTTGGGCGCGGGCCAGCGGACGGCGCCGGCGGTCACCCCTTTGGGGAGTGTCCAGGTGATCTCGGGCGCGACGCCGGAGTCATTCCGCCCGTTCCAGTAGATGTGCCAGCCCGGCTGCATCGTGAAGCGCACGCCGACGAGGACTTCTTGCCCGGGCGCGACGCGGGCGCGGTCAAGTTGCAGCGAAACTTTGGCAAAGGGGGCCTTGGCCGGGGCGTCGGGATCTGAGGTGGTGGATGCGTGCGTGGACACAGCGTCGCCCCCGGCCTGAGCCGCGGATCCTGATGCGCCCGCCACGATCGAGACCGTCCAAGTTACCAGCCGCGTCAGCGACGCTGAGAGCCTCAAGCGGTACCACTCCAGAGGGCCCGCGTCGGAAAGGGCGAAATCATTCGCCGCTCCGCGCCACCCGCGCTTCCCCCTGTCTTGTACCGCCACGGCGGCGACAAGTTCGCGCTAGGCTAGCACCATGATCGGACGACGTGCATCAACGGCTCAAACTGTCGTATTCGCCCTAGGGTTTGCCCTGGCTGCTGGCGTTTTGTCCGGTTGTCGGGACAACATCTCCGACCGGAACATCGAACTGATTCCCCTGGCGGAGGTTCGGGAGCTGGCGAAGTCGGAGGACACGGTGCTGATCGACCCGCGCTCGCCGCAGGAGTTCGCGGCGGGTCGTCTGCCCAAGGCGCGGAACGTGCGGCTGCCGGACGTGCCGGACGAGACGCCGACGCTCCCGCCGGAACTCACGGAGTTCCGCACGTTCATCGTCTACGGCAACGACCCCGGCTCCGCCGTGGCGCGAGCGATGACCAAGCGGCTGCTCCGCGCCGGCGCGAAGGAGGCCCGCTTGTTCTCCGGCGGTATCGCCGAGTGGACCGGCGCGGGCTACACGCTGGAACGCACGCCCGCGCCTGCCGCGGCACCAACGCCGGCGAACTGACCGCTCGGGTACCCCCACGCTCCGCGTGGGCTGCCCCCTTCGCGTCCCTCGCCCCTCGCCCCTGTCCTCTGTCCCCTGCCCCCAGCCCCCAGGTACCATCGCCGATGGCCCACGACTGGTCCGACCGCATCATGCTCGCCCACCTGGGCGACGAGCCCGAACTGAGCGACGAGCTCGCGCAGACGTTCGAGCGCGTCAAGGCGCACGCGCCCGGCAAGCCGGCGCCGCACGTGGTGCTGAACTTCGAGAGCGTGACGTACCTCAACTCGTCGCACATCGCGTCGATGCTGCGGCTGCGGAAGCTGCTGATCGAGTCGGATCGGCGGCTGATCCTCGCGGCGCTCAGCGACGATCTCTGGACCGTGCTCATGCTCACCGGGCTGGACAAGGTGTTCACCGTCGCAAATGACACGAGCACGGCGCTGGCGAGACTGCAACTGGAAGCCGCCGGCGGCGATACCACTGGCAACGACAGCTGATCGGCCGTCGCGGGGTCGGTCGGGTGGCGGGGTGAGTCGGGCGAGCCATGAGTGTGACGCTGAGCCAAACGTCGGAAGTGCAAGGCGGCGTGGGCGGCGGCGCGTCGGCGCAGGGCGCCGGGGCGGTGAGCGGCGGGGCGGCCGCGGTCGCTGAACTGCGGCAGATCCGCAAGACGTACTACAAGCCCGACGGCTCGGTGCTGGTGGAAGCCGTCGGTCGCGGCGATCGCGGCGTGGACCTGGCGATCACCGCCGGTCAGTACGTCGCGATCATGGGCGCGTCGGGCTCCGGCAAGTCCACGCTCATGAATCTACTCGGCTGCCTCGATCGGCCGACCTCGGGCAGTTACCTGCTGAGCGGGCGCGACGTGGCGCGGCTGAGCGACGAGGACCTCTCGAAGTTCCGCGGGCGGACGATCGGGTTCGTGTTTCAGGCGTTCAATCTGATCCCGCAGCTCAGCGTGGAAGAGAATGTCGCCGTGCCGCTGTTTTATCAGGGGATCAAGAAGAGCGACGCGCGGGCGCGGGCCGTGGAGTCGCTGACGCAGGTCGGGTTGGGGCAGCGGCTGGGGCACCGCCCGCGGGAACTGTCGGGCGGTCAGCAGCAGCGGGTCGCGATCGCGCGGGCGCTGGTGACAAGACCGGCCGTGCTGATGGCCGACGAGCCCACCGGCAACCTCGACTCAACCACCGGCGAGCAGATCCTCGAACTGTTCGAAACCCTGCACCGCGGCGGGATGACCATCATCATGGTCACCCACGACGAACGCATCTCGGCCCGCTGCCAACGCATCGTCCGGATGAAGGACGGGCTGGTGGAGATGGATGTGCTGACGGGGCGGTGAGGTGGGGCGGGGGAGCGAGACATCAACTCAGAGGGCTGGGAGGTGGGGGAGGGGCCT
Source organism: uncultured Phycisphaeraceae bacterium (assembly GCA_964615765.1). Classification (GTDB taxonomy): domain Bacteria; phylum Planctomycetota; class Phycisphaerae; order Phycisphaerales; family UBA1924; genus CAZTQN01. The sequence goes on from CAZTQN010000058.1 coordinate 9,675, forward strand.
CGGAGTTGGGGGCTATGACGCGGTTGGCGGAGGTGGGGGTGCGGAGCGGGGAGAGTTCCCCAGCTTGCTTGCGCGCTGACTCAGAAACCACATGACATGAACCAGCGACAACGCAAACAAGATGAAGCTGACGATGCCAGCGGGTGCGATGATCCTGAGGACAAGGGACTCCCAGTTGTAGTAGGAGATCTCACGCTGGCGAGTGTCAAAGTGGCGCGATGCACCGACGTGTCTCGTGAGCAGCGGTCGACATTCGTCTAAACTTGGCCAGTCGGGCTCAATGGACGCTGCGTTTCCGCCCGAGAGTGATGATTCAACGACGAGAAGGTCTGGCGGTTCCACCTCGCCGCGCATCACCTTTCCGATTTTTAGAAGCCGATCGAACGGGCCGGTCCACACCCAGACAGTGCTTGAAATCTCGGCCGTGGCGGAGTTCGGCGTGAGCGTCGAAATGAAGGGCATCCTTACCACGCTCGTCCGCCAAATGATGCCCGCGACAGCGAGGAAAGAGACCGCGAGAACGGCTATGGGGTATGCCCAAAGCAGTGCTGCGCGGCGGGGAGATCGTTGAGTGCGTGCCTTTGCCATTGCTCTGCAAGGGACAGTTAAAAGTCGCACAGGCTGCCGGGAGGCAGCCCCTCGTTGCACGAAGCTCTTATGAGCGAGCGACGGATCCGTTGCACCGATGCTTGATCATTCCTGATCGCCTCCATGTGGACCGCGTCACTCAGCGTGCACAATCGCCGCACTCTGAGCACCGGGTCGTCCCGACGACCGCGGGATACCCGCACGACGGACAGCGCGATTGCCGCTGTCGGACTCGGCCGACGGCCCATCGCGCGGCATGCGGCAGCGACCAGCCGATGACCGCACCTCCTGCTCCCAAGACTAACCCGAATGATGTTGGAAGAAGCGGGATGACCGTTGGTCGACCCTGCCAATGCCCCTGTAACCCGTACGCGATCAGAGAGTCGCTTGGAACCCACGCCGCACTGCGGCCATCGCGCTCCCACCTTGCGACGAAAATCTTTTCATAACTAAGTGATCGCACAGGATAGCCGACATAGACCGGCGTTGTCAATGTCATTTTATACGAAGCATAATCATCTTGTCTCCGTGGATCGGCAAAATGATCCGGAACGCCGCGTAAGCGGGCAAGGAGAACCGGTAAGAACACAAGAAAGAGGCCGCAAGCCAGGGCTGAACACGCACATTGTGCAAGTCGGTGGGTCATAGGTTGCTGATCCACGCCCACAATCGTTCCGCTATCGGTTTACGGTTTCTCGGGACTCGCACTGCGGTCGCTCCGGGGCCCAAGGAGGAGCTTGGCAGGGGCGGTCGCCAGGAACGGTCCATGTTCGCCGCTGGCTTCGCGGGGCGCTGTGTCAGAATGGCGAAGCGGTATGCCTTTCGACGTGGTGACCTGGAGGCCGTCGTCGCCTTGGTATACGGTGAGGTGGATGGGGCCGTCAGCGTCGAAGTCGTGCCCGGACATCGCGTGATGAAATGTTGACCACCGCCAAGGGCCGCTCGATCGGTCTTCGATAAACACGTACCAGCCGAGTCCCTTCCAGCGCAGATCCGTGCGGTCGGCGTTGGCGGACGAAAAGCTGTGCGAGGCCCCAGGGGGCAGAACGGCATCGGCGGCTCCGCTGCCCGGCAGCCGCACGAAGTAGTGCTGCCGGTTGCCCTCATAGGCGACAACGGCCCGCACGGTGTGCTCAGTGTCGTTCTGGATGACACCGGTCTGCTCTCGGGCGCAGCCGGCGAGCGGAAGCACCCCGGCAACCGCCGCGGCGAGTGCGAAGCGTGTTAGCCGATCATTGAGCGAGTGCTTGCGGTGCATGGCCGTACTCCTCGCGTCATTGCCGCGCGTTGAAACTGGTTGAGTCTACTTCCGCTCGCCCGCAGTCTTCGAGCGGCCATGGCAATACCTACGAAAGGGTACGCGATGTCGAAGACATGGTTTAGAAACGGACAGTGTGTCAGCAGGCGCGATTAACAACCGCCCCCTCTCGGAGCCCCCTCCCACCCATCCCAGCTCTCTGCGTTCAACTCCCCCGCGTCACAACTGCCACAAGCTCGAGCCCCACGTCAGCCCGGCGCCGAACGCGACGAACATGACTTTCATGCCGGGCTTGATGCGGCCGGCCTTCATGAGTTCGTCGAGGCACAGCGGCACGGACGCCGAGACGGTGTTGCCGACGCGGTCGATGTTGACGTGCAGCTTGTGCTCCGCGAGGCCGAAGCGTTCGCGGGCGGCGTTGAGGATGCGGGCGTTGGACTGGTGGCAGACGAACATGTCGATGTCGTCGGCCTTGAGCCCGGCGGCTTCGAGCGTCTCGGCGATGATCTCGGGGAAGGTGCTGACGGCGAACTTGAAGACGCTGGCGCCGTTCATCTGGACGTAGCCGCACTTGGTCGGGTCGGCGTCAGCGCCGGGCGGGAAGTCGTGCTCGCACATGGGCACGTAAATGTCCTTCCAGCCGGAACCGTCGGCCCGGATGGCCTGGGCGAGCAGTCCCTGGCGCGGGTCGTTGGTGGCGCGGAGGACGGCGGCCCCGGCGCCGTCGCCGAAGAGGATCGCCGTCCCGCGGCCGGCCGTCGAGTACTGAATCAGGCGCGTCAAGCAGTCGACGCCGATGACGGCGGCGGTGCGGTAGCGGCCGGTGTGCGCGTTCATGCGCAGCATGTCGTGGGCGACGTTGAGCCCGTACACGAAGCCCGAGCACGCCGCGTTGATGTCGAACGCGCCGGCTTTGGTCGCCCCGACGGCGTGCGTGATCAGGCAGCCCATCGGCGGGCAGGGGGTGTCGGGCGTCATCGTGACGGTGATGAGCAGGTCGAGCTCGTGCGGCGGGATGCCGGCGGATTCGAGCGCTCCGCGGAGAGCCGCGGCGCCGAGCTGGACGGTCGATTCGCCCTTGGCCCGGTCGATCTTGCGGCGGGTGCGGATGCCGGTGCGCTGGATGATCCAGTCGTCCGACGTATCCATCAGGCGCTCGAGGTCCTGGTTGGTGATCATCCCTTCCGGGAGGGCCGAGCCGGTGCCGACGATGGTGACCCCGTGGGCCGTGCTGGGCGTGGCGGGCCCGCGCGAGGCGTGGGCGGCCGGGGCCGGCGCTGAGGGCGTGGGGGTTGAACTGGGCCGCGTCGGCGAGGGGTTGGTCATTCGGCGTCCTGCGGGTGATGATGCACCACGCTCGCCACTTCTTCCAGTCGTTTGACGATGGCGTGGTTCACGCCGGCATCCAGGAACTGCCGGCAGTTGCGGATGGCGTTGGTGATGGTCTTGGCCTCGCTGGAACCGTGCGCGATGACGTAGATCCCGTTGACGCCCAGGAGCGGGGCCCCGCCGTATTCGTGGTAGTCGTTTTTGCGGTAGATGTCCTTGAAGATGGGCTCGAGCTGGAGGCCCAGGTCCGGCGAGCGGGAGAAGATCTCGTGGGCGATGGCCTTGAAGAGCGAGCGGGCCAGGCCCTCGGCCATTTTGAGGAGGGTGTTGCCCGTGAAGCCGTCGGTGACGACGACGTCGGTGACGCCGTCGAACAGGTCGCGGCCTTCGATGTAGCCGATGTAGTTGCAGTTCGGCGTCAGTTTGAAGAGCTCGTGCGTGTCCTTGATGAGGCTGGTGCCCTTGCCCTCTTCGGAGCCGATGTTCATGAGCGCGATGCGGGGCCGCTCGATGCCGTGAACCACGCGGGCGAAGGTCTCGGCCATCAGGCCGTATTGCCACAGGTGGCTGGCGCGGGGCAGGGGGTTGGCCCCGGCGTCGCACAGGACAACGGGCCCGTGGAACGCGGGGAAGGTGACGGCGATGCCGGGGCGGTGCACGCCGGGCAGGCGGCGCATGTGCATCGTCGCCGCGGACACGCACGCGCCGGTGTTGCCGGCGCTGAGGACGACGTCGACGGGCTGCGCGGCTTTGCGCGAGCCGAGCAGGGCGGACTGCACGATGGAGGAGTCGCGCTTGGACCGCACGGAGTCGACGGGCGACTCGTGCATGTCGATGACCTGGGCGGCGTGCAGGATCTCGACGCGCGGGTCGGTGCAGCCGCGTTCGTGCAGGATCTCGCGGATATCGGTGGAGCGCCCGACCAGGACGATGCGGTCATCCGGCGCGAGCAGGGGCAGAGCCCCGATGGCCCCATGAACGATCGCGTCCGGGGCGAAATCTCCGCCCATCGCATCAACGGCGAGCCGCATGTCTGGTCCCGGGTGAGTCTGATCCTGACAGGATCTGGTCCGAGGTGGGTCTGATTCTGTATGGGCGAGGGGGCGCGTGGGCGAGTTCGAGAAGGCTCGAACGGGAGCCGCGGAGCCCGATGCCCGCGCCCGGCCGCGACCTGTTCGACCGACCGGCGCACGCTCACAAGAGACATGCCCGACCGGCGGACGAGGCTACGCGCCCGGACGGCGCGGCGTGAACGAGGGCGGCGGCGAGGACGAGCGGAGCGGGCGCGGGCGAAATCGCCACGCAGCCGTGCCGCCTATGCCGCGGGCTGCTCAGTTCTTGTCCACGCCGATGCCGAGCTTCGGCACGCTGATCTTCAGACCCGGACGGACATAGCCGGACTGCTTGCAGGCCCGGTGGTGCATCTTGGGGAGGCCCGAGAGCGGGCAGAGCGTCGGATGAACGGGCTCGAGCGCGTCGTGCGAGCGGCGCCGGCGCGAACGCCCGTGGCTTTGCCGAAATGGGGGATTCATGGTCGTTCCTTCGAGAAGAGGCCTACACGACGCCCAGAAGCAGCCGCGGCGAGCAAGCCCGCCACGCAGACTCCGAACGGGGTACAAACCCGAGCCGGGAGGATAGGAATCGGCGGACGGGGGGTCAACTGGAGGCGGGTGGTGCGGGGGCGGCGGTCGGGGGCGGCGGTGGGGAGGTGGCGGTGGGGGGGTGGCGAGGGGGAAGTGATAGGAGAGCGGGGATCGGGAGGCGGGGGGCGGGGGGGGAGAAGGCGGGAGGATCAAGCCGGGAAGAGCGCGCAGCGCGAGCCGGCATGACGCCGCCCGGCGGCTGGACACGGTGGCGCCCCCGGTGGGTCACGCCGTCGCGCGGCGGAGTGGGTCTGGATGTGGACAGGACGAACAGCCCGCGTACACTGAAGACCTGGCGCGGCACGCCGCGACGCCTCCCTAGCTCAGTTGGTAGAGCAGCTGACTCTTAATCAGCGGGTCGAAGGTTCGAGTCCTTCGGGGGGCACTTCGATTTGAGCCTGGAGATCCAGGCTCTTTTCGTTTTTGGACATCGGGGTCCGTTTCTGTTCTTGGCGTTTGTACATCGAGCGCCGTTTGCTTCGCACTTCGGTGCCGAGCGACGTCGCGGGGCCGCTACTCACAACACTTCGACGTCCGGAGTGCTCCGCTGATGGGGCGGCATCTGGCACTCTCCTGACTCGACGCTCGCCACGCGGTCAACCTCCGAAAGACCTTCGGCAGGGAGGTTCTGTGCGAGTACGAGTAAAGCGGGCTGTCCTGCTTTGTCGCGTCCGTGCACGGACTTCCTCAATTCGTGCCGTCCCGTCGTGATCGACAACGACGCGCGTGTCGTTTGTGCAGCGCCGGCTCGGCGGACGTTCCTAACCTCCCGCGTAACACCGGGCAGCGCGCGTGATGCGTGTTGGGAGTGCTCGCTCGCATGGACAGCATCGGACTCTGGCACATCGGAGACGTCGGCCCCGTTCGACTGCCGTCCACGCAGGTACAGGTCGAAAGCGACCTGGAAGAGTGGATCGAGCGGGATCCCTCACTCCTCGAACGCGGCTTGGCGATCGTCGGGCGGCAACTCTGGCTTGACGGCGGCCCGCTCGATCTGCTCGCCCTTGATCCCCAAGGTCGATGGGTCCTCATCGAAATCAAGCGCGCTCGGCTGCGCCGCGACGCGGTGGCACAGGCCATCGACTACGCCTCCTCTCTGCACGCCGCGTCAACCGGATGGCTCAGAGACAAGTGCGCCGCGTACCTCAAGTCCCGCGGCGGCACGCACACCATCGACGGCTTGCTCGAACAACGCGGTCGAACGCTGGAAGACGAAGACGGCGGGCGGGAGATCGTGATCTATCTCGTCGGCACCGGAATTGATGCCGGGCTTGCGCGCATGGTGAGCTATCTGGCCGAGCGTGCCGAGATGTCGGTGCGGCTCGTGACGTTCAACGCGTTCAGCCAGGTTGACGGTCGCGTGCTGCTTGCACGCGAGATTCATGAGCGCGATGCCGAACCGGCCCGGGACTCAGGGAAGGCCGCGACGGCATCACCGACGGTCGACGCGATCTTGGCCATGGGTGATCGCAACGGCGTTGGTCCTGTGATGCGTGCGCTGCACGCCGGCGCCACCGATGTTGGGCTGCACGTGCGCGTGTGGGGCAAGTCGATCATGTTCGCCCCGCCCGCGGCCAAGTCGCGTTGCCTCTTCACCGTGTGGGCGGAGCGACGGGCTCAGCAGCCGCCCGGGACCGCCCGCGTCTACATCAGCCACGAGGTATTCGAGCAGTTCTACGGCGTGAAGGACTCCGACGTCGCCGCCGCCGTCGGGCCGGCGGGATTCGTCATGATGGATCATGCCGCCGCCGCTCGGGCGGCCGCCGGTCTGCGTGATCTGCTCGCACCACGCGACCCCGACTAGACCGTGCGCTGTCCCTCAGTCTTCCCCGATGAAGCCTTTGCGGGGGC
>CAZTQN010000059.1:0-14828 GCA_964615765.1 uncultured Phycisphaeraceae bacterium
CTCCCGCCACCCGCCGCCCGGCACCCATGGCCGCCCCAACCCCTCAGCCCCCCAAGCCGCCCGACCGCACGCAGACCACCGCGCTGCTGCTCGAGGTCTGCGCCGCGCTCGGGGCCGCCGTCCGCCCGGGTGCGCCTTCCACACCTCAGCCCGCCGCGAAAGCCCCGCCCAACCGCGACGCCGTCGACCGTCTGCTCAACCTCGTCTACGACGATCTCCGCGCCCTCGCCGCCAGCCATCTCAAGCGCGAAGACCGCGGCCACACTCTCCAGCCCACCGCCCTCGCCCACGAAGCCTTCCTCGCACTCGTCGACCAAACCCGCGTCGATTGGAAAGGCCGCTCCCACTTCCTCGCCATCGCCTCCCAGGCGATGCGCCGCATCCTCATAGATCACGCCCGCGGCAAGGACCGTCAAAAACGCGGCGGGGGCTGGAAACGCGTCGAACTCGCCGACCTCGGCGACGCCGGCGAGCCCGCCGCCCACGGCTCCGGCGAAGTCGATACCGAAGCCCTCGACGCCGCGCTCCACAAACTCGCTGAGCTCGACGAGCGCCAGGCCCGAATCGTCGAAATGCGCTACCTCGGCGGGATGACCGTCGAAGAAGTCGCCGAGGCCCTGGGCGTCTCCAAACGCACCGTCGAAGGCGACTGGACCATGGCCCGGGCCTGGCTCCGCAAGGAACTGGCCGGGCTCTCCTGACGCGCGCATGACCCCCGAGCGCCACCAAGAGATCAAGCGCGTCTTCCTCGCCGCCATCGAGCACCCGCGCGATCGCTGGCCCGCCATCCTCGACGAGCACTGCGCGAGCGACCCCGACCTCCGCCGCGAGGTCGACCTCCTCCTCAACTGCCACGTCGACGTGCGCGAACTCGCCAGCGAATCCGCCGCGCCCCGCCCCGCACGCCCCGATCGCCCCGCCTCGTCCGCTCAAGATGTCGGCCCGATCGACCTGCACACCGCCGACACCGTCCCCGCGCCCGACGACTCGCAGTCCCCCCTGCCGATGCCCTCCGACGCGGCTCTGCACCCGCGCTCGCCGGACGCCACACCCCGCGCCGCCCGCGATCTCGATCGCGACCCGTCGCGCCGAGCCAAACGCGCACAAGAACTCCGTCACGCCGACCCGCGCCACGCCGACCCACGCCGCGGCTCGCGCCACCGCTCCCGCTCCTCCCTCACCAGCGAGCAAGGCCGCTTCGTCCCCGGCACGCTCATCGCCGATCGCTACCGCATCATCGCCCTCATCGGTCGCGGCGGGATGGGCGAGGTCTACCGCGCCGACGACCTCCGTCTCGGCCAAGCCGTCGCCCTCAAGTTCCTCCCCCACGAACTCGCCGACCACCCCGCCCGCATCCAGCAACTGCTCGACGAAGTCCGCGTCGCCCGCGCCATCTCTCACCCCAACGTCTGCAACGTCTTCGATATCGAAGAACACACCACCCCCATCGGCGTCGAACTCTTCGTCTCCATGGAGTTCGTCGACGGCGAGACGCTCGACTCCCTCATCGCCCGCATCGGCCGCATCCCCTTGCGCAAGGCCGAGCAGCTCGCCCAGCAGCTCTGCGCCGGCCTCTCCGCCATCCACGACGGCGGCGTGCTCCACCGCGATCTCAAGCCCGCCAACATCATGATCGACGGCCGCGGGCAGCTCCGCGTCAACGACTTCGGCCTCGCCTCCATCCGCGATGTCTACGGGCTCGAAGCCATCGCCGGCACGCCCGGCTTCGTCGCCCCCGAGTCCCTCGCCGGCCGCGCCGCCACCGTCCGCTCCGACATCTACGCCCTCGGGCTCATCCTCTACGAACTCTTCACCGGCGTGCCCGCCTATCGCGCCCGCACCCGCGAAGACCTCATCCGCGACCAGGGCTCTGTCGACCCCGACCACCCCTCCGTCCACGCGCCCGACCTCAGCGCCGACATCGCCGACACCATCATGCGCTGCCTGGCCCGCGACCCGGACCAGCGCCCCGCCTCGGCCCGCGAAGTCTCCGCGCTCCTGCCCGGGGGCGACGCGCTCGCCGCCGCCCTCGCCGCCGGCGAAACCCCCTCGCCCAGCGTCGTCGCCGCCGCCGGCGTGCGCGGGCTGCTCACCACCGTCCAAGCCCTCGCCGCGGTCCTCGCGTTCCTGGGCGCGATGTACTTCGCGCTCCGCCTGTCCGAATCCGCCGCGCTCATCCGCCGCGCCCCGATTCCCAAGTCCCCCGTCGTGCTCGCCGAGCGTGCCCGCACCATCCTCGCCGAGCTCGGGCACCCGCTGCACCCGCACGAGGCGTACACGCTCGATCTCTACGACGAGTGGCTCGACGAACTCGTCCGCACCGACGACACGCCCCGCCGCGCCACGCGCATCGCCCGCGTCCGCCCTTCCGCCATCGACTTCTGGTACCGCTCCTCCCCCACGCCGCTGCTCCCGCGCAACCCCGACGGGCGCATCACCTACTTCGACCCGACGGTGATCGAACGCGGCATGATCTCCCTCCGCCTCTCCGCCGCCGGACATCTGCGCGAACTCGCCGTCACCAGCCCCGACCTCTTCTGGCCCAAAGGGGGCCTGGCCAAGGCCGAGTCGGCCCCGCCCGGCGTCACCGACGAACCGGCCCCCGAGCCCGACGTCGACTACGCCGCCGCCTTCCGCGCCGCCGGGCTCGACATCGCCAAGTTCGTCGAAGTCGCGCCCAAGCGCGACCCGCCCGTCTTCGCCGAGCACCGCATCGCCTGGGTCGGGCAATACCCAGAAAGCCCCGACGAACCCGTGCAGGTCGAGATCGCCACCAGCGACAACAAGATCGTCGCCTTCCGCACCGTCGAACTGAACTGGCAAGGCTCGCAGGCCGCCGTCGCCGGCCTCTCCCTCGTCAGCCAGGCCCAGCGCCTGGGCATCGTGCTGTTCATCGGTCTACAGATTACCGCGATCGTCGCCGCGGCGGTCCTCGCGCTCCGCAACCTGCGCCAGCACCGCGTCGACGTCCCCGGCTCCATCCGCGTCGCCCTGGTCATGGGCGTCCTGGTCCTCACCCACCTCCTCCTCGCCGCCGACACCCTCTCGGGCCAGAACGAATGGCTCGGCAACCTGACCTTCATCGCCTCGCGCGCCATCGCCGCCGCCGCGCTCGCCTGGGTCCTCTACGCCGGCTTCGAGCCCGCCGTCCGACGCATCTGGCCCGAGATGCTCATCGCCTCCACGCGCCTGCTCGAAGGCCGCTGGAACGACCCGCTCGTCGGGCAGTCCGTCATCATGGGCTCAATCGTCGGCGTCAGCCTCGTCAGCCTCGCCTACATCAACCGCTCGCTACCCGGCTGGCTGGGCCAGACGCCCGCGCTCCCGCTGTGGATCCCCGAGTTCGGCCTCGGCGCCCTGGGCGACATGTCCGACTCCGCCGCCTCCTACCTCCACATCCTCATCGTCGCCGCCCGCTTCTCCGGCATCTTCGTCGCCGCCCTCGCGCTCACGCGCCTCATCGTCAAACGTCCGCGACTCGCCGTCGTCCTCTTCGGCGCCTTCCACGCCGGCGTCTTCTCCCTCGGCCCCTCGGCGTACACCGGCTGGTGGTCCCCGCTGCTCATCGGCGCCATGGTCGGGGCCGCGCTCTTCGTCCTGGTCCGCTACGGCCTTCTGGGCATGATCGCCCTCGTCGCCGCGTTCCACCTCATCGCCGCCGGCCCCATTACCACCGACCCGCAGGCCTGGTTCTACGACCGCTCCGTCGCCACCCTCGCCATCCTCACCCTCATCGCCCTCACCGGCGCCTACCTCTCCACCCGCGCCACCCGCACCCTCCCTCGCGCCTCCTCCCCCCTCGCCGCTCGCCCCTGACGGCTCGCCCTTCCGCCCCCTCGCCCCTCACCCTCCGCCCCTCGCCCTCCGCCCCCTCACCTCTCGCCCCTGACCTCTCACCCCTCATGACCTGAATGATCCATCGGCGCCGGCTCCGCCGCCGCGCCCTCCAGCGCCTGCGCATCGATCACAAATTCCGCACGGATCGGCTCGCCCTTGTGCCGCATCTCCGTGAACACGCGGTACATCCCGACCCGCGGCAGCCTCACCAAATACACCAGATCCGTCTCCCGCCCATTCAACGACGCCATCGCCTCCGCCCCCGCGATCTGCCCCGCCGTCACCCGCTCAATCCGCGCATCCACGCCCGTCGTCCCATTCACCCCGCCCCCCCCGCCCACCCCGCCCCGCATCGGCAGCGGCGTCGCCAACTGAAAAAACGTCGTGTCCGTCGACACCACCACCAGCCGCCCCTTCACCCGACTCGCGCTCCCCGGCCCCTCCACCAGCGGCTCAAGGTCCGTCACCGCCGCGCCGCCGACATCAACCCCAACCCGCACGTAGGAATCCTCGCCCGCAAAGAACCGCTGCCCGTTGCAGCGCACACGCACCTCATACGCCCCGCCCGGCCCGACGTGCTTCACCACGTCGTAATCCTCCTTGGGCGAAGCCTCCGGCGAGCCCATGCTCCCCATCATCGCCGGCCCGACATCGATCGCCGCCCGCCCCACCACCACCGCGCCGCCCGTGGGCCCTTCATCAAGCCGCGCTTCGCCGAACAGCACATACGACCCATCCGTCGGCGGCGTAAACAGCACCTCAAACCGCGCCGCCCCCGCCTCGTTCACCACGCCCCGCCCCGCCGTCCACGCCGACCAGTTCAGCCGGTCGTTGAACGCCATCACGCTCACATCGCCCTCGGGCATCGCCCTGAGCCGCGCGTCCACGCCCGACGGGTCCAGCACCCGCGCCAGCAAGCGCGCCGGCTCGCCCGCCCGCACCGTCACACCCGGCGCCGGCTCGACACTCATCGAATAGCCAACATCCTCCCACTTCCGCAGCGCCATGCGGCACACCGGGCACATCGCCGGCGCACCCCGCACCGTCCCCGGCTCGCAGTGCATGTCACACACCCACCGCCCACCCGCCGCCGTCGCGTTCACCGCGCCCGCACCCGCGCCCGTTCCACCACCCGCCGCCGCGCCACTTCCACCGCCCCCCACCGCCACCACGCCCGCTCCACCCGCCGCCGCGGCCCGCGCCCGCTCCCGCTGATCATGCTGCCACAGCGCAATCAGCCCCACCACACCCATCGCCCCCGCAACAATCACCAGCGGCCTCGACATACCCATGCCGCATTGTTGGCCCCCCGATCCGCCTCGTCCTTTCGCCCGCAGAACCCGCGACCATTTCCGCACCCGGACCGAACCTCGGGCCGATCATCCGGGTACCACCCCTGCGTACACCTCCGGAGACCGTTCACATGCCGATCTCGCGTTTCTCGCGCCGCCAGCGCTTCTCGCGCCTCACCGCGGCCGCCCTCGCCCTCGCCGCCTGCACACTCCCCTTTGCCGGTTGTCAAAACCCCGCCGGGTCCCGCTCATCCGGCGGCGCCCAGGCCTCCGCCATCGACCCGCGCGTCGCCGAACTCCGCGAAGAGACCCGCGCCATGGTCGGCACCGCGCGCGATCGCGTCTTCCCCGCGCTCGTCAATATCGAAGTCGTCACCCTCCGCTACGACGGCGGCAAAGAAGCCAAGGACCGCACCGGCGGCTCCGGCACCATCATCTCCCCCGACGGCTACGTCCTCACCAACGCCCACGTCACCGACGAAGGCTTCCGCTTCTTCGTCATCCTCGCCGACAAACAGCGCGTCCCCGCCACCCTCGTCGGCGAAGACCCCTGGACCGACCTCGCCGTCCTCAAACTCGACACCTCCCGCCTGAAGGACTCCTCCAAGCCCCTTCCCTTCGCCGCCTTCGGCGATTCCGCCTCGCTCCTCACCGGCGACTACGTCCTCGCCATGGGCTCCCCCTTCGCCCTCTCCCGCACCGTCACCCTCGGCATCGTCTCCAACGTCGAACGCGTCTTCACCTCCTCCCGCGACGGCGACGCCGACGAAATGCTCCTCAACTGGGAACAACGCACCGGCCTGTTCACCACCTGGATCCAGCACGACGCACTCATCAACCCCGGCAACTCCGGCGGGCCCCTCATCAACCTCGACGGCAAGATCGTCGGCATCAACACCCGCGGCGGCGCCGGCATGGCCTTCGCCACGCCCAGCAACATGGCCAAGGACGTCGCCCAGGCCCTCATCACCAAGGGCGAGGTCCCGCGCTCCTCCGTCGGCGCCTCCTTCCGCCATCTTGAAAACACCGGCATCCAGTCCGGCGTCCTGGTCGACTCCGTCGACGCCGACGGCCCCGCCGCCCGCGCCGGCCTCAAGCCCGGCGACGTCCTCACCGCCATCGACGATCAGCCCGTCACCGCGCGCTTCGTCGAAGAAATCCCCCCGCTCCTGAAAACCCTCGCCGACCGACCCGTCGGCTCCACCATCCGCCTCGCCTACACCCGCCCCTCCTCCATCTCCACGCTCAACACCGGCACCCCCGGCGTCGCCGAACTCACCACCGAGAAACTCAAGCGCGATCGCGGCGAGGAAACCGCCCTCCGCGTCTGGGGCGTCACCGCGCAGCGCATCACCGAACGCGCCGCCCAGGTCCGCCGCCTCCCCTCCACCACCGGCGTCCTCGTCTCCAGCATCCGCGGCGGCTCCCCCGCCGCCACCGCCGATCCCGCGCTCAACTGGGGCGATGTCATCACCGCCATCGACGGCCAGCCCGTCGCCACCATCGCCGACGCCATCGCCCAGTACAACCGCATCGAAGAAATGAAGGACAAGCCCGAGTGGGTCCTCGTCAACTTCCAGCGCGAAGGCAAGGACTTCCTCACCCTCGTCGACCCGACGCCCAACGACCGCGACCCGCCCGCCCCCGACACCCCCCGCGCCTGGGTCGGCGTCGCCACCCAGCCCGTCATCACCACCCTCGCCCGCAAGCTCGGCTCCGACAACCACCGCGGCTTCCGCGTCACCCGCGTCTACTCCAAAACCAAGGCCGCCGACGCCGGCCTCCGCGTCGGTGACATCATCACCGCCATCGACGGCAAGAAGCTCGCCCCGCGCAATCTCGCCGAAGCCGGCCTGTTCAACCGCGCCGTTCGCGAGATGCCCATCGATTCCTCCGCCACCCTCACCGTCATGCGCGACGGCGGCTCCGTCGACCTCCCCGTCTCCCTCGAAGCCACCCGCCAGACCCCCGAAGAAGCCCGCCGCGAACGCGACCGCGACTTCGAACTCGTCGTCCGCGACATCACCTTCTTCGACCGCGAAGACAACCGCTGGCCCGAAGACCTCTCCGGCGTCTTCGTCGACTCCGCCGACCCTGCCGGCTGGGCCGGCCTCGGCGGCCTCCAGGGCGGCGACGTCATCCAACGCATCCAGGACGCCCCCATCGCCACCCGCGCCGACTTCAAAAAGGCCATGGACCAGATCCGCGAATCCAAGCCCGACCGCGTCGTCTTCGTCATCTACCGCGGCTCCCGCACCTTCTTCCGCTTCGTCGAACCCGACTGGAAACCCACCCAACACCCGGCCCGAACCATGCGAGAAGACTGACGCCAATGCAGCCGTCGAGGTCGGATCCAGATTGCCCCATTCTTCATCGGAACGCGATCTCTTCCTAAAGCACGAACATGTTTCAGCCTGACCAATGAAGAAGAGGAAAAAGCGCAAACACCAGGCTGTGCCACATCACGCGTACAACAGCCCATTTCGCAGGATGGCTGAATTTAGAGTCAAAGTGCTTGAGTCGGAGAGAAACACCAACGAACTCCTGATGCACGCAGTGGTGGAACCAAGCCATCAAACGAGCGAGGGCACGGTTGTAAAGGCAGTAACCCTCCCGTGGATGGAACTCGCGCGACAGCTTTCTCGCAATCCTCACTTCATGCATCAAATCGATTGGCGCAAGTGGGAAGAGATTGTCGCCGGAGCATACAAAAAGGCAGGCTTTGATGAAGTTGTCCTAACACCTCGAAGCGGAGACTTTGGACGAGATGTAATCGCGACCAAAAATGGAGTATTGTCTATTCGTATAGTTGGGCAAATGAAGACGTATAAGCCCAATCATCTCGTGACAGCGGACGAAGTCCGAGCCATGATGGGAGTCGTGTCGGCGAACCATAGAGCATCAAAGGGCGTAATCACTACGACATCTGACTTTGCACCACGAATACGAAGTGATCCACTGATATCTCCGCTACTGCCGTCACGCATCGAACTAATTTCAGGCAAGCAGCTGTGTGAGTGGCTAAGAACGCTTTCCGGCGAATCGTGTCAATAATCTGGGCTCATGGCCAGCAGTTGGCACGAATAAGTAAGCAGTGACTGCGACACTGCTCAGTAAATGTTTGACTGACCCAATGCCCCGAGAGGGTCCGTACCATTTATTCACATTGCACCATGTCTCCGCTCCTCCCCATCCTCGCAATCGCAGCGGCCCTCCTCCAACCCACCACCCCGCCCAACCCGCCGCCCCAGCCCCTGCACCCGCTCGACGCACTCGAGCAGCCGCTCCAGCGCACCAAGGGGCCAGACGGCGAGCACACCGTTGAGTCCGACTGGCGCTCAACGTCGCTGGCGATCGCCACCAAAACAACAAAGTCCGGCTTCTCGGTCAAGCTCACCTGGGAAGGCATCAACGCGCCGATGTGCGTGTGCTTGACGCTCGAAGACTGCGACGCCGACGGTGCTCCGTACGACTTTGCACAGCCGATCCCCTACCGCTTGCGGGACGTCGCCTTCGGCACGCTTCTCGCCGAGCCCAGCGGCACCGCGACCATCGAGTTCGTCGATGTCCGCCGAATGTCCTTGGATCCCGAGCGTGTTCTCGTGACCGCGTACGGCAACGCAGCCTTCGCCATAACTAAGACCGCGCCCAAAGACGATAACGGGCCCCCGCGGCACGACCCTCCGGCGGTTGACCGCATGACCTTCGACACGCTAGAACTGACCAAGGACGTATTCACGGTGCTGGCGCCTTCACCGGACGCCGCGATCATCGCCCCCGCCGCCCGGGTGCCGAAATGGCTGCAAACACTCCCGCCCGATCACCGAACGCGCGTTGAAGGCGACCATCGCTACACACATATCGTGTCCACGTTGGCACGCTCCGGCGAAGTCGGCGACAACGTTCCTGAGCCGCACGCGGATCCAGCCGCCGCGCCGGACGCCATGCACCCCCTTAACGCCCTCGCGCACCAACTCCCGCCGAACGCGCCGTCCGACGCCGAAATGGTCTCGTCAGATCAGCGACCCACTTTCCTCGCCCTCGCCACGAAAACAACCGCGTCGGGCTTCCGCGTCAGGCTCACCTGGGACGGGCTCAAACCTCCCCAATCCCTCGATCTCGTGCTGGAAGACTGCACTTCCGGCGGCAGCCCGTACGGCACTTCGCTCGTCCACTCCGCACAGTTCCCCCGCGTCGTCCTCGGCACACTCCTCACCGAACCCCGCGGCAGCACAACCATCGACTTCATCAACGTCCGCCGCATGTCCCTCGATCCCAAACGCGTCCTCGTCACCGCCTCCAGCAACCACTCCCCACCCGCGCCGCCCGACGCCGCAAACGACGCCGCACAACCCACGCGGGCGCCCAACGTCTTCACCGTCATCGCGCCGTCACCGGACGTCGCGATCATCGCACCGGACGCCCAAGTTCCGGACTGGATGAAGACGATGCCGCCGGATCATCGCACACACGCCGAAAGCGCTAATCGATACCTGTACATCACTTCGGCACTGGCGCGATCTGGCGAATAACACCCCGCCCCATGGCACTCTGCCCACTTTGCCTACGCAACAACACTTCCACACTCCGGACACCGCTCCGGCGACGCGCTCACGTCATACCCGCACCGCCGACACAGCCCTACGCGGCGCTTCTTCCACCCCGCGTACCAACGGGCTCCATGACGCGCACCCGTGATAATCGCCGCCCCACCAAGCGCGTAAACGACCGTGTTGCCCGCCAGCCCGGCCCACAGGACGTCGAGCGGCAGCGCGGCCTGTCGTTCAGTGGCGTACCACTTGCTGGGTGGACTGTTCCATGCTGCGAAGACGCAGGATGATCCAATGGTGACCGACGAGCCGCTAGTCCGCGGAGCCATGACCGCTCGAATGCACCGAAATGGCCATCCGAAGCGCGAGTCGAACACAACCAGATTGTCGGCATCCTGCCGCGCCAATTGCAACGCGCGGGCCGACCGTTGGTCGAGCGCGTTCGCCATGACCTTCTCGGGAAAGCACGTCAGCATGCCTCCAATATCGTCGTCAGGCTCAACAATTTCCGTGTTGATGCGATACACCGTCTCCCCGAATCGACCAGCGGAGTACCAAGTGCATCGATGCTTCTCGTCGTACAACTTGCTCGGGAACTCGTCGTATGAGTTCCACTGAACGGTTTGCAGCGCGGATCGCATGCCCACCGCTATGGACGCCGCGCCCGCCGCAGCCACGAGAGCTGCCATGCGCACGCCCCGCCGCAGTCTGACCGATCGCATGGTGTTCATCCCGGCACCGCGATGCCCCTTACAAGTATACGAAGCTGCATGTACCACACATGACCACCCTACTTCCCCCCGTCTCCACCCTCAGCCGCACCCGCACCTCCCGCTCAACCCCGCGCTCGCACGTCACCCGCGCCACCATCCGCCACGTCTCGCCCGCTTCCAGCCGCAGATATCGGCCGGCCCGAACCCACTCACCCTGCCGCACCCACGCCCACGGCGGCACATCACCCCCAGGCACCGCCCACACCTCCTCACCCGCCGCATTCTCAACAACCAGGCTCAAGCAATCCTCATCACTCAGCGCCGGCGTCACCAGCACGTACACATCAAACACCCCCGCGCTACTCACCCCACGCGGCACCTCAAACTCCACCGGTGCCGCCCGTTCCTCCGCCCCCGCGCGCCGAACCTGCATCGTCGGCAACTCCGCGATGAACTTCTCGCTGGCCAGCAGCGCACTGATCACATCCAGCCGCGGCGGCTTCCATTCATTCACCAGCACCCCCGCCTTCACAGCCACCGGCGCCGTCCCAGCCCGCGGCGGGCCAATCCTCAGTTCCGCCTCTCGCGCGATGAGACCCCGATCCCACACCCGCTCCACCTCATCCGCCGAGAACGTCCGCGTGACCGTCCGCCCACGCTCATCCGCCACGCGGCACGCCAGCCGCACCCCCTCAAACTCCCCCGCATGCTCCGCCCCCTGACGCAACACTTCCGCCGACTTCCCCGGCCCAACACGCACCATCGCGTCCGCCGCCCCCCACGCCGTCGCCGTCCCATCACTCACGCGGCACGCCGCCCGCACGCTCACCCCGTCCGCGACCGCGTTCGTCACCATCACCGTCCGCACGATCGACGGCCGGCTCAGCACCCGCCACGCCCACACACTCCCCACACCAAAACTCAGCGCCACGCCCACGATGATCGCGCCCGAAACCCACGATCGCCGCTTGTGCGCCATGTTCATGTCCCGCGCGCTCTAACGCGCGATCGAGCGGTGCGCCACGATCGAGATGATCGCCATGCTCACGACCCCCGCCCGCGACAGCAGATCCAGCCACAACGGCACATCCCCCAACATGCCGGCCATCACCACGCCGATGCACACACCCGCCGCGATCGGAAAGTAGCGAGACATCACAGCCGGCACGAGGTACGCATGCACAAATCGCGAAGGTGTTCTTGTCATGACGACACACTGTAGCCGTCGTCATGTCCAACCGGCAAAGCGGCCACTGACCCGCCACCCCGATGCGCTCACGCAGTCAACGCAACACGGCTGACGAAGACCCCCTCCCTCCGCCATCCCCAACCAAGTTCACGACCACAACCCCATCTGCCCCACACTTCCCTTCCCCCCCGGCCGCCGAAACCCCGCCGACGACAACTTCCGCATGTTCCGGTTCAGCCCATACTTCCGCGTATACACGTCCCACATCTGCGCCACCTGGGCCGCCATGGTCCCCCGCCCGGAATGCCGCACGCCGAGCGTCGACTCGTACAACTTCCCGCCCCGCATGTCGCGGATCTGCGCCTCGACCTTCTTCGCCCGCTCCTCGTGCACGCTGCGCTTCAGCCAGTCCAGAAAAATGTCCTTGACCTGATGCGGCAGCCTTAGCATCGCGTACGCCGCGCTCGTCGCGCCCGCGGCCGCGACCTCCCCCAGAATCCGCGGCATCTCCGCGTCCGTCAGCCCCGGCACGATCGGGGCCACGTTCACATGCACCGGCACGCCCGCACGCACCAGCTCGCGAATCACCCGCAGCCGCCCCGTCGGACTGCTCGCCCGCGGCTCCAACTTCTGCGCCAAGTCCGCGTCCAGCGTCACCAGCGTCACCGTCACCCGCCCCGCGTTCGCCGCCGCCAGCTTCGCCCACAAGTCCGCATCCCGCAGCACCAGCGCACTCTTCGTCATCGTCGACACCGGCTGCCCGCACTCGGCCATCACCTCCAAGCACCCGCGCGTGATCCGCATCTCATGTTCCACCGCCTGATACACGTCCGTGATCGCCGACATAACAATCGGCTCGCCCGCCCAACTCGCGCGCGACAACTCCGCCCGCAGCAGTTCCGGCGCATCCGGCTTCGCCATCAACTTGGTTTCAAAGTCGAGCCCGGCACTAAACCCAAGATACTCGTGATACGGCCGCGCAAAGCAGTACACACACCCGTGCTCACACCCCCGATACGGATTCACCGTCCAATCAAACGGCACATCCGACAGCGGCGTCACCCGATTGATGATCGTCCGCGTCTTGTCACGAAACACCGTCCGCTCCACCCGCACCCGCTCACCATCCGCCCCCCCCTCCCCCGCCTGCTCCACCATCCGCCGATCGATCTCCTCCCCCAGCACATGCAGCCGCACGGTCTCAAAGCGGTTGCCCGGATTGATCCCCGCCCCACGCCGATGCGGCGCCGCCCCGACCACCCCGTCGCCCCCGACCAACAACGCATCCCGATACTCATCACTCGCCGCCATATCCAAACAATACGCGAACGGAGAGCAGAAGCGACAGAACGCAAGGGGGAAATGTTTGGGTCGGGAAGCGGGAAACGGGAAGCGGGAAGCGGGAACCGGGAACCGGCCATCTCGCACCCGCCCCGTCCCGTCCCCCCCCCTGGTGCCCGGTGCCTGGTCCCCGGTGCCTCCCCCCACGAGTGCCCAGTGCCTCTCTCCCTTTCCAACCCCCACTTTGCAGGGTATACTTCCCCCCCGAGCAAGGTGGGTTTCCCTTGCATTCCCCCGCTAACGCGGGATTTGAGGAGAGAGAGACAATGCGTTGTGTTCTTCCGTTCGCCGTGGCCACCCTCACCCTCGCCGCGGCTGTTTCCGCCGACACCCTCACCCTGTCCTCCGATACCGCCTTCCAGGCTCTCGAAGCCTCCGGCGGCTTCACCAAGCAGTTCGGCGGCAACGTTCGCTGGGGCAGCGGCACCGCCAACGGCGACTGGGAATACGCCATCGTCGATGGCTCCGACACCCCCATCGGCGCCGTCGCCCAGACCCCCTGGTCCGGCACCAACATCCACACCTTCACCTTCACCTACGACCCCGCCGGCACCACCACCCTCACCCTCGACGGCATCGGCTCCATCACCCGCCCCGTCGTCGGCGCTCCCACCGTCCTCTTCGCCCGCGTCCGCGACAGCGTCACCCCCTTCTCCGCCCTCGGCGAGATCTTCGTCGACCTCGCCCTCCCCTCCGCCACCGACTACTCCTTCAACCTCCTCACCGGCGACGCCAACGCCGAATACTGGGGCGTCCGCGACAACAACCTCCAGTTCGGCTTCACCATCACCGGCTCCGCCAATCTCGCCGGCCCGCGCTCCAGCGGGTCCGACCCGCTGTACCAGTTCAAACTCGGCGTCCCCACCCCCGGCGCCGCGGCGGTCTTCGCCCTCGCCGGCCTCGTCGCCGCCCGCCGCCGCCGCTAAGCCATCACCCCCACCAACCAACCTCATCATCCCATCTCGTGAGCCGACCCCGATGCCCGAAGCGCCGGGGTCGGTGTGCTTTCCCGCCGCCCGATGCCCGATGCCCGCTGCCTGGTGCCCGCTGCCCGGTGCCTCCGCTCCCCTCCCCACCAGTGCCCAGTGCCTAGTGCCCAGTGCCTCTCCTCTCACCCCCCCACCCCCTTCCCCCGATTGCACGCCCGGCACAGCGTCCGCAGATTCTCCACCGCGTTCCCGCCGCCGCGCGCCACGGGCACGATGTGATCCACCTCCAGCTCCACCCCCGCCTCCGTGGCCGGGCTCTTCCCGCACGCCACGCACCGATACCGATCGCGCTTCAGCACGCTCCACCGCACATCCACGCGCACGCCTTCGCGCACCGTCCGCGTGTCGCGAAACTTGAGCACCTGCTCGCGCGTCATCTCGCCGCGGTGCATCGCCCCCACCATCTCCGCCAGCCGCTTCACGCTCCCCCACCGCGCCTTGTACGCATTCCTCGAGAACGCCCCGCGCAGCGCCAAACTCCGCTCCCCCGGCGGCCGCCCCATCTCCCGCCAAACCCGCTCAAACTCCGCCAAGAGCTCCCCATCCGCCACCCGCCGCCGACTCGCCCCCTCAATCCCCACCGACCGCAGCGCCGCATGCCACGTCCCAAACCGCCGGATCACCGTCCCCGCGCCAAACGGCCGCCCCTTCCACCCCTGAAACTCCAGCACCCCAAACGCCCGACCACCCACCCGCCGCCCATACCGCCGCAGCCCCTCCCGCAACTCCTCATCCGTATACCGCGTCCTCGCCGCCCCCACGTCATACACAAACCCGACCACACCGTCCCCCCCGCCCCCCCCGCACCCCCCGCCCGTCCCCACCGACCCCGCCGCGGGTTCACACGCCGCGCCGAGCCTCGAACCCCCCCCCCCCCCCCCCCCCCCCCCCCCCCCCCCCCCCCCCCCCCCCCCCCC
>CAZTQN010000060.1:0-13274 GCA_964615765.1 uncultured Phycisphaeraceae bacterium
CCCCCTCCCCCTCCCCCCCTCACTCCCCCCGCCAAGCCACCGCCACCAGCCGCACCGTGATCCCCGTCTTCTTGGGCTTGATCGTGATCGTCTCGAGCGTCTCCCCCGCGGGGTCCATTCGGCTCGCGATCTCCGCCGCGTCGCTCTCGAACTGCGCGTTGAGTTCCGCCAACTGCTCGCGCACGGCGTCCACCGTCTCCTCCGCGCGTCCCACATCGCCCGACTCGCGCATCGCCCGCCCGACACTCCGCGCCGCGCTCGCCCCGCGCGTCACGCTCGCCGCGCTGATCGTCTTCCGACCCAGAAACGCCCCCAACACCGCCGCCCCCGCCGACAACACCGACCCAAGCTTCGCGTCCCGCGACTGCGCTTTCTGCACCTGAACCTGCTGCTCCGCCCGCCGCAGCCGATCCTCCAGCACGCGGATCTTCGGCGCATACTTCGCGCGCAGCGCCTCCGTCAGCCGGTCCCGCTCCTCGCGAAACGCCAGCGCCAGCCGCGCACGAAACTCGCGCTCGCTCTCATCCACGCGGCTGACCTCCCCCACGCTCGCGCTCTTGAACAGTTCAATCTTCTCCGCGCGATACAGCGCATCCGCGAACGCCTTGCTCGCCGCGCTCCACGCCTTCCCCGTCGTCACGCCCCCCGGCGGGGCCACAAACTCCGCCCCCGCCTCCGGCTCGCGCTCAAACTCATCAACATCCACCTCCACCCGCTCCGCCCCGTCCCAATCCACACTCCCCATCCCAACGCCGCCAACACCCTCCACCATCGCCGCGCTCAGCACCACCTGACGCGTCACATCCACCTTCGCCTTCGCATCCGTAAACGCCACGCTCGCCACCCCGAGCGCCCGCGGCACATACCGCACCGGCCGGCCCGGCGCACGCTCCCGCACCGGCCAAAACACCTGCGGCACCTCCGCCCCCAGCACCGGCCGCGCCCCCACCGCACCCACACCACTCACCGCCGCCGCCCGCCCCCCACCCGCCGCGCCCACGCCCTTCTCCACCCTCCCCGCCTCTGCTCGATTTGCCCCATCTGTCCCATTTGCCCCATTTGGCAATCTCTTTAACTCCGCCCGCGTCATCGGCCCACGCAGGTAGCTCATGCACCACCGCGTCTCGAAGATCACCGGCCCGTCCTCGTGCACGTTGTTCATCAGGAACACGCGCTGCCCGAGCGCCGACAGCGCGCGGTCCGCCGCCGCCCGGTCGAACCCGCTCCCCGCGCCCGCCGCCGCCCCTTCCAAGCCGTCCAGCACCCGCGCCTTGTCGCGCTCGGTCTGCAACCGCCCGATGAACCACGTCCCCGCGTTCGACAACCCCTTGTAATCCAGGTCCACCGGGTTCTGCGTCGCCATAACCATCCCCACGCCGAACGCCCGCGCCTGCTTCATCAGCGTCAGCATCGGCGCCTTGCTCGGCGGGTTCGCCGTCGGCGGGAAATACCCCGCGATCTCATCCATGTACACGATCGCCCGCAGACTCGTCGTCCCCGATTGACTCCGCGTCCACGCCAGAATCTCGCTATAGAGAAGCGAC
This sequence comes from uncultured Phycisphaeraceae bacterium, assembly GCA_964615765.1. GTDB lineage: Bacteria > Planctomycetota > Phycisphaerae > Phycisphaerales > UBA1924 > CAZTQN01. Next base: position 1,545 of record CAZTQN010000060.1, read on the forward strand.
ACGAAGAACATCCGCTCCGCATCGTTCAAATGCGCGATCGAAAAGATCGACACCCGCGGCGTGCCGCTCTTCGTCCGCAGCATCGCCCCGATATCGAGCGCCTCCCCCTCCATCCACGCCGCAAACCCCGGCGACGCCAACAGCCCGTTCAACGCCATCGCCAGCTCGAACCGCTCCTTCGACGGGTACACCGCCTCCACATCCATCACCCCGATCCGCTCCACCGGCGGACGCTGCACCTGCTGAATCAACGCCGCCAGATCCAGATCCTCCCCCGCGCTCCACGCCCGGCTCAGCAGCGCCGACACCAGCAGATGCTCCCGACTCCGCACCGGGTCGCCCGTCACGCCCACCAGCCCCAGCACGCTCGTCGCCGTCGTCGCCACACGCTCGCGGAAGATCTCGGCGTCCTCGCGCACCGCCTCGCTCGGCGCGGCGAACGACCGCACGATCGACACCGCCCGCCCCGCCTTCGAGCCCGGCGTGTACACGCTGAACTCCGCCGCCGCCTTCAGCCGCGCAATCCGCGCACCGTCCTGCCCCCACTCCCCCAACCCCTTCTTCCACAGCGCCGCTTGCCCCGCCGCATACTCGTCCGGCGTCTGCCCCTTCCGCGCCGCATCCTCCTCATGCACCCACGGCCGGAAGTCCTCCGCTCGCAACTCCGGAAACGTCAACAGCAGATTCGCCAGATCCCCCTTCGGATCAATCACGATCGCCGGGATCCCATCGATCGCGGCTTCCTCCAACAGCCCCACACAAAGCCCCGTCTTCCCCGACCCCGTCATCCCCACACACACCGCGTGCGTCACCAAATCCTTCGAGTCATACATCACGAGCGCCTCGCCCCGGCGCCGCGCCTCCAGATCAAACACCTTCCCCAGGTAAAACGCCCCAAGCTTCTCAAAGTCCATGCGGTCCTCGTTCGAATGCAAAGAAGTGGCGAAGAGGCGAAGTGGCAAAGTGGCAAAGTGGCAAAGTGGCAAAGTGCCCACCCCCTCCCGCTTCCCGCTTCCCGTTTCCCGAATCCCGAATCCACTAGTGCCCAGTGCCTAGTGCCCAGTGCCTTCCCCGTGCCCAGTGCCTAGTGCCCAGTGCCTGACTTACTCATATCTCTTCCCCCCCACCTCAATCCACCCACCCGGCCGGCGCTTGCCGGGGTCATGGTGTGTCCAGTGCAGCACGCCGCCTTGCTCGTTCCATTCGTACTGCCCGCGCACGGTGGCCGCCTCGCCCGCACGGACCGGCGCCCGCGGCGCCAGGTCAATATTGTGCGCCACCATCACCGTGTGCCCGCCCGAGAGTTCAAGAATGAACCGCTGGTGCTTGGAGCCGTCGGTGTCGTCCGGCAGCAGCCGCTTCACGCGGGCCGTCACCTCAATAAGTACCCCGCTGCGCCGCGCGGCGAACGCCTTGAGCAGCGCCGCCTCATCACCAAACCCACCCGCCGGCGACGCCTTCGCCGCGGCCCTCGCCGCCTCAGGCGGCGACACCCGCTGCGTACCAACCTCCGCCCCCGCACCCCCCGCCCCCCCCGCACCCCGCTCAGTCTCCCCCGGCTGCGCCGGCCCGCGCAACACCGCCGCCAGCAGAATCACACCCAGCGCGATCACCACCCCCGCCACCGACGTCGGCTTCTTCCTCAGCGCCATGAGCCGCAGCATAACCGGCGATCTGGACAGCGGGCTCCCTCCCTCTCCCTCCCAGAGGGAGTGGGCCGGGGGGTGGGTTCTTCCTTTCTTTCTCCTCCGGCCCTGCCCCGCCCCCAGGTCCATCCACACCGGGCAATCCCGCAATCTGGGGGTCTCCCGACCAATCTGACCGGCTTGCCAATCGAACGATTTGCGAAAATACTTAGTAGCCGCTCACCCGGCCGATACTCCGGATGCGACACGGTCTCCCCCGTAGAGCGGGCTTTTTTCGGAGTCGCCCGGTGCGGGGATCAACTCCCGGTATCGCGTTGGCCACTCCGGCGGAGACCGGACGGTCCAGGCGGGTGGCGGTCGACCCATGGGTTCTTGGGTCGTACGCTCCCGGTTCCAACTGATAGGATGAGCAAACGGGGCGGGTTGGGTCGCAAGGCGCAGGGCGTGTCGGCAGTGTTGCCGGCTTCTACGGAGAGAACTATCCTCAGCCCCTTGCGAACACGCAGGCTTCAGGAGGTGTCAAGTATGGCTCGATTGATGAATATGGCGGTCCTTCCGGTCGCGACCGCCGCGCTGATGCTGGTCGCCGGTTGTGCGCAGCAGCAGCGTCCCCGCACGCGTCCGGCCACCACGACCAAGGCGCCCGAACCGGTGCGCCCGGCCCAGCCCGCTCCGGCCCAGCCGGCCCCGCGCGCTGCCGCCCCTGTGACCGGCGGGATGGCTTTCCCCACCGGTGACCGCGCCACCAGCGCCGTCTGGGTCTCGGCCCTGATGCCGGCCGAAGTGCGGGCCAACACCCCCTTCACCTACGACATCAACGTCGAAAACCTCACCAACATGCCGCTGCAGAACGTCATCCTGACGGGCGCCGGCTTCCAGAACCTCAACATCACGCAGTCCACGCCCCCCTACACCCAGGGCGGGCCCAACGCCTGCGGCGCCAACCCCATCTCCTGGAACCTCGGCGACATCCCCGCCCGCACCACGCGGACGATCAAGGTCACCGCGACGGCCCCCAGCACCGGCGCCAGCAGCAACTGCTTCAACGTCTCCTACAACAACTGCCTGTGCGTGGCGACCAACGTCGTCAACCCCGCCCTCGAACTGGTCAAGACCACCAACCCCGCCGAGACCGTTCTCTGCGACACGTGGGATTACCGCTTCGTCGTGCGTAACCCCGGCACCGGCGCCGCGACCAACGTCCGTATCGCCGACCAGCTCCCCGCTGGCGTGACCACGGTCGACGGCAAGACCGCCCTGGACCTCGACGCCGGCACCCTCGCCGCCGGTCAGTCCAAGGAGTTCACCGTCAAGGTCAAGGCCGCCAAGACCGGCCGCTTCGAGAACAACGCCCAGGCCAAGGCCGACGGCGGTCTGACGGCTAACTCGCAGACGGTCACCAACACCGTCCGCCAGGCCCAGCTCCGCGTCGAGGCCGGTTGCTCGAAGGAAATCTTCATCAACCGCACCGCGGCCTTCGAGTACACCGTCACCAACACCGGTGACGCTCCCTGCAACGTCACCCTCACCGCCACCATCCCCAGCGGCTCGACCTTCGTGTCCGCCACCGATGGCGGCACCGCCTCCGCCGCCAACGTCTCCTGGACGTTCCCGGCCCTGGCCCCCAACGCCAGCCGCAAGGTCTCGGCCGTCTACCGCCCGACCACCGGCGGCACCGGCGCTCTGACCAGCCAGGTCAGCGCCACCTGCCCGTGCGCCAACACCCCCACGGCCTCCTGCACGACCAACATCGTCGGGATCCCCGCTCAGCTGCTCGACGGCGTCGACAACCCCGACCCGGTCGCCATCGGCGAGAACGTCACCTACACCCTCCAGGTCACCAACCAGGGCTCGATCACCCTCACCAACGTCAAGCTCAACTGCGTCCTCGACCCGGCCACCATGCAGTACGTGGACTCCAACGGTCCCACCGGCAAGGCCAACGTCACCGGCGCCAACATCGTCTTCCCCGTCATCCCGTCGCTGGCCCCGGGTGAACGCCGTCAGTACACGGTGATCATCAAGGCCACCGCCCCCGGCCAGGTCTCCTTCAAGGCCGAGAGCAGCTCCGACCAGATCACCGTCCCGCTCCGCAAGGACGAGACGACCAACTTCTTCCGCTAATCACGGTCGAAGGTCGGAACGACAACCTGAGTTCAGTCCACGCCGCGATCCGAAAGGATCGCGGCGTTGTTTTTGCCCAGCTTGACATGGGCGACGATCGCGTCGTGCTGGACGCGGCGCAGTCCCATCAAGCCGCCGCGGCGTGACGTTTCCACGGCCCGAACATCAAGGGAATATAAAGTGTCGATTCGGGCGTTTTGGGCCGCGATCAGTCAACACCCGACGTGATACCATAAAAAAGGCATCTCAAGCGCACGCTGCTTTCGGAGGGTCAATCGTGAACGATACCTTGATGGTGTGGATCACCCGCGCTGTTCGGGCCGTGCGAGCAGGCGGCGCGATACTGCTGGTTGCCCTCAGCTGCGTCGCGCCCTGCTTCGCCCAGCCGACGACCGAGCCGTCATGGCAGTCGTGGGGTGTTGAGCCGGGTGTCCGCGGCTCCACTGAATCTCGTATCTGGATGACCACCGAGTGGGATCCCGACGGCGACGGGCCATTGCCGAAACAGTTGGTCGTCTGTGGTGAGTTCACTTCCGCCGGCGGCATCGCCGCGAACCGTGTCGCACGATGGGATGGGTCGAGATGGCACCCCATCGGCTCAGGCTTTGACGGCGAGGTGGACGCCATCACCACATGGGATCCGGACGGAACCGGGCCCCTGACGGCTCAGCTTGTCGCGGGCGGACGATTCCTGAGATCCGGACTCATGACCCTCAACCGGATCGCTCGTTGGGACGGCACGAGTTGGCGGCCTTTGCTCATGGGTAACGGCCTTGGTGTCAACAACGTTGTCAACTCGTTGACAACTTGGGACCCCGACGGCGAGGGGCCACTGCACGCTCAACTCGTGTTGGGCGGGCAGTTCACCCGTGCCGCCGGCGTGAATGTCAACGGGATCGCGCGATGGGACGGTTCGGCGTTCTACGCCTTTGGCTCGGGCTTGGTCGGCGGCTCACCAAGCGAAAGCGTCAACACGGTATTGACCTGGGACCCCGATGGTTCAGGACCGCTGCCGATCCAGGTGTTCGCGGCGGGGTCGGTGCGCACGGCAGGGTCACCGCAGACGATTGTTCGCTGGGACGGATCAGCTTGGCAACCGTTCGGGCGCCTGTTGGGTCGACCTCCAAGTGATCAGGTCGTCGCGCTTACGGCGTGGGACCCCGACGGCGATGGGCCGATGAACGAGCAGTTGGTTGCCGGTGGCCAGTTCCGTTCCATTACGCCTGCGGGCCCACAGGTGAACTACATTGGCCGTTGGGACGGCGCGGCGTGGCAACCCATCGGAACCGGCGTAAGCCCCGGAAGTGGGCTCACGGTCTATACGCTGACGACTTGGGATCCAGACGGAGCCGGACCTCAGGCAAAGCAGCTCATCGCGGGAGGCAGTTTCATCACCGCCGACGGTGTGACCGTCAACAGGATCGCTCGATCGGACGGCATCGCTTGGCATCCGCTCGGGCTGGGAATGTCATTCGACGTCTATTGGGCACGACCTTGGGACCCGGACGGACCGGGGCCGCTCGCTGATCAGCTTCTCGCCGCCGGAGAGTTCCCATCCGCCGGCGGCAGAGCGGTGAATGGCATCGCCCGTTGGGACGGATCGGTGTGGCAGCCATTCGGCACGGGGATGGATAGCTCGGTGCGTTCGCTTGCGACCTGGGATCCGGACGGCGCGGGGCCGCTCCCGAGTCAACTTGTCACAGGGGGCTTCTTTACATCTGCTGGGGGCGTTGCCGTGAATCGGGTCGCTGGCTGGAACGGATCGGCGTGGCAACCGTTCGCAACGGGACTCAGTGGAAAGACGCGATTTCCGGCGGTGAATGCGCTGGCAACCTGGGACCCGGACGGTGCGGGGCCGCTGCCGGATCAACTCGTCGTCGGTGGAGACTTCACCACCGCCGGAGGTGCGACCGTCAATCGGATCGCCCGCTGGGAGGCATCAGCGTGGCAACCGTTGGGAACGGGGATGGTCGGCACGTCCGGTTCCGCAAGTGTTGGGGCACTCGCTTCCTGGGACCCGGACGGTGACGGGCCTCAGGCGGTGCAGTTGGTCGCAGGCGGGAGCTTCACAACCGCCGGAGGCGTGATCGCGAACAACATCGCCCGCTGGAATGGCACTCTGTGGCAGCCCTTCCCAACGGACATGAACGGACCTGTCACCGCGCTCGCGGCCTGGGACGCAGACGGACCCGGGCCGCAGACAGCCCAGTTGGTCGCAGGCGGAGACTTCACCACCGTCGGCGATGTCACGATGAATCGCATCGCCCGTTGGGACGGATCCGCGTGGCAACCGTTCGGGGCGGGGATGAATGCCGCGGTACGCGCACTTACGACGTGGGACCCGGACGGTGACGGACCGCAAACAGCCCACTTGGTCGCAGGCGGAGAGTTCACCACTGTCAGCGGCGCCCCGATGAATCGCATCGCGCGCTGGGACGGATCTGCGTGGCAACCGTTCGGGGCGGGATTCGACGCCGCGGTGCGCTCGCTTACGACGTGGGACCCGGACGGAGAGGGACCGGAAAGAGCCTACTTGGTCGCGGGCGGCGACTTCCTAATCGTCGGTAGCGTGACGGCAAACTGCATCGCCCGTTGGAACGGATCCACGTGGCAGCCGTTCGCAACGGGGTTCAGCGCCACGGGTTTTACGCCGAGCGTGAACGCGCTCACGACCTGGGATCCGGACGGCGACGGACCGTTGCCCCTCCAGCCCGTTGCGGGTGGTGTGTTTGGTCGCGCGGGCGACTTGCCCGCTAGCCGCCTCGCCACCTGGTCCACCCGCAGCCCGCTCGACCCGCTCCCACCCCCCCCACCCCCCTGCCGCGCCGACTTCAACACCGTCGCCGGCGTGACCGTGCAGGACGTGTTCGACTTCCTCACCGCCTGGTTCGCCGGCGAGCCGCGGGCCGACTTCAACGCCGTCGGCGGCCTCACCGTTCAAGACATCTTCGACTTCCTTGAGGTCTGGTTCGTCGGCTGCTGACATCGTCCGTTCGCTGCGCTCGCAAACCCCGCACGCCGCGCGTTGCCCGACGATTCGGGAAGCGGCGCACCCACCACCGCAATACCGTTGCCGGCGATGCACAACCTGCGGCTTGTGATCACCGGAGTATGGCTGCTCAGCGCGAGCGTGCTCGCCGGCTGCCTCACGCCCGCGACCATCGAACCCTCGCCGAACGATCCGCCCGCGCTCAAGGCCATCCGCGCCCGATATGAGGCCGTCGTCGCCGCCGCACGCGAAGATCCCGCCACGCACTGGCACTCCAGTTGGACGGGCAACATCTTCGTCAACACGCTCGGCGGGCGGCACCGCGGGCTCTGCTACCAGTGGCAAGACCACGTCTTCCGCGGCGTCGAGCCCACCGTCCGCCGCGTCGGGTGGGACATCAGCGGCCTCGCCTCCAACCGCGGGCATGACCGCGAGCATCACGTCGTGCTCGTGTGGGATCCGCGCCGCGTCCGCCGCGCCGACATCCTGCCCGACCCGCCGGCGCAGTCGGTGTACGTGCTCGACGCGTGGCACGAAGGCCGCCCGCTGATGCACTGGCTGGAAGTCTGGCTCGAGAACGAAGCCCCGCACCACACGCCGCCGGAACTGGAAGAGTTGCCGGTCGACTACGACGACCCCTCGGCCCCGCCGCCCTTCGCCGACCCGCTCCCCCCGCCCGCCGCCACGCGCCCCTGACCTCTCGCCCCTCTGGGTACCCCCACGCTCCGCGTGGGGCGCGTGTCCTCTTCTCTTCCCCTGACCTCTCGCCTCTGACCTCTAACCCCTGACCTCTAACCCCTGCTCAGTGCGTCCCGTTGCTGACCGCACCATTCCCGGCCGCGGCCGCCCGCCGCGTCTCCGGCTTGATCTCCGCGATCGCGCCGACCGTGCCGCTTTGTTCGCGTCCGCCCTCGGGCTTGCGATACAGCGCCCGCAGCCCGCCGTAGGCCTTCGGGTGCGCACGGTGATCGCTGACTTCGACGCGCACCGGCACCAGCCCGCTCAGCAGTTCCCGCACGCGCTGCTCGTTCATCTTGTGCGGGTGCATGTGGTCGACGTGCTCGGACAGATCAACAAAGAACCACAGATAGCCGCCGGGCATGAGCAGCCGCTCGATCTCGCGCACCACCGCGGCGGGGTCGCCTACGTGGTCCAGGCAGTTCTCGCAAATCACCACATCCGCCGACGCCGACGGCAGCGGGATCTTCTCCCCCGGCGCCTGCACGAACACGATGTGCTGCGCCGACGGCGGGACCAGACCTTCTTCGAAGTAGCCGCGCGCGATCGGATCGACCGCCGCCGCCCGCTTCCACCCGCGCTTCGCCGCCGCGCACGCCGGATACGGCCCCGGTCCGATCTCCACCACACTCCGCCCGGCGCACCAATCGTGAATATCGCCCGGCTGTCCTTCGCTCGGCAAACCCAGGAACACGCCGAGCTTCACGATCCGTTGCCACATCCATCCCTGGAACAGCGGCTCGAAGGGCGCCTTGTGCCGGCGCTCGGACCCGCCGAAGTGCACCATGTCGCGCCAGTAGGTCAGCTCGCCGTCGTACTTGGCGCGTTCGACCTCGTCGCGGCCGAGGTGCCGGTCGATCTCGTCGAGCCGGTCGTGCACGGAGGCCAAGCCCGGGCGCATCATGCGGAGCAGGCGGAGCGGCAATCGTCGGATCTTGGGCGGAATGGCCGCGAACGGCGCCGGTTCAGGCATGGGCGATGATAAGGCCCGCGCGGGCCGGCTTCACCTCTAGGCCCAGCCCTAGCGCCCCGCCGACCGCCGCCCGCCGTACACTTTCCGCTTATCGGCGTCCCGGCCGCGCCGACCGCGCAGGCCAACGCGGCGGTGCTCGCCGCAGCGTCGAATCGCCGGTTTTCTGCTCCGCCCGCCCGTGGCGCGGGCATACTCAGGTTGGTGATGCCCGAACCTCTTCCAGAACCCCTCCCGAACTTCACGCCACGCCTGCAGCCCGTCACGCACTTCGAGCGCGACCTGGACACGCTCAAGCGGCGTCTGCGCGACGAAGCAACCGCGACCGTCGGCATGCTCGAAGCCTCGATCGCCGCGCTCTGGGAACTCGACACGCAGGCCGCCGGCGAAGTGCTGAAGCGCGACGACGGGATCGACCGCGAAGAGGTCGAGATCGAAGAAGCCTGCTTTCGGCTCATGGCCCTGCAGCACCCCTTCGCGCGCGACTTCCGGCAACTGGCCTTCATCCTGAAGGTCAATGCCGACCTCGAACGCGTCGCCGACCACGCCTGCTCGATCGCCAAGATGACCTTCCGCCTGGCCGACGCCCCCGCGTTCGTGTGGCCTACGGCCCTGCAGGAACTGGGCCAGCGCGTCCCGATCGCGTGTCACAAACTCCTCCGGGCCCTGCTCAACGAAGAGGCCGACATGGCCCGGGCCGTCGTCGCCGACGACAAGCTCCTCGACCGCCTCACGCGGCAGCTGTTCGACGAAACCGTGGTGTTCATGGAGCAGACGCCCGGCTCGCAGGCCACGGGCCTGCTGGTCTACCGCATCGGGCGCGAGCTCGAACGCGTCGGCGACCTCATGACCAACATCGCCGAGGACATCGTCTACCTCGTCACGGGCGAGATCGTCCGCCACGAACGCAAGCGCCTCCGCGAACGCCAACCCGGCACGCCCACGCCTCAACCGGGCGATGACCAACCCCCGCCGCGCCAATAAGCACGGCTCAACGGCGTCCCGTCTTTCCCTCGGCCCTCGGCCCTATCCCCTCGGCCCTTCCCTCAAGGCACCAGCCACTTCAGCGTGGCCGACTGCCGCATCATCGACGCCAGCCAGAAACTGGCGGCGACGGCGACGAAGAACATGCCGACGTCCGCCGGCAGCCCGCCCGGCACGCCCATCGACCGAGCCACGGCCCACAGCGCCTCGATCACCAGCACGTGGCACAGGTACACGCCGAAGCCCAGCGAGCCCATCCGCCCCACGAAGTTGGCAATCGGGCCCCGCCACGCGGCGAACGCCAGCAGCAGACCCGCGAGCGCCGCCGCGCGGGCGAAGATGAACTGCACCTGCTCGCTCGGGGCCAGCATCGCCATCGCCGCACAGCCGACGAGGCACGCCGCGACGACCGCCAGCCCCCACCAGCGGTACACGACCGGCCGCACGCCGGAGATCCACAGCAGCCCCATCCCAAGACCGAGCAGGAAACCCGGCGACCGGATGTACAACGTCCGCATCGCCTGGTAGTCGCCGCCCGGCTGAGGAAGCCAGGACGGGAACGGGATCGTCATCATCGCCAGAGCGGCCGTCAGGAACACCGCCGCCCCAATCCGCTGCGAGCGCGTCGATCCGATCGCCATCGCGATCAAGGGGAGCGTGAGCAGCGTCACCACCACCAAATACGGCAGGAACCACAGGTGGTAAGTCGTGCCCCAGAAGAGCAACTCCCACGACCACCGTAGCGACGTCTCGTGCCCGAACATCACGTAGTTGAAGCCGCGGGCCATCACGTACAGCCCGGACCACACGACAAACGGCGTGATGATGCGGATGACGCGGTGCCAGGCGAACTTTGCCGTGCCCGCGGCCCGACCGGTGATCGACGCCGTCGCCGCGGCGTTGCGGCCGAGATACTTCTGCAGCGTCAGCACCACGAAGAACCCGGCGATCAGATTCAGGAACGCCGTGCCCCAGCGGCCGAGGTCCGGCAGCGCCATCGCGTGCCACACGTCGGATCGACCGGCGTGCACCCAAATCACCGACACCGCGGCGATACACCGGATGACGTCGATCCCGACCAACCGGGACGCCGCAGACTCTTGTTTGGCTTCAGAACGCGCGAGCGCAGCAACGGACGCCCGCGATGACTCGCCGGGCGCCGGATCGGACGGCTGGGTCCGATCACCTTCTGGCGCGATGCCCACAGGCAAAGCGCGTGACCATGTCGCTGGGAGCCGAATGACTCTCCTCCTCTCTCGCGCAGACAAGTTTGCGGCGGAGATGAGGCCCCGTCAACGACTTTCCGACAAATGGCAGCAAACTCGGGATAAGCCCTCGATAAACCACGCAAGAAATCGACCGCAGATACGCCCAACGCCGCCTGTTTTGGCGGGAAACAGTGGGGCCTGAATGGGTGATTGACTGAGCGTCGGGCCATCTCTCAGTGAACCAAGCCGCACCGGGCCGGGAGCGGGTCGCACTGGTCCGCAGATCGCTCGACCAGACTCGCAACCCTTGTCCGAGCCCGAGCCCGAACCTGCGGCGACCAGGCCGGGCGGGTCGAAATAAGCCGAGCACCATGAAGAGGCATCGCGCCGAAGCCGCATTCGGGGCGCCGGCTCGCCATGCTGGAGTCGAAGCTCCCACGGGGGTCGCGTTCTGACATTTCGCGGGTCCGCAGCGCGAGCGCATCGTGGAGGCGACGAAAGCCGCGCGGCCCCGGCCCGCGACTTGACGCCTATCCACCGCTGCCCGCCCCGCCGCGCCCCACGCCCACCAAGCATCAGCCCTCAGCCCTCGGCCCCTTCCCAAAGCAAAAACACACAGACCGCCTTGCGGCGGTCTGGTGCTTTGAAAATCAAAGAAGATGGTTGGGTGAGTCACGTTTCGGGTCGTTACCGACCTTGTCGCCGCGACGAGTCGCGGACGAGAGTGTGCTGACAATACTCGGCGTGGGTCGCCCCACATCGCTCGCCGCACCGAGTGGTTCGGCGGGCATGAGCGTGCCACCTTGCACCGGCGTAAGCCGGAGAAAGCAAGCAAATCCGAGTCTAAGGAAATCCCTTAGAAAGGAGGTGATCCAGCCGCAGGTTCTCCTACGGCTACCTTGTTACGACTTAGTCCCAGTCACCGATCTTGCCGTGGGCATCGCTGAATCGCGACGACTTCGGGCACTACCGGCTCCCATGACTTGACGGGCGGTGTGTACAAGGCTCAGGAACTTATTCACCGGAGCGTAGCTGATCTCCGATTACTAGCGATTCCGACTTCATGCAGGC
>CAZTQN010000061.1:0-11985 GCA_964615765.1 uncultured Phycisphaeraceae bacterium
GCGGCGGCCCCCGCCGCCCCGCAAGCGGCCCCGGTGGAACCTCCCGCGCCACCACCCATCGAGGAGCCCGATGTTCAACCCCCGGAACCGGTTGTCCCGCCACTCGAAGAGCAGCCCCAACCCGACGCCCCGCCGATTCCGGTCGAGGCCCCCGATCGTGGTGGAAGCCCGGGGCCCGAAATGGCGGGTGCAGATCCCGATGAAGGACGGATCGTTCCGGTGGCTGCTGGTGAGCCCGCACTGGATGCGGGCGTGGGAACCGGCGTTCGAGCGGTGGTGGAACAGCCCGCAGGCCCGGGGCCGAGCGCACAGCCCGGAAATGTGGTCCCCAGCGCTCCTGAGCGAGTGACCGCCCCCCCGCCACCCCCGCCGCCGGCGAACACGGTGGCCATGCAGCCGATGTGGCCGCCGGCCGCGCAGCCCCAGCGCGTGCCGACGGCTGCCAAGCCGCCCGCTGCGGCGCCCAAGCCAACCAAGCCCCAAAAGCCCGATTTGGGTGCGTCGACGCGCATCGGCACAAACCCCGCTGGGCGTGAGTTGTTTGAGGACGCCCGGGGCGTGCGGTCCTACGTCGAGAACGGGTTGCGCGTTACCGAGCCTGTGCGGATGGGCCCTCGCGGCGAGTTCAACGGCGTCGCAGACCGAAGCAAAGAGTTCAAGACAACAGAGGAACTTGCGACCCAGGCGGCGCCCGCCAACGCGGCCGCGCCCGCACTCTCCCAAGACAAGCCAACCAGTTCGTACACCGTGTACCGCGGCTCCGGCCGCGCGTCGAAGGAAGCGGTGTACAGCGAGTACGCCAGCGGCGGTGTGTTCACCGACAACGCGACGTACTACGCCTTTGACCAGGGCACTGCAAAGCAGTACGGCCCGAACGTGGAAACACGCACCGTTCAGCCAAAGAACCCGCTGGTGCTCCGCACGGACAAGGACTTCGTCAGCGCGTTCCCAATCCGCAACGTCAACATCATCACGCAGGCGATGGAGGAAGCGTCGCGGCGGGGCCTGCGCGGCGACGATTTCGACGCGGACGTAAAGAAGCGCGTTGGCGACATCAGCCGGCAGTTGTTCGACTTCGCCGTTGACAAGGGGTACGACGCGATCGAGGTTCGGCTTGCCAAGGGCGATGCGTCCCGACGGCTGACCGAACTGATGGGGCACGATCAACTGATCGTGCTCACGCCCGAGTCGAAGAGCGCCGCGGCCGGGGTGCCGGGGGTCGCCAAGTCTCCCGACGCCCCCCCGGACGCACAACCCGGCGCGAGCACTCAACCCCCTGTACGGTCTGACGCCCCGGGTATGACACCGTCGCCCGGCTTTTTGTCCAACCTCTCCGCCGAGAAGCAGGCCCGCGCCGACGAGTTGAAGAAACGTCTTCGCGCGAAGTTGGACGGGTCGCAACTGAACACCGGGTTCGATCCGGAGATCGTCTCCCTCGGCGCGGAATTGGGCGCCCTGTACATCGAGGCCGGGGCCAAGCGGTTCAAGGACTGGGCGAAGGCGGTCCGCTCGGACCTGGGCGAGCGGATCGACCCCTACCTGCCGTCTCTGTACCTCGCGGCCCGCCGTATGCCGGGCGTCGACCGAACGGACACCGACAGCGCGGAGTACGTGGATTCCTTGACGGACGAGCAGGTCCGTAGCATGCTCAACGAGGGGACCGCCGATGACGGACCAGGAGTTCGAGGCCCAACTGAACCAAGCGCTGGCGGCGCGCAGCCCGGCGTGGTCATGGAACCACGAGGCGGAGTCGTACCAGAGGGCGATGCGGTCGGTGGCGCCGGAGACGGCGGCCGAACTGGAACGGAAGGGACTTCTCCGCAAGGTGTGCCTGCTGGCGTCGCATCAGATCCTGGATCGGGCGACGGAACTGGAGCAGGAGGGCGCGACGCCGGCGGGAGCGTTGTCGGACGCGATCCGGGAAGCCCTGACGGCGATGGAGCGCGAGCAGACGGAGCCCGAGACGACGGACCGGGACGGTCCGAACGAGACGCTGGCGACGGCGCTGCGGCTTCTGCCTCGGCCCCCGGCAACTTCGTAATCACCAAGCCGGAACTTCTCGGACTCGGGTCGCCCAAGGCGAAGTACCGCGCCAACGTCGCGGCGCTGCAGACCTACCGCCGCGTGCTCTCCGAGGGTCGCGCCCCGACGCGTGAAGAGCAACAGATCATGTCGCAGTGGGTCGGCTGGGGGATGTTCCCCCAGTTGTTCAACTATGACAGCTCGTGGCGCAAGGAGGCGCAGGAGTTTCGGGAACTGGTGAGCGCGGAAGAGTGGAACTCTGCCCGCCAGAGCACCCTCAACGCCCACTACACCAGCGCCAAGATCGTGCGGGCGATGTGGGACATGGCCCGGCGCATGGGCTTCACCGGCGGCCGGATTCTTGAGCCCGGCATGGGGATCGGGAACTTCTTTGGGCTCATGCCTCAGGATTTCGAGCACGGGGCCGCGATCGCCGGCGTTGAGATGGACACGCTGACGGGCGGCATGGCCAAGATGCTGTACCCGCAGGCGGCCATCAGCATCAACCGCTTCGAGAAGACCCCGCTTCCGCACAACTTCTTTGACCTGGTGATCTCGAACGTGCCGTTCGCCGACGTCCGACCCTTTGACAAGGAGTACAACCAGCACGGCGCGTCCCTGCACGACTACTACTTCCTGAAGTCGATCGACCGCGTCCGCCCCGGCGGGCTGGTCATGTTCATCACCAGCCGCTACACGCTGGACAAGCAGAACGACACCATCCGGAAGGTGCTGGCCGAGAAGGCCCGCCTTGTCGCGGCGTTCCGGTTGCCGGACGGCGCGTTCGAGCAGAACGCCGGGACGCAGGTGGTGACCGACATCATCATCCTGCAGCGCAAGTGGAGCCCCAGCAAGGCCAAAGACGAGCGGTGGCTTGGTGTCGGCACCGTGCCCGACCCCGCCGGCGGCGAGCCGATCGAGATCAACAACTACTACGTCGACAACCCCCAGAACGTGCTCGGTCAAGTCGACCGCTCGGGGACAATGTACGCCAAGAACCAGCCGAACGTGTCGATGCCGGTCGACTTCGACGATCGGTTGGAGCGGGCGATCCGAAGCCTGCCCGTCGACACGTACACGCCGACGGGCGAGCAGGCGGGCGAAGTCGCCGAGCTGGAAAAGATGCAGTCGGCGACGGGGATGAAGCGCAACGCCATCACCATCAAGGACGGCAAGGCGTACCAGAACGTCAACGGCGAGTTGGTTGAGATCGAGTTGAACGCCGCGGACACCGCCCGTCTAAAGGCTGTGCTGTCCGTGCGGGATTCCACAAAGACCCTGCTGGAAGCCGAGCGGGCGGGTGAGCCGGACGCCCGGCTTGCCGAACTGCGCGAGGCGCTCAACCGCGAGTACGACGGCCTCGTCCGCAAGCACGGGTTCCTGCACAAGCCGGCGCTGCGCGAACTGTTCCGCACCGACCCCGAGAGCGGGCTGCTGCTGTCGCTGGAGATCCCCGACGGCAAGGACGCGAAGGGCAAGGACCAGTGGAAGAAGGCCGGGATCTTCACGGCCCGGCAGATCCGGGCCGCCCGGGCGCCGGATCAAGCCGGCACGGTGCGCGACGCGATGCTCATCTCGCTCGACGAGACGGGCGGCGTGTCACCGGCCCGCATCGCGGCCCTCACTGGCAAGAGCGTCGCGGACGTCGAGAAGCAGTTGGGCGACGAGCAGATTGCGTTCTTGGATCCGTCCGACGGGTGGGTTGCGGCGAGCGAGTACTTGGCCGGGAACGTCAAGGCGAAACTCGTCGCCGCCCGGACCGCCGCCGAGGTTGATCCCAAGTTCCAACCGAACGTCGTGGCGCTGGAGGCGGTGCAGCCCAAGGACCTGGAGGCTGCCGACATCGTGACGTCGTTCGGGTCGGTGTGGATCCCGACCAGCGACTACCAAGAGTTCATCGCCGGTCTGCTGGACACCGACGCGCGGTTCATCCAGTTGTCGCTCTCGGCGACCACTGGCGCGTGGATCATTGAAACGCCACGTGACGAAGTGCGGCGGTCGCCCGAGGCCCGGCAGAAATGGGGCACTCCCCAACTCCCGTTCTTTGATTTGGCTGCCTTGATTCTAAACCGCAAACCCGTCGTGGTGACGCGCACCGAGCGCGACGGCGATAAGACCGTCACTCGCGTTGACGAGGTCGCAACGGCGGAAGCGGTGCAAAAGGCCCGCGAGATTGAGGACTCGTTCATTGAGTGGGTGTGGTCGGACGACGCCCGCCGCAAGCGGCTGAAGCGCCAGTACAACGACACGTTCAACGTGTTCGTTGACGCGAAGTTCGACGGGGCGCACCTGACGTTCCCCGGCATCAGTCCGACGCTCGGGTTCGGCGTGGAGTCGACACTGCGCCCAAGCCAGCGGAACGCCGTGATGCGCATCATCCGGACCATGCGCGGGCTTCTCGCGCACGAGGTGGGCGCCGGCAAGACGCTCACGTACATCGCCGCGGCGATGGAACTGAAGCGGCTCGGCAAGGCGAACAAGATCGTGCTCACTGGCATGAACGCGAACGCGGCACAGATGGCCCAAGAGGCGCGGCGGGCGTACCCGTCGGCCCGCATCCTGGACATCACGGCGGCGAAGGACGCCGACGAACGCCGGTCGCTCATCGCCCAGATCGCTACAAGCGACTGGGATTTGATCGTCATGACGCACAAGCAGTTTGTCGGGATCCCGGTGACGCCCGACTCCGAGGCGGAGCAGATTCAAGAGCAGATCCGCGAACTGGAAGCCGCCTACATGGAAGCCCGCCTGCAAGACGTTTCGGCAGGCCGTGGAACGAAGAACAGTTCGAGGTTTGTGAAGCAGTTGGCCAAGGCAATCGAGCGGCTGAAGAAGGGCGCGGACGAGGTCATGTCGCGCAAGTCCATCAAGTCCGACGACGTGATCTTCTTCGAGAACACCGGCATCGACTTTGTGTTTGTGGACGAGGCGCACGAGTTCAAGAAGATGCCCATCGCTTCGGCGCTGAACGTGAAGGGCGCGCCCAAAGCCGGGGATGAATCGGGGTACGGTCTCCAGTTGGCGATGAAGTCAAAGATCATCAACCGGGTGCAGGGGGCCGGTCGCGGCGTGGTTATTGGCACCGGCACGCCGATCACCAACCTGCTGCACGAAACGTACAACTGGATGCGGATTCTTCAGGCCGACGAACTGACTCGCATGGGCGTGCAGGCGTTCGACGCTTGGGCCCGCGAGTTCACCGTCATCGAAAACCGGACCGAGTACAGCGCCGCCGGCGAGTACAAAGAGGTCAGCCGGCTCGCGAAGTACCAGAACGTCGTCATGCTCCAGACCATGATGCGGTCGGTGCTGGACGCCGTGCGCATCGACCGCATCAACGCCGAGACGCCCGAGGCCCAGCGCGTCAAGCGGCCCGGCCGCATCGACCGCCTTGAGGAACTGCCGCTTTCGTACGCGCAGCGGCGGTACTTGGACGAGGTGAAGTACCGCGCCAGGAACCTGAAGGGAGGCCCGCCGACCAAGGGCGCCGACAACATGCTGTCGATCTCTGGGGATGCCCGGAAGGCCGCGATCGACATGCGGCTTGTCGACATCAACGGGCGCGATCACCCGGACAACAAGGTCAACCGGTGCGCGACGCGGATCGCCGAGTTCGTCGAGAAGCACCCGGGCACGACGCACATGGTGTTCTGCGAGTTCCGCCGCAACGAGCAGAGCGGGTTTGACTTGTTCAAGGACTTGGCCGACAAACTCGTCGCCAAGGGCATCCCGAAAGCGAAGATCGCCCGGGTAGAAGACGTGACGGCTGAGAAGCGCAGCCAGTTGTGGGAGCGGATGAACAGCGGGGACGTCTGGGTCGTGATGGGCACGACCAAGACGATGGGGACCGGCGTGAACGCGCAGAAGCGGCTGGTGGCTTTGCACCACCTGGATGCGCCGTGGATGCCCGGCGACCTTGAACAGCGCGACGGGCGTGGATGGCGCAAGGGGAACGAGAACCCGACCGGCAAGATCCACCTCTACCGCTACGCGACGGTCGGATCGTTCGACACGTTCATGTGGCAGGCGCTCGCGCGAAAGCAGAAGTTCATCAACCAGTTTTTCAGTGACGAGAACATCCAAGAGAGCGTCGAGTGGGACGACGTCGAGGCGCTTTCGCCCGACCAGATCTACGCCATCACCGCCGGCAACCCGATCTTGCTGGAAAAGATCGAACTGGAGCGCCGTCTCCGCGAACTCAGCGCTTCGCGCCGGGCGCACCAGAAGGGGCAGACGCGTGCTCGCGACGACATCAGCAACGCCGACGACACCATCAAGACCGTTCAGCGCGAAACGATCCCGGCGATCGAGAAGGATCGCGACCAGGCTTTGAAGACCAAGGACGACGAGTGGAGCGTGACCGTCGAGGGCAAGGTGTACACCGACCCCGACGCTGCCACGAGCGCGATGCTGGACCTCGTCAAGGATGTCGCGATTGAGTGGCGCAAGGGTTACACCGTTGGTGAGCACCGCGGGTTCCGCGTTCAGCGCTGGTCATGGGGGTGGACCCTCACTGGTCCGAGCGGGCGCACGTACACAGTCAACCTCTGGACCGACGGAGGCGACGGGATCCGCATCGTGTTCAAGCAAAGCGCCGCCACAGTGCTTGGCGAGGCGGCGTGGGAGCGACGCATCGGCGAGGCGAACGACGAGATCGCCCGCGCGAACCGTCAGAAAGCGATTGCCAGCGAGCAACTCGGTAAACCGTTCGCGGGCGAGCAGGAGTTGCAGAAGTCGGAGGCCCGGTTCAAGGAGATCGAGCCCGAGTTGAAGCGGCTGGCCGAGGAGGAGAAGAAGCGCGAGGAGCAGCGGCAAGCGGCCGAGGCCAAGGTCGAGCGGCTCAACGACGCCCAACTCCGCGACGCCAACCGGCAACTCGGGCTGTCGGACCGGGGCGAGCGCGACGAACTGCGTGACCGGGTGCTCGAAGCCCTCCCGCCCGACGCGGTCGGTGACTGGATCGGGCAGTGGTTCCCGAACGAGTCGATGGGGGCGGCGCCCAACCCGGCGATGGTCCGCACCGAGGACGGAGACCGCATCGCGAAGATCCGGACGGCGGACGAGATCGACGGCGACGAGGGCGCCGTGAGGGAGCCCGGGTGGGGCGAGGACAAGTACCCGCTTCGCATCGCCGACAACGACCGGTTCCGGGCTGCCTACGGCATCGGCCAGCCGACCCTGCGCCAGCGGCTCACCCTGTGGTGGGAGCGCCTGCGCGAGGACCTTGCGTCGTGGACGATGCGGGGCGCGGTCCCAGAACTGCCCCGGCTTGAGTGGGCGGCCGAGGCCCGGGAGGCGGCCCGGCAGATCCGGCACTCGTCGCACGTCGCGATGTTCCACACCAAGGAGGCGATGCGGCGGGCGCTGGCCCCGCTCCGCCCGGCCGACTGGGAACTGTTCACGAAGGTCGTCGTCTTCGAGGACCTGGCCAACACGGACGGCCCGCTCCCGTTCGGGCTCACGTCTCGGGAGGAGGCGGCGGCCGAGGCCGAGTGGTTGCTCGCCGAGGCCAAGAAGAACCCCCGCGTCACCGAGGCGCTTGAGGCCCGCCGCTCCATGTGGCGGGCGTGGAAGGAGGACTACGAGGCGGCCGGCAAGGCGGTCGGCTGGGACGTCGGCTCCAAACTCACCCGGGGCGAGACGTACTACCGGCACCAGGTGCTGCACTGGATGCGGCTGAAGATGCTGGACCCCAAGGCCGCCCGGCGCACGCTGGAGGGGACCGGCCCGACCCAGCGCAGCACGCTCCGCACCGGCCGCGGGTTCCTCAAGCGCCGCGAGGGGTCCGAGAAGGACATCAACACCAACGTGCTCGAAGCCGAGTGGGAGGTCCTCACGCTCATGCGCGCCGACGCGCTGATGATGCGGCAACTCGCGAAGATCCGGCGCAAATACGACATCCTGCCCGACCTGAAGAAGCAGGCCCGCGTCGACAACATGCGGCTGATGCGGGAGCACTACAACCAGGAGGCGGGCAACCCGATCGACGGCGAGACCCTGTTCAACGTGGAGATGAAGCAGGGGATCGCGCGGGCGCTGCAGCGGATCCGCGGGCTGGTCGAGGACGGCGTGATCGACATCGGCGCCGGCGATCGCTTCATGAGCGTGCTGTCCTTCACGGACCCGAGCGACGACGGCGCGGAGATCCGCGACGTGTACGCATGGGCGTCGTGGGCGGCGTCGAACGCCGAGCACGCCGAGAGCCAGATGGCGGCGCGGATGCTGCTGGCCGCGACGGCCGACCGGAAGAAGAAGATCAGCGAGGTCCTCGGCTCGCGCGAGCGCACGTGGGAGGACTACGTTCCGGCCGACTTCGAGGCGTTCCAGGTGCGACCCGGCCGCGTGGTGTTCATGGCCGATTCGATCCCCGACCGCATCGCCGAGTCGATCATGCTGACCGGCGGGGACGGGATGGAGTTGAAACTCACCCCCGACGACATCAGCAAGTTCATGGCGCTCGGACAGCCGTACACGCCCTGGGTCATGCCCCGGGAAGTCGCGGCGATGCTCCGCAACATCAAGCCGATCATGCGCGGCCCGACCGAAAAGGCGATCCAGAACGTCACGCGCGGGTGGAAGTGGAACGCCCTGATGCGGCCGGACAACTGGGTCCTGTACCGGTTCCGCAACCAGACCGAGATCCTGAAGGTGCTGGCGATCGCCCCGGGCGCCCTGCAGCGCAAGTACCTGACGCAGTCGATCGAGGACATGCGGCGGCTGTTCCTGAGCGGCGAGGTCGGGCAGAACAAGAGCGTGAGGGCGTGGATGGAGCGCGGCGGGGCCGCGGCGATGGTGCGCGTGCAGGAGATCTACGAGGTCAACGCGCTGGACGTCCTGAAGGACCTGGCGGTCACCAAGAACGAGACGGGCATCGGGTACTACTTCGGGATGCCGACGCGGGCGATCCGCGCCATGGTCGACAAGCAAGGCCAGCTCAACGACATGCTGGAGTCGCTGTACCGGTACGCCGCTTTTCTCTACTTCCGGGACCAGATCAAGGCCAACGGCGGCGGGGTCACCAACTACGCCGCGTCGGTGCCGGCCGACATCGACGGGTTGAGTGACGACCAGGACAAGGCGTTCCGCCTGAGCAACGACCTGCTGGGCGCGTACGACGACGTGTCGAAGTTCGGGGACATGCTCCGGCGCGGGCTCATCCCCTTCTGGGCGTTCCAAGAACTAAACCTTCGCACGCACGTCCAGGCGATCCGCAACGCTTGGACGCGCCCGGAACTGACGATCGGGGCCGGCGCGACGCTGGTGAAGAAGGCGGTGCGGGCGGGTCGGATCCTGCCGGCGGCGGCCGCGCGGCTGGGGGCGGGGGCGCTCGCCGCGATCGGCCGCATCGGGATCATGTACGTCGCTGGGCACGGGCTGCTGTACGCGATCAACCGCCTGCTGCTGGCGGCGCTCGGCGAGGACTGGGAGGAGTACAAGGCGGATCTTCCCAAGGAGGTCCGCACACGCGCGTTCTTGGCGCTCGGTCGCGACGGCGCCGGCCGACCGCTCTACGTCGACCGCCTGGGCGCGTTCGACGACGTGCTCGAATGGTTCGGCATGACGGGCGTCGACGAGACCTTCCGCGACGTCCTCAGCGGCCGGCGCACGCTCATGCAGGCGGTCGGCGACATCGCCAAGGCCTCACCGAACAAGTTGTACCAGGGCGTCACCCCGTTCGTGAAGGCGCCGGCGGAGATGGCGTCGGGTCTGTCAACCTTCCCCGACGTGTTCAAGTCGCGGCCGCGTCGCGACCAGGACCCGATGCTCTATCTCGCGCAGATGATGGACGCGGAGGGGCTGTACCGCCGCGCCACCAACCTTCCCGACCCGCCGCCGATGGACCTTGCGGCAAAGACGTTCGTCAGGTTCGCCGACCCGGGCGCGTCCGACTACTTCGCGGTGCGCGACCACGTGCGGCGCGTCATGCAGCAAGAGGGGCGCGGTGGCGGGCACGGCGCCGGCGGTCAGAAGTCGCTCGCGCTCTACTACGCGCGGCAGGCGATCCGCTGGCGCGACCAGAAAGCGGCGTTGTATTGGCACGCGCGGTACCGGGCGCTGGGTGGCACGCAGGAATCCGCGCGGGACTCGCTCGCGAACCTTGCCCCGCTCGCCGGCGTTCCGCAGAACCTGCGCGGGCGCGTCATGGTCGGCTTGGACGAGGACATGCTCAAGCGGGCGGAGAGGTACTACGCCGAGCGGGTCATTGCGGACGAGCGGCTGCTTGCACGCCTTGTGCGCGAATCCGCACGGTCCCCCACCAGTTCATCAAGCCGATGATGGCGAGGCCGGCCCCGAACGTCGCGGTCCCGCCGCCGATGCGCACGTCGAGGTCGCGACGGTCATGCACCGCCTGGACGCGCGGGTTGTCATAGGGGATCGGGGCGCGCAACTCCGTTCGCATCCCTGAAAAACGCTCGATGGCGTCGGCGCGGTAGAGCAGGCCGCCGACGAGGAGCATGATCCCAAAGAACGCAAGCACTCGGTCCATGCTCAAGGGTGCCGCGCGCCCGGCGCCGCGACAAGAGGAACGCCGCCCGAACGAACGGGTTCCGAACCCGTTATGGGGCCGCATGTATAGGCGATACGTGACGGACGCGCCGGGAGCGGGCAGGGCGCTTGCGCAAAGCCCGTATGAAGCCAGCGTGGGAGTCATCAGTTACTCGGACCATGATCGGCGAGAAATCCGCTTTCACGTGGATATCACGGTGGCGTTCGGTGGTCGCGACGGGCCCACGGTGCATGTTCACAACGTGTCGGCCTTGCCCAACCCGCATCCGTTCCCGGCGCGGCCGATCGCGGCCGACGTCGCGCTATGGGAGCGCGAGCGGGCCCGGAGAGGGCGCCGCGACACCAAGCGCGTCAAGGCGGATTTGCTCCGGATCGTCGACGGGTGCGGGTGGCGCACCTTCGAGGACGCGACGCCGGCGTCGGCGATGCGTTACTTCGCAGACCTGCGCGACCAAGGCACGACCGGGCGGACGGTCAACAAACTCATGTCGATCCTCTCGTCCTTCGTCGAGGTCGTGCGGCTGCACGAGATGGCGTCGCCGTCGCCGCGCATCACGGTGAACTGGGCCAAGGGGTTGCCGCGATGTGACACCGACGACGCGACGGACGGGTCGCGCCCGCTGACGTGGGATGAGATCATGGCGCTGATCGCGAGCGTGCGGGCCAGGGCGGAGAGCGAGACGCACCCAACCCTCAAGGCGCGGCGTGAGCGCCGGGCGCCGGCGTACCTGCTGCTGGCGTTCACCGGGCTCCGCGAGGGAGAGGCCCGCGGGCTCACGGTCGACATGGTGAAAGCGGGGCCGGCCCGGCTTGAACTGACCAGGCGGACCAAGTCGAAGAAGAAGAGGAGCATCCCGCTGGTCGGCGACGGGCTCACGGCGGTGAACTGGCTGCGGGAGCGGGCGGTCGACGGGCGCTTGTTCCCAAAAGGCACGTTTCCGAGCCTCAAAACGCTGGGGAACGACTGCAAGGCGGCCGGCGTTGATCCGACCGACGTCGGGTTCCATTCGCTGCGGAAGGGCTTCGCAGGCCGGTGCGCCGAGTTGGGCGTGGACCTGCTGGTCGCTGGGAAGATCCTCGGCCACTCCGACCCGAAGTTGACCGCGAACGTGTACACGCACACTTCAGAAAATCTTCTGGCCGCCCAACTCTCGGTTTTTGCAGGGCTTATGCGCGGGCGGGAGGCTCGTCCTGAGGATTTTGTTCATGATGGGCTGGACGACCCCGCTTTTTCCGACGATACTCGTGGTGCCAAGCGTCCTATGGGAACCACCACACACCAACGCGATTTGACGGGCGGCTCGCTACCCCAGCGGGATGCTTGGCAGTTGAACGATGGGCTGAGCCGCCCGTCATCTCGCGTTCACGCTGCGCAGGGCACTCAGCCCGCCGCGCGATTCTCTGGACAAGAGCCACCTGTCGGACTTGAACCGACGACCTGCGGTTTACAAAACC
>CAZTQN010000062.1:0-10985 GCA_964615765.1 uncultured Phycisphaeraceae bacterium
GGACTCCTGTCTCCACGACCGACTCGGTGAAATAGTAGTGGCGGTGAAGATGCCGTCTACCCGCAGCAAGACGGAAAGACCCCGTGGACCTTTACTATAGATTTTCGCTGGACACGAGCACGAACTGCGTAGGATAGGTGGGAGGCTTTGAAGTTCCCGTTTCGGCGGGAATGGAGCCATTGGTGAAATACCACCCTGTTTGCGTTTGTGTCCTAACTCCGATTCCCGTGAATCCGGGCGGAGAACACCGAGAGTTGGGTAGTTTGACTGGGGCGGTCTCCTCCCAAAGTGTAACGGAGGAGTGCAAAGGTCGGCTCAGCACGGATGGAAACCGTGCCAAGAGTGCAAGAGCATAAGCCGGCTTTACAGCAAGACCGACGGGTCGCGCTGTCTCGAAAGAGGGCTCTAGTGATCCTGCGATCCCGTGTGGAAGGGTCGTAGCTCATCGGATAAAAGGTACCCCGGGGATAACAGGCTGATCGCTCCCGAGCGTCCATAGCGGCGGAGCGGTTTGGCACCTCGATGTCGGCTCATCACATCCTGGGACTGAAGGCGGCCCCAAGGGTTCGGCTGTTCGCCGATTAAAGTGGTACGCGAGCTGGGTTCAGACCGGCGTGAGCCAGGTCGGTCCCTATCTGTTGTGGGCGTTCCAGAACTGAGCGGAGTCAACTTTAGTACGAGAGGATTGAGTTGGACGGACCTCTGGTGATCCAGTTGGACTGCTAAGTCCACAGCTGGGTAGCTACGTTCGGCAGGGATAAACGCTGAAAGCATCTAAGCGTGAAGCCCCCCGCAAGATAAGTTCTGGTTGAGACCCCTGGTAGACCACCAGGTTGATCGGCCGCAAGTGTACGGGCAGTAATGCCTTGAGCTGAGCGGTACGAACGGTCAAAAGCTTGGCCACTCCAACCGTGTGCCGTGCGAGCATCCCTCGCACCCACCCGGAGAGTGTGCCTGATCGAACGTGTCGACGTCTTTGTCGCTCACGTGCTCGATCGGTGTTCATGTTCTCGTTGTCTATGCCGCGGCCCCCTCCGGGGTCGCCGCGGGCTTCACCTATGGTCCGACTGTCCGCATCCGCGGCGTTGAAAAACGCCCTGGCTGTTTGTCGGTGATCAAAGCCTTGGTGTCACACCTGTTCCCATCCCGAACACAGCAGTTAAGCCCAAGGCGCCGATGATACTGCATCGCGGGAAAGTAGGTCATCGCCGGCGTAATGACCCCGTCCAGGTAAACCTGGGCGGGGTCGTTTCTTTTTTGCCTCCTGCCCCCTCGGCACATCAGCTGTCGTCCCATCAAGGGCACTCCGTCTGACTCCCGCCTCGCCCCCCGTCCCGTGGATCACGCGTCCCGCGAACGCCGCCCTCGGCTGGCTCGCGTGGACCGCGCTGCTCATCGTCGTCGGCGTGATGGTCGCGGCGAACCCATCAAGCAACACCGTCACGCCCAACTACCGCATCGCCGCCGAGGCGATGCTCAGCGGTGCGTCGCTCTACCCATCCGACCCGCAGCAGCACGGCTGGCTCTACCTTCTGCCCTCGGCCATGTTGTACGTGCCGTTCGTTCTCCCGCCGCTCGCCGTCGGAGAGGTCCTCTGGCGCGTCGTCTGCGTCGCCATGCTCGCGATCAGCGTGCGCCGCTTGTCCCGGCTCGTCGATGAGCAGGCCGGGCAAGTCGCCGGCCCCGACGCGCCCCCCCAGTCGCACTTCCTTCTCTTGACGCTCCTGGCGCTCCCGGCGTCCATGGGCAGCGTGCTCAACGGCCAGATGAACGTCACCATCGGCGCGTGCTTCGTGCTCGCGGCGGTCGCTACATCACGCCGCGCATGGTGGTCCGCCGCGGCGTGGCTCGCCCTCGCGCTGGCCTTCAAGCCGATCGCGATCGTCCTCGTGCTCCTGATCACGGCGGTCCATCGCCCGCTCTGGTGGCGCACGCCGCTCGCCATCCTCGTCATGCTCGCCTCGCCGCTGGCGGTCTTCAACGCCGGCTACGTCCTCGAGCAATACCAGGCCGGAATGGCGACGGTCGTCCGCGCTGGCGAGCCCGGCGCCGGCACCTTCGCCGAGCTGGGGACCCTGCTCCGCGCCGCCGGGCTCGATCTGTCGCACGGCGAGATGACCGTGCTTCGCCTCGCCGGTGCACTCGCTACTCTCGCCGGCGCCTGGTTCGCGGTACGCCGATTCAGCGGCGCGTGGGCCGCGGTGCTGGTGCTGATCCTCGGCACGGCATACCTGATGGCCTTCAACCCGCGCACGGAAGGGAACTCGTACGTCATCCTCGCACCCGGCGTCGCCGCGGCGGCGGCGATGCTGCTGGCCATCGCCTACCCGCTCGGACGCGTGCCGATGCTCCGCCCGCGGAGTCCGGCGCCGGCGTGGTTCGGGTGGATGGGCGTGCTGGTCGCGCTCGTCCTGGGCTTTGCCCACCTGGTCGCGCCCGGCGGGAAGGACCGCACCTTCAAGCCGCTGGCGGCCGCGGTGACATGGGTGGTCTTGGTCGGAGGGGCGGCGGTTCACAGCGTGCCGCGCCGCAGCACCAAAGCCGCCCGCCCGCCCGCGTGATCCGCGCCGATCAGGCCAGCTTGCCTTCGAGCTCTTCCCACCGCGCATAGAGCTGCGCGACCGCGTCATGCGCCGCTTGCGCATCGCGACACGCCTTGGCCATCCGGGCGTGATCGTTCATCACCGCGGGATCGTTCATGCGGGCGTCCGCGTCGGCGGCGGCCGCCTCGGCGGCCTGGATCTTCGCCTCCATCCCGTCATACTCGCGCTGCTCGTTGTACGAGAGCTTCTTGCGGTTCATCGCCGGCGTCGCTACGCCCAGCGGCGCCGCGCTCTCGGGCTTGGCCTCGGCACGCCGACCGGCGTTGGACGCGGTCGCGTGGGCGGCGTTCCCGCGCACCATCGCCGCGACCGCCTGATCCACCGTCGCGAACATCCCCGCCCCGCCGCGCCCGTCGAGCGCGACGATGTCGGTCGCCAGCCGATCCAGCATCGCGCGATCGTGCGTCACCAGGATCAGCGCGCCGGGAAACTCCTCGAGCGCTTCTTCCAGCACTTCCAGCGTCGGAATGTCCAGGTCGTTGGTCGGTTCGTCGAGCACGAGCACGTCGGCCGCTTCGAGCATGATCCGCGCGATGTGCACGCGCGCCAGCTCCCCGCCCGAGAGCGTGCGCACCGGCTGCGCCAACTGCTCGTCGCGGAACAGAAACCGGCGCGACCACGCCGTGATGTGCATCGCCTGCCCGCGGAAACGCACCTGATCGCTCACCGGGCACAGCGCGTCGGCGAGCGTGATCGTCGGGTCAAAGTCGGCCCGGTACTGGCTGAACACGACGATCCGCGGCGCGGGGTCGGAGTACTTCAGCGTGCCGGCCGCCGGCTTCAGCTCGCCCGTCAGCACGCGGATCAGCGTCGTCTTGCCCGAGCCGTTGGGCCCGAGCAGCCCGAGGCAATCGCCCACGCCGACGGCGAGATCAACGCCCGTGAACAGCGTGCGCGGGCCGGCGTGCGTCGGCACCGCGTACGCGATCCCGGCCGCCTGAATGAACTTCCGCGTCTTGCGCCCCGAGTCGGTGAAGTCGACGCGGGCCGCCCCGGCGCCGGCCGCGGCGTTGCGCGACTTCAGTTCCGCCAGTTCGTCCATCCGCTCGTAGCTCGCGTCGATGCGGCTCTTGGACTTCGTCCGCCGCGCCTTCGCGCCGCGCGACAGCCACGCCAGATCCTTGCGAACCTGGCCCGCCAGCGCCTGCTCCGACCGCGCCTGCGCGTCGAGAAACTCCGCTTTGCGACGCAGAAACTCGCTGTAGTTTCCGTCGACGGCGAGCGTGCCCTGCGGGTACGCGCGGCTGAGTTCCACCACGCGCGTCGCGACCGACTCCAGAAACGCCCGGTCGTGCGTCACAAACGCCGACGCCATCGGCGCGTTGTGCGCCGTGCGCGTCCGCCTCAGAAACTCTTCCAGCCACGCGATCGCGTCGAGGTCCAGGTGGTTGGTCGGCTCGTCGAGCAGCAGCAGATCCGGCGCCCCGCCGCACGCGGCGAGCCCGCGCGCGATCGCCAGCCGCTTGCGCCACCCGCCGGACAGCGTCGCCGGGTGGGCCGCTGCCCGCGCGTCGTCGAAGTTCAAGCGCGACAGCACGCTGTCGGCGACCAGGTCGGCCTCGTGCTCGTCGTGCACGTCCGCCGCGGGCCCGGCGTCCAGCGCCGATCGCACCAGCACGGCCCGGCACGTCAACTCCGGCGCGTCATCACGCGACGGGAACGTGTCCTGCTGCCCGACATAGACCACGCGCGCACCTTTGGCGAGGGTCAGCTCGCCCTCGTCCGGCCCGGTGTGACCGGCCGGGTCCGGCAGGCCCGCGATGATCTTCAGCAGCGTCGACTTCCCGGCCCCGTTGGGCCCGATGAGCCCGATGCGGTCGCCCTCGTCGATGGACAGCGACACGCCATGGAAGAGTTGGCGCAGGCCGAGGGTCTTGGCGATGCCGCGGGCGGAGATGAGCACGTGTGAAGTGGTTGGAGTGGGGGGGTGGGTAGTGGAGGTCAGAACATCCGCATCTGACTCGTCGCGACCTCGTCCGTCTGCGGGTGCTCGGGGTCGAGGCGGTAATCGCCGGTATAGCACGCGGTGCAGTAGTGCTCCGCCGGCCGCGTCGTGCACGCCAGCATGCCCTCGAGTGAGAGGTAGTGCAGGCTGTCCACGCCCAGGTACGCACGCACCTGGTCGATCGACTTGCCGTGCGCGATGAGCTGATCGCGGCTCGCGAAATCCACGCCGAAGTAGCACGGGTGCCGGATCGGCGGGCACGAGATGCGCAGGTGGATCTCCTTCGCGCCGGCCTCGCGGATCTGGTTCATCTTCACGCGCGTCGTGGTCCCGCGAACGATCGAATCGTCAACGACAACGACGACCTTGCCCTCGACGATCTCACGCACGACGTTGAGTTTCAGGCGCACCGCCGCGGCCCGCTCGGCCTGTGTCGGCTTGATGAACGTCCGCCCCACGTACCGGTTGGGCACGATCCCCTCGCGGTACGGAATCCCGCTCGCCCGCGCGTAGCCCGTCGCGGCCGACCGCCCCGAGTCCGGCATCGGGATCACCGCGTCGGCGGCCACCGGCGCTTCGTGCGCAAGCCGCTCCCCAAGCCGCTCGCGCACAACCTGCACGTTCTGCCCGAAGATCACGCTCGACGGGTTCGCGAAATACACGTGCTCGAACACGCAGTACGCCGGGCGCGGCGCCTGGTCCGCAAAGCGGCGTGACGAGATGCCCGCGTCGGAGAGCGTCACGATCTCGCCCGGTTCAACCTCGCGCACCAGCCGCGCACCGATGACGTCGAGCGCCACCGTCTCGCTGGCGACGCAGAACCGTCCGTCGTCGAGTTTGCCGATCACCAGCGGGCGCCACCCCCACGGGTCCCGCGCGGCTTCGATCCGATCGGGGAACAGCAGCAGCAGACTGAACGCGCCCTGCAAGTGCCGCAGCGTCGCCGCCAGCGGGTCCGCCGCCTTCTGCTGATTCGGCGAGGCCAGCAGGTGGATGATCACTTCCGTGTCGCTGGTCGTGTGGAACAGGTGCCCGGCCGACTCGAACAGCGCGCGGTACACGTCGGCGTTGATCAGATTGCCGTTGTGCGCGATCGCGACCTGCCCGCCGACATAACTCTCCAGCAGCGGCT
This sequence comes from uncultured Phycisphaeraceae bacterium, assembly GCA_964615765.1. Classification (GTDB taxonomy): domain Bacteria; phylum Planctomycetota; class Phycisphaerae; order Phycisphaerales; family UBA1924; genus CAZTQN01. The sequence continues at coordinate 5,681 of CAZTQN010000062.1, forward strand.
GGGCGTTGCACGACAGCGACCCGCCGGCGGTCGAATAGCGGTTGTGCCCGATCGCGCCGCACCCGCGGGCCGCGTGCCCGCCCGCGCTCCCATGCACCCCATTCGTCGCGGGAGCAGCGGGGGGCGAAGCCGCCGCGCCCTCAACCGTAACAACGACCGGCTTGGCCGCCGCCTCCAACTCCCGGATGATCGGCGAGGAGAAGATCTCCGACACCAGCCCCATGCCCGTCCGGGCCGACAGCCGCGCCCCGTTGCTGACGGCGATCCCGGCCGACTCCTGCCCCCGGTGCTGCAGGGCAAACAGCCCGGTATACGTAAGCCACGCGGCGTCAGGCCCCCCCCAAACGCCGAAAACCCCGCACTTTTCCTTCTTCTCGTACTGGTCGTACGCCGACGCCAGCGGGTTGACCACGATGCCCGACCCGCGGGACGCGAGGCTGGGCAGCACCGGCAGTTGCACGCGCGTCGGGTTCACGGGGCATGGTAGGGGCCGCCGAGCCCGACTTGAACTGCCAACTTGACCGGTGTGTCTCGATCGCCTTGAATCGAGGCCCGGCAAACCGTTTGCCCGGATCAATCCGCCGGCGTCGAAGACTCGACTTACCGGCCTGGTCGCCCGCGTCGCCCCTTAGGGCGCCCGACGGGCACCTCGGCGGCTCACCTCACCCTAGAGCGTGATCGACCGAGGACGGAAGGAGTGTTGGCATGGCCCGGTACACCGGCCCGAAGCTCAAGTTGTCCCGTCGCATCGGCACCCCGATCGAGGACATCCCCAAGCACACGTCCAAGCGCACCCTCAACCCGCCGGGCATGCACGGCTTCCGCGGTCGCCGCCTGCGCGACTACGGCGTGCGCCTCAATGAAAAGCAGAAGCTCCGCCACCACTACCACGTGCTCGAGCGCCAGTTCCGCCGCTACGTCGCCGAGGCCGGCCGCCTCCCGGGCAACACCGGCGAAGTGCTCCAGCGCCTGCTCGAGCGCCGCCTCGACAACGTCGTCCGCCGCGCCGGCCTGGCCCGCACCATCTGGGCCGCCCGCCAGATCGTCGCCCACGGGCACATCCTGGTGAACAACCGCAAGACCGACCGCCCGAGCTACGGCGTCGAGATCGGCGACGTGATCACGCTCAAGCCCAAGATCCACAAGCTCGTGCGCGAGAACATGGAATCGCTGAGCGGGCACGAAGTCCCCGGCTGGATCGACTTCAACCCGAGCGAACTGACCATCCGCATCGTCGCCCTCCCCACCTCCGACCAGATTCCGTTCGACGTGAACGCGAACCTGATCATCGAGTTTTACCGCTGAGCAGGGGACAGGGACGGGGGGCGAGAGGTCAGGGGCCAGAGGCGAGGGCTCGATGGGCACCATCCGCTCACACCGCGACCTGGTCGTGTGGCAGCGTTCGATGACACTGGTCGAACGCTGCTACACCGCTGCCCGCTCGTTCCCGCCCGAGGAGCAGTTCCGCCTGACCTCTCAGTTGCTCCGCGCGGCTGCGTCGGTTCCCGCAAATATTGCCGAGGGGCACGCGCGGGACTCCACCAAGTCGTTTTTGTACCATCTGTCGATCGCGCGTGGGTCGCTCGCCGAAACAGAAACGTTCCTTCTCCTGGCCGTGCGGATGAACCTGTGCGGTTCGGAAGAAGGCACGGCGCTTCTGGGCGAGGTCGACCAGATCAGCCGGATGATCGCGACCTTGCAAGCCCGTCTTCGTGCCCGCCGTCCGCGAATGTCGCCGACACGGGACCCCTCGCCTCTCGCCCCTCCCCTCTAGCCCCCCGTGGCCCCATGCTCAAATGGCTCCGCAAGTACAACACCTGGATCCTGGTCATCGGCGGCGCGCTGCTGATGATCGCGTTCCTCCTCCCGCAAACCATCCAGGAACTCGGGCGGCGACGCCTCACCGGGCCCGTCATGAAGCTCGACGGCGTCAAGGTCAGCCATGAACGCGCCGGCAAGGCCGGGCTCGAGTACTTCGCCCTGCGTCAACTCGTCGGTCGCGGCGGGTTCGACCCCGTCTCCCGACTCGTCGAGAACAGCGACCACTGGATCCTCTTGACCCACGAGGTCGAGAAGGCCGGGCTCGCCGGCGGGCCCGCCGACGGCCGCGAGATGCTCGACCAGATCATCCGCGAGTTCGGGCAGATGGGCTCGCGCATGCTCGGTCAGGACCAAGCCGCCGCCGAGACCATGGTCCGCACCCAGATCAACAACATGCTCCCCAGCGTCCTCGCCGAGACGCGCATGACCGAGGACGAGCTCTACGGCGCCTTCGCCAAGCTCCGCGGCGTGCTCCGCCTCCGCTCCCTCTACCAGCGCGCCCCACGCTTCAGCGACCGCCGCGTCATCACCGGCGCCCAGCAACTCATCGACGCCGCCAAGATCGACTACGTCGTCATCCCCGCCGACCGCGAAACCGGCGGGCTCCCCGAGCCCGACCAGGCCACGATGCAGGCCCACTTCGATAAGTACCGCGCCGCCGCCCCGGGCACGGGCGAGTTCGGCATCGGCTACGAGCAGCCCGAGCGTGTGAAGCTCGAGTGGATCGCGCTCGACCGCACCGCGATCAAGGACGCCGTCTCCGCCGACGCAGTCGAAGTCGAGAAGCGCTTCCTCCGCAAGCACCCCACGGGCGAAGTGCCGGCCGGCGTCGACGCCGCGGCCGAGCGGGCCGCGATCTCCGCCCAGGTCCTCGAAGAGCAGGCCGACCGCGTCCTCCGCACGGCGGACCAGACTGTCCGCGCCGAGATCGACAAGATCGTCCGCCGTCTCGAGCAAGACGGCGACTACCGCATCATCCCCGAAGGCTTCAAGCGCATCGACCTGAAGGCGATCGCCGACATCGTCGTCCGCCGCGTCGCCGAGGCCCACGAGGTCACCATCCCCACCCCGCGCGTCGTCGTGCAGGATCAGCGCTGGCTCACCCGCGCGGACATCGGCCTGCTCGAAGGCATCGGTCTGGCCTCGTTGCAACGCGGCAGCCGGAACGAGACGTTCCCCAACGCCGTCTTCACCGTCCGCGAGATCGCCCCGTCGCGCGGCGCGTCCTCGTTCCAGGTCGGCCTGCCCAACCTCGACCCCGTCACCGATCGCGACGGCAACAAGTACTACTTCACCATCCTCGACGCCCGCAAGGTCTCCCCGCCCGACACCATGGCCGAAGTCGCCGACCAGGTCCGTCGCGACATCCTCCGCCTCGCCGGGTTTGAGAAGCTCAAGGGCAAGGTCGACGAACTCCGGGCCCGCGCCGGCGCGACGCCCAACGGCTTGGAAGAAATCGCCGCCCCCGCCGCCGACGCCCAAGGCGACGCGGCCCGCCCCCTGATCGTCAAGCCCGCGACCGTCGACCAGCGCCGCTTCATCCCCGACGACGCCGACGCCGACGTCGAAGCCGTCCGCGAAGCGGTGCTCGGCATCGCCCGCGGGCTCGACCCCACGGCGGACGCCGAGTCTGTCGAACTGGCCCGGCGCGTCGCCGCCGTCGCCGTCCCGTCACGCCTGGGCGTGGTCGTCGCCCGTGTCAAGGGCCTCTCGCCCATCACCGTCGAGACGCTCCGCGAGATGCAGATGCAGGTCATCTCCCGCCTGCAGCAGGACGAACTGACCGGCGAAGACCTCGCCGATCCGTTCTCCCTCAAGGCGATGGAAAAGCGCCTCAACGTCGAATATCTCGGCAACCGCGAGAAGACCGAAGAGACCGCTGAGGGCGAAAAGCCGGCGGCCTGAAGCCGGCCTTTGCCGGCCTTTGCCGGCGCGGGGGTGGGGGGGCGGGAGCCCGCCTCAGGCGGCCCCGTCGATCAGCGCCGCGAACAACTCCGGGATCCCCTGCCCGCGCGTCGCGACCGTCTCGACGATCGCCCGCCGCCCGGCGATCTCGCGCAGGTCGCGCACCAGCTCGTGCTCGCCCGGGTGGTCGGCCTTGTTGCACACGAACACGTCGGCGATCTCGAGAATCCCCGCCTTGTCCATCTGCACCGCGTCGCCCATGCCGGGCGTAAGCACCACCGCCGTCCGGTCGACCAGTTGGCGGATGCGCGTCTCGTTCTGCCCGGCCCCGACGGTCTCGACGAACAGCGTCTGATACCCCGCCCCGCCGATGAGTTCGATGATCTCGGGCACGCTGGTGTAGTCCTCGCCGCCGATGGCGAGGGAGCGGTAGAAGACCGCTTCATCAAGCGTGTTGAAGTCGACGCGCAGGCGATCGCCAAGCAGCGCCCCGCCCGTGATCGGGCTCTTGGGATCGAACGCGAGCACGGCGCACCGCCCGAGTTCCGCCCGAGACTTCGCCCGCGTGGTGTGCTCCGCCACCAGCTGGGCCACCAGCGTGCTCTTGCCCGCACCGGGTGAGCCGGTGATGCCGATCACGCGGGCCGGGCGACGCCGCGCCGCCCCCGACCGGTGCGGGCGCCCAAGGTGCGCCAGCGAGATGTCGCGTGCCAGCTGCGCCGCCGGCGTGGCCGCCCCGAGCGCCGGCGTCAGCGTCCGCGTCGCCGAACGCACCGCGTTCACGATGTCCAGAAGGCCCGTGCCCGTGGTGAAGCACTTGGCGATCCCGCCGGCGAGCAGCTTGGGAATATCTTCCTGCGGCAGGATCCCGCCCATGTACACCGGCAGCTCCGGCCGCCCAAGGTCCTTCAGCGCCTCGACCAGCTTGGGCCCCAGCACCAGGTGCGAGTTGCTCATCATGCTCGCCGCGATGACGTCGACGTCCTCGTCGCGTGCGGACACCGCGAGCGAGCGCGGCGTCTGCCACAAGCCGGAATAGATCACGTGCACGCCCGAATCGCGCAGGGCCCGGGCGATGACCTTCACGCCGCGGTCGTGCCCGTCCAGGCCCATCTTCCCGAGCAGCACGCGCGGGCGATGGTCCAGGTCGGCGCAGCGGTCGAGCTTCTCGAACTCGGTAGTGGCGGCGGAGAGCGGGGTGGTCATGAGGGCGGAGGGTAGGGGCAAAAAAGAAGCCCGGGCTCGAAGAGCCCGGGCTCGTGAAGAACAGAGGAAGAATCAGAAGGGAAAGTGCGAGGGAGGCTGCTTACCAGCCGCCGCCGGTGGACTCGCCGCCGCCGCCCCAGCCGCCGCCGGAGGAGCCGCCGCCGCCGCCGGAGTCGCGACCACCGCGACCGCCGCCGCCGCGCCAGCCACCGCCGCCGCCGCCGGAGCGACCGCCGCCACCACCACCGTAGCCGCCGCCACCACCACCGCTGCGGCCACCGCCGCCGTAGGGGCTGCGACCACCGCCGCCGCCACCACCACCGTAGGGGCTGCGGCCACCGCCGCCGCCACCGCCACCACCGTAGCCGCCACC
>CAZTQN010000063.1:0-10916 GCA_964615765.1 uncultured Phycisphaeraceae bacterium
CAAGCGCCTGGGCGACCTGGCCGGGCCCGCCGCGATGGCGAAGGTCCAGATCCTCATGGACTACAAGCACAACAAAGAGCGCTACGACAAGCAGCTCATCGACAACGGGCAGGAGCCCGAGGGCAAGAAGCCCGGCGGGCGTCCGGGCGGCGGGCGCTTCGGCGGCGGGGGCGGCGGTGGGGGCGGCGGGCCGCCTCGACCCGCGCCGCGCGATCAGCGCGAGCGCGACCCGCGCGGGCCCCGCCCCGTGCGGTAATACGGCCAGATCGCTCATGCGGAAGGCGTCCGGGCCTATCGCGTATTCACCCGGCGCGGTCAAGCGGTCGTCACCGAAAATTCGCCGCGCAGAACTGGGTTGACATCCCGCCGGGATGTATTAGCGTTGAGGCTCGGACCGGGTCGTGCCACGTCGCCCCCGATCGTCCGCGGGAGTTTCCGCCGCGGGCGGCGTGGGTGTGCAGCCGCCCCGCCGTGCTCGGCTTCGCTGGCTTGCGATGGATGCGGGTGAGCGCGTGGCGATGAACGGCTTGTACGGCAGCAACGGTTCGGACCACCAGCTCTGGCAGGGCATGCTCACGCACCTGCGCGCCAGCCACCCCGGGCTGTGCCGGCAATGGTTCCACGAGATCGAGCCCGTCGATGTCGACGCCGGCGTGCTCCGCCTCCGCACGCGCACCACGATTCACCGCGACTACCTCCGCCGCCAGTGCCTCGAGGCCTTCAACGACGCGGCGCGAACCGTTTCCCAGCGCCTGCTCACCATCCAGTTCTTCGGGCCAGACGACCAGATCCCCGCCTCGACCGCCGCGGCGGCGCCCGCGACACAGTCGCGCTCGCAAACCGCGGCCGCCCACAGCGCCGCGGGCGCAGCGCCCGCCGCCCCGATGGCGCACGCCGGCAGCGGGGGCCTGTCGCTCGCGGGCACGCAGGACGGTGCGGCCCCCAGCGGCGTGATCGAGCCCAAGCCCGTCCCCGCCGGGCCCATCCGCTGGCCCCTGACCACCGGCGACGAACGCCGCCCGATGACGCTGGTCATTAACCCGGACTACGCGTTCGAGCATTTCGTGGTGGGCCCGAACAACCGCTTCGCGCACGCCGCGGCGTGCGCCGTCGCGGCTAACCCCGGGCGGGCGTACAACCCGTACTTCGTGCACGGCGGGGTCGGGCTTGGGAAGACGCACCTGCTGCAGGCCATCTGCCTGCGCATCAAAGAGAACGCGCCCGGGGCCCGCATCTTCTACACCAGCTGCGAAGGCTTCATGACGCAGTTCATGGAAGCCGTGCAGGCCGGCGAGATGGCGGCGTTCCGCAACCGTTTCCGCGACGTCGACGTGCTCGTCATCGACGACGTGCACTTCCTCGCCAAGCGCGACCGCACGCAGGAAGAGTTCTTCCACACCTTCAACAGCCTCTACCAGGACCACAAGCAGATCGTGATGTCCTCCGACGCGCCGCCGGAAGAGATCCCCGACCTTGAGGACCGGCTGGTCAGCCGCTTCAAGTGGGGGCTGGTGACGAGCGTGGCGGCCCCGCAGTACGAGACGCGGGTCGAGATCGTCAAGAACAAGGCGAAGATGCGCGGGTTCGAACTGCCCGACGAGATCGCCTGCTTCATCGCCGAGAAGATCGACTCGAACATCCGCGAGCTCGAGGGCGCGGTCATCAAGATCCAGGTCGCCCTCGCGGTCGAGAAGCGCCCGCTGGATGTCGCGATGGCGGCGAGCCTGCTGGGCGAAGGCCGCGCCGTCGAGCGCCGCCTGCACATGACGACGATCGTGGACGCCGTCACCGAGTTCTTCGGGGTCAAAGTAACCGATCTCCAGTCAAAACGCCGGCAGCGCTCGATCGCCCTCCCGCGGCAGGTGTGCATGTACTTCGCCCGCCGCCACACCCGACACTCGTTGGAAGAGATCGGGGGTTTCTTCGGTGGTCGGGATCACACGACGGTGATGCACGCGGTCAAGACCGTGGAGGACCGCTGCCAAACGGACCCCGACTTTCAGCGGGTGATCCAGACGCTCGACGGCCGACTCCGTCAATCCGTCTAACTCGTTCATAATGCGGGGCTTGCGCGATTCTGACTGTTTCGTCGCGCGGGTCGTTCACCTCTGCGGACCGACAAGTCAATGTGCATAACGGGTGGGTAAGCGCGCCTTTCGCGGCGGCTGCGGGCGCTCGCCGCTCTCCGGCGCTCGGCACGGCGCTGAACAGTTCTTGAGCAACCTGTCGGCTCCGCAGGCCCTGCGCCAGCCGATGCGCACAGCCGAGCGCCAACCGACAGTTTGTCCGACGTCGGTCGACTGTTGCAAGTGCTTGCCATCGTTGCACTTACACGACCCAGCCCCACGCTGTCCACAGGACGACAGGCCCTATTACTACGACGACGAGAATTGTTCTCTAGAGAGTAGTAAGAACCACCAGCCGCCCCCTCGGCGAGAGGGCTGAGTCCCCCACAAACGGACGAGCCGAATCCTCGCAGCAAGTCAATGTGCAAAACCGGAGGAATACGCGCCTTCTCACCATTGACGGAGCGGGTGACCAGCCCTAGCCGACCGCACGTTCAGGCTGGCACTTCCGACAGTAGACGGTGGTCCTTTGCGCGACCGTGCACGAATTCAGCGTGAAACCGCATTTCATGCACGGTTCACCGCCCCGCCCGTACACGGCGTGCTGGAGCTGGTATTGACCCTGGTGGCCGTTGGCGTCGCGGTAATCTCGGATACTTGACCCACCGCTGGCCAGAGCCGCCTCGAGCGTCTCGCGGATGGCCCGGGCCAGCCGCTCGATCGCGTCTGGGCCCAGCGACCCGGCGGTGGTCGTTGGCCGGATGCCGGCCAGGAAAAGGGCCTCGTCGGCGTAGATGTTGCCGACGCCGGCGACGCAGGCCTGATCGAGCAGGGCGGCCTTGATGGCTCGGCGTGAGCCGCGCAGGCCCGCCGCGAGTTCGTCGGTGGTCACGGCGAGCGCGTCGGGACCCAGCTCGGCGAAGAACGCGTCGCGCTCGGCGGGCGTGGGCAGGGCGCGGAGGAGTCCGAAGCGGCGCGGGTCGGCGAAGATCAGCGAGCCGCGGGGCAGGCGCCAGGTGACGTGCACGTGCTCGTGCAGTCGCCCGGGCCCGTCGGGCAGCCGGCCGCCGGCGGGGATGAACTCGAGATGCCCGGACATGCCCAGGTGCACGCCGAGGGCGCGCTCGGCAAGCGGGCGATCTGGAAAATCGGCGACGAGCGCGAGCTGCTTGCCGCGGCGGTCGATGCGTGTGAACGTGAGCCCTTTGAGCAGATGGGCGCTGACGCCGCGGCTGCTCGCGGGGACGCGGTCGGCCGGGCGGCGCTGGCGGGCGAAGCCCCCGGGCGGATCGCCGGGAAGGACCAGCACGTCACGCCGATGCAGGCGGACGTCGAGCACGGTCTGGTTGAGCAGGTGGGGCGTCAGCGCGCGGCGGACGGATTCCACTTCGGGCAGTTCCGGCACGGAAACAGCGTAGCGAGCGGGGCGGACCGGTTCGCGGTCAGGCGCGCTCGCCGCGACGGGCTTTGAAGAACGCGCGCAGCAGCGCGGCGGCCTCATCGCCCATCACGCCCGCGATCGGCTCGACGCGGTGATTGAGGCGCGGGTCATCCGTCAGGCGCATGAGCGAGCCGCACGCGCCGGCCTTCGGGTCCGGGCAGCCGAAGAGGAGACGCCCGACGCGCGCGTTGACGATCACCCCCGCGCACATCGGGCACGGTTCGAGCGTGACGGCGAGCGAGCAGGCGTTGAGACGCCAATCGCCCAGCGCCCGGGCCGCGGCGCGGATGGCGAGCAGCTCGGCGTGAGCCGTCGGGTCCTTGTCGAGATGGCGCCGGTTGAAGCCCTCGCCCAAGATCGCGCCGGTGGCGGTGTCGTAGACGACGGCCCCGACGGGGACTTCGTCCAGTGCCGCGGCTTGGGCGGCCAGGTCGAGCGCGCGGGCCATCATGTCCAGGTCCCGCGGCGTCGGGCCCGGCTGGTTTGCGAAAGGCGGTTGAGCGGGCGGCTCGCGCATGCGGTTCGCAGCGTACGACGCGTCAGCGATCGTCGGGACGGTCGTACGGATCGTCGGACGTATCGGGGCCCGGAGCGCCGACCGGCGGGGCCGCGCCCGCGGCGGGGCTCGCCTCGGCCGGGGCCGGCAGGGCGCGACGGCGGCCCATGCGCCCCTCGGCGACACGCTCGGCGGGGAAGATCCGCAGCAGCAGCAGCCCGACTTCGTACAAGCCGTACAGCGTGAACATCATCGCGATCATGCTCAAGGCGTCCGGCGGGGCCGCGAAGAACCCCACCAGCGTGCAGCCCAGGAATGCCTGTTTGCGATACTTCCGCAGCCACTCTTCCTTCACCAGCCCGGCCCAGCCCAAGAGCAGCACCACCACCGGCGTCTGGAACGCGATGGCGAACGCCAGCCCGAAGGTCAGGATCATGTTGAGGTATTCGCTGACCTTGTAGTGCTGGGCGACGTAGGAATCGCCCTGCATCGGCAGGCTCCAGACCTTGACCTTGCCCTCGCCCGTGCCGGTGGCGATCCGCATCTGGTTGGTCTGCTGGTTCACCCACATCTGCCCGGCCACGGGCTCGGCAGGATCGCCCGCCAGCAGCGGGACCTGCGGGAGCACGACGTTCTCCGGCACGACCACGCCCGGCGGCGGCGGACGTTCCAGCAACGTCTGGTTGAAGTGCACGAAGAAGTTGAGCGCGATGTGCAGGATGACGAAGTAGAAAAACGCCATGCCCAGCGCTGTCAGGAACGCGCTCAGCGGCGCCAGCAGGTGCACGAAGCGCCGCTCACGCAGGTACAGCCCCGGGGCGACGAACTTCCACGCCTGGTACACGATCCACGGGGCGCCGACGGCGAGCGTGATGATCAGCGCCGTCTTGATCCACGTGTTGAACCCCTCGAACACCGACGTGACCTGCATCGACGCGCCCGGCTCGGCGGCGCTCAGCTCACGCATCAGCGGCGCGACCAGGATGTTCAGCACCGTGCGGCTGAAGTACATCCCGATGAAGAAGATCGGCACCACGCCCAGAAGCGCCAGGATGATCCGCCGACGCAGGTCCTCGAGATGATCCCCCAGGGGCATGACGTTCATCTCGTCGACGGGGGGTCGAGCGCGGCCGGGGTCTCGCGGCGCACGCCCGCCGCCGCCCTGCGGGTCAGGCTGCTCGTCGTTCGGTGGGGTGTTGGGCGGGGTGGACATCACGCGGCGAGAGAGCATCGGGCGTCGGCGGCCCGGATATCGGCGTCGGGCCCGAGTGGACGTGGCCCGGCGGTGCAACCGCGAGGCAGGGTAGACGGTTGTTGATCGGGATCCGGTGTGCGCATCGCCCGCCCAGGCCGGCTGTTTTCGGACGTGGGCCATGTCCGGATCCGGTTCGGCACCGGGCCCTTCCGGGGGAAACGGCCGACGGCGGCGTGGGCCGCGGGGTGCACTGAGGTGTTGACGGGGAGTGTTGGTGGCGGCGGTTCACCCCCGGGCGCGACGGAAACCGATCCACCCTGCGTCCCAGTGAACGCAGGGCTCGGGCCTTCCTTCCCACCCCCCTACCCCCGACCCTGAGCCGGACAAGAGGTGACCTGGTGAGCCAGCGGCTGGCGGATGGTCTGAGCGGGGACGACGCGCCCTTCGCCGCTTCCGGCGGGGGTGGCGGCGGCGCGGACGTGTTCGCCGCGGGCCTTGCGCCGGTCGAGGACGCGGGCAGTAGCGGGGGTGATTCCGCGATCGCGCGGGCCATCTCGGGGGACGCCGCGGCGCTCGACGAAGTGTGGCACGCACATCGGCGGTGGACGGCGGCGGTGCTGCTGGCCCACATGCCGCGGGACGCGGATCTGGACGACTTGTTGCAGGACGTGGGCATGACTTTGGTGGCGAAAATCGGCGGCGTGCGGGAAGTCGGGGCGTTCAAGCCCTGGCTGCGCGCCGTCGCGATGAGCATCGCCAAGACGGCGGGGCGTCGGCGGAAGGTCCGCAAGGCGGGCTTCATCAAGATCGCCGGGCTGCGCGGGCTGACGGAAGGGCGGGGCGAGGATGATCAGGAAGACGCCGACCAGCCGCGGACCGCGGCGATGCACGAGGGTCGGCGCCTGATGGACCTGTCGCGCGACTTGCCCGACGGGTACCGCGAGCCGCTGCTGCTCAAGTGTGTGCAGGGGATGAGCTATCGGGAGATCGGGCGGGTGATGAACCTGCCGGAGACGACGGTGGAGACGCGGATCGCGCGGGCCCGCAAGATGCTGCGCGAGCGCGCGATGCAGGCGGGGGTGGACGGGTCGGGCGGGGACGGACAACGTTCGGAACAGACCGCATCGGACGGCGCTCATCGGGGCGCCATCGCGGTCGGGAGGTCGGCATGATTCGAGTGCACATCACCCTGGACCCGCGTGAAACGGGCGGCCCCGGTGCTTCGGGCGGCGTGAGCGGCGTGAGCGGCATGGGCGGCATGGGCGGCTCAGCGGGGTCGATCAGCGAGTTGGAGCAGATCGACCTGCTCACCAGCCGCATCTGCGACGGCGAGGCCAGCCCGGGCGACTGGGCCGCGTTCCGTGACCTGGCCCAGCGCGTGCCCGGCGCGTGGCAGGGCCTTGCCGAAGCGCAGCGGCAGCATCAGGCGCTGTGCGTCTCCGTGGGCGTGGCGCTCAACGCGGCGGACCGCGTGGAACTGGCGCGGCTGGCCCCGCTGGCGCGGGTGCACGCGGCTCACGCCGACGAGCGAGATCTCGAGCACGGACATCATCATCACCGGCACGGCGTGGACGCGTGGGCGCGGGTGCGCGCGTGGGGCGGGTGGGCCGCGGCCGCCGCGGTCGCGCTCGCATGGGTCAGCGGGCAGCAGCTCGGCGTGACCACCGCCGTCGGCCCGCGCGGGACGACGGGCGATAACGCCGGGCTGGCGGCGACGGTCGCGCCGGCCTTGCCGCAGGTCGTAAACGCGGCGGGCGTTGGCGGGATTCCCGGCGACTGGACCAGCGAGTCCGCCGCGGACGCGTACTTGAAGCTCGGCCAGCGCGAAGGCCGCGTCGTGGGCGAAGTGCCGCAGCGCCTGCTGGTGGACTCGCGCCCGCTCGGACGCGGGCAGGGGTACGAGGTGACGTACGTGCGCCAGTTCATCGAGAAAGTGCGCGTGCCGGACCTGATGCGCGTCGGCATCGACGAGCAGGGCCAGGCGGTGCCGGTGCGCGTGACGCGCCCGTCCGAGTTCGGGGAAGTGCAGTGAATTTGGAGATCGCGCGGAGCCCGGGCGACGGAGCGGGCCGGCCCGCGCGTCCAAGCGTGCGATCGGCTGGTTCAGAGGATTTGCAAAGGAGCATGACGATGACGACGGAGAGCACAACCCAGACGCCGCGTGTGTCCGGCCGCCTGCTCGCCCTCGGCGCGTGCGTCGGGGCGGTGTCGGTGGCGATGGCGGTCGTGAGTCCGGCGGGCGGGCTGCTGGTGCGGCTGGCGCACAGCCAGAACGTGGCGGAGGTGGACGCGGGCGTGCCCGTCGCGCGGTTCACGCCCGAGTCCGTGCACGCGGAATACGCCCGCGCGGTGCGCGATAACGCGGAACTCGCCGCGGGCATGCACTGTGCGCTCGACGGCGCCGCCGCCGGGATCGACCAGGCCCGCGGCCTGTGCGAAACGATTCACACGTGGTGCGCCGCTCGCCCGGTCGCGATGATCCGCACGGCGAGCTTCGACGAGCCCGGCGATATCCGCACGCGGACCACGCAGTCGCGCACGACCACCATCGTCGAGAACGACGGCAAGCGGACCATCAAGCTCGAGATCACCAACGGCGAGGTCAAGGCCTTCATCGACGGCAACCCCGTGCCCGCCGAGCGCGTGCAGCGGCTGGGCGAGACGGTCATCATCAACGACGACGCGGGCAACGAGATCTACCGCTACGGCGGCGACAGCGGGCGCGGCGTGCTGGGCGGGCCGACGCCCCCGCCCGTTCCCCCGATCCCGCCGGATGTCCGCGCGTGGACGATCAACCGCTTCGGCGGCGAGCCGGGGCAGGCCCGCGTATGGACGAACCAGGACGCCGAGCCGGCGCCGAAGTCGATGATCGGCGTGCAGCTCATCGAGCCGGACGCGACGCTGCGTGGGCACTTCGGGCTCAAGCGCGGCGAGGCGACGCTGGTCGCCGCGGTGTACGACGGGCTGCCCGCCGCCCTCGCGGGGCTCGAGCCGTACGACCTGATCGTCGGCGTTGACGGCGCGGCGACCGCGTCGGTGGAGGATGTGCGCAAGGCCCTTCGCCAGAAGGAGCCGGGCTCGTCCGTGCAGATCACCGTCATCAAGAAGGGCGAGCGGCGGACGCTGACGCTGACGCCCGAGGCGTTCGATCGCGAGAAGCTCAGCCGCGCGAAGGTCGAGCGGATGGCCGCGGCGGACATGAACTCCCCGTTCGCCGTCGCGTTCTCCGGCCCGGGCGAGGACGGCTCCGACGCGTGGACGGCGATGGGCGAGCCGATGAACAGCGCCTTCGCCGACTCGTTCAAGGATCTCGGTCGCGAGTTCGCGCAGGCGTGGAGCACGCCGGAAGCGCGGCAGAAGTGGCTGGAAGAGTTCCGCGAGTCATGGAGCAAGTCGGCCCCGCAGGGCTGGGGCGGGCCGGGCGATCCGCTGGTCGCCGTCATCACCGAGCCGGACGGCCGCCCGCGGGCCGAGGTGTTCATGCGGCTGCGGGCCGAGCAGCAGGAACTCGCCGAGCGCATGCGCCGCATGGCCGACGAGATGCGAGCGGCGGTGCAGCAGCGGGCCGACGCGGCCCAGCAGGCCCAGCGGGCCCACTCCGACGCGATCGACGCGTCGCGCGAACTGGAGCAGCAGATCGAGCGTCTGCAGCAGATGCTGAAGGAAATGCGCGAGCGCAGCGGGCAGCCGGCCCCGGCCGACCCCAACGCGGCGCCCGCTCCGGCCCCGGCCCCGGCCCCCGCGCCGGGCTCGTCGATGCGGCCGCTCGAGTCGCGGCACATGTCCTGACCCCGGCGGGGATGGCGGACCGGGCGGCGGGGGATTCGGTGGGGGCAGGGTGGGGGAACCGATGCACCTCTTGGTGGCCGGTTCGGCTGTGAGGCCGAGCCGGCCGCTTCCTTTTCCGGGCGCGTCGCCCGGCGGGGCGGTTTTCCGGTGAACCGCGGTCGATGCGCGCGGGTATGAACGCCGATACCGTTGCATGAGGCTCGGCCCGAACGCGGCCGGCACGGAGGCCCGATGTCCGACCCGACTCCCCCCGCCGCACAGTCATCCCAGATCGCCGTCAGCGACCCGCAGCAGGCGATCGCGCAGGTGCGTCAGGCGTACGACCGCCTGCGCGAGCAGATCCACAAGGTGATCGTGGGTCAGGATGAGGTCGTCGAGCAGGTGCTGATGGCGATGTTCTGCCGCGGGCACGCGCTGATCGAGGGCGTGCCGGGTTTGGCGAAGACGCTGCTGATCTCGACGATCGCGCGGACGCTGTCGCTCGGCTTCAGCCGCATCCAGTTCACGCCGGACCTGATGCCCAGCGACATCACCGGCACGGAAGTGATCGAAGAGGACAAGATGAGCGGGGCCCGCGAGCTGCGGTTCGTGAAGGGCCCGATCTTCGCGAACGTGATCCTCGCCGACGAGATCAACCGCACGCCGCCCAAGACGCAGGCCGCGCTGCTCGAGGCGATGCAGGAGCACCAGGTCACCGTCGGCGGGATGCAGCACAAGCTGCCCACGCCGTTCTTCGTCCTGGCGACGCAGAACCCCATCGAACAGGAAGGCACGTACCCGCTGCCCGAGGCCCAGCTCGACCGGTTCATGTTCAACATCCGCATCGGCTACCCGACGGCGGAGGAAGAACTGGAAATCGTGCGGCGGACGACCAGCGGCCAGCGCGGTTCGCCCGAAGCCGTGCTGAGCGCGGCGGACATCCAGCGCGTGCAGGAACTCGTCCGCATGACGCCGGTGCCGGATTACGTGATCCGCTACGCCCTGCGGCTGGTGCGCGCGACGCGCGTGAGCGAGTCCATGGACGCGGGCGCGGCCCAGCCGGGCCAGGCGATGGGCGTCGAAGCCCCGCGCCCAAAGCTCGTGAAGGCGTACGTCGGCTGGGGCGCCGGCCCGCGGGCCAGCGAGTACCTCATCCTCGCGGCCAAGGCCCGCGCGATCCTGACCGGGTCGTACCACGTCACGCCGGCCCACGTGCAGAGCGTCGCCAAGCCCGTGCTGCGGCATCGCCTGCTGACCAACTTCAACGCCGAGGCGGACCAGGTCACAACCGACGCGATCGTGGACAGCATGATCAAAGAGATCCCCGTCGAAGGGGCCAGCGCGGCGGAGAAGAAGCAGATGGACGCGGTGATGCGGTAGATGCGTCAGTGATCGACGCCGCGAGCACCGTCAGCGGTATCGAACCAAACGTTCTGGGTTCCCGTGATTTGATTCGGGTAGGCGGCCCGTGCGGTCGACTTCGCGACCGCGCGGGCGTGCCCGTCTCCGAAGAGCACGAGCGACGTGTCAGACTGATCCGAAGGGGCTCGATGCGCACCTTCCACGTCGACGAACTGGACCTTCGCTGCGGGGAAGAGCAAGTCCGCGACAGTTACGGGTCGGAGAAGTTCGGAGGCACTGCGCACCATGGAGCTCCAAGTCTCCGGCCGCGCAAAGAACCCGTGTGTCAGCTCGTAAGAGACGCGCCCGCGGTTGTCGCCGTTGATGTCCCAAGGCTGGCCCGGCGCGCGACGCGAACCGGAACAGACCCAGGACCCATAGTGATCGCGCCAGTTCGCAACTGGAGCCACCACGGAGGCCCATGCGGAGCTGTTTGCCCAGTGAGGACCAATCGTGTATGAACTTCCTCCGCCGGGCGCGTCTGGGCCTGTGGCGAGAAAAACCCCCTCCGGCCAGAAGGGAAAGATGCCTTTTGAATGTCCAAGATAC
>CAZTQN010000064.1:0-10582 GCA_964615765.1 uncultured Phycisphaeraceae bacterium
GGCGGCGACGCCGGCAACATCCAGGACCTGCTCATCGAGCGGGAACTCCAGGATTCCTACCTCACCTACGCCATGAGCACCATCATGGACCGGGCCCTGCCCGACGTCCGCGACGGGCTCAAGCCCTCCCAGCGACGCATCCTCGTCGCCATGAACGACCTCAACCTCCGCCCCGGCAAAAAGCACCTCAAGTGCGCCAAGATCGCCGGCGATACCTCCGGCAACTACCACCCGCACGGCGAGAGCGTCATCTACCCCACGCTGGTCAACATGGGCCAGAACTGGCGCATGCGCACCACGCTGATCGACCCGCAAGGCAACTTCGGCTCCATCGCGCCCGACCCGCCAGCCGCGATGCGCTACACCGAAGCCCGCATGACCCAGGCCGCCGTCGACCTGCTCGACGATCTCAAGCTCGACACCGTCGACCTCCAGCCCAACTACGACGACCGCCTGATGGAGCCCACCGTGCTCCCGGGCAAGTTCCCCAACCTGCTCATCAACGGCGGCGTCGGCATCGCCGTCGGCATGGCCACCAGCCTCGCGCCCCACAACCCCGCCGAGATCTTCGACGCCATCGTCCGCGTCCTCGAACGCCCCGACATCCCCCTGCAGGAACTCATGCAGGACCACGTCGAAGACGGCAAGCTCGTCCGCCTCGGCGTCAAAGGCCCCGACTTCCCCACCGGCGGGCTGCTCCTCGGACGCTCCGGCATCGTCGAGGCCTACGCCACCGGCCGCGGCAAGGTCACGCTCCGCGGGCGCGTCCGCTCCGAACCCATCCCCGGCTCCAAAGACCGCCACCAGCTCGTCATCGAGCAGATCCCCTACAACCTCGGCCTCAAGACCCTGATCGAGAGCGTCTCCGCCGCCATCGAGGCCGACCGCATCGTCGACATCTCCGACGCCCGCGACGAATCCAGCTCCAAGAGCCCCGTGCGCGTGGTCATCGAACTCAAGAAGGGCGCCGACCCCGCCGTCGTCGAGAAGCAGCTCTACGAGTACACGCCGCTCCAGCAGACCTTCAGCATCCAGAACATCGCCCTGGTCAACCGCCAGCCGCGCACGCTCAGCCTCATCGAGCTGATCAAGTACTACATCGAGCACCGCGTCGTCGTCATCCGCCGTCGCACGGCGCACCTTTTGGGCGAAGCCAAGAAGCGGGCCCACCGCCTCGAGGGCATGATCTTCGCCGTCTGCGACATCGACGAGGTCGTCCGCCTCATCCGCTCCAGCCGCACACGCGCCGAAGCGATCGACAAGCTCGCCGCCCGCGCCTTCCGCATCCCCGACACCCACCCCTTCGCCCCCAAGATCCCCGCGCGCCTGCTGGACCAGGTCCGCCGCGCCGAGGCCGGCGGCAGTGGGGGGGTCAACCTCACGCGCGTCCAGGCCGAGGCGATCTGCGACATGCGCCTCAGCCAGCTCGTCGGGCTGGAGATCGAGCGCCTGGTCGAGGAATACCGCCAGGTCGTCGCGCAGATCGAGGACTTCGAGGACATCCTCGCCCGCCCAGAGCGCGTCGCCGCCATAATCAAGGCCGACTGCGACGAGATGAAGGCGCGCTACACCGCCGCCAAGTTCCCGATGGAGGCCAAGACCTCGCTCTGCGAGCGCCGCACCGAGATCCAGGACGCCGGCGAGCACGACGCGTTCTCCATCGCCGCCCTCATCCAGGTCGAGGACATGGCCGTCACCATCTCCCACCAGGGCTACGCCAAGCGCGTCAAGCTCAACACCTACAAGCAGCAGGGCCGCGGCGGCAAGGGCATCATCGGCGGCGCCACCAAGGAAGACGACTTCATCGAGCACATGTTCGTCGCCAGCACGCACGACGACCTGCTCTGCTTCACCAACACCGGGCGCGTCTTCAAGATCAAGGTCTACGAACTCCCCGAACTCCCGCGCACCTCCAAGGGCCGCGCCATCGTCAACCTCATCGACCTCCGCGAGGGCGAAACCGTGCGCGGTTTCCTCCCCGTCAAGAACTTCGAGGAAGGCAGCCACTACCTCTTCTTCGTCTCTGCGCAGGGCATCGTCAAGCGCACCCCGCTGAAGGACTACCGCAACGTCAACAAGTCCGGGCTCATCGCCGTCGGCCTCAAGGACGGCGACCGCCTGCTCGACTGCGTCCTCACCACCGGCTCGGACGACATCCTCCTCGCCACCGCGCAGGGCATGTCCATCCGCTTCAACGAGGACGACGCCCGCGCCATGGGCCGCTCCGCCGCCGGCGTCAAGGGCATCGAACTCGAAGACAGCGACGAGGTCATCGGCGTCGTCGCCATCCCCATGCGCGGCTCGCCCGACGAGGACCGCCGCTCCTGGGACACCGTCGACCCCTCCGTCTGCCTGCTCACCATCTCCGAGCGCGGCTACGGCAAGCGCACGCCCGTCGATGAATACCGCGTGCAGCCCGAGACCGGCAAGCCCCGCAGCCAATCCCGCGGCGGCAAGGGTCGCGTCGATATCGACGCCAGCCAGCGCAACGGCCGCTCCATCGCCGCCATCGGCGTCCGCGCCAGCGACGACGTCGTCGTCACTACGCGCAACGGCATGACCGTCCGCATGCCCGTCGCCGAGATCCGCGAAACCGGCCGCGGCACCCAGGGCGTCCGCGTCGTCAAGGTCGAAGACGCCGACAGCGTCGTCGCCGCCGCCCCAGTCCCCGCCGGCGAGTAACCCCGGCCTGCGCGGCCGCTCCCCTCTGACCCCTCACCGCTGACCTCTATCGCCTTCCCAACGCGTCTCGCGCGGCGTCATCTCCCCGCCGTCCGACGCCGAGTCCGCCGCGCCGCCGCCCGCCATCGCGCTCTCGCGCTGCTCGCCCGCTTGCCCCGGCTGTCCCTGCGCTTCTTCGCGCCGCGCTTCGTTCATGATCCGCGCCACCGCCCCGGGCCGCATCACGCGGAACGCCGTCTGCCCGTTCGAGAGCATCACCCGGATGTACGGCTCGCACATGCGGCACGACGACGCGCACCGCGTCAGCCGCTGCAGCTGCCGAAAGTTCAACCCATCCCGCACCGCGATGGTGTGCAGGTGTTCGAACGAGAGATTCAGGCAGATACACCGCGTAACGGACATGTCATTCCCGGAGACGTGGTCGTCCAGCGTGAGTCCGTCTTCATTATCCATCGGTCCGCCTCCCCCTCCAAGTCGACAACGGTGTGAATTGCAATGTCGAATACAGGATCTTCTTGTATGGAAAATCACTGATCGTCGTACAGCGCGTTGCTGTCCGACGGCGACATCCACCCGATCCCGAAATCTCCCGCGCGGGCCGGGTACACGCCGCTCGACCATGTTTCGCCGAGCTTTTCCACACTCCCGTGCCCGTCGAGCCACGCCGTCGCCGCCCGCCCGCCCGTCCCCGCGCCCGCCCCTCCGCCCGACCCGCTCGCGTGCCGAAAGTGCGTGCTCGGGTCCGTCCGCGACCCCGGACGCTCCGGCCAGAAGACAGGCTCGATGAACGAATACTCACTTACTCCGGCGACGCGATTCCCGTCCGCGATCGCGCCGTCGGCGAACGCGATCGTCCGCGCGGGGGACGCGAACGTCCACCGCGGCCCGCCGGTCTGATCCGTCACCACGCGGTACACCATCTGCCCCGTCGCCGGGTCCACGCCCGCGCCGGCGCGCCGCGTGCCCACGAACGCGTTGTTGTACCCGTACCCGCCCGCCGAGCGTTCGAAGCCGACGCGCTGCCGCGTCAGCGCCGCGGCGACGGCCGCAAACTCCGGGCACGTCCGCACAGCGCGGCTGACGCCCGCCGCGCCCCCGCTCACGCCCGTGTCCCCGTTGATGTACGCCGTCAGCGCGCCGCCCTCCGCCGCAAACGCCCCGCTCACCGGGTCCCGCGCCCCGTGCCAGCGCTGCATGTTGCTCGCAAAGTCCGCCGCGCCCGGCGCGTACAGGTCACTGTGCTCGCCCGCGTACACGTCGAGCGCGAGCACCAACTGCCGCGCGTTCGAGAGGCACACCGACAACCGCCCCGCGTCCCGGGCCGAGCCGAGCGACGGCAGCAGCACGCCGATCAGCACCGCGACAATCGCGACGACGATCAGCAGTTCGATGAGCGTGAACGCGCACGCGGCCCCCGCCGCGCCGGCGCCGCGCTCGTTCCGCCGCGGGGTTGTCCGGTCATCTCGCCGCATGCCGCTTCACCGCGCCTCCTGTCCGTCGCCCGCCGTTCAACCCGCGAAGTACGCGCTGAGGAAATCGAACAGGTCCTGCACGGTGGTCGCGCCCGAGGCGTTGAAGTCGGCCCCGCCGTCTTCACCCGCTCCGGCGAACCAGTCGCCCAGGAAATCAAAGATGTCCTGCACGCCGCGCGAGCCGTCGACGTTCCAGTCCGCCGAGTACGTGGGCGTGACATCCGCTACCGCCGACACCTCCGTCGATGTTTCGCCGAGGAGCGCGTCCGCGCGGTCAAGACCGGTCGTGATCCGGATGAAATCAAACCGGTCCAGCCCGGCCGGCGCCCCCGTCGCCGCATCGACGGCGTCCGCGATCGCAAACCCGCTCCCGCCGCCCGCGCCCGGCGAGATCCCCACCGCGCGCGGATCATCCGCCCGCGTGTAAAACGCCAGCGGCGTGATCAACGGATCATCCACCACATCGTCCGCGTCCGTATCGCCCAGCCGCACCGTCGGCGACAGATCCGCGTACCCGTACGCCGCCTCGCCGCTCCCACTGGCGACCAGCACCGAACTCAGCGGGAACGCCGCGCCCGGCAGCGCGAAGGCGCTCACGCTCCACACGCCCGTCCGCCCCGGCGGCACGTGCAGCGGGTTCAAGCTCGCCGCGTCGTACGTCTTCACCGTTCGCGCGATCGGCGGCGACAGGTGCGACCCACGCACCACATACCACGCGTCGTCCGCCACGCCGTTCTGATTGTCATCGCGCGAGATCTCGATCACCCCCGGCTCGACATACCGCCGCGCCCAGTCACCAACATAGAACCCGTTGCCATACACGATCGCGTCGACGCCGAAGCGGTTGTGCCGGTTCCGCCACACGGGCCGATCAAACCCGAGCGTGATCGTCCCGCCGAACCCGCCCAGCGAGACCGTCTTGCTGTTGTCCGCGACCAGGAGCCCGCCGAAGAACCCTGTCCCGCTCGGCGGCGGCCCCAGCGCCCGCGACGGATCGCTGTACACGCCGTTCTGCACGAACTGCCCCGGCGCCGGCTCAAACGCCAGCACGCGGGCCGCGAACTGCCCGCCCGCGTGGGCCACACTCGCGACCGCGATCGCAGTGATCGCCGCGAGCACGCCCGCAACGCCGCCAATCTTCACACGCCCCAGGCCGGCGGCGCACCCGCGCCGCCGGCCATCGCTGTTCATCCGTGCGTCGCTCACGCCGTCACCCCCGCGCTCGCCGCGCCGCGGCGTCGCCGCATCGCCACCACGCCGCCCAGCGCCAGCACCGCCGCCCCCGTGGGCGACGGCACGGCGTAGCGATACACCGTCCCGCCGCTCGACACCAGCACCTCGTCCGTCACCGGGTTGTAGCGGATTCCGTAGAACGCGGCGCCCGCGGGGCTCAACCGCAGTTCCGACGCGTCCGGCGCGGGCCCGCCGCCCGCAATCGCCGCGGCGATCGCGCCCGCGTCGATCACCGCCGCGTATCCGAAGTCTCCGCCCGCTTGCCCGCCGCCGACGAGCAGGTTGCCCGCCCCATCAAACCCGAGCGAACTGCCCGACAGCGCGTCCGCGACCAGCGTGCCCGCGGAGAACGGCGTCGCCGTCGTCGCGCTCAGCAGCCCGGCCAGGTCAAACGCACGCACGTTGCCGGTCAGCGCCGGGTCGCCCAGGCTGAAGCCCTCGCCCGTAAACAGCCGCCCGCCGCGGATCGCGACCCCGCCCGACGCGTCCGGCCCGCTGATCACGCTTGTCGCCGTGCCCGCGTTGACATCCAGCCGCGACACCCGTGACGACGCGAACCCGCCCGCGACCATCAGCGTGTTATCGCCCGCCCACGCCGCGCTGAAGTTCGGCGCCGCGATGAACGTCGTCGCCGACACCGTCCCGCTGGAAAGACCGGCCGCTTGCACAAAGTGCACGCGTCCCTGCGCCTCGTTGTCGCCGATCGCGATCGTCTGCCCGCTCGGGCTGACGCGCACGAACCCGGCCCCGAAGTTCCCGAACGGCCCGGCGAAGATGGTCCCGTCGACCGCGCCGATCCCCGTGAACACGCTCCCGTTCACCGTCGACTGCCGCACGATCTGCCCGTCACTCAAGACGCCCACCACCCGCCCGTCGGGTCCGATGTCCCACGCCAGCCCGCTGGGCGTCGTGAACGACCCGACCAGCGTGTACGACGGCACGCTCGCGCTCGCCGAGCGCTCGCCGCCGCCGATACCCACGCACACACCCGCCGCCACCGCGCCCGCGGCGATCGCCCGCGCGCTTGCCATCCGATTCATCACTCGACGCATGCTGACACAACCTTCCGCACTTCGTGCCGAATCGCGCGGCACGGCCCCGGACCTGTTTGGCCCTCGCGGCGGGTGGGTTGATCGCGTCAAGAGTTGGCCAAAGGCCCGGCTCGCGGACGCCCACGCGGGCGACCTTCGCCTGCCTCACCGCCGGAGCACGCGGTGCCAACGCTCGACGCCCCAGATCGCGAGGGCGCACCGAACTCACGCCGTGCTTCCGAGCACGACGCGGCTCCCGGCAGGTCTTCCGGCTCGGGGTGATCCGGGCTCCGCCTTCCCGCCTTCCCGGTGCGTTGTCCGCACCCGTCGGCAGTGGCGCTCCTGAGCCCGGGACCAGCATGCCTGTCGCATGCTGGAACACCCGTTACGGCGGCGCGTCCGCGGTGGATTGGTCGCTGCACTTCGCCAGCAACGTACCACGCTTCCCTTTTCAGCCCGTTCATCCTGACCGGATGCTCGGGCACCTTGAGCGAGTTCAGACTACCCCCGCGCCGCGCGGCTGTCAATCCCGCCGCCGCGCTTCCCCACGCACCGCCCGCTCACCAACAGCGCGCGGCCACGCGCGCTCACACCCGCAGCCACGCCGCCACCGCCGCCGCCGCCCTGGCCCGATGACTCACGCGGTTTTTCTCCGCGGCGCTCATCTCCGCCCCCGTCATTGCGTGCGTCGGGCCCATCAGGAACAGCGGGTCATACCCGAACCCGTTCGCCCCCGCCGGCACCCGCGGCGGCTCGCCGATCCGTCCCTCCACCGTCCCGCGCGATTCCATCAGCACCCGCCCGTCCGCGCTCGCCACGCACATGCAGCACACAAACCGCGCCCCGCGTTTTTCTGCCGTAACGCCCGCCATCTCGCGCATCACCCGCGCGTTATTCGCCGCGTCCCGCTCACTCCGCGACATCCCACGCTCCACGCCGTCCGTGCAGTAGTGCGAACTGATCACTCCAGGCCGCGGCGTGCCATCCGCCAGCGCCAGCGCATCGATCTCGATCCCCGAGTCATCCGCCAGACACGCCATCCCCGTCTGCCGCGCGTATGACACCGCCTTGATCCGCGCGTTGTCGGCGAACGTCGAGCCCGTCTCGGCCGGCTCCACCAGCCGCTCATGCCCCGGCAGGTCCGTCAGCGCCAGGACGCGCACGCCCGCGCCGGTCCCCTCTCCCAGGATCGCGCGCAGTTCCTCAACCTTGTGCGGGTTGCCCGTCGCGATCACCAGCGTCTCCAGCCGCGCCGCCATCTCGCACCTCACACATACGCCGACATCATCCGCTCCGTCAGCCCCTTGGCTTCGACGAGCATCTCGATCCCTTCGCGCACGGCCCCGTGCCCGCCCGGCAGCGCCGTCACATACGCCGCCACCTCACGCACGCGCGGGTGCGCGTCCGCCGGCGCGATCGCGCACGCGACGCGTTTCATCGGGCGGATATCCGGCAGATCATCCCCGATGTACGCCGCCTGCGCGTCCGTCAGCCCGAGCTGCCCGAGCAGCACGTCCAGCGCCGCGGCTTTATCCGCCGCCCCGCGAATCACGTTCTTTTCCGGGATCCCGAGCTCCCGCGCGCGGTGCATGATGCACTCGCCGCGTCCCGTCTTGCCCGTCACGCTCCCGCCGCGCCGCGTGATGATCCCGACGCGCAGCCCGAGCTTGATCCAGCACGCGATCCCCTGCCCGTCGCGCACGTTGAACCGTTTGGTCTCGACGCCGGCGTCGTCAAGGTTGATCGACCCATCGGTCAACACGCCGTCAACGTCGAGGACAAGCACCTCCACGCCGCGCGCATCGGCCCTGGGCCTCGCCCGCGAAAAACCGGGTGCCCCCGACGACATTCCCTTCGAGTCCGACATGCCGCGATGATTGGCGCGCCAACACCCCCGAGTCCCCCACGCCCCTTCCGCCCCCTGACCTCTAACCCCTGACCTCTATCCCCTATCCCCTAGCCCCTGCTCACGAGCATCCCGCGAACCAGCACCCCAGGAACTCGAAAATGTCCGGCACGTTGACGGTCCCGTCGCGGTTGTAGTCAGCCCGCGTGCTCAGCGCGAACCACCAGCTCAGGAAGTCGAACAGGTCCTGCACGCTGACCGCGCCGTCGCCGCTCGCGTCGCATGCGCACGGGATGATGATCGTGGCCCGGTCCATCTCCACCGGCTCGCTCTTGCCGTGCTGCAGCCATTGGTCGTAGGCCACCTGCCCGCGCTGGTCCGTCTCGTTCTCGTCGCGCAGGAACTCGATGTACTCCTTCGACGTCGTTTGGTAGTACACCGTCACCTCGGCGCTCCGCGCCCCCGCCGGCACCGCGTACGGCGTGTCGTCCCAGTACTGCCCATCCGCGTACTGCCCGGGCGGATAGTGCCCCGCGCCTGCACCCTCGAACGCCGCGTTCGTGAAGCCCATCGGCGGGATCCGGTTGTCCTTGAACCACTTGTTCGACAGCGCCAGCCGGAACGCCGGCCCCGCCTGGTTCCCCGTCGCCGCCGCGATCGCCGCGTCCAGCCCGATCTTCCCCTCGTACACCTTCGTGTCGTTCTCAATCAGCTCAGCCGTCGCGAAGTCGTACGCCCCGCGCTCCGCCACCACATTGCCGGACCCGTCCTTGAACTTCACGTTGATCCACATCCGCCGCCCCTCGGTATACCCCGTCGGCAGCTTGTGACCCGTGTAGTTGATGATCCGCACGTTCAGCCGATCCCCGCTCAGCAGGCTCAGCTCCATGTCGCTCGCCCGCGCCAGCATCGACCGCACCCGCGCCAGCCCCTCCTCAACCCCGCTCTCGCTCATCCCCGTTTCGCTGTCCGGGTACAGCGCCCGCACCGCCTTCAGCACCCACGTGTTCGCCCCGTTGAAATCATGCTGCGGCAGGTTGTTCCGCACCGGCGGCTCCAGCGCACACCCCTGCCCAACCGTCTTCGGCATGTGGCAGTCCTGGCAGCTCGACACCGACTCCCGATTCCCGAACCGCATGTCCAGGTCCACCGGGCCCTGCCCGAACAGGCTCGCCGCCCATTCGCTGTACGTCCGCTGCTCCGGAAACTGCGCGTTCTTGTCCGGGTTCGGCGCGACGTTCAACTCATTGAGCGCAAAGCTCCCGTCCGCCTGTTTCGTGAAGTGCGGCGTGCTCACGTCGTGGCACGTCGCGCACATCCGGCTCTCCATATGGAACGGGCTCTCCAGCCACCTGTGGAACCCCGGAAACCCGAACCCGAACGCCGCCTGCCAGTCCGCGTTCAGATCAAACGGCCCGCGCCGCCGATCCTCCGGATCGATCACATACCCCGCGTTGTGCGGGTTGGTCATGGGGGACGGCACGATCGAGTCCAGGATCGCCAGGTCCACCGACGGGCTCTGCCCCGCCGTGTAGATCGGGTCCACCATCCGGTGACACGTCGAGCACGTCACCCCTTCAAGCTGCGCCCCGCTCAGCGGGTTGTGAAACCCGAACCGCGGGCTCGCCGGATCCGTGTTGAACGTCACGAAGTTCTGCACCCACGTCTGCGGCACATGGCACCGCAGGCAGAAGTCCGCCACGAAGTTCGCGTCCTGCTCCGCGATCGCCAGCGCCGCGTGAAACACCGGGTCGCGCCCGGACTGCGCCTTGATGCTGTGCGCCCACCGATCAAACGGCGCCGCGTCCGCGTCATACGACCCGTGGCAGAACGAGCACTGCTGCGGCGAGATCAACTCCTCTTCAATCCCGCCCGGCTGCGTGCCCGGGTGAAAGAAGTTCTTCCGCGTCGTCCCCACCGGCGCCGCCAGCGCAACCACCGCGCCGATCACCGCCAGCCCCGCCGCCCACACCCATTCCACCCAGCGTCCGCTCGTACGCATCAGCACACAACTCCGGCACTCACGACCGCCTTAAGACCCGCGGCCGGCTTCACCCAACGCCCTGGGCAGAACGCCCCAGGCATCATCGACCATCCCCATCCCCCCAAGTATGCGCACCTAACGCACACGGATCCGCCACGCACCGGTCATTCTGGTGCAATCTCCAGATTCGTCCGAGAATCACGACTCGGTTGCAACCGCGGGCAACTCCGTAATGCCCCGCACCATTGTCTTCACCCCCGCGCCCCCCCCCCCGCCCGCGGGGGCGCGGGGCGGGGGGGGGGGGGGGGGGGGGGGGGGGGGGGGGGGGGGGGGG
>CAZTQN010000065.1:0-10485 GCA_964615765.1 uncultured Phycisphaeraceae bacterium
ATCCGACACCGCCGCCCCCGCCGCCCCTCCCCGCTCGGGGGCGCGACCCGCCGCGGCTGCCCGACGCGCCGCCGCCCGGCCCGCGGCTGGTCCGCCCACCCGGCCCGCCACGACCACTCCCACCACCACCCGCCCGCCCGCCGCGCGCCCCGCCTCCGCCTCCGCGCGCCCCACCACCGCCGCCGCCACGCGGACCACGCCCACCACCCGAACCGCCCGCATTGCCTGAACGTCGCGCCATGGCGCATGGTACGACCCGCCGCCCCCGCTCCCCGATCCCACGCGCGAGCGCCTTCGCCGCGAGTTGTGCAGAACCAATGCCGCGTTGGCCGATCCGCCCCACAGCGGTTGCTTTCGGCGCGGTCGGGGCCGATTCCCCCCGCTCGCCCCTCACCGCCCACCCCCGCCCCCCTCCCCCACCCTCTCGGCGGCAGGATGCCCCACCCGTGACACCGCACCCGCGCTCACCACTCCTCAACCCTTCCACCCCGCTCGCCCCCCCCGCGCCCCCCGCGCCCGCGGCGCCCATCGCCGTCGCCCCGCTCCCGCCGACCGCCGACACCGCGGCCCGCGTCGACACCTCCGTCGACGGCGTCTTCCTCTCCCCGCGCGTGGTCGACCGCCGCGCCTTCAACGAACTCTCGCAAGAACTCCGCGTGCTGGTCGAGCAGGCCGGCGCCGAGCGCCGGGCCGTGCACGCCGCCCTCGCCGAGCTCACCACCGCCGCCCGCACCCTCCAGGAGCGCGAAGCCGCCCAGCACGCCAACCTCGCGCTGATCGCCAAGGCCGTGAAGGCTGCCGACGAGCGCATGGCCAAGGCCCAGGGCCTGGTCGACGAAGCCCACCGGGCCGCCAGCGCCGTCGACACGCTCGATGCCAAGGCCGACCGGCTGATCGAATCCAAACTCACCGCGCTGGAAGCCCGCGTCGACGCGGCCCAGGCCGCCGCCGCCGCCCGCGTCGAAGCCCTCGAAGAACGCGTCCGCACCACCAGCCGCGAACTCGAACAGCGCCTCGACGCCATCCGCCGCGACGCCGACGGCTTGCTGGGCCCGAGCCAATCCGCCCTGGCCGACTGCCTCAGCCGGGCCGAGTCGCTGCTGGGCTGCCCGCTCGCGCGCCTGGGCCCCGACGCGACCTACGCCCCCGGCTCGCTGGGCGCGATCGTGCGGGAAGCGGGCGAGATGGGCGCCCACGCCGACGCCGCGCTCCGCCGCCTGGCCGAAGTTCAGACCATCGCGCAGACCTCCCGCCAGGCGATGGCGGGCCTGCTCGACGAGCTCGCCGGGATCATGGGCCGCGTCGACGCCCAGCGCGAGACGCTCGCCGTCGACGCCGAGCGCATCCGCGAAGCCTGCCGCCAGGCCGCGGCGACCGTCGACGAGCGCCTCCTCCTCGCCCAGCGCACCGCCGCCGACGCCGTCGAAGCCGTCCGCCCCAGCCTCGATGTCATCACCGATCAGGCCCGCGCTCGCCTGGAAGAGCACGCGCTCGCCGCCGGCGTCCGCCTCGACGGCGCCACCTCCGCCGCGCTCCAGCAGCTCGCCGAGACCACCGCCCGACTGATGGAAGACGCCGACCGGCGCATCGACCGCATCGCCACCGCCGGCGCCGAGACCACCACCACCCTCACCGCCGCGATCGACCGGGCCGAACAGATCCGCGAGCCCCTGCTCGCCATGGTCACCAAGGCCGACGACGCCCAGAACAGCGCCGCGCTCACCCTGCGCCTGCTCGAACGCTCGAGCGCCAAGGTCGACGCGGCCCTCGCCGCCCTCGAACCCTGGAAGGGCCTGCTCGCCGGCGACGACCAGCCGCCCCCGCAGATCCGTCAGATCGTCGACGGCGTGCGGCGCGAACTGCGCTCGGAACTCGGCACGCTCACCGCCGCCCTCCGCTCCGCCCTCGCCGGGGCCGAACGGGCCGCCGGCTCGCTCGACACCGACGCGCCCGAAACGTCCGCCGCGCCCGCCCCGGCCGCGCTCACGCCGACGCTGGTCGACACCGCCGAGACCTCCGGCACGCTCGCCGCGGCTCCCGCCCGCCTGCCCGCCGGCCTCTCGACGCGCCTCACCACCTCATCGCCGCTGGTCGCGATGTTCGAGCGCCCGATCTAAACCGGCAACCATCGCCCACGCGGGTATGACACCGCCGCGCGGCGACGCCGCGCCGGGTCACCACTCGGCTCTTCACGATCTCAGTACCGCCGAAGGCCGCCGCTCAGCCGTAGTACGTCGGCGTGGTCTTCCCACCGCCCGGCGTCGGGGCCGACTCCGGCAGATCGACGCGCCGGATTAGCCCAGCGCGGCGGGCCATCGCCCCAAGCTCCACGCGGCTGGCCGAACCCGTCTTCTCCGTCAGCGACGCGCGGTGCGATTCCACCGTCTTCACCGCCCGGTGCAGCCGGGCCGCGATGTCCGCGTTGCTCAGCCCTTCGCCGATCAGCGCCATGACCCGCAGCTCGCTGCTGGTCAGCACGCTCAGCGGGCCGTAGTCGACGTGCTTCGCGTCGATGGTCATCGTCTCGGCGTCGACCGGTTGGGGGAGCGCGTCCGTTTCCGGGGCGTACACCCAGAGCGCCGCCGGAGCCCCCGACGGGCTTTGGTCGATCTTGCGGACGGTTGCCCGGAGCGCGACCCCGTCCCAGAGTTCCCGGAAGATCACCGGGCGCCCGGAGTTGATCACCCGCCTCGACAGGTCGGCCCGTTCGTCCGCCGCGCTCGGCCGCAGGACGTCCGCCAGGCGCAGCCCGACGCACTCCGCAGGCCCGCGCCGCGCGAACAGCCGCGCCGCCGACACGTTCGCGAACGCGATCCGCCCGTCGGCGTCAATGATCATGGCGCCCGCGCCCGCGTCCGAGAGAAGTTGTACCCAATCTACGCCGATCGTTCCCTGAACCATCGCTACAGCCCTTGGAGCTCTGGTGATCTGCGAACTGACCCACCAGCACTGGGGGATCATACCCGCAGGAAATGTACTCGGACCAACGAATCTGTTTCTTCACAAGCGCCGGGTGAACCCGGTCGTCCGGAAGGGGAATACTCTCATGAAGTCGGGGCTCTGTCAACCGGTCACGAGCCGGAATCTGCGACTCGTCCGTCCTTTCGCGGGTTCTCCGGTTTGCCCAGACCGCATTCCCCTCAAGTAATGTCCGATACTTTGAGGGGTTCGACCGTCTCAGAGCCCTCTTTTCCGGGCCAACCCCGTGTCCGCTCCCGCGCTCCAACCCCGTCTCGAAACGCCCGCTGGTCACCCCGCGGTGCCCGGCGGCACGCCCTCTATTGTTGAGGTGTCAACAATCGGCGGTTCCCCCGCGCGGGGGGGCTCGCTGTCCGCCGCACTCTTTTCCCCCAAGGGCGAGATCGCCGCGGCGTGCATCACCGGCGCCCTCCTCCTCGTCGGCTTGGCCTTCTCCATCGCCGGTCTGTCCACCGTCGCGCAGGTTTCCTGGTGGATCGCGCTGAGCGTCGGCATGGTCCACGGCCTGCGGGCTGCGTTCGAATCCCTGCGCGAGCGCTCTCTCGACATCGACGTCCTCATGGCCGCCGGGGCCGTGCTCGCGGCGCTCGTCGGCGCTGTCTGGGAAGGCGCGCTGCTGCTGTTCCTCTTCGTCCTCGCCGGCGGGCTCGAGGGCCTCGCCACCGCGCGAACCACCCGCGCTGTCGAAGCCCTGCACCGCCTCATGCCCACCGCCGCCCAGGCGCTCCGCAACGGTGCCTGGATCGACCTCCCGCCCGAACAGTTGATCAGCGGCGACGTCGTCCGCGTCGCGCCGGGCGAGACCATCCCCGCCGACGCCCGCATCGACGACGGCCGCTCCAACATCGATCAGGCCAGCCTCACCGGCGAGAGCATGCCGCGCGAGGTCGCCCCCGGCGACGAGGTCTACGCCGGCACCATCAACCTCGGGAACCCGATCCGCTGCACCGTGCTCCGGCCGGCCCGCGAATCCAGCCTGCAGCGCATCCTCGACCTGGTCACCACCGCGCAGCAGCAGCGGGCCCCGCTGCAGCGCCTCATCGACCGCGTCAACCAGCCCTACGCCGCCGGCGTGTTCATCACCAGCGCCGTGGTCTTCCTCGTCTGGTGGCTGGCCTTCGGCGACCCGTGGACGACCGCGCTGTACACCGCCATCACGCTGCTCATCGTCGCCTCGCCGTGCGCCGTCATCATCGCCACGCCCACGGCGACGCTCGCCGCCATCACCCGCGGCGCCCGCGCCGGCGTGCTGTTCAAGGGCGGCCAGTCCATCGAGCGCCTCGCCCGCCTGGGCGCGATCGCCTTCGATAAGACCGGCACGCTCACCGTCGGCGAGATGCGCGTCGCCGAGCTCCACCCCGTCGGCTGGTCCGACCAGCGCCGCCTCGTCGCCGTCGCCGCCGGGCTCGAACAGTCTTCCACGCACCCGATCGCCGTCGCCATCCGCGCCTTCGCCGAGGGCCAGCAAGTTGAGCCCGCCGTCGTCGAGACCCCGGGCTTCACCGCTGGTCGTGGCGTCTCGGGCCTGATCGCCGGCGCGCCCGCCAAGCTCGGCACCTACGTCTTCGTCGAAGATCTCATCCCCGAGTGCCTTCGCGCCATGGTCCGCCGCGTTCTCGCCGGCGTGCAAGCCCGCGGCGAGATCGCCACCGTCGTCGCCCACGACGGCCAGGCCGGCGTCGTCATCCTCTCCGACCGCGTCCGCCCCGGGGCCGAACGCCTCGTCGCCGACCTGCACGCCCTTGGCGTCGCGCCTGTGGTCATGCTCACGGGCGACAACCGGGGCACCGCGGCGGCCGTCGCCGCCACGCTCGGCATCGACCGCTTCCACGCAGAACTCCTCCCGCCCGACAAAGTCGCCCGCGTCGACGCGCTCAAGCAGGAACTCGCCGGCGCCCGCCGCAGTTCGACCGGCCGCGGCCCCGGCGTCGGCGTCATCGGCGACGGCGTCAACGACGCCCCCGCGCTCGCCTCCGCGGATGTGTCCATCGCGATCGGCTCCATCGGGTCCGACGCGGCCCTCGAGTCCGCCGACATCGTGCTCCTGGCCGATAACCTCGCCGCCGTGCCGTGGGCCGTGGCCCTGGCCCGCCGCGCTCGCCGAACGATTCTGATCAACCTGATCTTCGCCCTGTCCGCGATCGTCGTGATGGCGATCGCGACCTTGGTGATTTCCCGGACGGGCGAGCGGGTCCCCCTATGGCTGGGCGTTCTTGGGCACGAGGGCGGCACGCTGCTGGTCGTCGGACACTCACTTTTGCTGTTGATCGGGCGTGGGCCGAGTTCAACGGACTGTCCGAAGAAACCCGAACAATAAACCGATTCCTGTGCTACACTAAAAGCGACCTGCCGATCGACTTTGAAAGGGCTCGGGTGTTCTCGCAGACGACTGAATACGCGATGCGCGCAATGGCCTGGTTGGCGCTCAGTCCTGAGCGTCTGGTGCCGACGGTCGAACTCGCCGGCAAGACGCAGGTGCCCACGCATTACCTCGCCAAGGTACTGCAGCAACTGGCCGGCGCTGACCTGATCGTGGGACGCCGCGGCGTCCGCGGCGGGTACAAGCTCAGCCGCCCGGCCAAAGACATTTCCCTGCTGGAAGTCGTCCAGGCTGTCGCCGACGTCAAACGCATCACCTCCTGCCCGCTCGGGCTCAGCAACCACGGCCCGAACCTCTGCCCGCTGCACCGCCGGGTCGACGCGGCCGCCAAAGCCGTGATTGACCTCTACGGCTCGGTCAATCTCCAGCAGCTCGTCGACGACCCGTCTATGACCAAGCCGCTCTGCGACGAGCAGACCACCGCGCAGCTCACCGTCAACGGCACCTCCGTCGGCGCACGCTAACCGCCATACCGCTCACCCGCTCGTGCGGCGAACGTCGCTCACGCGATCGGGCAGTGCGTGCGCCCGTGCCCGGTTTCCTGCTCCAGCATCCGGGCCACGCGGAACAGCGTCGGCTCGCTCCACGCCGGCCCGACCAGTTGCAGACCCACCGGCAGCCGGCGCGGCGCGCCGTCCACATCGACGAACCCGCCCGGCACCGTGATCGCCGGCAGCCCGGCCAGGTTCACGCCCACCGTGTACACGTCTTCAAGGTACAGCGACAGCGGGTCGCCCGACTTGGCGCCGATCGGGAACGCCGGCGCGGGCGAACTGGGCAGCAGGATCGCCTGACACGGCATGCGTGCGGCCCCCCCCCCGCCGCGCTCACCCGCCTCGCCGGCAAACACGCGGTCGTAGTCGCGCTTGATCAGCCGCCGGACTTTGAGCGCCGTGACGTAGTACGCCTCGGCGTACCCGGCGCTGAGCACGTGCGTGCCGAGCATGATGCGGCGCTGCACCTCGGGCCCGAAGCCCTCGGCCCTAGACCGCGCGTAGAGATCGGCAAGTTCATCCCCGGGTCGGGGCGTGGTCCGGTGCCCGTACCGCACGCCGTCGAAGCGGGCCAGGTTCGACGACGCCTCCGCCGTGGCGACGATGTAGTACGCGGCGATGCCGGACTCGGCGTGCGGCAGGTCGACATCGACCACGCCCACGCCCAGCCGTCGCAGCGCCTCGATCGCCGCCTCCAGCGCCGCCGCGACGCCCGGGTGGTTCGCCGAGGAGCGTGCGAAACTCGGCACGCCGACGATGATGTTGTGCATCGGCGACTCGAGATCCGTTAACAGGTCCGGCGCGGGCTGGGGGGCGCAGGTGGCGTCGTGGGCGTCGGGCCCGCAGATGGTCTGCGTGAGCAGGGCCGCGTCGGCGACGGTGCGCGCGAACGGGCCGATCTGGTCCAGGCTCGAGGCGTACGCGACCAGCCCGTACCGCGACACCCGCCCGTACGTCGGCTTCACGCCCACCACGTTGCACAGCCCGGCCGGCATGCGGATCGAGCCGCCCGTGTCGGACCCAAGCGCGCCCGCCGCGAGCCCCGCGGCGACCGCGGCGCACGACCCCGAACTCGACCCGCCCGGCACGCGGGATTCGTCCCACGGGTTGCGCGTCGGCCCGAAGAACGAGTGCTCGCCCGACGAGCCCATCGCGAACTCGTCCAGGTTCCCCTTGCCGAGAACGACGGCCCCCGCGTCGAGCAGGCGCTGGGCCGCCGTCGCGGTATACGGCGAGCGGTACTGCGCCAGCATCTTCGACGCGCACGTCGTCCGCCCCCAGGAGAGGCAAATGTTGTCCTTCAGCACCAGCGGCACGCCACCCAGGGGGCCGAGGGGCTCGCCCTTGGCCCGCCGCGCGTCGCTCCGGCGGGCCTGTTCCAGGGCCTCGTCGGCGAAGATCTCCGTGAGCGCGTTGAGGCGCGGGTTGAGCGCCTCGGCCCGGGCGAGCGCGGCCTTGGTCAGCTCTTCCGAAGACACGGCGCCCGACGCGACCGCGGCCCGCTGCTCGTGCAGCGTCCACCAGTGCATCGCTCCGGCGTTCTGGGCATCCGACACGGGCGAGGTTAGGCGGACCCGCGCCGGCCCCGCCGCTGCAGCATGCCTGCATCGTCACGCCGCGGCCAGCGAACACTTGTGGGCGGGGACCGAGGGGACCCGTGCCCGCCTCGCAGCGTCCGACTGATCCATGCCAAGCCCGCCCGAGCCAGCCCCCGGTTCGCCCCCGCCCGCACCCGCGGCCGACGCCGCGCCGGGTCGCGCTCCGGAGATCCGGGCTCTCCCCATCCAAGCGGCGCCGCGCTCCCGGCGCCGGCGCTGGCTCCGCCGCGGCACGCTGCTGATCGCGCTGCCGGGCATCCTGTTCGGGCTGTCGCGCCTGCACGCGTGCGCGAGCGTCGGCCCGCGCTCGCCGGCCGAACAAATCGCCGCGCTGTCTCGCCAGACCGTGCCCGCGGCGGGCGACTTGCCCGAAATGTCGTACCTGCGCGGCGGGGACCCAAGTCTCCCCCGGGTCCTGTACATCCACGGCACGCCCGGCAACGCGCACGGCTGGGCCGATTTCCTCGTCGACCCCGTGCCCGGGCTTGAGAGCGTCGCCGTCGATCGCCCGGGCTTCGGCGAATCCGGGCCCAAGGGGGCCGTGCCCGGCTTCAAGCAGCAGTCCGACGCGATCGCGCGGCTGCTGGAAGTACGCAACGGTCGCGGCACGATCCTCGTCGGACACTCGCTGGGCGGGCCGATCGCCGCGTGGATCGCCGCCGAGCACCCGGACAAGGTCGCCGGGCTGATCATCGTCGCCGGCTCGTTGGACCCGAAGCTCGAAGAGCCGGGCATCATGCAGCGCATCGCCACGACCGGGCTGGCGCGGGCGTTCATGCCGCGGGCCATCGACAACAGCATGGGCGAACTCGACGCGGCGATGAGCCAGACCAAACTGCTGGCCCCGCTGCTGTCACGCATCACCTGCCCCGTCATCGTCATCCACGGCACGACCGACGCGCTGGTGCCCTACGCCAACGTCGCGTACATCGAACGCATGATGACCGGGGCCCGCTCGCTCAGCGTCGTCACGCTTAAGGGGCAGGGACACTTCGTGACGTGGGAGACGCCGGAAGTGATTCGCGAGGCGGTCATGACGGTTCAAGAAGGCAACTCTCCCGACTAGAAGACGAGGCCCCCCCAAAGACGGTGTAATTACCGCGCGCCAAATTATTTTTACTACCTCCTTGCGGGTTCTCGGAGTATCGAGTAGTCTCCTTGATATGGAGGCTTACCCAGCACCCAGCACCCAGCTTTGGGCAGCAAAGCTGCCGCAGCCGCCACGCGTCTGATGTTCGCGGGCTCTCTGGCTCAGTTCGGGGGGCGTGGCGCGGGGCTAGTGCTTGGCGGTGTTCTGTTCGCCGCGGGAGTAAAGAAATCGGTTCGACCCGGCCCAACGCTGACAAGCCTTGAAGAGCTCTTCAGTCCGTCGGGAGGGTTAATCACACTTCTGCTTCTCGTTGCGGCAGAGGTTTGTTTGGGGTGCCTGCTCGTCTTTGGCGTGCGATCGCGCGCTTTAACCGCCTGTACGGGAATCCTGATCGCGACGTTTGCCGCATGGGTGTCTTTCCTCTGGGCGACAAACTCGCAGGCTTCTTGCGGCTGTGGGGTTCACTGGCTACGCGTCTTCCCGCAGGCGACCGATCGCGCGAACGATGCAGTGCGGGTGTTGTTCATCATCGCTCTTTTCGGCTTGTCGGAGCTCGGGCGGATGTTCCGTCCGGCCTCTGCGCCGTAGTTCGGGTTTAGGAGATCAGCGATGCGTACATCACGTGGTTCGAAGCGGTTCCAGACCATCCTGCACATCTTCGTCCCCTGTGCGGCGCTGCTGACGTGCACGACAATTGTGCTCGCTCAAGCGACCTCGAACTGTTGTCACACACAGACGTGCCCGGGCGGCGGCAGCCTGACCCACTGCACTCTCCGCAACTGCACTGAAAACGAATCGTGCCAGGGCAGCGGGTCCTGCAACCCGACTACGTCACGGGCGGTCTGTGCTCGTCTCAACGGCTGAGTGCGTTCGTGAAGCGACGAGCCTTGCTGAGGCAAGGCTCGTCGCTTCGATTCGCCACTTCCTCGTCAACTCGTATCCCACGCGGGGAACATGAGGGCTTGACATGACCCCGAGAACACGGTTCATCTTGGCGAGTGGTCTGGCCGCGGCAACGCTGGTATTTCTCGCTTACCGCGCCGGTGTGCAGACGCATGGATCTCGTGAAGTTGCCGATTCACGCGCCCCTGAGGACGAAGCTCGTTTGTTGAGCTTCGGCAAAACGCTGACTCTTAATTGGCCGCTTACGCGGGAAGCCCTACCCGGGACGCTGAATGCGGCCCGAGACGCCTTCAGCGCAAGTGCATCGAATTCCAAGGTTCCCGAATCGACGGATCTGATCGCGGCGTGGCAATCACACTTGGAGGCGGTCGTCACCGGAGACTACGAACGGCGGACCAGCGCGTTGGCGGCTCGCGGCTTCACGGAGGACTATGAGGACGAAGAAGTGCGCCAAGCCGCAAAGAGAAACTTCGAGTTGCTTGCCGCCAAAGCGTACGGGCGGAAGATCGGTCTTCCCGCGGTCGTCCGGATCATTTGGCGCGATGGTCGGGCGGCCGCCCCCTCTGCGCTTGAAGAGGGATACGCAACATTAACCATGGATCCGCCCGCGACCGCGATCCAGCAAGCCCTGACGGACACGGACATCGACGGCCTCGTTGTCGAGCTGCGCTGCGCGATGGAAGCCAGCCCGCAGGAAGGTACTGCGGCGGTGCCCGCCTTGCTCGGCCTTCAGTTCGCCTGGAGCCGTTCGCGCCGAGCATGGGTGCCCATCCGAACCGTCATCTACACGCCGGCCAATACGCCTATTCAAGGCTTCCCGCTATGAAGCCGGTGCGGGCGTTCACAATCACCGAACTGCTTGTCGTGATTTCGATCATCGCAGTGCTGATCGCGATATTGCTCCCAAGTCTTGCATCCACTCGTCAAGCCGCTCGCTCGACACGATGTCTTTCAAATTTGCGCGGTATCGCTCCGGTTGTCGAACTGTATCTTGGACATTCAAAAGGCATCTTTCCCTTCTGGCCGGAGGGGGTTTTTCTC
>CAZTQN010000066.1:0-9608 GCA_964615765.1 uncultured Phycisphaeraceae bacterium
CCGCAAGAGCTACTTCTACCCCGACATGCCGAAGAACTACCAGATCTCGCAGTACCCGCTGCCGATCTGCTTCGACGGGGCGCTGGAGCTGCCGCCGCTGACGCCCGACGGCAAGATCGACTACGACGCGCTGGCCCAGGCCGTCGACCGCGACGGGCACGACGTCGTGCCGCGCAAGCGCATCGGGATCATCCGGGCCCACCTGGAAGAGGACGCGGGCAAACTGCTGCACGAGGCCCCGGGCGGGCACGCGATCGACGGCACGCTGATCGATCTCAACCGCGCCGGCACGCCGCTTTTGGAGATCGTCACCCAGCCGGACTTCACCTCCGCCGACCAGGTCGTCATGTTCTGCCAGGTGCTGCGGAACATCTGCCGCTTCCTGGGCGTCAGCGAGTGCGTCATGCAGAAGGGGCACATCCGCTTCGAGCCCAACATCAACTGCGTGCTGACGCTCGACAACGGGCGTCTGGTCAAGACGCCAATCGTCGAGGTCAAGAATCTCAACTCCTTCAAAGCCGTGCGCGGCGCCATCGAGTACGAACTGCGCGAGCAGCCGGCCCGCTGGCGGGCCGACGGGCGCGAGATGGGCCCGGGCGCGAAGTCAACCCGCGGCTGGGACGACCACGCGATGGCCACCGTCCTGCAGCGCGACAAGGAAGACGCGCAGGACTACCGCTACTTCCCAGACCCGGACCTGGTCGGCGTCGCCGTCGACGACGCCTGGCGCGAGCGCGTCCGCGCCGGCCTGCCGGAACTCCCGCTCGAACGCCTGCGCCGGTACATCCGCGAGTTCACGCTCTCACCCAAAGAAGCCGCGGCCCTCACCGACGAACGCGACACGTGCCTGTTCTTCGAACGCACCGTCGAGGCGGCTATGGGCTTGGGCGTTGTCGCGCCGCGGGCAGGGAAGCAGGCCGCCAACTTCGTGCTGCAGAGCGGCGCCAAGCGGGCCAACGAACGGTCCACACCCGATCAGCCCGTCTTCCCGCACGAACTCGGCATCACCGCCGACGAACTGGCCCGACTCATCGTCCTGCGCGAGGCCGGGTCGATCTCCTCCAACGCCGCCGACGAGGTCTTCGGCCTGCTCTGCGACGAGCCCGGCGCCTCCGGCCCCGGCGGCCCGCTGACGCCCGGCACGGCGCGCGACCCCGAAGCCATCGCTCGCGAACGCGGCTTGCTCATCGTCCGCAACGAGTCCGCCCTGGTCGCCTGGTGTGAGCAGGCCATCCGTGAGAACGCCAAGAGCGCCGACGATGTCCGCGCCGGCAAACACGTCGCCGTGGGACGCCTGGTCGGCGCGGTCATGAAGCTCGCCGGCGGCGCGGCGGACGCCGCCGTCGTGCGCGAGAAACTGCTGGAGATGCTGGGAGGCACTGGGCACTAGGCACTGGGCACTAGCCGAGGCACCGGGCACCAGGGAAGCGAGCACGCGCGAAGTGCGCCGACCCGGCTCCCCCTCGGCCCTCGGCCCTAACCCCTCGGCCCTTCCGCAGCAGGATCCGCCCGCATGAACAGGCCTTCGCCCTTGCTCATCGCCTGCCCGGGCTTGAGGCCGTAGGGGCCGGCGAACACGCTGAGCTCGCGCAGCGGCGCGATGAATCCGGAGTTCGCGTCCGCCGGGTCCTTCAGGGGCGAGCAGTTCCACGTCCGCCACAGCTGCGCCATCTTGAACGGCATCGCCGGGTACAGCAGGAGCGAGACGATGCGGACCGCCTCGGCGCAGTTGTACAGGATCGCGCCCAGCAACGCCGTCTTGCCCGGATGGCCCTCGGCCTGCTTGGCGAGCTTGAACGGCTCCACCGTGCTGATGAACTGATCGACCGACGAGACCAGACGCCGACCGACGCTGAAGCCCGCTTCCCAGTTGTTGGCGTTGAAGTCGGCCTCGAGCGCCGCCGCGGCGGCCGCGGCCCGGGCGCCGAGATCTTCATCGAGGGTCAACCACACCGCTTCCTTCACGTTGACGGGGCGCTCCAGGTCGGCGTCGCCCGCGACAAAGCGCCGCCGCCCGCCGTGCTCCGGCACCTTCCCGCCGAAGTACTTCTCGATCATGTTGCCCACGCGGCTGGCGCAGTTGCCAACGCCCCCGGCCAGGTCCGCGTTGTACACCTCGACGAACTTCGCGTAACTGAAGTCCGCGTCCGTCTCGCGCAGCGGCCCCTGCGTGAGCAGATACCACCGCACCGCGTCGAGCCCGAACCGCTCGACGTACTTCTCGAGCAGCGGCAGGTCGATGAAGTTGCCCAGCGTCTTGGACATCTTCTTGCCTTCGCTGACCCAGAAGCTGTGCGCGTACACGCACCGCGGCGGGTCCAGGCGCAGCGCCATCAGCAGCGCCGGCCAGATGACCGCGTGGAACCACAAGATCTCTTTGCCGATCAGGTGCACGTCCGCGGGCCAGTACTTCTGCCGCGACGCGTCGACGCCGCCGACCGCCGCGTCGATCTTCCCGACCGCCGTCGCGTAGTTCAGCAGCGCATCGATCCACACGTACGTCACGTGCGATTCGTCGCCCGGCACCGGGATGCCCCAGCGGAAGTTGGTGCGGCTGACGGGCACGTCCTGCAGGCCCTCGCGCAGGCGCCCCATCACCTCGTTGAACCGCGCCTGCGGACGCACGAAGTCCGGGTGCTCCGCGAAGAACTTCTCCAGCACCGGCTGCCACTTGCTGAGCCTGAAGTAGTAGTTCTTCTCCTTCGCGCGCACCAGCGGCTTGCCGTTGAAGGCGATGTAGTTCTTCTCCCGGGCCGCGTTCTCCGTGACGTACTCCTCCTGCCCCTCGTCGTACCAGCCCTCGAACTCGCCCAGGTAGACGTCGCCCGAGGCAATCAACTGCTTGAGCGCGGCTTGCACCTGCCGCGTGTGCCGCGGCTGCGTCGTCCGGATGAAGTCGTCGAAGCTCGCGCCGATGGTCCGCATCGCCCGCTCGAAGAACGCGGCGTTCTCGTCGGCGAGCGCCTGCGGCGTCACGCCCTTGCTCGCGGCCGACTTCTCGACCTTCTGCCCGTGCTCGTCCGTGCCGGTCAGAAAGAACACGTCACGGCCCATCAGCCGGGCCGCCCGTGCCGCCGCGTCCGCGACCGTCGTCGTGTAGCAGTGCCCGATGTGCGGGCGGTCGTTCACGTAATAGATCGGCGTGGTGATGTAGTACGGCGTGCTCATCGTGCGCTCATCTCCCCGGCCCCCCCAACACTCACCGATCCCCCAGACCCCACCCGAAACACCCCACCGGCCATCCTACCGAGCCTGCCCCCAGTCGCGTTCGGGGGAAGTTCGCCGAAGTGAACAAATCGGGCCCCGGCGGCAAATACCATCATTGGTCCCGTCGATCCAGAGGTACGCATGCCCCACGTCTCCCACCGCGTTGTTCTCCCCGTGTTCACCGTGCTCGCTTTGGCGAGCGCCGCCGGGGCGCAGACCGCCCTGGGCGACGGGCGCGGGCTCGAACGCAACCCCCAGGTCGGCTCCGGCGGGCGCAACTACGAGCGCCCCTCCGTCCAGGACCAGATCCGCATCAACAACGCCATCATCACCGGCAACGCCCCGCAAGGCCGCTCCTTCCGCGGCTCGCTCGGCTACGGCGCCACCAACGACTTCCGCGCCCGCGCCGGCTCCGACGACCTGTACGCCTTCCGGCGTGACGCCGCCTTCTCCGGGCTCTTCGGCACCGGCGTCCGCGGGACCGACGCCCTCCGCTATCAGTTCGCGCTCTCGACCGGCCAATCGCTCCCGTCCGGCTTCTCGCGCCTCAGCGGGTACATCCCGCGCGAGTCCGTCGCCGCCGGCGGCGCCACCGGCGCCTCCATCCCCTCGAACGCCTCCATCGGCGCGCTCCGCTCCACGGCGGAGTTCGCCGCCGTCCGCTCCGTCCGCCCCACGCTCGTCGGCGGCCGCCTCGACAATCAGGGCTACGAGTGGACCGTGCAGGCCTCCCCGCTCACCGGCGTGAACTGGACGCGGAGCGCCAACCCCGTCATCCGCGTCGGCCCGGGGCCCGACCCGCAGGCCCAGTACGACCTCGGCGCCGTCATCTCCGATCAGACGCCGCGACAGGTCGGCACGCGCTTCGTCCCCGGCTCGACAGGCCTCGAACCCGCCGCGACCGGGATCGATGGCGTGCTCGATCGCGAGTCGCTCCGCGGCGGGAGCGACCGGGCCGATCGCCCGAACTCCGGGCGCATCACGCCCATCCACCAGAAAGTCCTCAGCGCGCTGTCCGAGCCGATCTCGACCCGCATCGACCCGACGCCCGCCGCCCCGCCCGTCGGCGCTGACCCGGCCCGCGGGCCGGACGGCTCCTTAATCACGCCGCCCACGCCGCCCGCCCCGGCCACCCCCGCGCCCGACGCGACACCCGCAACGCCCGACGCGCGTGACGGCGTGAACCAGCCCGCCGTCCGCACCATCAACCGCGACCTCGACGCCCAGCTCGAGCGCCTCCGCCAGCGCCTCCGCGGCGAGCCCGATGCCCGCGCCCCGCGCGCCATCCCCGGCCTCCCGGCCGACGCCCTCACGCCCCGCCCCACCCAGCCCGGCTCCACCCGCGAGCCCGGCGACCCGCGTGACCCGCGCGATCCGCGGAACGCGAGCGACCCCCGCAACCCCCTCAGCACCCGCACCGGCGGCACCGATCGCGCCGATCAGGACCAGTCCGGTGAGCGTTCCGGTCAGGGCCAGCCGGGCCAGGGCCGTCGCGACACCCAGGACACCGACGCCGAGCGCCCGCTGTCGGCCAACGAGGCCCTCACGCCCGACGTCGTCCGCGCGCTCCGCAGCGTGGGCGGCGTGAAGATCGACACCCTGGCCCTCCGCCCGGTCGACCCGGCCGGCGTCCGCCTGACGGACGAAACCGCCTACTTCGGGCACATGCAGGGCGGCGAGCAGGCCCTGATCGACGGGCGCTACTTCCACGCCGAGGACCGCTTCAGCCGCGCCATGGCCGCTATGCCCGGCGACCCGATGGCCCGCATCGGGCGCGTGCACGCCCAGCTCGGCGCGGGGCTGTTCCTGTCGGCCGCCGCCAACCTCCGCTCCGTCTTCGCTGACCACCCGGAGATCATCGGCGCAACCTACGGCCCGGCCCTTGTGCCCAACAACAAGCGGGCCGACCGCATCGCCGACCAGCTCCGCGCTGATCTCCGCCGCAACATCGCCGGGCTCGATCGCGACGCCGCCCTGCTGCTGGCGTACCTGGGCCAGATCCGTCAGGACGCCCCGGTGGTTCAGGAAGGCCTGCTGGAAATGACCAAGCGCTGGAACCTGAACGACCCGGCCGAGGCAACGCTGCTCGAAACCCTCCGGGCTGCCTGGGCCAAGGACATCACCCAGCCGTAATCGCCCGTCCCGCACCCTACACCGGGGCGGCGCAGGGCTGATATCGTGCGCCGCTCGGCCGTGCCTCGGCACGCCGACGCGGGAGACCCACATGCGCCCAGCATCCGCCGCGCTCGTCAGCGTTGCCGCCCTGCTCGTCACCGCCTCCGGCGCGTGCGCTCAGGCCACGACCAACCCCGCCGCCCAGCCGCCGGCGCAGACCCCCACACAGCCCGGTGCTCAGCCCGGCGGCACCACGCCCGCGTCGACGACCAACCGCCCGACAAACCCCGCCGAGCCCGCCATCCCCGCCACGCCGCGCACCGGCCCGGCCCGCGTCAACTGGTGGAACGACCGCGTCTTCTACCAGATCTTCGTCCGCTCCTTCGCCGACTCGCGCGAGGGCTCGCTCGCCTCCGACGGCATCGGCGATCTCCGCGGGCTCATCGAACGCCTCGACCACCTTCGCAACGTCTCCACCGGCGCTCCGAACGACCTGGGCGTCGGCGGGCTCTGGCTGCTGCCCATCCACCCCTCGCCGTCGTACCACGGCTACGACATCACCGACTACTACGGCGTCAACCCGCAGTACGGCTCGCTCGATGACCTCCGCACCCTCCTCGCCGAGTGCAAGAAGCGCGACATCCGCCTGGTCCTCGACCTCGTCCTCAATCACACCTCCTCGCAGATCCCGTGGTTCCAGGAAGCCCTCGACCCCAAGAGCCCCAAGCGCGACTGGTACATCTGGCAGGAAACCAACCCCGGCTGGACCGGCCCCTGGAACCAGAAAGTCTGGCACTCCACGGCGTTGGCGAAGGTTCCCGGCGGCGGTCGCCTTCCCGCCGGCGCCGGCTCCACCGGCCCCTTCTACTACGGCATCTTCAGCCACGTCATGCCCGACCTGAACTTCCGCAACCCCGACGTCACCAAGCAGATGCTCGACGTCGCCCGCTTCTGGATCAAAGACGTCGGCGTGGACGGCTACCGCCTCGACGCCATCCGCCACCTCGTCGAAGACGGCCCGATTCAAGAAAACACCCAGGGCACCCGCGACTGGCTCCGCACCTTTTCCGCCTTCTGCAAGGAGCAGAACCCGGACGCCATCACCATCGGCGAAGTCTGGACGCCGAGCCATATCGCCTCGACGTACGTGCCCGACCAGATGGACCTGGTCTTCGAGTTCGACCTCGCCGAGGCCATGACGCAGGCCGCCGACAAGGGCATCGCCCGCCACGTCATCGAAGCGATGGACAAGATCGTCCGCCTGTACCCGCCCAACCAGTACGCAACGTTCCTCTCCAATCACGACCAGACGCGCATCGGCACCCGCCTCAAGTCCGACCCCGGCAAGCTCCGGGCCGCGGCCCAGATGCTGCTCACGCTCCCCGGCGTGCCGTTCATTTACTACGGCGAAGAGATCGGTATGACGGGCGACAAGCCCGACGAGAACCTGCGCACGCCCATGCAGTGGGACGACACCGCCGGCGCCGGCTTCACCCTCGCCGACCCGTGGCGCAAGCCCAACGCCG
The DNA here is from genome assembly GCA_964615765.1 of uncultured Phycisphaeraceae bacterium. Lineage (GTDB taxonomy): Bacteria > Planctomycetota > Phycisphaerae > Phycisphaerales > UBA1924 > CAZTQN01. The sequence goes on from CAZTQN010000066.1 coordinate 6,849, forward strand.
ACTACACCACCCGCAACGTCAAGACCCAGGCGCCGGACTTCGAGAGCCTGATGCAGCTCTACCGCAAGTTCATCGTCCTCCGCCGCCAGAACCCCGCGCTCGGCTACGGCACGTTCATCCCCGTCATGTCCGACGAGCCCTCGGTCCTCTCGTTCATCCGCCACGCCGACAAGGTCGTTTACCCCATGGCCAGCGGGCAGATGAGCCCGCCAACGACGCAGACGATCCTCATCACCATCAACCTGGGCCCGCTGCCCGTCAACAACTACGCCCTGTCGCTGCACGCTTCGCCGCTGCGCGGCTCGCTGACTTCGATCGAGGTCGCCAACAACGGGCTGTCACGCCCGCCGCGGCTTGATCGCGACGGCGGGTTCAACAACTACCGCCCGTTCCCGGTCCTGGCCCCGCGCGTGGCGTACGTCACCGTGCTGGAAACCGTCGACCCCAACGTCCCCGTCACCCCGCCCGACCCGACCCGCCAGCCGCCGACGATCCCGTAAATCTGGAGACCTGGTCCCAGAGCATCCGGAGCAAGACCGATGTGCGCGAAGGCTCATGACACGTCCGCCAGGTATCCCACCCGTGGCTGTCTGTGGGCTCTACGCGGGACCGGCACCCTTGCGAGCGGAGCGTGGTCAGTCACTTTCCAGGATCGGGACTTCGACCCCGCCAAGCTCCCAAGGGACCGCGGCAATCTACCCACATGGCCGGGCGAGCCACCAACGATGGTCTACGACAAGGTCGGATCGCGGCCTGACTTCGCCCCTTACCTCTCACAAGTCCGTCCATACTGCATCGTCTCAGATCGCTTTAAAACTTTCTTGGAGTCCCAGCATTCCGGGTCCGCCGCATTCTTGCCGATTCATGTGCACGGGCCAAACCGGAGCGCCCTTCGCAGGGTGTACTGGTTCACACAGTTTCTTTTGACGTGGGAGTGCCAGCCAAACCAGAACTCCGCGGAACTTGATGCCCGCAGCGTTCCCGAGGACCAACCCATCGGGCTCGTGGCCGGCAAAGGTTGGTGGTGGGGCGGCGCCGCCGTTTGCGGTACGACCTTCAAGGCTCTCCTCCAAAAGGAGAGGTTCGTCGGGCTGTCCTTCGATCGTTGCCCACTCCTCTCAAGATCGAAGGACGTGATCACGGTTCGAACTGGGACAGGTAAGACCGCGAAAATCGCCCGCGAGTGCATCCCGACCGACAGACACTTCAACGTAGACGCGTTCCTGAAGGAGTTTCCTGGCACGTCTTACAAATCGAAGACCCCGAACTCGAACGCGCTCGTCGACTACGTAGGTCTGCATAGCGCTATGAACGGGGTGAGCTTGCGGGCACTTCGAAAGCTGCTCGAGGCCGGGTACGACCCCAACGAAGCGAACGGGCACCCGAACGTCTCGCCAGTGGCTGTTTCCATCGCTCCCAAGAGCCCTTCAGTGCTGAAGCTTCTTCACAAGCACGGGGTCCATTGGAACGTGTCCAACAGCGTTGGCGTCACCCCGCTCATGTCCGCCATGGGCTCGGCAAAGTCCGCTATCGAACTGCTGCTCTCATTCGGCGCCGACGCGGCGGCGCGCAGCCTTACTGGCCAAACAGCCCTTCACTGTCTCTGCGACACCTGGTACGTGTACCGTGTCGACACCTTCCGAGACATCGCCGTGATGCTGCGCGATACCGGAGCGACGCTCAACGTCGCGGACGCAGATGGGTGCACGCCTTCCGACTTGCTCGAGCAAGATCGTCTCCGGTCTACACCGGCTGAGAGGCGGCGTCTTGACCAGATTCAACGTGTGTTCCAAGAAGTCTTCGACAAAGAGCCGCGCTCTAACGCCCGAAGCTCGCGACCCGGCGAAAGCTCCCCGCGCCGTACGCGTCGCCCCACGAAGAAGTAGCCGCGACGGCCCGTCGGTGAGGACCCGGCGCTCTTTGTCGCCATCACCGAGTTGCTTCGCGCGACACCTGGATCCCCACCTTCACGATCCCCGCCGCGTCGCACGCGGCGTGCGCCGTCACCACGTCCTGATACGCCACCCGCGCGTTCGGACGGATCACGATCTCGATCTGCGCCGTCTGCGCATCCCGCGGGAACGCGTTCATCCGCTCGACAAACCGCGCGAGCGGCACGCGGTTGAGCTCGATGAAACTCACCACCGTCCGCCCCGCCTCGTCCACGTCCATCACCACGTCGAACCGGGCCGCCGGCAGCGCGAGCGGGTCGTTCCGCTTGGCCGCGTCCTTCCCGCGACCGGCCTCGAACGGGATCGCCGCCCGCAGGAACCACTCGCTTCCCAGATACGCCGCGCTGGCCATGAAGAAGATCAGGATGACCATCACCACGTCGACCATCGGCGTCATGTTGGGCCCGAAGTGCAGCCCGTGCAGCGACAGCGCATTGCGTTCGCGGAAGCGGTGCCGACGCCGCCGCGGCGAGGCGGCCGGGCCCGCCGATTCGTGCGACGCATGCGCCGCACCGAAGCCGTCGCCCGTGGATGATGCGTGTTGCCCATCGCTCACGTGGAACGCTCCGCGGCGAGCCGCACGCTCTTGGCCCCGCCCCGACCCGCCGCCCGCAGCACCGGCTCCACCGCGCCGAAGCTCAGATCCCGGTCGGCCCGCACCTGCACACCCGTCTCGGGCCGCTCGCTGATCCGCGCCAGCACCGCCAGTTCGACGCCCTTGGCGTCCTCAACGCTCCGCCCGTCGACCTGCACCACCAGGCCCATGCCGGCGAACGTGGTCGAGCCCGCCGCGCCGCCGCTCGTTCCG
>CAZTQN010000067.1:0-7983 GCA_964615765.1 uncultured Phycisphaeraceae bacterium
TCGACACGCCGCTCGCCCCCAACTCCGCCGACGCCACCACGGCCGACCTGCCTGACCTCCCCGTCGTCTCGCTCGGCTCGCTGGCCGACCTCGCGCTGCTCACGCCGCGTTTGAATCTCAAGTGCGCCGTGATCTGTCTCCCGCGGGCCCAGTCGGCCCTGGCGACCCGCGCGGCTCAGGCCTGCCGCGACGCCCGGCTCGACGTCCGCATCCTCCCCACCGTCGCCGACCTGCTCGACCAGCCCGGCCCCGACGCGCCCGCGCTCTCGAACTCCACCGTCGCGGCGTCCGTCGCCGCCTCGCCCGCGCCCGCCGCGACCTGGTCCGCGACCCCCGCCATCGACCTGGCCCGCCTGATCGACCGCGCCCCGCACAGCCTCGACCGCGACGCTGTCGCCAAGATCCTCACCGGCAAGCGCGTCCTCATCACCGGCGCCGGCGGGAGCATCGGCAGCGAACTCGCCCGCGTCGCCGCCGAGTTCAACCCCGCACGCCTCATCCTGATGGACCGCGGCGAGAACGCCCTCTTCGAAATCGACCGCGTGCTCGGCGCCCGCTTCCCCGCCGTCCCGCGCCGCGCCCTGCTTCACGACGTCGTCGACGCCGAGGGCACCATGCGCCTCCTGCAGGAACTCCGCCCGCACACCGTCTTCCACGCCGCGGCTCACAAGCACGTCCCGCTGATGGAGGACCACCCGGCCCACGCCGTCAACAACAACCTCTTCGGGACCAAGTCGATCGCCGACGCCGCCGTCTTCGCCGGTGCCGAGCGCTTCGTCATGATCTCCTCCGACAAGGCCGTCAACCCCACCAGCGTCATGGGCGCCACCAAGCGCCTGGCCGAGATGTACATCCAGGCCCTCGCCCACCGCCCCGACGCCGCCAACACGCGCATGAGCATGGTCCGCTTCGGGAACGTCCTTGGCAGCGCGGCGAGCGTCCTGACCATCTGGTCCCAGCAGATCGCCGAGGGTGGGCCCATCACCGTCACCGACCCGCGCATGACCCGCTACTTCATGACCATCCCCGAAGCCGCCACCCTGGTCATGCAGTCCGCCACGCTCGACCTCCCCGGCCAATCCACCCAGCCCAACCAAACGAACCAGCCCTGCGCCGGCGTCTTCGTCCTCGACATGGGCGAGCCGATCGCCATCGCCGAACTCGCCGCCCGCTTCGTCGTCGCCCACGGCTTGTCCCCGCGCCTCCGCCTCGACGGGCCCGTCATCATCCCGGCCGACCTCGAAGACCGCCTCACCCGCCTCGCCCCCGCCTCCCCGCTCGCCCCCACCATCGACATCGTCTTCACCGGCATCCGCCCCGGCGAGAAGCTCTACGAGCAGCTCGCCTACGCCGCGGAAAACCTCCGCCCAACGGCCCACCCCGGCGTGCAGGCCTGGGGCGGGCAAGACCCCGGCGACCGCCTGACCCAAACCCCTTCCGCCGACACCATGATCCGGGACTTCGCCATGGTGCGGCACGCCGCCGACCGCCACGCGGTCCTCTCGCTCATCCGCACCCACGTCCCCGAGATGCGCCCGCCCACGCCGCCCGCGTCGTCCGCGACCCACCCCGTCGCCGGCTGACCGTTCGCACTCCGTACGGCGTTCGACCCACGGACACCCCCCGGTCGCGTACACTTCCTCTTCCGGGACTCGCCCCAAGGCGAAGCCCCGACGCACGGGCAGGATGCCCGGGAGGACGTCAGCGCATGAAGACGCGCCAGCAACTGCTGATCGAAACCCACACCCTCCGCCAGCAAGCCGCCCAGCTCGCGGCGGCCCTCGAACAGTCCCAGCGGGACCTCGACGCCCACCTGGCCGCCGAGCAGCGTCAGGATTTCATGAAGGCCGTCGCCGGCCGCTCCGCCCTCGAGCGCGCCCTCGCCGACACCCGCCGCATGCTCGAAACCCTCGACCGCGCCCTCGAAGAGGCCCGCTCCCTCCCCAGCGACGACCAGCGGACCGACGAATCGTCCGGCGTGGACCTTTCCCCCGTCATCGCACGGATCGGCGTCTCCGTCGTCCCCTCGGCCCCCCGCGGCCGGGCCGCGGCCCACTGACGCCCATCAGCACCCCGTAAACCACCGCTCCAGGAACGTGAACACGTCCTGCACGCCGAGCGCGCCGGACCCATCCACGTCGGTCGCGGGTGCCTCCGCGAAGTACTCCGACAGGAAGTCGAACAGGTCCTGCACCGTGACCGTGCCGGACTGGTTGTAATCCGCCGCGCACCGCGCGTACAGCTCGAACGGGAAATCGATCCCCGTAACGAACCACTGCCCGCCGAAGAACTGCGTCGCGTTCCCCTCGCCCACCACCTGCGGCGTGATCGGCACGCCGAACAGGTTCAGCGTCGGCGCCGCCGCGTCCGCCAGACCGACACTCACGAAGTACGTCCCGTCCGGCAACGGCGGGACCCACGTCATGTCGATCTCAAGCCGCTGGATCGCCCGCGAGTTGGAGCCGAAGAACGTCGAGGTCGTCCGGTACGCCCCCGTCCACACCCCGCGGATCAGCCGGTTGACGCTGAAGTCGCCGTGCAGCAGCGGCGCCCCGTTCAGCGGGCTGCCGGCGTAAATCCCCACAAACGCGCCGGTGAACGGGCTGACGGTCGTCGGGTTGGTGTTGTTCGACTGAAACCCGTACCAATCCAGCCGCTGCAACCGCCACCCGCGCAGCCCCGACCCGCTGACGGTGAAACTGTCCGCGATCCGGATCGGCCCGTTCGGGGCCGCGGCCAGCTCGTTGATCCCCAGCCCGATCGGCACGCCGCTCTGCGTCGCGCTGACATCGGCCCCGTTGAACCCGGCGCCGGGATTGGTGACAAACGGCCCGTTGTTCCACACCCGCACCTGCCCCGCCGCCCGCTCCACCGGCGCCGCCGCCCCCGCGCACGCACCGATGATCGCCCAGAACAGCACGCCCGCCGACCGTGAACACATCATGCCCGATCCTAGTTGAAGCCGCCGGGTTGTCCATCCGGCGAACGCCTGCGCCCCGCGTATCCGCCGAGGTACATCCCGACCAAACGGGCCGCGCCCGCACACTCCTCACGTCCTCACCGCTCACACGCCCGCTCGCGCGCCGCGATGGCCGCACACCCTCCAAATCCGTCACGGCGTGTCCGACTCTCGCTTCGGCTCCGCCGCCGGTGCGTCCACCTTCGCGTCCGCGTCCGGCGGCGCCGCGTGCTTGCTCCAATCGATATCAGCGAGCGCCACCGACTTGTCCGGGGCGGCCTTCTCGATCGCGGCCCGAAACCCCGCGATCGGCGCCAACTTCACAAGCGTCTTGCCGAGCCAATCCCCCCCGGCCGTCATCACGCCGATGACCTTCCCCGTCTCCTGGCTGACCACCGGCGACCCGCTGCTCGCCGTCAGCGTCGCCGGGCTGTCCAAAAAGCCGGTGATGTGCCCCCGCCGCGCGACGGTGACCTCGCCCCCGATCCACACCGTCTTGCGGTCCTTGACCACCGGGAACCAGAACCGCTCGCCCGAAGGCGCCGGCGCGTCCGGCTTGGCAGGGTCGGACTTAGCAGGGTCCGCCTTGGGCCGAGCACGCGGCAACGGGCGCTCGTCAAGCTCAAGCGTGGTGATGCCCACGGGATCTCGTTCCGGCACGAGCAGCAGATAGTCCTTGCGAAAGTCCGTGACCTTCGCGTCAAAGTTGGGCTGCCGCCCGGGCGTCGTCAGCGCTCGGCGCGACGTAGCCACCGCCGCCCCCGACGGCAGCGTCCACCGCACCTCCGAGACGCCATCCGTGATCTCCACCACGTGCAGGCTCGTGATCGCGACCGCCTTGCCCGCGCTCGTCTTGACAAAGAACGCTGAGCCCGCACGCCCCGCCTCCGCAGAAGCTCGCGGAGCCATGGACTGCAGCGCAACACACTCACCCGTCGGCGGCGGAGACGACGACGCGGGCTCCTCCGCTCCCGTCCCCACCAGCGCCAGTGGCATCACCACACCCATGACCGCAAGCGACCGCCACATCATGGTTTGACCTTTCCAAATCACGGGCCGCCCGCACCGTGCGCCCGCACAACACTACCCGGCCCTTCGCGTATCTGCCCGACCTTGGAGTGCACACCGCGCCTTGCTAGCGTCCTGACATGCCCTTCGACCGTCTGACGGCCTCCCCCACACCCTCCGACCTTCCCGCCGCGCACCCGCTGCACGCCGCGCTGCTCATCCGCCCGCTCTCCGACCGCGCCACCATCCCCGCCTACCAGTCCGAACTCGCCGCCGGCCTCGACCTCGCCGCCTGCCTCCCCATCACCGACGACGCCACTACGCCCTTCATCGACCTCATCCCCATCATCCGCGGCGGGCTCCCCACCCTCATCCCCTGCGGCTTCGCCATGGCCCTTCAGCCCGGCTTCGAAGCCCAGGTCCGCCCACGCTCCGGCCTCGCCACCAAGTTCGGCATCTCCATGCCCAACGCCCCCGGCACCATCGACGCCGACTACCGCGGCGAGGTCAAAGTCCCCCTCATCAACCTCGGCCAATCCACCTTCCGCATCGAACACGGCATGCGCATCGCCCAGATGATCATCGCCCCCGTCGCCCACGCCCACATCCAACTCGCCGCCTCCCTCCCCCCCTCCGCCCGCGGCGAAGGCGGCTTCGGCAGCACGGGCTCGCGGTAATTGGGTTGGAACGCGAAGGCGCGAAGATCAGCGCGGCGTTAAGTGTGCCGCCCATTCAGCCCTGATACGCCTTCAGAAAGTCCTCGCGGGAGATGCCTGCTTGCCCGCAGATCGTTCGCAACGTCGAACCTTTGATCCGCGGGTGATTCGGCATGGTCAACGGCGTGATAGTCCCGTCCCCGTTTACACGCCGCATGGCAATATGCTCGCGCTCTCGCACGATCTCGAAGCCCAATCGCCCCAGCGCGCGCACGACTTTCTGCTTGGGCGCATCGACCGGGAACTTGCCCATCAGCCCGCGATCCTCGCCTCGGCGACAAACGCTTCCAGCGCCGCGCTGGAGTCCGCGAACGCGCCAGCCCCGAACGTCTCAATATGAAACGCGATCGCCGACCGCACGTCGCTCAGCGCGTCCTCGTAGCTGTCGCCCTGACCCACAACGACCCCGCGGAGCCCCAGCGGGTACGCGACGTACCCATCGCTGTGCTTTTCAACGATCACCTTCAGGCTCACGGGCTTCCGCGACGCCGCGGACCGCGTCGATCGCCCCGACTTCGCGGGCAGTTTGCGCTTCATGCCGCAAGTGTATCGCGCCATGATCCGTCGCGGGCCACCGTACTCTGACCCCGCGCCCGCCGGCTCCCACATCAACACCCCGCAAACCACGCCGTCAGGAACGTGAACACGTCCTCCACGCTCACCACCCCGCTCGCGTTCGCGTCCGCGCGCCCGGCGCCGGTGAACCAGTCGCCGATGAACCCCAGCACATCATCGATCGTCGCCGCGCCGTCGCCGTTGTAGTCGCCCGCGCACGCCGGCGAGATCACGAACGTGAGCTCACGCACCGACGTCGACGCCGCAGGGATCGGCGAAACAGCGCCGCCAACACGCTCGAAATACTGAAACCGCTCGCCCGTCTGCTGGTCCGTCGCGGTCGAGACTCGGATCGTCATCAGCCCCACGCCGGAATACACCACGTCGAACGCGAGCAAGCTCCACACGCGTCGGCAGTAGATCTGACACAAAGCCAGATTCGGGTCCTGATGCCCGGGCGACGACAGCGCCAGCGGCTGCACGGAGAACGTCGGGAACCCAAGACTCGCCCCGCCGTTGCCCGCGTCCGCGTCATCCAGGAGCCCGCCGCGGAACGCCCCGATCAGCCCCGTCACGCCGCTGGCAAATCCCGTCGTGTCATCTTGCAGAACAGATGCATCCTGCACCGCGTGGTTGGTCAGACGACCACGCTCGAACCGGCTGCCGACCACCCCGGGCCCGCTCGCCGACACGATCAGCGTCGTGCTCGACAAGCCCGTCGGAATCCGCGCATCCGCGATGTTGTCGATGACCCGATACCGCACCTCGATCCGGTACCGCCCCGGCGTCAGCACGGCGTCCTCAGCCACCGGAAAAGACGCGGCCGGCCACACCGGCGACGGCAGCCGCGCCGCCACATCACGCAGCCCGTCGGCCCGAATCTCCCGCACCGCGGGCCAGAACTCGAGCGTGGCCGCCTGCCCCGCCGCCGTCCCCGCCGCCACGCCCACGATCGCACCCGCCGCAACGCCGCTCAGCATCCGCTTCATCGGTCGCCCCTCTTTGGTTTGCGAATCGCGATCATCCCGCCGAACCGTGCCGAACTATGCAGCGCATCATACCACGAACGCCACCGCCGGCACACGACAAACACACCTCACCGCTCATGTGGCCGCATCTTCACACTCAACATAAACAGTCAGGACTCTGTTCGCAAATTCCCGGCGCCCGCATCTCACATGAGCGCGTCCGCGTATCGCACCACGTGGCCACCGCTACGGACACCACGCCCGAACGCCCGCCGCAACTGACCTGCTTCCACTGCCGCTACGACCTCACCGGCCTCCCCGCCGACGGCCCCTGCCCGGAGTGCGCCGCCGCCATCGCTCACTCCATCGCGCACCGCGAGGAGATCGAACAGCGCCTCCGAAACCGCCTTACACCTCTCCCCGGCTGGCTCCGCATGGCCCGCTCCGGCGTCATCGCCGCGTGGATCACGCTCCTCACCAGCCCGTTCTATCTTCGCCCGCTCGCCCGCACGCTCGGGTACCCCATAATCGTACGAAACGCGTTCGTTGACGCACTCTTCGGCGTGTTCTGGCCGCTCGCCATGGCCACCCTCGCTGTCTTTGCCCTTATCGCCATCACACGAAAGAACCCTCACCCATTCATCTTCGCCGCGTGCGCGATACTCTACGCGATGCTCTTGAGCGCCGCCTTCGGCGAATAGCCAAGGCATGCCAGAAGCCTCGCCGGACAACTCCATCGTGCCTCCGCGTTCGCGTTGAACGCCTTAAGGCATCCACCGCGTCAACACCCCGCAAACCACGCCGTGAGGAACGTAAACACGTCCTCCACGCTCACCACCATCGCATCACCCACGCCCTCCCCCTTCGAGCCCTTCGCGCCTTCGCGTTCAACCTCGTCCCCACTCCACCACTCCGCCACTCCGCCACTTCCCCCTCCTCAAATCCCCTTCACAAACGCGTCCGCCTCCGCCATCGACTTTTCCATCTCGCTGATCAGCGACGCGATCTCGCGCTCCAGGTCCGCCACCGTCCCGCGCATCGCCGCCACCGCCTGAGCGTTCAGGCTGTGCTTCAGCGACAGCACATTATCGCGAAACGCGGCGAGCACCGGGTCCATCTTCGCCTCCGCCCGCTTCATGCTCGCCAGCATCTCGTCATACCGCCCGCGCGTCTCGCGCAGCTGTGCCTGGCTCCGCGCCTTCAAATCCGCGCTGGTGTACTGCCCGATCTCATGCTCCCACTCCCGAAACAGATCGCCGCCGACGCTCTCCACGCCCTTGATGCGATCACGCACCTTGTCCGCCTTGCTCTGCGACCGGTCCAGGTCCCCCTTGGCCTTGTCATACGCCGAGCGCAGCGCCCCGCCGTCGGCGTTCACCAGCGCGCTGAACCTATCCAGCGTGGTCTGAAACTGTTCCTTCGCCTCGGCCTGCCCCTGCCTGGCCGACTCGACGCGCGACACGAGAATGTCCCGCTTCTCCTTCCCCATCCACTCCATCGCCGTGTAGTACGTGCTGGAGCACCCGGACATCGCGCCGACCGCGAGACCACCCGCCGCCACGATCATCACCGCCACCCCCACGCGCACGCCCACGCGCACACCCACGCCGCCAACCTTCGCCCGCGCCACACTCATCATGCCGCACACTCCTTCACCAACTCCACCATCATAACGCACCGCGCGCCCACACCCCCCCCCGGGCCCGGGGGGGGGGGGGGGTCGGGGGGGGCGGCGGGGGGGGGGGGGCGGGGGGGGGGGGGGGGGGGGGGGGGGGGG
>CAZTQN010000068.1:0-7255 GCA_964615765.1 uncultured Phycisphaeraceae bacterium
GTCGATTCCGCCGTCATGGTCATCGACGCCGCCAAGGGCATCGAGCCGCAGACCCTCAAGCTCTTCGAGGTCTGCCGCAAACGCGGCGTGCCCATCTTCACGTTCATGAACAAGCTCGACCGCCCCGCACGCGACCCGCTCGAACTCCTCGACGAGCTCGAACGCGTCCTCGGCATCGCGCCCTGCCCCATGAACTTTCCCCTCGGCAACGGCCCCACCTTCCGCGGCGTCTTCGACCGCCTCGAACGCAAGGTCCACCTCTTCGAACGCACCAAGGGCGGCGCTCAGGCCGCCCCCGTCGATGTCCGCGGGCTCGACGACGACTTCGTCCGCTCCACCCTCGAAGACGCCGGCGGCGAAGTCCTTTACCGCGAAACCCGCGAGCAGATCGAGATGATGGAAGGCGCCGGCGCCGCTTTCGACCCCCAGGCCGTGCTCGACGAGAAGATCACCCCCGTCTTCTTCGGCAGCGCGATGAACAACTTCGGCGTCGAACTCCTCCTCAACGGCTTCCTCAAGTACTCCAGCCCGCCCACGCCCCGCATCGCCCGCCTGCATGACGTCGGCGGCCGCCCCATCTCAACCCCCGACGGCGCCCCCGTCACGCGCGAAGTTCGCCCTGACGAAAAGCCCTTCAGCGGCTTCATCTTCAAGATCCAGGCGAACATGGACCCCAAGCACCGGGACCGCATCGCCTTCCTCCGCATCGTCTCCGGCGCTTTCCAACGCGACATGTCCGCCGTGCAGATGAGCATGGGCGGCAGCGCCTCCGCCGGCAAACGCGTCCGCCTCTCCAACGCCGCCAGCCTCTTCGGCCAGCAACGCGAAACCCTCGACCACGCCATCGCCGGCGACGTCATCGGGCTCATCGGCTACGACGGCCTGGGCATCGGCGACACCCTCACCGAAGACCGCGCCATCGTCTACGACGAACTCCCCGTCTTCCCGCCCGAAGTCTTCGCCTTCCTCATCAACCCCCAGCCCTCCAACTTCAAACGCTACCGCCTGGGCCTCGAACAGCTCCTGCAGGAAGGCGTCGTCCAAGCCCTCTCGCGCACGCCCCCGCCGCCCAACACCGGCATCGCCGGCCTCGTCGGCGGCAGCGGCGCCACCGGCTCCTCCACGCTCCTCGCCGCCGTCGGTCAGCTCCAGTTCGAAGTCGTCCAGCACCGCCTCGTCACCGAGTACCAGTCCGAGACCAACCTCGAGCGGGCCCCGTGGAGCAAGGCCATGTGGCTCACCCCGCCCGCCGATTGGAAGCCCGACGACCCCGACGACCGCTACCAGCCCGAACTCCCCGGCGGCACCTGCGCGCTCTACTACGACCGCTACGCCCGCCAGGTCGTGCTCTTCACCGACGACTGGGCCCTCAAAGACTTCCGCGCCCGCAACCCCGGCGCATCGCTCCACGCGGCCCCGCCGAAGTGAGCCCGCCACCGGCTCCTACCCATTTCTCCTACCATCCGACATGACGACCCACCGCTTCACCGTCATCCTCGATCGCGAACCCGGCGGCGGGTTCCACGTGTCGTGCCCGGCTCTCCGCGGCTGCCACTCCCACGGCGAAACGCTCGACGAAGCGATGCAGAACATCCGCGAGGCCATCGAGGTGTACGTGGAAAGCCTCGTCGCCCACGGCGAGCCGGTGCCCGCACTCTTCTTGTGATGAGTGCAAGAGAGCTTCGATCGCTCTTTTCACTCAGCCCATCATCCCCGGCCTCCGCTCCCGCGTCCGCTTCAGCCGCTGCTCCAGCCGCCATCGCTCGATGGCCCCGTGATCGCCCGACAGCAGCACCTCCGGCACGCTCATCCCCATCCACTCCCTCGGTTGCGTGTAGTGCGGGCAGTCCAACAGCCGCGTCCCGTCCGGGATCTCGATCCGCTCCCGCCGCGGCGTCTGCGCCCCGCCCACATAACTCCGCGCCACGCCGAACGAGTCCTGCCCCGCCGACGCCTCGTCCCCCAGCGCCCCCGGCAAAAGCCGGATGACCGCGTCCATCACCACCATCGCCGCCAGCTCCCCGCCCGAGAGCACATAGTCCCCAAGGCTGATCTCGATCGGCCGGAGCACCTCGATCACCCGCTCGTCAATCCCCTCGTAGTGCCCCGCCAGCAGGATCAGCCGCTCCCGCTTCGACAGATCCTCCACCAGCGCCTGATCCAGCACGCGCCCCTGCGGCGTGAGATACACCAGCGTCGCCGCCCGCGCGTCCATCGCCTCCACCGCCTTCACCGCGTCGTACACCGGCTGGCACATCATCACCATCCCCGGCCCGCCGCCGAAGGGCCGGTCGTCCGTCTTGGCGTGCTTGTGCTGCGTATACGCGCGGATGTTGGTCGCGTGCCATTCCACCAGCCCCGCCGCCCGCGCCCGCGCCGGAATGCTGCTGTTGAGCGCCCCGCCCGCCTCCGGGCCGAACATCTCGGGAAACGTCGTCAGCACGTCGATCCGCAGCGCCATCGCCCAGCGTAGCCGCCGACCGCCGCGACACCGCAAAAACACACGCGGGCCCGCGAGGGGCCCGCCGCATGCACGAAACCGGGGCGTGTCGCCGCCGGTTTACTTCTTCTTCTCGGGGGCCGCCGCGGCGAGTTTCGCCGTGCGCTCCGCCGACGCCTTGGCGCGAGCCGCACGCTCCGCCTTCCACGCCGTCCCGTCCACGATGTTCGCCTGCACCAGCAGGTCCATCACCGTGTCGCTCGGCTGCGCGCCCGTCGCGAGCCAGTGCTTGATCCGCTCGACCTCGAGCAGCACGCGCTTCGACGCGTCCTTCTCCATCGGGTGATACCACCCGAGCGTCTCGAGCACCATGCCGTCACGCTTCACGCGCTTCTCGATCGCGCTGATCCGGTACATCGGGAGGTGAGTGCGGCCGAGGCGCTGCATGCGAATGCGAACCATGTCGTCGAGACTCCTGGAAAACCCCAATCCGTGTCCGGTATGGGTTGAGATGGTAGGCGGGCTCTACCCGCCCGTGCCACTCCCAAACCGCGTCCTTAATCCACACCCTGCGCCGCCAGCCACCGTTCCGCGTCCAGCGCCGCCTGGCACCCCATCCCCGCCGCCGTCACCGCCTGCCGATACGCCCCGTCGGCCACGTCCCCCGCCGCGAACACCCCGGGCAGGTTCGTGTAGCTCGTCCGGTTCTTCAGCAGCACGTACCCCGACTCGTCGAACTCCAGCCCCGACCCTTTCAGGAACTTGGTCGTCGGCGTGTGCCCGATGGCGATGAACAGCCCGCGCACTTCCAGCGTCGAGCGTTCCTTCGTCACCGTGTCCTCCAGCCGCACGCCCTCGATGAAGTCCTGCCCCAGCACGTCGACAACGACCTTGTTCCAGATCACCTTCGCGTTCGGGCGGCTCAGGAACCGCTGCTGCATGATCTTGCTCGCCCGAAGCGAGTCGCGCCGGTGAATCACGTACACCGTCGACCCGAACTTCGTCAGGTACGTCGCTTCCTCCATCGCCGTGTCGCCGCCGCCGATCACCGCCAGCGGCTTGTTGCGAAACGGCGGCAGCGCCCCGTCGCACACCGCGCACGCCGACACGCCCCCGCCCGACCGCGCCAACCGCATCTCGTTCTCAAGCCCCAGCCAGTTCGCCGTCGCCCCCGTCGCGATGATCACCGCGTGCGCACGCACCGCGTGCCCGTCCGAGGTGTGCAAGACGTGCGGCGTCTTCACCGGGTCCGGCGAAAACTCCGTCCGCACCACGTCCTCCATCCGCACCCGCGTCCCGAACCGCTCGGCCTGCTGCTGGAAGTGCGCCATCATCTCCGGGCCCGTGATCCCCTTCGGGAACCCCGGGTAGTTCTCAACCTCCGTCGTCAGCATCAACTGACCGCCCGGAAGAATCGGCCCCGGGTCCTGCTTCGGCACGCCGATGTAGCACACCGGCTCCAGCGCCGCACGCGCGGCGTAGATCGCCGCCGTCCAACCCGCCGGCCCCGACCCAACGATCACCAGCTTGTGCGCCTTGGCGTCCGACATCGCTCGTCCTTCGCGCGGGGCTCTTCACCCCGCACCCTTCAACCAACCCCCACCCCGCAATCCCCGCCAACTCTCCACTCAGTTCAACTGGTTCAACTCCACCAGCCGCTGACGCTCCAGACCGATCATCGGTGGGAACAGCAGATAGTCCCCCGACGGCTCGCCCGGCTTGGCCCGCCGAGACTGCGTCGCCCGCGACGCGTTGCCCCGGTCGTCATCCGGACCCACGGAGTAGATCACAAACACCTTGTCGTTCATCGGCACCGTGAACGGCGCCGTCCCCGACAGCGGCTGCACCACCACCTCGTGCGGCATCGGCTGCCCGTCCGCGTTCTTCGGCGTATCACGCATCGGCACGAAGAACTCGATCTGACGCCCCGTGCGGCTGTACGGGTCCGCGTCCACGCCCTGCATGAACTCCGGCGACACCGCCGGCAATGCCACCGGCCACGACCGGTTCTTCAGCCAGAACCCGTACACCCCCAGCGCCGCCCGCGCCCCGGCCAGTTCCGTCCGCAGTTCCGTCCGCTGCGCGAACAGTGCTTGGATGTCTCCCAGCCCGTTCTGGATCGCCGCCAAGGACGGGTTGCTCAGCACCCGCTCGTACGACCCCGCCGACAGCACGATCCGGTCGAACGGGTCGAGCGTCCACCGCTTCTCCCAGTCGGACTTCAGCGCGTTCACGGCTTCCCGCGTCTCCCGCGCCCCCGCGTGTCGAGACCGCGCCCCGTCCCAGAACGCCGCCGCGCTGAACAGCCGCAGCGGCCGCTCGCTCGCGCTCGTCCGCGCCAGCGCCGAGCCGAACGTCGCCGCGCTCGGCTTGCCGTCCTGCCCCATGATCGCGTTGACCAACTGCTCCCGCGCGACAAACTCCGCCTCCGGCATACGGATCCGCTCCGTCGCGAGGAAGCCCCCGCGGTCCCGCAGGCGCTTATTCAGTTCGATCACCTTGCCCGCGTCCATCGACCGCTTGTTGTCGCGGATGTCCGTGAACACCAGGTCCCGGATCCGCTCCGCCGCCAGCTTCATCCCGTCCATGCCCCAGCGCTTCTCGCGCACGAACGGGCGGTCGGCCATCTGGCGACAGAACCACATCCAGTTGATCATCACCGTGACGGCATCTTCCATCTTCCCGGCTTCCGCCAGCCGCGACGCTTCCACGTGTGCCAGCACGCCCACCCGCTCCAGCGCCGGCAGATACTGATGCCGCGCCGCCGCGAGAAGTTCCGGCGAGCCCAGTTCCGTGTACAGACCCTGGCTGAGCAGGTCCAGGTCCTGCACCTCGGAGCCATACGCCTGCGCGAACACGTACGCCTTCGTGCGGGCGCCTTCCTTGGTCACCTTCGCGAGCGCGTCCAGCACCGCCGTCTGCGCCGGCTTCTGGGCCCACTGCACCGCCGTCGCCCACGACGATCCCACCGTCCCCAGCAGGGCCGCCTCGCGCTGCGAGCGGTACGCCGCCGGCGGGGCTTCCATCTTCGCGGCGACGGGCAGCAGCACCGTGTCGCTCCGCAGCTCCGCGGGCACGTCCTTGAACAGGTCGTTGACCTGTTTGGTGTACACATCCGCCCGCGCGACCCCGCCGACGATCATCAGCGTCGCCGCAGCCACGATGCCCACCTTCGCCCAGCCGTGCCACCTGCTCATGCGCATGCCCGCTCTCCAAGGCCGCCGCCCCGGGTGCGGGACGGTGCTCATCGCGATGCTAGCAACAGCCCCCGGACAAATCGGCCCCGCCAAGCGCTCTTCACGCGCGCCCGCGCGCCGCCCCCACCGCTCCCCTTGACGCCCATCAACGCCCAAAACGACGCCCGGGCTCCCTTTCGGGAACCCGGGCTGATGCGCGAGAGAGAGAAATCTGTTCCCCGTGTCCCCGAGCCGAACCGTCGCCCCCATCCGCCCGTTGAGTTCAGCCCGCTCAATCCGATTTCGCGCCCATCAACTATCGCTACGTTTCCAGGGCCGCATCGGTTCTGCTGGGTCGCCTGTCCCGGGCGCTTCGGTCAGCCCGCCGCACGCCGTCCGTCACGGTCCGCGGGTTCGTCTTCGTCGTCCGGGTCGGCCTTGGACGCACGCTGCTCGGAATCCAGCGCCAGTTCGTCCCCGGCTCGACCGCCCGCGGCGTCCGCGCCGTCGCGCTTCCCGCCACGCCGACGCGGCGTCCGGGCCCCCTCCGTCTCCGCCGCCTCATCATCCCGGCACAGACGCATCGGGCGTTCCCCGATGACCTGAGCGTTCAACTTCGCCAGCGCCTCGTCGGCGATCTGCCGCACACGCTCGCGCGAGATCCCGACTTCCTGCGCGATCTGCTTGAGCGTCAGCGGCTCCTGGCCGTCGAGCCCGAACCGCAGCCGCAGGATCCGCGCCTCCCGCTCGTCGATCGCGTTCAGCAGACGCCGGATCGTCCGCAGCTCGTCGTCGCGGAACAGGTAGTCTTCCGGCGCCCCGTGGCGATCGTCCGCCACCAGGTCGCTGATGTTCATCACCTCGCCGCTCTCGTCCAGCGGCGCCTGCGCCGGGGCCCGGAAGGCCTTCACCGCGCGACGGATGATCCGCAGCTTCTTCAGCGGCAGCTGCATCTCGTCCGCCAGTTCCTGCAAGGACGGCGGGCGGCCCAGCTGGTGCTCCAGCCGCTGGCTCGCCTGCTTCCACCGCGCGATCAGTTCCACCATGTACGCCGGCACATGGATCGGCTGCACCGCGTTGATCAGCGCCCGCTTGATCGCCTGCTTGATCCACCACGAGGCATACGTGCTGAACCGCGCGCCCTGGGCCGGGTCGAACCCTTCCACCGCGCGCAGCAGCCCGACGTTCCCCTCTTCGATCAGATCCTGCAGGTTCAGCCCGCGGCCGCAGTAGTTCTTCGCGATCGACACCACCAGCCGCAGGTTCGAGCGGATCATCCGCTCCCGCGCCCGCGGGCAGTTGTCATTAATGATGGCCCACCCGAGGACCTTCTCCTCCTCGGCCGTCAGCAACGGTGTCTCGTTGATCTGGCGAAGGTACAGCTGCAGACCGGATTGCAACTCCGTCCGCGCCGGGGCTCTCGACAACCGCACGCCTCGCACTGTCCTTGCCCTCTTGCTTCTCAGCCACCGCGAGAACCGCTGGCGACCGGCCTGGGGACCCTCCAAAGTCCGTCAGCCGCAGGTAGCCGTTCGCCGTCGTTCCCGGCGCGGTTGCATCGTCGTGCCCAGATTGTCGCTTGACGCCCGGTCAAGGTTGCGCGCCCTGACCCCCAGTGCCGCGGAAGATGTGCGACGAC
>CAZTQN010000069.1:0-6509 GCA_964615765.1 uncultured Phycisphaeraceae bacterium
CACCAGGCCCATGCCGGCGAACGTGGTCGAGCCCGCCGCGCCGCCGCTCGTTCCGGACCCGCTCCGCGCGATCGTGATCACCAGCACGCTCGCCGTGCTCTCTTCCTTGCCGCTGTCGGCCCGGGGCAGGTTGACGGCCATGCCGCGCTCGCTGGCGAGCTTGCCGACGATCAGGAAGAAGATGATCAGGCACATGACCACGTCGATCAGCGGCGTGACGTTGATCGCCTCCGCGCCGGATTCGTGCGAGCCTGTCAGCCGTCGTCGTCGCATGAAGTTCAGCCTGGTCGATGCCCGGTCGTGCTGGAGAACGATGCCGTCGCGCGGTGCGCCTTACCGGGCCGGGCCGGAGTTCGGGGCCGCGGCCGCCGGGCCCGCCGCCGAGCGAGCGCCCGCCGGTGTGCCGGCGCGGGCCGCGCCGGGGCGGGCCTCCACGCCGCGGAGACGCGGGTCGGCCGGCAGCAGTTCGATCAGGTTCGAGCCCGACACGATCGCCCGCGTGCACAGCCGATCCACCAGCGAGCGGTACAGCCCGAACACCGTCAGGCACGGCACCGCCAGCAGCAGCCCCAGCAGCGTGTGGAACAGCGCCTTGGCGATCCCCGTCGACAGCGTCGCCGGGTTTGCTTGCCCACCCGACCCGCCCAGTTCCGCGAACGCGATGATCATCCCGTACACCGTGCCCGCGAGCCCGAGCAGCGGCCCGAGGTTCCCGATCACGTTCAGCGGCTCGATCTTCCGGAACCACCGCGCCGATTCTTCGCTCGCCGCCAGTTCCGCCGCCTCGCGCACGGCGTTCATGTCGTCGCCGGGCGAGTCCATCGCCGCCCGCACGACGCGGCTGACCATCGCGCCGTCGTCGTTGACGAACTGGCGCAGTTCGCCCCAGCGCTGCGTGCGGGCGAGGTTGGCGATGATCTGCTCCGGCTCGCGCGGGGCGATGTTGGCCTGGCGGATCTCGATGATGCACTTGATGATGATCGTCCACCCGGCGATCGACCCGATCACCAGCAGGATCGTGAACAGGTCGAAGCTCTTGGCGAACAGGTCGCGCAGCGTGGGCCCGCCGAGCGCGGCGTCCCCGCCCGCACCAGCCGCGCCCGCCGCGCCCCCCGCGGGCGCTGCCGGGGTCGAGGCCGGCGCCGCACCGCTCCCGGCGCTCTGCGCGAGGACCTCGGTGGCGCCATAGCAGGCGACCATCACGATCGCGGCCAGCCCGACCAGCCGGAGCGAACCCGCCAGCCGCAGCACCCGCGTCCACACCCCGCCCGCCGTGCTTGACCCTGCCCCGCGCGTTGTTCGATGTGTCATCATTGGCCCGAGTCTACGTCTCGCCGAAGTCGTCCGGTCCGATCGGGCGTCCCACGCGGTACGCCTCGGTCAGCCATCGCCCGAGGTCCGCGCCCCGGCAGCGGTCGCTGCAGAACACACCCCATCCCCCCACCCCGCCCGCGGCCGCTTCGCCGCCGGGCGCCTGTACCGTCCGCCCGCACACCGGGCAGCGCACCCGCTGCGGCTCGGACATATCCAGGACGCGCAGCAGCCCCCATTCCTTCCGCCCCGTCCACGCGGGCGGCGCCAGCAGCGTCACCGAGCGCCCGCCTGCCCCCTCGCCGTCGGGGTCGATACGCACCCGCGCCACCACCGGCTCCGCCGCGAGCCCCGCCGCCACCCGCTCGCCCCACTCGATCACCACCACCTTGGACCCATCCGCCAGCCGATCCCACCCGAGCCCGTCGAGGTCGTCCGGCCCGGACAGGCGGTACGCGTCCATGTGCACCAGCGGCGTGCCCAGCGCCCGCACGGGCGGGTACTCGTGCGCGATGACGTACGTGGGGCTCGCAACCAGCGACTCTTCAACGCCCATGGCCCGGGCCATGCCGCGGACCAGGCGCGTCTTGCCCGCGCCCAGCGGGCCGTCGAGCAGCACGATGTCCCCCGGGCGCACGATGGCGCCCAGGCGTTCGCCGATGTCGATGGTTTCCGGCTCGCCGCGGCTGGCCGCCCGGATGACCACGCCGCCCGAACCGCTGTTCGGCCCATTCATCGGGCCGGCGCCGGCGCCTTGGGCACGACGACCGTCGGCCGCCACGACGTCCAGTCCGCCCGCGTCGCCTCAACGATCCGCTCGGCGGTCCGCACGTTGACGAAGCCCGCCTGCGCGTCGATCTCCGGCTGGCGCCCCGTCCGCACGCACTCAATGAACGCGCGGATCTCCATCAGGATCGGCTCGGCGTCGTCGACGGTCAGGTTCTCGAGGTTCACGAGTTCCTGCCACTTCAGGTCCGTCAGGTCGGCCCCCTTGCGGAGCTGCTCCCGGACTTCCTGCATCTGCAGCTCGTTCGCCGTGCGACGGATCACCGTGCCGCGCTTGGCCGCGTAGTCGATCTTGATGTACGCGTTCTCGCCCGTGATGCGGGTGACGCGTTCGGTCTTGAGCGCCAGGCGGCTGGCGGTGATGTTGGCCACGCACCGCCCGCCGGGACGCCCGTCCTCGCCTTCGGGCAGGTTCCAGGCCAGACGCGCGTTGCAGATGTCCTCGTGCTGCGTGATCACGGGCACGCCCGAGGCGTGGATCTCGTCCGGCTCGCGCCCGCCCATGAGCATGAGCACCACGTCCAGGTCGTGGATCATCATGTCCATCACCACGCCGACGTCCACCGAGCGGAACGTCATCGGGCTCACGCGGTGCACTTCGATGAACCGCGGGATGATCGGCAGGTTGTGCACCTGCTCCTGGCGCAGGGCCCGCATGATCGGGTTGAACCGTTCGATGTGCCCGACCATCAGCACGCCGCGGGACGCGTCGGCGGCCTGCTTGATCGCCAGTGCGTCCTCGACGGTCCCCGCCAGCGGCTTTTCGACCAGGCACGACACGCCCGCGTTCAGCAGCTGGGTCGTGACGGCCTTGTGGGCCGTCGTCGGGACCGCGACGCTGACCGCGTCCACGCCCGCCTTGATCAGGTTCTCGACGGTGTGGAAGTGCCGGCACCCCCACTGCTCCGCGACATCGCCGGCCCGATCAGCGCTGGCGTCGACCACGCCGACGAGTTCGGTGTCCGGCTGCTGGGCGTACACGCGGGCGTGGTGGCGCCCCATTCGACCGACGCCGATCACGCCGCAGCGCACGGGGCGCCCGCCGCTCGATCCGCCCAGCCCACGCCGCATGGTCGTCCCGCTGGCGCTCATCAGGCCTTGGCCCCGGCGCTGCTCAGCGCCTCAACGAAGGCCCCCTTGACCTGCAGCCCCACGATCTTCTTGACCACCTGCCCGTTGTTGAACACCAGCACCGTCGGGATCGCCATGATCCCGTACTTCATCGCCGTCTGCTGGTTGGAGTCGATGTCCAGCTTGCCGACCTTCACCTTGCCGACGAACTCGTCGGCCAGCTCGTTGATCGTCGGGCCCAGCGTCTTGCACGGCTGGCACCACTCGGCCCAGAAATCCACCAGCACGGGCACGCTGCTCTTCATCACTTCCTGATCGAAGTTCGCGTCCGTGAACTCCCTGACATTCGCGCTCGCCATGACTTGCTCGCTCCTTGCTCTTCGTCGACCGCTGTGGGCGGGGTGCGGGGTTGCGGGGGGGTGGGTGGCGATCATACGCCCGCCCCACCACCACCACTGCCCGGTGACCCGCGTCCCCGATCCATCACCCCCCGCGGTGCAGCGGCAGCGGCCCGGGCAAACCCCCAGAATCCGCGCCTCACCGCTCAACCCCCGTTCAACACTCAGATGCTCGGACGTTACGGCCGGCAGCCACCAACTGGTGACCGCCCATCGCAGGCTCGGGGGAGGGGGGGAGGGGGGGGAGGGGGAGCCGGGGCGAGATCGGCCCGGCTTACTTCTTCGCGTGCACGTCGTACCACCCGTTCGAGATCGTCGGCTGCTTCTCCTGAGCCCGCTTGAGGGCCAGGTACATTTCCATCGTCTCGTCCAGGCCCATCCACGTGCCGATGGTTTCCTCGCCGAACGGGCCGGAGGAGTGCGGCGGGAACATGTGCTGCACGAACACGCCTTCCTTCGGCGGGTTGGGCAGGGGCGTGGCCCAGTTCAGGTTCTGGTTGACCAGTTTGAACTGGCGGTACCCGAGCACGGCGAGGAACGACAGGCTCTCGGCGTCGTGGACTTCGACGCTGAAATACGGCGAGCGGAAGCCGCGCCCGCCGTTGAACCGCACCATGGACTTGAGCACCTCGACGTCGCCGCCCTCGATGTCGCTCTTGATGTAGTACACATCGGGATACTGGCGGAGCAGGTCGTCGAAGACGATCACCGGCGAGGAGATCTTCTCGAAGCGGGTGCCTTGCCGGGTGCCGTAGTTGGCGTCGGTGCTGGACCAGTCGTCCTTGTCGAGGTTGACGTAGAACTCGACCGTCCCGCCGCGGCGGGATTCGTCGGCGATGGCGCCTTCCAAGAGCACCAGCCGCTCCGACCGCAGCGCCCCGGCGAAGCGTTCGCGCAGGCGCGCGTTCAGGCGCGGGTTGGCCTCGACCGCGATCACGCGGTAGCCCTTGGCCAGATAGAACTCGGTGTCGTCGCCGGTGTGGGCGCCAACATCGATGATCACCCCCAGCGGGGCGGCGGTCGGGATCGGCAGCGGAGTGGGGTTGCTCACGGGAGGTTGCTCGGGGGGAGGCGGGATTCGGGATTCGGGAAACGGGAGGCGGGAAGCGGGAGGCGGGAAGCGGGAGGCGGGAAGCGGCGCAAGCCGCGGCGGCTCTTTCCCCCTCGGCCCTCGGCCCTTGGCCCTCGGCCCTTCCGTACCCCCACCCCCCATCCTAACTCACACCCGCCGGTCGAGCAGGCGGTAGCCGATCGCCTCGGCGACGTGGGCCGCGGTGATGGGGGCGGACGCCTCCGCGGCGGTTGAAGGCGTTCCCTCCGGGTCGTCCAGGTCGGCAATGGTGCGTGCGACGCGCCGGATCTTGTCGTAGGCCCGCGCGCTCAGGCCCAGTTCGCTCATCGCCTGGCCCACCAGGTCCTTCGCGTCGGGCGAAAGCGGGGCCAGCGTGTCGAGTTGTCGCCCGCTCAGGCGGCTGTTCGGGGTCAGCGGGCCCTGGCGGCGAGACTGTTTGTCGCGGGCGGCGAGCACCGCGCGACGCATCGCCGCGCTGCCCGTGCCGCGGTTGTCCGGGCCTTTCTGCCCCGACGCCTCAGCCCCGCGGGAGAGTTCCTTCCAAGGCACGGCCGGCGCTTCGACATGGATGTCGATCCGGTCGATCAGCGGGCCCGACAAGCGGGACAGGTAGCGGTCCATCGCACGCTTGCCGATCTCGCCCTGCGGCATGTCGCCCTTGGGCGTCGGGTTCATCGCCGCCACCAGCATCACGCTCGCGGGGAACCGCACCGCCGAGTGCGAGCGGGCGATGGTGACGCAGTGATCTTCGAGCGGCTGGCGCAGGGTCTCGAGCACGTCGCGGTCGAACTCGGGCAGTTCGTCGAGGAACAGCACGCCGCGGTGAGCCAGGCTGATCTCGCCCGGCCTGGGCACGGCCCCGCCGCCGACGATCGCGGGGGCGGACGCGGTGTGGTGCGGCGTGCGGACCGGGCGGGCCGTCACCACCGGCGCGCCCGCCGGCAGTTGCCCCGCCGCGGAGTAGATCCGCGTGATCTCCAGCGCTTCTTCCACGCTCAGCGGCGGGAGGATGCCGGGCAGGGCGCGGGCCATCATCGTCTTGCCGGTGCCGGCCGGGCCGAGCATCAGCAGGTTGTGATGACCGGCCGCCGCGATCGTCATGGCCCGCTTCACACCCTCCTGCCCGCGGACGTCGGCGAAGTCGATGGGCGCGGCGGCCTGGGCGAGCGCACCGGCGACATCCACCGGGGCCACCGTCGGCGGCTCGATCTCACCCGACAGCACCGCGACCGCCTCGCTCAGCGTCGACACGCCGATGACTTCGAGATCGGCGACGACGGCGGCCTCGGGCGCGTTGTCGCGCGGGACGATGACGCCCCGGGCCCCGGCCGCCCGAGCCATCGCCGCCAGCGCGATCACCCCGCGGACAGGGCGCAGGCGCCCGTCGAGCGCGAGTTCGCCGGCGAAGATGAACTGGCGCGGGTCCAGCGGCTCGAACTCGCGGGGCGGCGTGTCGCCACCGCTCTTCGCCCCGGTCTTTCCCGGCCCGCCGCGTCCGCCCAGCACGCCGATGGCCATGAGCAGCCCGACGGCGATGGGCAGGTCGTAGAGCGGGCCTTCCTTTTTCACATCGGCGGGGGCCAGGTTGATGAGCACGCGTCCGAGGGGGACTTCGTACCCGCTGCTGCGCATCGCGGTGCGCACGCGCTCGATCGACTCGCGCACGGCGACGTCGGGCAGCCCGACGATTGCGATCTTGGCGCGATCGTCCTGGATGGTGGCGCCCGCGTCGTGATCGACCTCGACCTCGCAGGGCGAGGCGTCGATGCCGCGGAGGAGGAAGGACTGGACGCGGGAGAGCATGGGGAGCGGGATTCGGGATTCGGGATTCGGGATTCGGGATTCGGGATTCGGGATTCGGGATTCGGGAT
>CAZTQN010000070.1:0-6114 GCA_964615765.1 uncultured Phycisphaeraceae bacterium
GGCTCCGGACTGGTTGAAGTCGGCGGGGCAGCAGGGGGCGGCGGGCGTGCCGGCGGGGGTGCAGGCGAGGTTGGGGCCGGCGTAGCGGGAGAAGGGGAGGGCGCGGCAGTCGACGGAGTTCAGCAGCGTGCACGTGGCCCCGCGGCAGCAGACGCTGACGGGCTGCAGGCAGGGGCTGGGCGTGCAGGTGGTGCCGACGCCCTGGAAGTTCAGGGCCAGGTTCACGCACGCGCCCTGCGTGGTGATCGCGCACGAGCCGCCGGAGGCGAGCGGCGTGCAGCAGGCGCCGAGCTCGCTTGCCAGCGGCGGGAGCGCGTTGCGGCTGAGCTGGACTTCACCGAGCGGGCCGCCGCGGCTGCCGGGGCAGACGGCGTTGACGGTGACCAGGTCGGCCCGCTGATCGCCGGTGACGTCGCCGGCGAGGACCTGCTGCGGGCAGACGCCGCTCTGCTGGTCGGCGACCTGCGTGAAGGCGACCTGGCGGAGGCCGGTCTGGGCGTCGGTGGTCGAGTCGTTGCGGAGGATCTTGAGCGCCCGCGTAGTCGACGACACGGCGGCGACGACGGCGGCGTCGAGGTCGCCGTCGTTGTCGACGTCGGCGAGCGTGATCGAGCGCGGGTCGCTGGGCGGGGCGTTCGCGGCGGCCGGCGCGATGACGTACTCGACGGCGGGCGCGAAGCCCGGGCTGGCGCCGGGGTTGAGCTCGCTGAACAGCCCGGTGCTGCGGAGCACGGCGACGGACTGCCCGGCGCGGTTCACAGTGACGACGTCCTCGCCGCCTTCGGCGCCGGCCCCGCCCGGGCCGAGGCGTCCGACGACGATCTCGACGGGGTCGTCGCCGGTGGGGATGAGCGCGGCGGGCGCTTCGGGCGTGAAGATGCCCCCGTCGTTCTGGTTGGCGATGACGAAGACGGCGCCGATGTTCTGCGGGCCGCGGATGGCGGCGGCGGCGTCGAGGTCTTTGTCCTGATCGGGATTGAAGGAGGCCAGGTCGCTGGCGCGCCAGCCGGCGGGCAGCCCGCGCACGCTGCTGGGCACGTTCGGGAACGTGCCCGACCCGCCGGAGTTCCGGACCGCGGCGATCGAGCCGGTGTTGCCCGTGCCCGCCGAGCCTTCGTTGCCGATGAGCAGGTCGACGCCGTTGTTGCCGAGCGCGGCGGGGTCGAGATCCGCCGCGGCCAGCGCGACGGGGCGCGAGCCGGACGGGAGCGTGATGACGGCGGGCGACGGGTCGGTGAAGTTGACGACGCCGGCGACGGCGCTCTGGCGGCGCAGCACGACGACGGTGTCGGAGGTGGCGTTGGCGATGGCCAGGTCGTTGCCGTTGACGCCGTCGAAGTCGGCGATGGCGACGGCGAGCGGCTCGTTGCCGCCCGAGGGGATCTGCACGGTGGAGAACACGCCGAGGCCGTTGTTGATGAGCAGCGCGACGTTGCCGGGCCCGGTGCCGGTGGGCAGCGCGACGGCCAGGTCGAGGTCGCTGTCGCCGTCGAGATCGCCGATGGCGGCACCGGCGGGCGTGCTGGTCAGGTCGGTCTGCGCGGGCGGGTTGTAGCCGGCGGCGGCGGGGAGGTCGGCGACGCGGACGGTGATGCCGTTCGCGCCCGGGCCGCGCAGGCCGCGGTACTCGGCGCGGAGGAACTTGTTCTGCACCGTGGGCGCGGTGAGCGCGGGGAAGAAGATGACGTCGAACTGGCGCCCGGTGATGATGGTCTGCCCGGGCGCGACGGGGTTCGGCGTTTGCACGCCGATGGGCCCGTCGGCGGAGACGAGCTCGAAGGTGTCGGCGGGCGACGGCTGGAAGCCGGGGGCGAAGGAGACGAACAGCCCGCCGCCGAGCGCGACCTCGCCGGCGCCGTTGATGTCGAGGCGGTCGAACTGCCCGGGGGCGGCGCCGGCGATCTGGGCCTCGAGCCGTCCGGAGAACGCGCCGAGGTCCTGGATCTGCCCGACCTGGGCGTACCCGCCGTTGATCGTGAGCGTGCCGGGCGAGGACGCGCCGCCGGCGAGCACGGGCCCGGGCGCGATGCGTCCGAAGTTGACGACGTTGCCGTTGACGGCGCCGTCGCCGGTGACGCGGCCGTCGTTGAGCAGGAAGATGCCGGTGAAGGGGATGCCGGTGCCGACGTTGACGCTGGCGGGCGCGGCGACGTTGAGCTCGCCGTTGTCGATGATGAGGAAGAAGGGGATGTCCCACGACGAGCCGGCGCCGGCGAGCGTGACCAGGCCGAACGAGCCGGGCTGATCGCCGATGGTGGCGTCGCGCGAGGTGACGCGCCCGCCGTTGACGATGTCCATGCGGCCGTTGCCCTGGAAGCCGACGACCAGCGAGCGTTCGGCGACCAGGCGTGCGTCGCCGTCGATGGTGAGCAGGTTGGAGACGCCGGGAGCCGTCGCGGCTTGCGCGATCTGCACGTTGGCGGCGGAAAACGTGCCGCCGGACGACGGGTTCGGGCTCGGCGGCGGGACCGCGGCGCCGGTGATCGTGAGCGCCGCGCTGTCGGAGGCGCGCGTGCCGACGACGAGCGACGGGTTGATCAGATCGGTCGCGGTCAGCGTGGTCTGCGTGAGATCGAGCGTGACATCGCCGCGGGCGACGGTGAGGGATCGGACACTACGCGCGGCCACGCCGAGCGGCGGTGGGGGGGTGGAGGCGGTGAGGGTGGAGGGGAGATCGAAGAGGGCGTCGTGCGTGGCGTTGGGGACGGAAGGCGTCCAGTGCGTCGGAAGATCCCAGTTGCCCCCGATCGGTGCACGCCACTCCCGGGGACCCGGGCACGTGACACAGTTGACTTGTGACTCGTACGCGCCGCGGTCGACGTGAGGCGGCAGCCCTGGGCCGCTGTTAGCCACGCCGGGATCATCCACCAAACGAAGAAAGCCCAGTCTGTCTTGCGGCAGTAACTCGGTCGAGTTGCCATCCCCGTCGACATCGTACGTGTCGATGGGAAGTGCGAGGCCATCGCCCGAGTCAATCGCTCCCGAATCGGCCCGAAGCCGAAGGTCGCCGTAGTCGTCGTCGTTGGAACCCCAGATACCGTCGACGCCCGCGTTCGGCAGCCGCACAAAGTTTGGGTTGCTGCCGCTTCCGCCGGCTCCTCCGAAACTTCCGGTCCATCCCTGGATGGTATTGTGCGCCGGGATGGCGTTGCCGGGCGCGAGTTGCTCGTCTTGAGACGCCGTTGACCCGCTGAAGTTTGCCCAGAGAATGGAGTTCGCGATGAGCAGTGGCGTTGTGCCAGACTTTCGAACCGCCGTCGACCCGAGGACTTGGGTGCCGTTGGCAACAACGGTAGAGTTAATGAGTGTGTACCCCGAGCCCCCGCCGGCCGACCCCTCGAAAGCGATCGCGGATGTTGTTCCCGCCGATCCGCCGGTTCCGTTGCCGACAAATTCACAGCCGGCAATGGTGAACCCCCTCGCCGAGTCGAGAACCAGACCGGTACTGCCGCCGTCGCCCGAGTTCGCGAGAAAACGGCAGTTGATAAATCCCGCCGGAGTGCTTGTCTGATCGCCGCCGCCATTGAAGGAGAACGAGCCTGCCGCACCGCGGGTCGCCGCTGAGTTGCGGAGGAACGTGCACCGTACAAAGGCCGGAGAAATCGGTGATCCAGTGGTGTTGAGCCCGATCGCGCCGCCCTCCGCGGCATCCGCGCGATTCAGCTCGAAATGACAGTCGTCGAAGCGGGGAGCGGACGGCGCGAACATGCCAAGGCGCACGGCGCCCCCGGCAGGGGAGACTCCGGCGATGGCGCGATTCTGATTGAAAATGCACGAGCGGAAAAATGGCGACGAAGTGCCAAGGACGGCGGCAGCCCCGCCGATACCGGCCTGGTTGAGATGGAAGTACACGTAAGCAATCTCTGGCGAGGCATCGACGAGCAACAGGCCGCCTCCCGCATCGTTCGGCGCCAAGGCGGTGGCGGCGCCCGCCGCGATCGTGACGCCGTCGAGCACGGTGGTCCGTTGCAGGGACGCGCCCGTCACCACATGCAGTGAGTTGTCGGCACGGTTCAACTCGCCGCTGTCGTCACCGTTGAGGTCGCCAGACAGTATGGTGGCCTTTGTGGGATCAAGAGCGTCCGGAGTTGTCGTTGGCGGCGAGCCACGTTCGGCGAGAGAGGTCTCGGACCCGGCAAAGCCGCCGTACAGCGCAACGCCGTTAACAAGCTGAAAGGTTGAAGTCTTGCTCCCCGAGCCATTGGGCAACGTGACAGATTCATCGGGGCGGTAAGTGCCTCTGCGGACCCAGATCGACGCCGTGTACCCGGAGTTGGCTTCCGCTTGTGCGAGCGCGTCCGGGATGTACTTGAAGGCTGTCGCCCACGACTCTCCGTTTCCTCCAGCGGGCCGGGATCCGTCGACATACAGAACGAGCGGGAACGGAGTCGAGTTTTGTTCGATGGCGCCGATGTCGGGCAGAGCGACGCCGTCATCGTTGCCGTCGACAACGCGGCGATTTCGCAGATTATCAACGAGGCCTGTCGGAACACCCAGGTCAGCGCCGCGGCCGTTGATGATCCGGTAGTCCCGCTGCGCTTCGTTGGCGAACTCGGCGCAGCAGCCCGCATACCCCTGCTGGTCGAACTTGGCGCGATTGGCGGGAGTGGCCTGGAAGTTCAGAATCACAAATATGAACGGCGCTGTATTAATGTAGCTGAAGTCGCCAACATTCACGCAGTTGAAGATGCGGGTTGTTCCGCTCCCGTCCGCTCCGATCGCCGTTCCAGTTCCTGTGAAAACACACGCGTTCACCGTCACAAAATTGTTCGCGGTAACAGAAGAATATATAGCCGACGACTCTGATGCAAAGGTGCAGGACACAATGGTGGAGCCAGTGAGCGGTCGAATCGCGTAGCCGGAAGTGGAGTTGTTGGCGAAGATGCTGTTGGAAAGGGCGATAAGTCCCCGAATCGCGCCGATGGCGGGTCCCCCGCCAAAGTCCTCGCCGCTGTCATTGTCGAAGAACCTGCAGCGGTCGATCGCCGTTGCCGGCTCTGTCGCGGGCGCATAGATGCCCCCCGCTGGACGCGTGGCGAAGTTGCGACGGAGCTCGCACTCCGTGAAGGAGCAGTTCGGCCCAACATGCGCCCCGGCCCCTTGGATGATCTTCGCGAGCGGGTCGTTCGCGTTCCCTCCCTCGATGATGAGCCCTTCAAAGGCAGAGCTCCCCGTCGCGGAGATCACCCGGTAGGCGTTGTCGCTTATGGTTCCGACGTCATCGTTGTTGGCGAGATCGCCGCTGAGCACTGTTGCGTGCGCGGCGGTCGGGAAGTTGGTCGTCGCCCACGGAGACGGCCTTTGGCGGATGCTGATCTCGTTTCCTACGAAGCTCCCGAACAGGCTGACCTTTTCCGGAACGGCAAACACCACCGACCGTGCATCTCCGACACGACTTTGCGCAACGGGAACGTACCGTCCCCGTGCGATCCAGACTTGGACGTTGCGTGTCGCGAGAGGAATCGCGCTTGCCTGCTGGAACGCCGCGTCGAGTGACTGATATGCCGTCCCCCAGCTCTGCCCGTTGCCTCCCGCCGGCGCTGCGGCATTAACGTAAATGATCGTCTGCGCACTCGCCGCGCGCGCCGTCCACATCGTTGCGACGATGATGATGACGACGGCGATACGCCTAGAAAGGCCGGGCTGCCGCTCCGGCTCTTGAGCGTCTATCTGGCGCGCGCACATCTTCAGGACCTCCACGAGCACTGAGTCACCACGTCTGCGGACAGGGATTTTACTGGGAAAGGACCTGTGTCACAAGCCCACCGCCCGATTAATTCAGCGATCTAGTCGCTGTCCGCGCGAACGAGAAGCACGCCCCCTTAAGGGCGTGCCTCCCGGAGAAGAGAGGAAGTGTGGTTGATGTTCGGTGTGGCGTCCGCCGCCGTCGTTCTGGTGTGGTCCACCACATCTCTCTCAGCGCCGTGCCCACCGTGTCTTGCTGCCCGCACATGAGTTCATCCGCGCTCCTTATCTTGGTTTCTTTCGTTCACTCACCCCGCGTCCCCCCCTCCCCGCGTCCCCCTCCCCGCGTCCTCCGGTTTCACCCCCCCGCCCCACGGGCCCCACGTGACCCGGCGTTTATCGCGTGTCGTCGGACTGCGTGACCTTCTC
>CAZTQN010000071.1:0-5942 GCA_964615765.1 uncultured Phycisphaeraceae bacterium
CGCGCCAGGTGCCCTCGGCCCCGCCGACGCGCTTGGTGCCGATCGCCCAGTGGTCGATCCCGCACTTGCGGTCGTCGCAGGCGTTGACGAGGAAGTAGGAGTCGTCCTTGTACAGCACCAGCCCGGCCGTCTCCGGGTCGTAGTCGCAGGTGTCGCCGACGGGCGATTCCTTGATGGAAAGGTCGATGTGGTAGAACAGGCGCACGTCGCGCGGCTTGCCGCGCCGGTCGCGCACGACGATCCGGCGGAAGTACACCGGCTCGTGGAAGTCCACGAAATCGCTGCAGTGCAGTTCCAGCCCGAGTTTCTCGTTGACGAGCAGGACGTCGGTGCTCAGCGTGTCCTGGCGATACTTGAGCGTGCGCTGCCAGGAGTCGAAATCGATCCACGCGAAATCGCCGTCGGCCCAGACGCCGAACCGCTGCACGTGCCCGGAGGTGTGATTGAATCGGCCGACGTGGGGGTAGTAGACGTCGCGGACGCGGTACAGCTCGTCGAAGTTGATCAGCAGATCGCCGTTACCGATCGGGATATCACGGGGCATCGATGCCGGATCCTTCCTTGTCGTGCGCCCCGGTGGGTGGGGGATGGGGTTGGGGGCGTCCCTGAGCGGCTCGGGAGAGCGCCGCCCACGGACTGCGATGCCGCAGGCCGCTCCGCGAGTTCGGCAAACCCGGACCCGGAGATCCACAGTAGTCGGGATCCGACGGCCCGACCCTTCACGGACCGGGCCGGCACCCGGGCATCATCGGCTGTTCACACCCCGGACCCGACCCGCACCGACCGGCGCGGGGTCAAGTTCGTCGCTCGGCGTTGATCGCCCGAGGGACCGGCCGGAGCGTCACTGCCCGGCGAGCATCTGCTCGGCGAGCGCCTCGGCGGACAGATCCCCGCCCCCCCCACCGCCGGCAGCACCCGCACCGCCACCACCCCCGCCGCCCGCGCCCGCCGCCCCGAGTGCCCGCACCCGCTCCTGAATGTCCCCGATGTACGTGATCCGCAGGCCGAAGTTTTCGCCGACCTTCACGGCGACCCCCGTCCCCACCGGCTTGTTGTTCGCCAGCAGTTCCAACTCTTCCTCGGACGACTTGGGCAACTCGATGATCGCCCCCGGCACCAGGGCCATCACGTCGGACATCCGCATCTGCCGCTCACCCAGCAACACCAGGATCGGCACTTCCAACGCGAGGATGGACCGCAGATCGGACGCCATACGGACAGAGTATCGGCTCGGTCTGGGGTCGGGCCGCAGTTGGGGCGGGGGCCGACGCGACGGGGCCGGACGGCAAACACCTCTAGACCGTCGTCTCACCCTTATTCGTCCCGGGCGGCACATCCGCCGGGGGCTTGCCATTCGCTGGCTCCGCCGCGGTCTCCGGCAGCACGCGCGGCGTGCTGTGCGTCGCCGCCGGCGCGTCCATCTTCCACGTCCGCCGGATCGCCGTCAGCACGCTGGTGATCGTGCCGCGGTCGACGGCGCGCTGTTCGAGCACGTGCCGCGCCATGGCGACGCCGGTCTCGCCCTCTTCGAAGACGACATGGGCCGCGCCGGCCGCCGTCAGGGCTTCGCCGCTGGCGAGGTAGCGTGTGCGGACGATGACGTACACGTTTGGGTTGGCCTCGCGGGCGCTAAGCACCATGCCCGTGAGCCCCTCGATGCCCGGGACGGTGACGACGAGGTACAGCGCCCGCCCGATGCCGGCCTGTTCGAGGATCGGGCCGAGGGTGGCGTCGCCGTAGAGGGCCGCGCGGCCGCTCTCGCTCAGGCGACGAACCGTCTCGACGTTGGTGTCGACGATGACGGTGTCCATCTTGGCGTCGCGCAGCATGGCGTCGACGACGCGTCCGACGGGCCCGTAGCCGACGATGATCGCCAGCGGGCGCTCGAGCGTTTTGGTCTGTTCCTGGCACTGCGCGTTGAGCGCGCGGACGCGCCGCTCGTGCCGTGCGCTGAGCAGCGACCACAGCCACGGCACGCCGCGTAGCTCGCGCTCGACATGGTCCAGCGAGCGGAACAGCAGCGGGTTGATGGTGATGGAGATCATCGCGCACGCGACGAGGACCTGGATCCCGCGGTCGGTCAGCAGGCCGTACTTCAACGCCGCCTGCCCGACGATGAACGAGAACTCCCCGATCTGCGCCAGGCCCATCGCGACCACGAGGCCCGTGCGCACCGGGTGCCCCGCGATCGCGACGATCGCCATCGCCGCCAGCGGCTTGACGATGAGCACCACGCCCAGCCCGGCCAGCACGGCCCAGGGCTCGCGCACCAGGAACATCGGGTCCAGCAGCATCCCGACCGAGACGAAGAACAGCACGGCGAAGGCGTGCCGCATCGGCAAGGCGTCGGCCGCCGCTTGGTGACTGACCTTCGACTGCGCCACCACCATGCCCGCCAGGAACGCGCCCAGCGCCACCGACGCGCCGGACAACACCGACGCCCCGACGGCGATCGCGACCGACATCACCAGCACCGTCAGCGTGAACAGCTCGCTCGACCGCAGTTTCGCCACCCACGTCAGCAGCATCGGGAACACGCGGGAGCCGACGACATACACCACGGCGATCATCAGGATCAGTTTGCCGATCGCGATGGCCACGCCCAGGGCGCCCTGCCCGCCTGATGCGACGGCTTCGGTGGTCGCCGGCACCGAACCGGCGGCATCGCCGACGGCTTGCACGACCGCCGCGGCGTCGGCCCCGCCCGCCGGCGCGATCGCCGCGACCGCCCCGCTCCCGAACAGCGGGATCATCACTAGCAGCACGACCGTGAGAATGTCCTCGACGATCAGCCAGCCCACGGCGACGTGCCCGTGCGGCGTGTGCAGCATCGACCGGTCCATCAGCGCCCGCAACAGCACCACCGTGCTCGCGACCGCCATCGCGATCCCCAGCACCAGCCCGGACACCGGCGGCCAGCCCATCGCCCAGAAGATGCCGACGCCCGCCCCCGTGGCCAGCGCGCTCTGCCCAAGCGCCCCGGGGATCGCCACCCGGCGCACCGCCAACAGGTCGCCCAGGTGAAAGTGCAGCCCGACGCTGAACATCAGCAAAATCACGCCGATCTCGGCGAGTTGCTGGGCCAGCGCGACATCGCCCACGAACCCCGGCGTGTGCGGGCCGATCACCACGCCCGCGAGCAGATACCCGACGATCGGGGACAGTTTCAGCCGCTGCGCGATGACGCCAAGCACCCACGCCGCGGCGAACGCGGCGGCGATCGTCGTCAGCAGCGGAAGATTCTCAACGCCGGCGGCGAGCGTGGGCACAGCGAAGCGGTCGAGCATCGGCACACACCTTTCCGGCCGTGAACACGGGCCTGAAGCGCAATCACGTCAACGGGCAAGCGCCGGGTTTGCACGCCGCACGCCGGACGACACGCCGCCGACCAAGCTGTCCGCCAGCGGCCCGCCTGTTACCGCCGCCCGCGGGCACGGGTTCGCCGGTTCCGATGATCGGGACGCACAGCGTGAACTTCGCTCAAAGTCAAACGCAGGCAGGGGCGACCGACCGACACATGCGCGCCGGCCGCCTCGCATCACCGTGAAGGCCGCTTCACCCGCCGTACCGCCCGACGATCAGCGTGCAGTTGTGCCCGCCGAAGCCGAACGTGTTGTTCATGGCGAAGCGGACGTGCCGCTCGCGCGCGTGGTGCGGGACCAGGTCGATATCGAACCCGACGTCGGGGTTGTCGAGGTTGATGGTCGGCGCGATGACGCCGTCGCGCACGGCGTGGATGCACGCGATCAGCTCGACCGCGCCGCTGGCGCCGAGGGCGTGCCCGTGCATGCTCTTGGTCGAGCTCATCATCAGCCGCCCGCCGCGCGAGGCCCGGGCGTGATCGCCGAAGACGTTGAGCACCGCCTCGACCTCGGCCTTGTCGCCCAGCCCCGTCGAGGTCCCGTGCGCGTTGACGTAGCCGATGTCCTCCGGGTTCAGCCCGGCGTCCTGCATCGCCCAGCGCATCGCCCGCTTGGCCCCGGCCCCGGCGGGGTCGGGCGCGGTGATGTGCGAGGCGTCCGAACTGTGCGCGTGCCCGACGAGTTCCGCGTAGATCGTCGCGCCCCGCTTGCGGGCGTGCTCTTCCGTCTCGAGCACGAACATGCACCCGCCCTCGGCGAGCACGAACCCGTCGCGGTCCTTGTCGAACGGGCGGCTGGCCTTGGCCGGCTCGTCGTTCCGCGTCGACAGCGCCTTCATTACCATGAACGCGCCGACGCACAGCGGGCTGACGGCGGCCTCGCTCCCGCCCGCGACCATCACGTCCGCGTGCCCGCGCCGCAGCGTCTCGATCGCGTCCCCGATCGCGTGCCCGCTCGAGGCGCACGCCGTCACGTGCGTTGTCGCCGGGCCCTGCAGGCCGAACATGATCGAGATGTTGCCGGTGCCGGCGTTGGCCATCAGCCGCGGCACGGTGAACGGGCTGAGCCGGTCCGGCCCGCGGTCGCGCATGAGGTACACGCCATCCTCGATGGTCGTGATCCCGCCCACGCCCGACCCGCAGATCACCCCGCACCGCTCGCGGTCGCAGGCGTTGAAGTCGATCCCGGAATCGCGCACGGCTTCGACGCTGGCGGCGAGCCCGAGCAGCGCGAAGCGGTCCAGCCGCTTGGCCTCGCGCACGTCGATCCAGTCGCCGGGGGTCCACTTCTGAACCTGCCCGCCGATCTTGACGGCCCACTTGCCGGCGTACAGATCGAACTGCTCGCCGGAGAGCCCGTGGATGCCGGAGCGGCCTTCGCGCATGCCGGCCCAGGTCTCCCGGGCGGTAAGCCCGAGACTGGTCACGGCCCCCATCCCGGTCACGACAATCCGGTGCTGCTTGGATGCGGGTCGGCGCATCGGCGCTCCCTTGGGTCACACGTCGTTGGCGTCACACGTCACGCCCGGCGCTCACCCGCGCGCCGGGCGGCGCCCTCAGGCGTTCCCGGCCCCGTTCACGGCCGTCTTGATGTAGTCAATCGCCTGACCCACCGTCTTGATCTTCTCCGCCTGCTCGTCCGGGATGGACGTCTCGAACACGTCCTCGAACTCCATCACGAGTTCCACGGTGTCCAGGCTGTCGGCGTTCAGATCTTCCACGAACGAGGTCGTCCGCGTGATCTGGTTCTTGTCCGCTCCCATCTTCTCGGCGACGATCTCGATCACTTTGGCTTCGATTTCTTGCTCGGTCACGATCTGCGTCTCCGCGAGTAGGGGCTTCCCTTGCCCACGCGTCCACTTGGTCTCGCGCGGGCGGTAAACGCAAAGATAGAGCCAACGTCCGCGGGGGGCAAGCCGCTCCCGATTCCACGCCGTACGCATCCTGTACGCCCCGCGACCCAGCCCGTGACCCGTGAGCAGCGGGTCCACCGCCGGGCGGATTTTGCGCTCACCCCCCGCGTTCTGCCCCGCCGCACGCCGCAGAATCGATCGCTCCGCGCCACTTTGCCAACTCGACTCCACTCGCCCCCTCCTCGGGCCGATGGTCTTCGGACTCTGCCCCCATTCCTTGGGAACAGATGTGCCCGCTGCGCGCGTGCGTGTCGGGCGTCTGAATCCGCGGCCCGAAGCGCCTTCACCCGCCACTCCGCCCGCCCATGCCCCGCATGCCGCACGAACCCGAAGCCTTTGCCGAGCAGGTCGCCGCCATGCTCAAGCGCCTGCAGCCGGACCACAAGGTCGAGATCTGCGGTCCGCGCGAGCTGATCGTCAACGGGCGTCGCCTGGACCTCGACAACCTCTACCGCCTGGTCAACCGGGACGCCGACCGGGGCGTAGAGATTGTGGAGCATTACCTCGACCAGCTCTTCAGCGGAGACAGTCTGACGTTGAGCGCCGCCAGTTTCGATTTCGCCAAGCCGCGGATCATGCCGCGCATCCAGCCGGAATCCATCTTCCGGCACCTCGCCCGCGAGCAGGTGGCTCACGTCCCGTTCGTCAACGGCACGGTCATCGTCTTC
>CAZTQN010000072.1:0-5492 GCA_964615765.1 uncultured Phycisphaeraceae bacterium
CCAGGTACCGCCACTCCCACCCGCGAAGGTCGGCCGGGCACTGCTCCAGCGAGCGGCGCACCCCGCCGACATCGCCCGCCGCCAGCGCCGCCTGCGCATACCCGATGCGGCTGGAATACAGCGCGCTCCGCAGCCGCACCGACTCGGCGTCCGCCTGCCGCCGCGCGTGCTGCGCTTCGACGAGCAGGTCCGCGTTCCGCTGCGCCAGCGCCCACGAGTACACGCCGAACGCGATCACCAGCGCGAGCGCTAGCACGCTCGCTGACGCCAGCAGCCAATGCCGGCGCGCGATCTTCGAGATGACGTACACCGCCGAGTCCCGGCGCGCACTGATCGGCCGCCCGTCGATGATGCGCCGAAGATCATCCGCCAGCACCGCCGCCGACGAGTACCGCCGCGACCGCTCCGGGTGCATCGCCGTCGCTACCACCGTCTCGATGTCGCCACGAAACGCCCGGCGGATCTGCCCCAGCGGCTCAACCCGGGCCGCGCGCACGCTCTCGATCGCCTGCGTCAACGACCGCCCGCGCAGATCAAACGCCGGCCGATCCGCCAGCACCTCGTACAGGATCGCGCCGAGCGCATACACATCGCTCGCGGCGTCCACATCGCCCGCCTTGCCCGAGATCTGCTCCGGGCTCATGTACCCCAGCGTGCCGATGAGCTGCCCGTCCAGCGTCTGCCGCGTCGGCAGTTCGTGGTCGTCGGCGCTGCTACGCGCGACGCCGAAGTCGAGGATCTTCGGGCGCCC
This sequence comes from uncultured Phycisphaeraceae bacterium, assembly GCA_964615765.1. GTDB lineage: Bacteria > Planctomycetota > Phycisphaerae > Phycisphaerales > UBA1924 > CAZTQN01. Next base: position 752 of record CAZTQN010000072.1, read on the forward strand.
GGTCTGATCCACGAGAATGTTGGTCGGCTTGAGATCGCGGTGGATCACGCCGCGCTGGTGCGCGTGCTGGGCCGCGTCGCACACCGCGGCCATCAGTGCCAGGCGCTCGCGCACCGCCATCCCGCGGGCGCTGGCGGCCGTCGTGATCGGCGCGCCGTCGACGTACTCCATCACCAGGTACGCCTGGTCGACCCCGTTGGTCTCGACCACGCCCGCCTCGAAGATCGCCGCGATCCCCGGGTGCTGCAGCCGCCCCAGGATGTGCGCCTCGCGCACGAACCGGTGCAGCACCTGCCGGCTCGTCAGCCCGACCTTCAGCGCCTTGAGCGCGACCATCCGCCGCGGCACGCTCTGCTCCGCGAGGAAGACCACGCCCATCCCGCCCTCGCCGATCTGCCGCAGCACGCGGTAGTGCCCCGACAGCCGCGGCAGCCCGACCATGATCTCCGACGTCGACTCCGTCTCGCCCACGCCGCCCGGGAACCCGGCCCCGGTCCGCAGCACCGGCCCGGCGGCCGTGCTCTCGTCGTGCGCGAGCATCGCGCGCACCTGCCCGTGCACCTCCGGGTCCACGCGGCGGAGGTCTTCCAGCGCCGCCGCCTGCGCCGCGGGCTCCAGCCCGACCAGCCGGTCGAACGCGTCCATCACCCGGCGCGCAAGGTCCGCCCCCGCGGGCGGCGCGGGCGTTTCATCGGGCGAGTCAGTGGTTCGTTCGGTATCCATCCGAGTGGTGCACCGATTGTCGCACGTTTTTCCTTCAGGGCCAAGGTCGGGGCGGCCGGTCTGCGTGAATGATGCACGCGGCGATCCGCTTTCCCGCGCTCTGCCCATGCCCGACCCAAACCCCAACCCCCACCCCGCCCGCCCGGCAAAATCCGGCTCGGTCACGTTCCACCCGCTGATCCCGGGCGGGGTCGAGTCGCTCCGCGGGGCCGCGGTCGACGCGGCGACCATCGCGCTGCTCGAGGACAGCTTCGCCCGCCTCGGCCCGAGCGCCGATCGGCTGGTGCAGAGTTTTTACGACCGGCTCTTCGACCGTTACCCGGGCGTGCGCAGCATGTTCCCCGCCGACATGAAGGCGCAGAGGCAGAAACTGCTCGACTCGCTCAAGGCCGTCATCGATGGTCTGCGCAGCCCGGGGCATGTCCGCGATCACCTCCGCGAGATGGGGCAGCGGCACGTGAAGTACGGCGCGAAGCCGGAGCACTACCCCCTGGTGTGCGCCTGCCTCGTCGACGCCATGCGCGACGCGGCGGGCGCCTGGTGGACCGACCGGCACGAGGCCGAGTGGGCCCGCGCCCTCGAACTCATCTCGCGCATCATGCTCGACGGGGCCGGGGCTAGCGGGCCAGGCGCACGCTGAGCCACGCCCGCGCGGCCCGCCAATCGGCCTCGACGGTCGACCTGGACACGCCCAGCAATCGCGCCACATCGTCGACTTCCAGCCCCGCGAAATACCGCAGTTCCACCACGCGGTAGCGGCGTTCGTCTGCTTTTTGCAGTTCGCTGAGGACATCGTCGAGCGCGACGACGTCGATGTCGGGCTCGCTCTTGCCGGCGGCGGGCGCGACGTCGATGCGGTCCCAGTTGGTCGGCTGCCCGACCGTCTCGCCACCGCCGCGTTTGAGCGCACGCTTGCGGCGGGCGTGGTCGGCGAGGATCTGACGCATCGCGGTCGCCGCGACGGCAAAGAAATGTCCGCGATCGTTGTACTTGGCACCCGGGCTCTGCACGAGTTTGACGAACGCTTCGTGCACGAGGGCCGTGGGCTGCAGCGTGCGGCTGGAATCGAAGCCGCCAGCGTACGAGCCCGCCAGGGCGCGGAGCTGGTCGTAGACGACCTCGATGAGCCGGGCCGACGCGCGCGTGTCGCCGGCGGAGGCGTCGTTGAGGAGCAGGGTCATCTCGGCGGGGTCGAGGGGCACGGCGGGATTGTTGTCCACGCCGCGCCGCGGGGAAACACGTCCGCGCTCCGGGCCCGAGAAAAAAGTCGCGCATCGGTCAAGGACGACGGTCAGCGTCTGCGTGTGTGCCTCGGGCGGAGGGGGCTTCGCACAGCACACCACACAGGAAGGGATTTGACCATGAAGACGATGACTCACAACAACGGGATGATCTGGATGTGTCGGACGGCGGCCGCGGCGCTCGCCATCGCGGCGGGCTCCGTCGCCAGCGCCCAGTGCGGCGCGATCAAGATGATCGCCGCCCAGCCGACCAGCGACGACGCCGTCGGCGGCGTGATGGCGTACGGGGTCGACACTGCCGGCGGGAGCCCGCGGCTGATCGTCGGCTCGCCCGAGTTCAATCTCGGCGGGTTCTTTGACTCCGGCAATGTCAAGATGTTCACGAAGATCGGCAACCAGTGGGGCGAACTCACCGAGTTCTTCAAGCCGACGCAGGCGTTCGACGGCGACCGCTTCGGGGCCGCCGTCGCGTACAACGGGCAGCAGGTGCTGATCGGCGCGCCGGGCGTCCAGTCCGGGCGCGGGGCGGCGTACATCTACGCCTTCCAGCAGGGGTGGACGGCCGTCGCGACCATCGCGTCGAGCCAGGTGCTGCAGCGCGTCGGCGAGGCGACGGCGATGGACGGCGAGTACGCCTTCATCGGCGCGCCCGGCACCGATTCGGCGAACGACAATGACACCGGCCTGGTGAGCATCTACAAGCGGGCCGCCAACGGCTCGTGGAGCCAGGTGCAGACGCTGATCAACGCTTCGTTCACGGGCCTGTACGGCAACGACCAGGCCGGGGCCGCGCTGGCCGCGAAGGACGGGCTGCTAGTCGTCGGCGCTCCGGAAGCGACCGAGATTGGCTGGCCGAACTTCCACGGGCTGTTCCGCGTGTACCGTCGCGACGCGGCGGGCGTGTACCAGCTCGAGCAGGACTCGGTGTTCCCCGCCGCCCAGGGCGCGGCCCAGATGGGGCGCGTGCTCGCGACCGACGGGACGCGCATCGCCGTCAGCGCCCGCGACTACTCCACGGTGCAGAACGTCGACGGCAGCGCCTTCACGCGGGCCGGCAAGGTGTGGGTGCTGGCCCGCGTGAACGGGCAGTGGGTGGTGGAGGACGCGCTGGTGTCGCCGTCGCCCGCGTTCGAAGCCCGCTTCGGTTCGTCGCTCGCGATCGACGGTGACAAGCTCGTCGTCGGCGAGCCGGGCAGCAAGCGGGCGTACGCCTACCGCCGCCTGAATGATGGGCAGTGGGCCCTGATGCGGTCGTACTCGGACGAGGACGCCGCGGCGGGCGGGCAGTACGCCTCGAGCGTCGCGCTCTCGGGCCAGAACGTGTTCGTCGCCGACAACAAGGACGACCACTCGGGCCAGACCGACGCGGGCGCGATCTACATCAAGCCGATCCCGAGCGGCTACGCCGACGCCTGCGAGGGCGCGCTGCCGATGACCGGCGCGACGCTGAGCGGGTGCACGCGGGAGTCGACCCCGGACGCGGTGCCGACGTGCGGCGCGACGGGGAATACGAACACGGCGAGCGGGCCGGGCGTGTGGGTGTCGTGGATCCCCGCGTGCTCGGGCAACGTGATCTTCGACACCTTCGGGTCGACCTTCGACACGGTGCTGAGCGTGCACACGGCGTGCCCGACGGCCGAGGCGCCGGCGGTGGTGGCCTGCGACGACGACTCGGGCACGGGCAACACGTCGATCCTGTCGTTCAACTACACCGCGGGCACGCAGTACCTGATCAACGTCCGCGGGTACGGCTCGGCGACGGGCGACTTCGTGCTGCGTCGCAACGAGTGGCAGGCCCCGAGCAACGACGCGTGCTCGTCGGCGATCGCGGTGCAGGACAACTCCGTCACTGCGTTCAACACGTGCCTGGCGACGGCGTCGAACCTGAGCCAGGACGGCGCGTGCAACTTCAGCAACAACTGGGGCCGCGACGTGTGGTACACGTTCACCCCGCCGTTCAACGGGACGCTGGTGGTCGACACGTGCGGATCGAGCTTCGACACGCTTCTGGCGATCTACACCGGCTCTTGCCCGCAGACGGGCACCGGGGCGCTGGTGTGCAGCGATGACTCGCCGTTCTGCGGGGCGCTGTCGACGAGCTCGCGGATCCAGCAGAACAACCTGGCGGGCGGGCTGACGTACGTCATCCGCGTGGGCGGGTTCGGCGTGGACGAGTCCGGGGCGGGGCAGCTGCGGATCAACTTCCTGCCGGCGTGCCGGTGCGACGTCAACGAGAACGGGCAGCTCACGGTGCAGGACATCTTCGACTTCCTGTCGGCCTGGTTCGCGCAGCAGCCTGCCGGTGACTTCAACCTCAACACCCAGTTCACGGTCCAGGACATCTTCGACTTCCTGGCGTGCTGGTTCGGCGGGTGCCCGTAAGTGATCGGGACGGGGAGCGGACGTGCTTCCTGATGCGGTGCGGCGGACCGGCTTTGCGGCTGGTCCGCCGCTTTGTTTTTGCTCCGGGATATTGAGGATCGCGATGGCGGCGAGGCGGCGCTCGGTGTCGGAGGTGGCGTTCTGGAGGAGATCGAGGAGGGTGGAGAGGGCGAGGGAGCAGGGGTGAGAAGAGGGGTGAGAGGACGAGGGGATAGAGGTCAGAGGACAGAGGCGAGGGGTGTGGTGCGGGGAGTTTCGGACTGAAGTGGAACCCACCCCCCGGACAAGAAGACTTTCATGGCCCTGCCTTGCCTGATGCTCTTCCTCGGTCTGACCATCTGGCTGGGCATTGGCACGACCCTTTATCCAATCGAATGGCTGGCCAACATCTTCGC
>CAZTQN010000073.1:0-5147 GCA_964615765.1 uncultured Phycisphaeraceae bacterium
TCGTTGATGAGGGCGATGGGCCCGTGCTTCATCTCCGCCGCGGGCATGCCCTCGGCGTGGATGTAGGAGATTTCCTTGAGCTTCAGGGCGCCTTCGAGGGCCGTGGGGTAGTTGTACCCGCGACCGAGGAAGAGCCAGTTCTCGCGCTCGACGTAGCGCTCCGTGACGCGCTTGATGCGGGCCGACTGCTCCAGGATGCGCTCGATCTTGGACGGGATCAGCTCGAGCTGCTTGAGCAGTTCGGAGCAGGCGTCGGCGGACATGTGCCGGCGCCGGGCCATGAAGATGGCGATCAGCGTGAGCACGGCGACCTGGCCCGTGAAGGCCTTGGTCGAGGCGACGCCGATCTCCGGCCCGACGCGGAGGTACACGCCGGCGTCGGTCTCGCGGGCGATCGAGGAGCCGACGACGTTGACCACCCCGAGCGAGAGCGCCCCGCGTTCCTTGGCTTCCTTCAGCGCAGCGAGCGTGTCGGCCGTCTCGCCGGACTGGCTGACGGCGACCACGACCGTGCGGTCTTCGATGATGGGGTTTCGATAGCGGAACTCGCTGGCGTATTCGGTCAGCGTCGGGATGCGGGCGAGGTCTTCGAAGAGATAGCGCCCGATCATGGCGGCGTTGAGGGCCGTGCCCTGGCCCATGAGGACCAGGCGCTGGGCCCGCGTGAGCTCCTTGGCGTAGTTCGTCAGCCCACCCAGGACGACGCGGCCCTCGGCGATGTCGATGCGTCCGCTGGTGCAGTCGCGCAGGCTCTTGGGCTGCTCGAAGATCTCCTTGAGCATGTAGTGCTCGAACTTGCCCAGCTCGATCTGGGCGAGGTCGATCTCGAGCTGCATGATGCGCGGGTTGACGGCGACGTTCTGCGTCGTCGACGTGCGGAAGCCTTCGCGCGTGATCTTGACGACGTTGTAATCGTCGAGCGGGAAGGCGCGGCTGGTGTGAGCGATGATCGCCGCGCCGTCCGACGCGACGATGTATTCACCATCGCCCACGCCGACCATCAGCGGGGCGCCCTTGCGAGCGCACACGAGCGTGCCCGGCTCCTGCTCGCACATGACGCAGATGGCGTAGGCGCCGGTGACCTCTCGCAGGGCGGCCTGCACGGCGGTCTCGAGGTCGCCTTCGTACAGCTCGGAAATCAGCCCGGCGAGGACTTCGGTATCGGTCTCGCTGGCGAAGCTGTGCCCGCGTTCCTTCAGCCACGTCTTGAGCGTGGCGTAGTTTTCGATGATGCCGTTGTGGATGACGACGACGCCGGCCTTGGTGGAGTTGACCTTGTGCGGGTGGGCGTTGGCATCGCTGACGCCGCCGTGGGTGGCCCAGCGGGTGTGGCACATGCCCATGGTGCCTTCGAGCTCGCCGTGGGCTTCGAGGGCTTCTTCAAGGTTGGCGACGCGGCCGGCCTTCTTGACGATGCTGACCTTGCCGGCGGGACTCATGATGGCGATGCCCGCGGAGTCATAGCCGCGGTACTCGAGGCGCTTGAGGCCCTCGATGAGCAGGCGCTGGCAGGACTTGGAGCCGATGTAGCCGACGATGCCGCACATGCGAGAGGTTCCTTGGGGAATGGCGCGGGCCCGCGACGGGGCGACGAGGCGGTGGGAAACGAACGCGGGGCCGGGGGGCGTACGAACCGGGGCCGCGTGATGATCGGCGACCGGCTGGGAAAACACTACGTGCCGACCGGGGTGAGCATCGGCGTGCCGGGCAGAGGAATATCAGCCGGACCGGGCGGACGGCGAACGTTCGGGCTGGCGGCCGGGCGTCGTCCGGGTTTATCGGGTCTGCGCACCGTGGCGGCGAGCGTCGACCCCGAGGTCCGGGTTGTCCGTGAAGATCCCGCGCACGCCGGGGATCGCGAGGGTGCGCCGCATGGCGTCGATCTCGGCCCAGGCGGCGGGGGTGGTCGGGTCGTCGACATGGAAGGTGTACGGGAACAGCGGCAGGCCGCGGGCCGCGGCACGGGAGACCAGGTCGGTGTCGATCGGCGTCGGGCTGGTGGGCGAGGCGGCGGGTGTTCCCAAGAGCCGCCGGTTCGGGCCCAGGCCGTCGGCGAAGGTCGCGACGTCGTCGAGCACGGCGTCTGAGGGTGGGTCGCCGACGAGGTACACCAGGCGCAGGTCGCACCCGAGTTCGACGCGGATGCGCCGGAGCGCGTCGAGGTCGAAGCACTGGATGACCGCGCCGTCGGTGCGGGCGCGGTAGCCGCGGGCGGCGAGCGCGCCGACCAGGGCCGGCTCGATCGGCCGGCCTTGCTCGCGATGGAACGCCGGGTGCTTGGCCTCGGGGATGATCTCGAGCGGGCGCTCGCGCCGCGTGACGCTGTTGACGCGCTGCACCAGCGTGATGAGCTCGTCGAGCGTGGCGATGGTCATGCCGGGGCCGAGTGCGGCGTTGCGGCCCAGAGGTTCACCCACGGCCCGCAGTTCGGCGAGGTCGAAATCGATGAGGTAGAACTTGCCGTCGGCGCGGGCCCGCGTTGGGTATAGCCGGGCCATGGCGGCGGAGTTGGCCGCGTAGAGGTCGTGCGAGCAGACCAGCACGCCGTCACGCGTGAGCACGACGTCGGGCTCGATGACATCGGCGCCCTGCCCGATGGCCAGCGCGTACGCGGGGAGCGTGTGCTCGGGCAAGTAGGCGCTGGCGCCGCGGTGGGCGATGATGCGCGGCGGATCGTCGCGCTCGCCGGCGGCTCGGTTGTGAGCGCACGCGCTGAGATTCGCGAGCGCGGCGAGTCCGAGCGCGACGGTGACATTGAACAATGATCGACGTGCAAAGGTGCGGCGCATGCGCGAGTGCCTCCCGGACGGCGAAGGTAGCCCGCCGGGACCGCGCGTGCGCGACATGTGCGAAATCCGCGACGCCATGCGGCGGCGATCAGCCGGCCTTGGGCCCGCGCTTGCGGGCGGCGTCGCTGCGCCGCGGGCGATCGACGACTTCTTCACGGTCATCGAGCGGGATGACGGACGCGCCGGCGACGGTGCTGGGCTGGATGACCTCGCCGCAGTGCACGCAGGTGCGCATCGTCGCGTCGGACCAGAACTCCTCGACAATGAGGCGGATGCGGTCGGCCGCGTCGACGTCGAAGGTTTCTTCGTACACCGTCTCGCCGCAGCGGTCGCAGTAGAAGCAGACCTGATCGTCCTCGCCGGCGGGGCGGCGGCGTTCGATGAGGACGGCGACGCCGTCGGCGGGGAGCGTGATCGCGTGCGGCACTCCCGCGGGGATTAGGAACAGCTCGCCGGCGCGGACGGGGACGACGCGCGACTGGCGCTGCGCGTCGACCAGGCGGACGGACGCCGCGCCCTCGAGTTGATAGACCAGCTCTTCCGTCGGGTTGACGTGAAAGTCCTTGCGATTGCAGGGGCCGGCGACGACGGTGACGATGGTGTCGCGGTCTTCCCACACACGCCGGCTGGCGTACGGGGGCTTGAGATGGTGGCGGTGCTCTTCCAGCCAGCGCCCGATGTTGAGCGGGGGCAGGATGGCCCCGCCGGCGGTGATGCCTGCGGTGATGGTCGACCGCGTCGCGCCCGGCTTGGACGCGGCGGGTTTGGCGACGCTGGGCTTGGCGACGACCGCCTTCACCGGCGCGGGGCGGACGGTCGCGGCTTTGCCGACGGCCGCGCGCGGGGCGGCGGGCTTGACGGCATTGACCGGGACTACCGCCGCCGGCTTGCGCGTGCCAGAACGGATGACCGCCAACGGTGCTTTGGCTACAGCGTTCACTGCGGACCTCCAAGGATCGTGGGACGGCGTCCCGAGCGACCTTTCCTGGCACGTCCCTGCTTGCGACCCCCCGTCCCTCGGCCCAGAGCCGCTCGCCGCCTCGACTCCGTCGGGCTGGCGCCGATCCCTCGACCCGGCGATGCGGATGGCGGCCAGCGCCACCCGCGCTTGACAGGTGCAGCGAATCTTAGCCGAGTCTAAAGAAAGTCCATACGTACGCCCTCCGAACGACGGCGATTCAACCACCCGTTGACGGGCCGGGTCGCTGGTGCGATTGTCCCGGAAATGTGCGGCTTTGGCCCGCGCCGTCACGATGGTGCCGGCATGCAGACTCTGCTGCCGGGAGCCTTGGCCCAGAGCGGGCCGGGCGGAATTCCCCCGCCCCTGATCGCGTTCGGCGTCATCGCGATTCTGATCGCCGTGGGCATCGTCGTGTCCGTTCAGGCCGGCAAGCGGCGGCGGGCGGCGATCGCCGCGTCGCTCGGCGCGGCGGGCTGGACGGTGCACGCCGAGCCCGACGCGGCCAGCAAAGACCGCGTCATCGGGATGCTCACGGACTTGAGCGATCGCCTGCGCCAAGGGGCCAGGGGCCTCCGCTGGTTCGCCGTCACTTCGCGCGACGGGTTCGACCTGGTGCTGCTTGAGCACGTCCACTCCACCGGCACCGGCAAGAACCGGACCACGGTGTACAACACCGTCGTCGCCGTCGCATGCCCGATGAACTGGGCCCGGGTCAGCCTGACGCCCGAGAGCCTGTTCACCCGGCTGGGCAAGCATCTTGGGTTGAAGGACCTGGACCTTGAGAACGCCGCGTTCAACCGGCGCTGGCGCGTGCAGGCCGAAGACGAGAACTTCGCGCTCGCCGTGCTCGGGCCGGGCGTGCAGGAGGTGCTCGCGGCTCAACCGGCGCCAACAACGGGCAAGCTGTGGTCACAGGAAACCTGGCGGATCGGGCGCGGGTGTGTCGCCGTGCTGCTGCAGCGATCGGTGCGGGTCGAAGAACTGCCGGCGATGGCCGACCGGCTGATCAGCGTTCTTCAGGCGATGGACCCGGCGCTGCAAGAAATTATGGAGCAGAGCACCTTCGGGGGGATCGACGACCTGAAAAAACACAACCCCGCCGTGGCGGGGTTGGCGTAGTCGATTGGATGTATCGCGTGTCGGCGGCGTGCAGGGCCGCGCCGCCAAAGCGATTAGTTGTGCAGCCAGGTCGGGCGCGGGGTCTTGGGGTCGGTCGGGTCGACGCTGACGCGGCGGCCCTGGAAGACGACCTTGCCGTGACCGACGGAGTACAGCGTGTTGTCGCGGCCTTCCTTCACAAGGAAGCCGGCCTTGAACGGGGTGCCGACCTGACGCACGATGATGGCGCCGGGCTGGGCCATCTCCCCGCCGTAGAGCTTGATGCCCAGGTACTGCGG
>CAZTQN010000074.1:0-4485 GCA_964615765.1 uncultured Phycisphaeraceae bacterium
ACGCCGAGAAGGGACCAGGTCGGCCACAGCGGGATCTGATGGCCGACTTCGAGGAGCGTCTTTCGGGCCTCGGAGCGGCCATCGGCAAAGGCATCAGTGTCACCGGCACGTTCAGTTCGGCAGCCGTCTCCGGTTTGGGCACGGGCGGCGACGCCGCCGAGCGCACTGCCAGCGCCACCGAGCAGACCGCTCGCAACACCAAGCGTCTGCTGGACGCCAGCGTCGACAACGGACTGCGGTTCGCCTGACCCTATCAGACAGAAAGGAGTTCATCGCTCGTGCCGGTCGAGGTGTTTGAGAAGTTCGAGAGCCGCCGCTCCACCAAGGCGAACCAAGCCTCGCAGTCGTCTGCGGAGCTCGGCTACATCGTGCGCGGCACCGCCGACGACCTCGCTGCCCGCACCGCAGCGCAAGCGGCCTCCCCGGCGACCTACGACACGCTCCCTCGCCAGACCATCCAGATCGAGCCCATCGGCCCGCAGCTGTGGGACGTCACCGTCCGCTACAGCCAGAACGCCTCCACCGGCACGAGCACCCCGAGCGAGTCCTCGTTCACCTTCGAGACCGGCGGCGGGACGCAGCACATCACCCAGAGCCTGCAGACCGTGCAGCGCCGGCCCGCGCCCGGCACCACCGCGCCCGACTTCGGCCGTACGGAGGTGAAGTACAGTCAACTCCATACTCCTCGCCCGATCAACGGGCCGGATTGTTCTCGAAGATAAGTTTCCCTGTCCCGCGAACAAACTTCACCGGAATCTTGGGGTTGTTGATGTCTTTGCCGCCGCTCTCGTGCCACTTCTTCTCCCACGCGACGAAGTAGGGTTCCAACTGCTCTGGCGTGAGGATGTAGACTTCCTGAAGTAGGATGTTGCGGTAAATGGCGAAGATCCAGTCCACGAGTCGGTACTTGGCGAGGATGACTGGATTCAGATGGTGATGCGTGCTGAAGCTCTGGGTCAACTCGATGTTGACCGACTTCAGCTCATACTCACGACCGTTCGTATCACGTGCATCATTGCCCTCGCGACTTTCTATGCGAGTCAGCCCCGTCAGTAGGAGAACTTGCAGCAGCTTGCCGCCATTGTCTTGGAAGATGTCACTGATGCCATGCCTTGTGGCCAGTTCTTGGTACTTCTCGACGGCAGGGAAAAGACGGCGCATTTCCTCGAAGTCGGGGTGCGGCTTCATGGTGCCACCTCCCGAACCAACTCGGCGAGCGACACCCCCAACGCCCTCGCGAGCTTCTCCATGTTGTCGATGGAGACGTTCCGCTCGGCCCGCTCGATCGAGCCCACGTACGTACGATGTAGCTTTGCCGCAACGGCCAACGCTTCTTGAGACAAGCCGCGAGCTTCCCGGAGCCGCCGAACGTTGGCGGCAAAGGTCTGACGTGCGACCGGCTTGGCTCCGCGTGATACCATGGCATCAAGCGTGGCCCCTTGATGACTCCGCGTCTACAGCCGTAAAGTAGCACTTCCACGCGGAGATTGACCATGGACATCGACCCCACAAACCTGTTCCCCACCCGCCCGCCGGTGTACCGCACGCAGCACGGCGCGGCGTACTGCGGTGACTCGCTTCAACTGCTGGCGGAGCTTCCGGACGGCTCCGTCAATCTGGTGGTGACAAGCCCACCCTTCGCCCTGCAACGTCAGAAGGAGTACGGCAACGAGACGCAGGACCGGTACGTCGATTGGCTCTTGCAGTTCGCTCGGCTCGTACACCAGAAGCTCGCGTCTGACGGTAGCTTCGTCATCGACATCGGTGGCGCATACGAGAAGGGCGTGCCCTCGCGCAGTCTGTATCCGTTCCGGTTTGCGATCCGCGCATGCGATGAGATCGGCTTCAAGCTCGCGGAAGACTTTTACTGGTTCAACCCATCCAAGCTGCCGAGCCCGATCGAGTGGGTGAACAAGCGAAAAATCCGTGCCAAAGACTCGGTCAACACTGTGTGGTGGTTGTCCAAGACCGATTGGCCAAAGGCCGATGTCTCGAAGGTGCTGGCCGAGTACAGCGACCGGATGAAGAAGTTGCTCGAAGACCCAGGGGGCTTCTACAGCCCGAAGAAGCGGCCGTCGGGACACGACATTGGCAAGGGGTTCGCGAAAGATAACGGCGGCGCCATTCCGTCTAATCTGTTGCAAATACCAAACTCAGAGTCAAACGGACAGTATCTGCGCGGCTGCAAGTCGCTCGCGCTTTCCGGCCACCCAGCGCGGTTCCCGACGAAGCTTCCCGAGTTCTTTATTCGGTTGCTAACAGAGCCAGGCGACCTAGTCGTAGACATCTTTGCAGGCTCCAACACGGCTGGTTCGGTCGCGGAAGTCGAGGGCCGCTGCTGGCTGGCATTCGACCTTGACCTCAACTATCTCGCCGCTTCGGCGTTTCGCTTCGTGCAGCCCAACACCCCGGACGATCGGCTACGCGAGCTTCACGCGGCGATCCTGGCTGGGCAGCCGGTCGATGTCCGAGATTTCATCATGCAAAAGAGACTGTTCGCCTAGCGGATGGACCTTGGCGGTGTCGGGCTGTTCCGTCGCCCGCACCGACGTCGCTCCGAAGTTCGCAAGTCGGCTTCTGTGATCGCTGACTTGGCTCCCGCGCTCGCCATCGTTGCTCACGCGCTCTCCACCTTTTCGTCCGCGCACGCGGACATGGGAGCCGTGTCAGCGATCTTTTTGACTGCGCACGCGATCTTTGTGTCCGTGTCGGCGATCTTTTTGTTGATTCTGGCGGGCGCGGGGCTCAAGTCGGCGTCCTTTCTCGCCGAAGTCGGGTGTGGAAGCGGCGTTGGGGCGTTCCCAACGGCGTTTCCGAGTCCCGGCGGGGCCGCGTTCGACGCCATGGCGGATCGGGCAACCGATTCGCTTGCGACCTTCGCCTCAGCGGCCGCAGTAGCGGCGGAGGTTTCTCCCATGGCGACGTACCCGCGTGATCGGGCCGAGTTTTTGCGTTGGGCGGAAGCCCATGTCAACGTCTGGACCGAGAACGCCGAACGCATCGGCATCACTTCGGCCCAGTCGGTCGAGTTCAAGAACCTTGTGGGCGCTCTGCGCGCTCGCACCACGGCGCAGCAGGCCGCGAAGGACGCCGCCAAGGCCGCGACCGAGGCTGCCCGTGACGCCGACAGCGAGACGCGCGAACTGACGAGCGATCTCGTGCGCGCGATCCGTTCGTTCGCGGTCAACAGCGACAACCCCGAGGTCTACCAACTCGCCCAGATCCCCGCGCCGAACCCCGCCGCGCCCGTGCCGCCGCCCGGCCAGCCGACGGACTTCAAGGTCGAACTCAACAGCGACGGCTCCATCACGATCAAATGGAAGGCCAAGCACCCGGAGGGCTCCGACCGCGTGGTCTACTTCGTGCAGCGCAAGCTCATCAACGAGGCCGCGTTCCGCCTCATTGGTGGCAGCGGCGAGAAGGCGTACCAGGACGACACGCTTCCGGTGGGCATCGACGGTGCAACCTACATCGTCACCGCCCAGCGCGGCAACGTCCAAGGCCAACCCTCGCGGCAGTTGACCGTGACCTTCGGCTCCGGCGGGCCGGGGGCGATGCGGTTTGGGTTTGCGGAGAGCAACGCCACGGCGAAGAAGGCCGCGTAACGGCGGGCCGAGTTTCAAGCCATGCGATGCAGGGGCTTTGCCCTCGCACCTCCAGGAACACCAAGACGGCCCCGGAGCGATCCGGGGCCGTTGTCGTTCATCGCTCAACCGTTCGACGTTCCTTCGTCGAGCTCGTCGCGTTCGTCTGGCCGATTCGACCAGAGGCGGCGAAGGAGTCCTCGCAAAGCCTGATCGCCGTTCTGTCCCGGGTTGAGGAATGCTTCAAGAATGTTGGCGACGGCAGTGTTTGTCCGGTAGATCCGGACGTACCCGTCGCCTCCGTCCTTGGCCGTGCTCACCGGCGGATAGCAGCGGAATCCACGACGCAGCAGTACTGTCTCGAACTCCTCAGCGTTCGTCTTGGTCGACAATCGGGCGCCAGAGCCTGCCTTCAACTTCATCATGTTGTCGAGGTCGTCGACATGGTACGTTCGGAAAGCCAATCGGTACGCGTTCATGAAGTTCGCAATCTCTTGAGCGATCGAGTTGTAGTCGTCTTTGCTGGCCATGGATCACTCCTTCTTCTGGCGACTGTAGGCTTTGCCAAGCCGGTTCGGCACGCGCCTTCCCAGACAATCGGGCGAAGAACCCCGACTCGCGTGGGGGGTGGGCATCACCGGCAAGCGCTCGGTCATGCTCGTCGCCCTGCGGCTGCTGCACTACCTCGGCTTCTCGATGGTATACCTGCTCGCCCCCCCACGCTGCGACTTCAAGATGGACGCGGAGCGCAAGTACGCGTTCGACGAGCACCGCGCGACCAACGCGATCCGGCACAACAACGTGCTGTATGACTCGCTGTCGCGCCGGTTCCAGGCCCTCAGGCCGCACTTCGAGAAGCACCGCTTCCGCGTGGTCAATTGCTCGCCCGGAAGCGCCCTGG
>CAZTQN010000075.1:0-4323 GCA_964615765.1 uncultured Phycisphaeraceae bacterium
CGGCCCAGCGGCGTGTTCTCGCGCTGGAAGGGCCAGGAGATGAACGCCTTGTAGTGCCCGTGCCGCCCCTGCTCGCCGCCCGATGCCATCAGGGCCCGGTCCTGCCACTTCCGCACGAGCATCATGTGGTGCACGCGGTCGGCGAGCCCCTCGATGTGCCCGAACATCATCGTCGCGCTCGTGAACATGCCCAGCGTGTGCGCGACGTACATGCACGTCAGCCACGACTCGGCGTCGCACTTGCCAAGCCCGATCTTGCGCCGGACGGGGTCGGAGAAGATCTCGCCCCCGCCGCCGGGGAGCGAGTCCAGCCCGGCCTCACGCAGGCGGACCATGACCCAGCGGATCTTGTCCTCGAGCGTGGCGCCGGGCGGGTTGAAGAAGTGGACGAACTCGATGAACTCTGGCGGGCTGAACGCGTGCACGTGCACGCCGGGGAAGCGCTGCTTGATGCCCGAGAGCAGGTCGAGGTACCAATCCAGCGGGAGGCGGTCGTTCATGCCGCCCTGCATGAGGATCTGCGTCCCGCCGATCTCGACGAGCTGCGCGACCTTGTCGAAGATCGCCTGCGGCTCGAGGGTGTACGAGTCGTGATCGTCGTGATCGCGCCGGAAGGCGCAGAACGTGCAGCGGGCGGTGCAGACGTTGGTGTAGTTGATGTTGCGGTCGATGATGTACGTGCGGACCAGGTCGCCGTGCATCGAGCGGCACCGAGCGTCGGCGTGGCGTCCGAGCGTGTGCGTCGGGGCGCCGGTGAGCAGGCGCAGGGCCTGGTCGGGCGTAAGGCGGGCGTCGCCGCGGCCCACGGCCCGGAGCAGCCCGGGATCGAGCGGGTCGAGGTGTGGGTACTCGGGGGCGGGCTGGTAGATCGTGGGCATGCTGGGTGTTTTCAAGAACTTTTGAAAGTATACACCCGTCGCCCGCCCGCGTCCGGGCTGAAGGCGCCCGCGCACCGGCCCCATCCGGCAAGGCTCACCGTGTCCACCGGGTGATCGGACCTGCACCCGGGACGCAAGGCGGTGACCCGAGAATCACCGACCTTTCAGCGCGCTCTCACGCGCGGTCGTGTTGATCTCTCAGGGCGGGGTTACGGGCCACCGGCGTGCATCGCGGTCGGCCCGCATACATGAAAGGTCAACGCATGCCAAGGCAATACGACGAGGAATACGGACGCGGCGGCGGCGGTTCGTCGCGCGGCGGTTCGAGCGGTGGTGGTTCGGGCGGTGGTGGATCCAGCGGCGGCTCGCGCGGCGGATCCTCCGGCGGGGGACGCGGCAGCAGCGGCGGCGGCTCAAGCCGCGGCGGCGGCGGCAGCGACTACGAAAACTCCTCCCCCGGACGCGGGCAGTACCAGTCCCGCGACGCCTACGACAGCCAGCAGGAAGGCCGTTCACGCGGCGGCTACGAGTCTTCCCACTCGCAGCAGCGCGATGAGTACGGTCAGTTCGCCGGTTCCGGCGGCGGCTCCGGTGGCAACTCCGGCAGCGGCTCACGCGGTCGGGGGAGCAGCTCCCGCGGCGGTGACTACGACGACGAGGGCGGCTCCTCATCTTCCCGCGGCGGTTCGTCCCGCTCCGGGTCGTACGGCGGAAGCAGCAGCGGCGGGAGCAGCAGCAGCGGCGGAAGCCGCGGCGGCAGCTCGCGCGGCGGCGGCGGATACGACAGCGACGACAGCTCTTCGTCCTCGCGGGGCGGGTCCTACGGCGGCAGCTCGGGCCGCGAAAGCAGCTCGCGCGGCCGCGATGATGACGACAACGAAGGCTTCGACGCCGAAGGTCGTCACTTCTCTTCCCGCGATGCGTACGAGCGCATGCAGGAAGGTCGCTCACGCGGCGGGCAGCACTCCCACGGCGGCGGTCGCGGCAACAGCGGCGGCAGCGGCGGCGGTAGCGGGGGCAGCGGTGGCTACGGCGGCGGCAGCAGCGGGGGCGGCTCAAGCCGTTCACGCGGCGGCCGCGACTGAGTCACTCCGCTCCATCACTTCCCACTCTTCCCAGCACCGGCCGACGCTCTTTGGGCGACGGCCGGTGCTGTCTCTTTTGGGGTGCGCTGTCTCGGCCTGCCCACGTGGGCGATCGGGCCGGGAAAGGCCGGTTCCGAGAACTCGCCGCGGCGTCAGTCTGGAACGGTGAGGCGAGCGGGGCAAGCCGGGGCGGCGGGAGTGGGGGGCGTGTTGCTGGCCACGCGTCGACGCGCATCGGACCTTGGACGATCACCGTGGTGCGGTGTGGTCGCCCGGTGGCGATCACGCGAGGCCGGGTCTTCAACGGGGTATGCGCATGCGTCCCAAGCCGCACGTCAGCACCGCGCTCATGCAACTGCGTGGGTGGGTGACTCTGGTCGCGATCGTGATCGTCGGGTGCGCGTTCGCGCAGGCGCTGACGTTCATGTTCGCCAACTACACGAGCGTGCGCACCGAGGACATCCGGGCCGAGCGCGACCCGAAGGCCCCCTTGCGCGTCGTGGCCCAGCAGCGGCCGGCCGCCCCGTCGCACGCGGGTGATTCGACCCCGGACGCGGGCGGCGCCACAAGCGCGGACGCGGGCCCGCCGGTCGGGCTTGACGCGGCGCACGAGCCGACCGCTCCGACGGACCCGCGCCTGCGGGCCGCGTCGGTCCGTGCCAGCCGCGAAGCGCCGGACCTGAGCGTCGGCCGCAGTTCGTGGGACGTGGTCATGGGCCGCACCAGCGCGCTGGCGAGCGGCATCGGCACGCTGGCGTGCTTCGTGCTGTGCGCGCTGACGCTGCTGGGCATCGTCGTCGCGGGCGGCGGGGCCGTGCCGGGCGTTGAGCGGGTCGTCACGGCGGGGGTGTGGTCGATCGTGCTGGCGCTCCTGTGCGTGCCGTGGGTCGATGCGCTTCCGTCGCTGCGCGTGCCGGGTATCTTCGCGAGTTACCAGGTGATGACGACGCTTATCGACGGCGGCACCAGCGCCGGGGCGACGATGGGCCTGTTCGGGCTGCACTTCCAGTGGGTCGCGATGCCGCTGGTCGCGGCCCTGGTCGCGGTCGGGGTGTGCATGTGGTTCCGCGGCGGCGTGGAACGCGGGATCATCATCACCGCCCCGAGCGAGCTCGAGAAAGCCATCGAGCGCGAGGTGACGGAACTGGCCCGCTCGGGCGTGACGAGCGGCGTGACACGTACGGTCGGCGCGCTCAACCGCGCCGTCGGCGAGATTCCCGCGACCGGTCGCCCCGCCGCGCCCGCGGCGAACGAGCCCGCCGGGCTTGAGGGCGCCATCGAACAAGCCGCGGCGACCGCCGGCGGGCTGTCACGCGAGATCTCGCCCTCGCTCATGAACGCACGCGGCAACGGACGCGGCGTGGCGGACGCGGGGTACAAGCGGTTGATCTAGCTCAATCCGATGCGAGCGCGACGGTCGCCGCGAGCATCCCGTCCGTGATCTGGGCCATCGCCATGTAGTCGAGCTTCTCCGGCGTGTCCGTCGGTTTGTGGTAGTGGGCGTAGCGGAAGAGCGCCGTGTCGGTGACCATGAAGGCCGGGTAGTCCAACTCGTCGAACGGCCAATGGTCGGACCACCCGACCTCCGCGATCGCCGACGGAATAGCCGCGGCCATCGTGGGAAAGCCGGCCCGCTCGGTGAAGGCCGCGTGGGCGATCTTGAGAATGTCGCGGGCCTTGGCAGAACCCGTCAGCAGAATGAAGTCACCCACACTCGGCAGCAGGCTGGCAAACGGGACGTCGGGCCAGCGCTGCGAGTTCGGCTCACGCGTGAAGCACCCGATCGTCTCGAACGTGTACATCGCCGCGATGCGTTCTCGACGCTCGCGACAGGCTCGCGCGTACACCATGCTGCCCATCGTCTCGGTCCGGAAGTGCGGCGGCTCTTCGTTGGCAAAGAGGACGAAACGGACCGTGCGAACGCAGGGAGTTCTGGCCAAGCGGCGCGCGACGGCGAGCGTCGCGGCGACGCCGCTCGCGTTGTCGTTCGCGGCGGGAGAATCCCAGAACGAGTCGTAGTGGGCGCCGACGATGACGATCTCTTCCGGGTGCGCGGTGCCGCGAACCTCGATCTCAAGATTGACGCACTCCACGCCATGCGCGTGAAAGGTCTGGCGGCGCGGCTTCAGCCCGGTGCCGGCGAGCGCGGCCTCGCAGAACGACGCGGCGAGCTGCAGCCGGTCCGGATATCCGCCCGTGTTGCGCGGCCCGATGTCGTGGGCCAGAATCATCACGTCACGCCGGAGTTCGTCGGCGAGTGCGAGAAGGTCCGGCGTCGGCGCCCGCTCCTTCGCGTGCTTGGGGATTCTCAGAAACGGGAGATGGTCGAGCAGGCTCATGCGGACTACTTCGCCAGCTTC
>CAZTQN010000076.1:0-3906 GCA_964615765.1 uncultured Phycisphaeraceae bacterium
TCGAAGTTGTAGCCGTCGAAGGTGTTGAACGCGACCATGACGTTCTTGCCGATGGCCAGCTCGCCCATGCGGGTGCTGGGACCGTCGGCGAGGATCTGGCCCTTGGCGACCTGCTGGCCCAGCTTGACGACGGGGCGCTGGTTGAGGCAGGTGCGCTCGTTGAGCCCGGCGAACTTGCGGAGCACGTACTCGTCGGAGTTGTCGATGATGACGCGCTCGCCGTCGACGTAGGTGACGGTCCCGGCGTTCTTGGCCTTGACGATCATCCCCGAGTTGATGCCGACGTCCTTCTCCATCCCGGTCGCCACGCACGCGGGCGTGACCTTGATGAGCGGGACGGCCTGACGCTGCATGTTCGAACCCATCAGCGCGCGGTTGGCGTCGTCGTGCTCGAGGAAGGGGATGAGCGCGGCGGACACGCCGACGATCTGCTTGGGCGAGATGTCCACGAACTCGACCATGGTGCTGTCGATCTCGGTGAGTTCACCGTCGACGCGGGCCATGATCGTGCCCTTCTTGATGCGGCCCTCGGCCTCGAGCGTGTCGGCCGGCGCGAGGATCGCCTTGATCTCCTCGTCGGCGCGGAGGTCGACCAGCTTGCCGCTGAGCTTCCCGTCCTTGGCGACGCGGTAGGGCGTGCGGATGAAGCCGTACTCGTCGATGCTGGAGTAGATCCCCAGGGACGAGATCAGACCGATGTTGGTACCTTCGGGGGTCTCGATCGGGCAGATGCGCCCGTAGTGCGAGATGTGAACGTCGCGGACTTCGAAGCCGGCGCGCTTGCGGTTGAGGCCGCCCGGCCCGAGGGCCGACAGGCGACGCTCGTGCACGAGGCTCGAGAGCGGGTTGGTCTGGTCGACGACCTGCGACAGCTCGCTGCGGCCGAAGAAGAAGTCGATCGCCGACGAGATGCTCTTGGAGTTGACCAGGTCGGCGACTTTCGCCACCTCGTCCGGGTCTTTGACGCTCATGCGCTCCTGCACCGTGCGGCGGAGCTTCAGGAAGCCCTTGCGGAGTTCCTCGACGGCGAGCTCGTCCAGCGTGCGCAGGCGACGGTTGCCCAGGTGGTCGATGTCGTCGACCTGAGCCACGGGGCGGCCCGTCTTGGGGTCGAGCCGCTTGCTGCGCAGGTCGAGCACGTACTGGATGACGCGCAGGAAGTCCTCGGCGCGGAGGAACATCTGGTCTTCCGGCACGCTGAGCCCGAACTTGCGGTTGATGCGGAAGCGACCGACGCGGCCCAGGCGATAGCGGGAGTCGTCGTAGAACTTCTCGAGGAACAGCTGCTTGGCCTTGTCGACCTGCGGCGGGTTGCCGGGGCGGAGCTTGGTGTAGATCTTCACCAGGGCCCGCTCGTAGTCGGTCTGGGCGCTCTCGGCGAACTGCTCGAGACGCTCCTCGGCGATGGTGTTGAGGATCAGCGAGTCGCTGGGGTTCTGGATGACGCGGATCTTCTTGAGCGTGCTGGCGGCGATGGCCGCCGCGGCGTCGCCGATCTGGCGGCCCACGTGCACCAGCTCTTCACCGGTCTCGGTGTCGATGATGTTGGCCGCCGCCCAGTACTCGGGCTTGACCTCGGAGGCCTTGATCTCCGTCACCTCGTAGAACAGTTGCAGGAGCTGGTCGGTCTGGGCGATGCTCTCGTCCAGGCAGCGGAGGAAGGTGGTGGCGGCGAGCTTGGTGCTCTGGTCGATGCGCATCGCCAGAACGTCTTTCTTGGTCACCTCCAGCTCGATCCACGACCCGCGTTCGGGAATGATGCGGGTGGAGTGGAGCGGGCGGTCACCTTCGGCGGAGACGATGGAGAAGTCCACGCCCGGGGAGCGGTGCAGCTGGCTGACGATGACGCGCTCGGCGCCGTTGACGATGAACTCGCCACCCCCCATCATGATGGGGAACTCACCGAGGTAGATTTCTTCCTCAACGACCTCGGGGCGCCCCTCACGGGACATCTTGACGCAGACCCGGAAGGGCATGCCGTAGGTGAGGCGGAGTTCGCGGCACTCGTCGGGGGTGTAGCGCGGCTCCTCCAGGGTGTAATAGAGGTAGTCGAGCTTCATCGTCCCGTCGTAGGACTCGATCGGGAAGACTTCGCGCAGCAAGGCTTCGAGGCCGAAGATCGCGTTGCGATCGTGCGGGCCCTTATCAAGCTGGAGAAAACGCTCATATGCGTCGGACTGGATCTTCGTCAGGTTCGGGACGGGAGTACCGTCACCACGCTTGGCGAAGTTGCGCACGTTGGTCGCTGCCATCGAGATCCCCGTGATGGTGAGCACAGCCGCGGCCTCCGGACTGGAACCGGCGGCCGATAAGTTGTCGTCAGGCCGAGAGTTTCAAACGCTCATGCACCCGTCGTCGTTCGACACCCGCGTCGAATCGACCAGTGTACCCCGGGAGGAACCCCACGGCAAGACGCATGCCACCAAATCCGACCCTCGCCACTCCAAATTGTTAAAGATTCGCCAGCGAGCCCAGATTTCAGGGTTTCCATTGCCCCTGCCGACCACGTCCGTTGACCCGCAAAAAGGCCGCCGGCCCGGGCGGGAGTGCCCGGGCCGACGGCGGTCGCGTGGTGAAGATGGGGAATCTCAGGCGGCGGGCCGGATCAGCGGCGGCGGCGAGCCACGAGCAGGCCGGCCATCGCCAGCAGACCCGCAGCGCCCGGGGCCGGGACGGCATCGACCGTGACGGCGACGGTCAGCGCCTGCGACGGGTCGGCCGGGAGCTGACCGACGAGGCCGTTGAGGCCCACGGCCCAGACGGTGTACACGCGGTTGGCTTCGACGGTGAGCGAGAGGTTGTTGAGCGCGGGCGTCGCGAGGATGCTGCGGTTGTTCAGGTACGCGTCGAGCTGGTAGGTGCCGGGGTTGAGGGTCAGGTAGCCGCCGGTGGCGAAACGGGCCACGTTGCCGAACAGCACGGCGTCGCCGGGTTCGTTGATGCCGTTCGCGTCGAGGACGATGTCGACGTTGGGGGTGTTGGCGGAGGCGTGGATGAAGCGGACGCGGGCCTGGCCGGGCGCGATGGTGTTGTCGTCGACGTAGACCTGCGGCTGGAGCGGGGCGGTGTTGGCGTCGGGCGTCAGGAGCGAGCCGAGCGTGCCGACGGCGGCGATGGTGTAGTTGGTGGAGCCGTTGAGCGGGAGGTTGTCAACGGAGATCGCGCCGGTGCCGGCGGCGCCGAGGGAGGGGGCGTCGACGCGGATGTCGTAGTTGCCGGTGGGGACGGGGAGGTAGTTGCCGGGCGCGGAGGTGCTGGGGGCGAGGTTGGTGTAGGTGAGGCCGGAGATGATGGTGGAGAGCGGGCCGCCGGCTCCGCCGAAGCGCACGTTGACGGCGGGCGTGTCGGGCGAGAGGTGCGCGACACGGACGTCGGCGAGGGCGACGGAGGCGAGGGAGCCAGCCGCGAGCGCGGCGACAGCGCGGAACTTCGAACGCATGGACCAACCCTTTCTTAGTGAGAGAAAAGAAAGAACGCGGGTGTACGGAGCGTTTCGGCCCTCACCACGCAGAACGCGCGGCGACGACCTGTCAACGCACATCTCTCTCTCGAATGGGCCCCCACTGGCCCGGCACCGTGGGGAGAAAACGACGGTGCAGGCCGCGGCGTTTCGCTGGGCATGCGAGACCAGTTTCAGGACGGTCGCTTTTTGAGGCGACTTTGCGCCGTCTTGACGGTGGCGCGCGTGCGATGGCGGGTTGGTCGTGCAGCGCGGCTGATTCGTGCGCGTGTTTGAAGCGGGGGCTTGGCGCGCGATCGCTCACAGCATCGGCGGGCGGCCGTCCCAGTCGAAGGCGTGGCGGAAGGCGGAGGCGTGGCAGGCTTCCATCTGGTGGAAGTCGATGATGTCGCGGACGAGGAGGTTCTCAAACTCGGTGGGGACGCGGACCTGGTGGAGCCCGCTGT
>CAZTQN010000077.1:0-3674 GCA_964615765.1 uncultured Phycisphaeraceae bacterium
GGCCTTAGGCTCGCCGTACAGACTAACTCGCCGGCTCATTATGCAAAAAGCACGCGGTCACCTCGAAAGGCTCCCACCGCTTGTAAGCACATGGTTTCAGGTGCTCTTTCACTCCCCTCGTCGGGGTGCTTGTCATCTTTCAGTCGCCTTACTGTTTCGCTATCGGTTGTCCAGGAGTACTTAGCCTTGGAGAGTGGACTCCCCATGTTCGGACCAGGTTTCACGAGTCTGATCCTACTCTTGGGCTGGCCGGCTTCCCGTTACAGGGCTATCACCTTCTCGGGCCGCGCTTTCCATCGCGTTCATCGTTCCGCCGGTTGATCCGCGTTCGCTCGCCGCTACTGACGGAGTCGCTGTTGCTTTCCTTTCCTGTGCCTACTGAGATGTTTCACTTTGGCACGTTCGCTCTTGCACCCTATACATTCAGGTACAAGTACCCTTGCGGGTGGGTTTCCCCATTCAGAGATCCCAAGATCGCAGCCTGGTTACCGGCTCCCTTGGGCTTATCGCAGGTTCCCACGTCTTTCATCGCCTCTGGACACCAAGACATCCACCATGTGCCCTTATTCGCTTGGCCACACCAACCACACGCCGTGCCAGCCGGTTCAACCTCCGGGACTTGCGTCCCTTTGATCAACCCGTCCTTCACGACCCGCGCTGGTGCGCCTCGAACAAAGTTTCGATTCTTCGCCGCATTACGCACTCGAATCGGTGTTGATTGTCTATGTATTCGCCGACCGCCCCGCTCCGCCCGATCCGATCGCCCATGCCGAAACTCTTTCGAGCTCCGTCAGGAACGCCGCACCGGTCGTCGCCGAACGTCGGCTGACAACAACTTCACCTACGGTATCCGGTTGTCATTGAGCGATTTGCCGATTTGCGGGATCTACCCGCTCGTCAGCGTCGGGCGGCCTTTTCGTGCCGTCCGACTTGTCTTGCCTCCGTTTCGGGAGGCGGGGGGAAGAATAGGGAGGCTCTGGCGGCAGTCAAGCGTGTGAGGATTTCGAAAAGAAAAATTGCCGCGTTGTCTTGCACACGGGGCCCGACCGGTCGTTTTTGCCGACCGAACGGGCCCCGCCGCCGCCTCCCCCACCATCGTCCATTTCTTTAGCCGGGTCCGCCGCCACCCGCCGGCGGGCGGTCACGTTCATCCCGCGGGGGAGGCACCTGGCGACCCGGTTCGTCCTGCGGGTTTCTCCTGGGCGTCAGTTCCCGTTCGCCGCGGTCGGCGTTCCGGGACACGCGGCGGTACTCCGCCGAGTCCCGTTCCAGCTCCGTCAGGCGGCTGACGATGCGTCCGTCGGGCTCGCGGAAGATGGCCTTGGCCGACGGCCGGGCCGCGACGTTGGTCGGGGCGCCGCCCGTGCCGGTGCCCGGGGCGAGGATGGACGCGTCGGTGACGCCGAGCAGGACGGAGTTGACGACGACCTCGATGGTGTTGGTCGGGGGCTGCTCGCCGGGGGCGGGCTGGTTGGCGGGCGGGCTGCCGGCCCCGCCGCCGGTGGCGCCGCCGCCGCCGGAGAGCCCACCGCCGCCGGTGGCTCCTCCCCCACTCTTGCCGCCGCCGCCGCTTCGGCCGCCGCCGCCGGCGGGGGCACCGGGGGTCTGCGTGACGGGCGGGGTCCACTTGCTGAGGTCGGGGTAGTTAATCTGGGCGATCAAGGGGTCGCCGGCTTCCATCGTCCCGGCCCCGCGGCGCCAATAGCCCCAGCGGAACTGGAACACTTCGGCCCGGGCGGAAGCACCGCGGCCGAGCTGGTCGTCCTCGGTCGCCGAGGTGACGAAGAAGTAGGACTCGGGGTCGACGCTGACCGGGTCGCTCCAGTCGGACGGGGCGGTGCGGACGATGGCGGGCTTGGCCATCTCGGCCTGCTCGGGCGCCATCGCGGCGGAGTGCCCGAACAGCGGGTTGTTGAGGACCAGCGTCATTCGGTAGCGGTAGGTCTTGCCGCGTTCGGCGTGGACGTCGTGCGTCCAGACACGGATGGGCTTGCCTTCGAGCAGGCCGGGCTCGGCGGCGGGGCGATCGGTGCCGGGGCGGGGCTCAGGCGTGGCCTGGGCGCCCTCGGGCGGGAGCCCGTCGAGCACGCGGATGCGGTTGCGAATGTCGGTGATCTGCTGCTGGGTCTCGGCGATGCGCTTTTCGAGGAGGGCCTTGCGGCGCTCTTCGGGGTCGGGCCCGGTGGGCGGAGGCGGCGTTGATCCGCCACCACCACCACCGCCGGCGCCGCGTCCGCCGCCGCCCTTGCCCCCGCCGCCACGTCCGCCCGCGCCGCCGCCGCCGCCTTGGCGGCCACCGCCGCCGCCGGCGCCCGCGTCGCGGCCGCCGCCGGGTGGGCGGGTGAGGGCGTCCTGCTGCTGCTTGAGCCGGCGTTCGAGCGATTCGAGGCGTCGCTCAAGGGCCGCGCGGTCATCGCCGGCTTCATCGCCGCCCGCGACCTGCTCGCGCGGCGGGGTCCACTTGTCGCCGAAGATCGTGCGGTAGTACGGCGTGCGGCGCACGTTCGCCGTCGCGCCCGTGACCGCGGAGAGCACTTCGTTCAACTGGCTGCGCGTCGTGACCGACTCGAGCGGGATGGGCACGATGGTGCGCCCGGGCATGGAGCGCACGACCTCGGCGTCGCTCCACGAGCCGTCCGGGCGGGCTGTCTGGCGCTCGAGCTCGACGGCGAGGATCTGCACCCCGCCGAGTTCGCTGTACCAGCGCGTCGGGATCGGCTGCATCGGGCCTTCGGGCCCGTCGGCGTCGCGTTCGAGGGCCGCCTTGAGGGCGGCGGAGTCGAACTCGCCTTCAACGCTCACCGCGGCCTTGTCGAAGGGCTGCTCCTTGGGGAGCACGCTCGCGACGGAGGCGTCGGCGGAGACTTCGGCGGGGTCGATGGTGCCCAGGTGGGCGGCGACTTCGATCGAGCCGACGGGCGGGAGGTCGAGCGGGCTGATCGGCGCGCCGGCCTGCACTTCGGTCCCCGTGCCGCCGCCGGGGAGCGGCGCGACCGGACCGAGAGCCGCGGCGAGCTGCGGCGCGGGGGCCACCGGGCCTTGGAAGCGCCCGCGGAACTGGCTGAGCATCTGGTTGCCGGCCTCGCCCTGCGGCAGTTCGGGCGAGCCCGACTCGAGCCGGGCGCGGACGCGGTTGGCTTCATCGGCGATGCGCTGGAAGGCTTCGTCGACCGGCGCGTCGTTGGGACCGACCTTCACGGTGCTGGCCGGACCGATGAACTGCCAGGCGACGACGCCCAGCAGGCCGGCGGCGAACACGCCGGCGATGACCTTCTCGAAATGCCGTTCGACCAGGCTGATGCCCTTGAGTCGCATCGGGATGAGTCCTCGGCGCGGACGCGCCAGTTGAAGCCGCTTTGGTCTCTGTCACGCGAGCCGTGCACCGCCCCTGGGATCGCCCACCATTCAGCCGCCGTCGCG
Organism: uncultured Phycisphaeraceae bacterium; assembly: GCA_964615765.1. Classification (GTDB taxonomy): domain Bacteria; phylum Planctomycetota; class Phycisphaerae; order Phycisphaerales; family UBA1924; genus CAZTQN01. The sequence goes on from CAZTQN010000077.1 coordinate 3,421, forward strand.
AGCGCGGCGTCCACCGCCGGTCGCACCGCGCCGCCCGCCGCCGTCGCCGCCGCCGGAGCCGCCGGCGTTGTTGTCCGTGCCCGTGACGCCCTCGACCATGGCCAGGGCCTTCTTCACGTCGGGCGGCATCCAGTCTTTCCGCCATTCGCGGAGCCAGACGGTTTCCAGCGTGAGCACGGCGCGGACGACGTGCTCGTCGCCGTAGACGTAGCCGTCTTTCAGGTCGACGAGCGGATCGACGGGGGAGATCTCGA
>CAZTQN010000078.1:0-2870 GCA_964615765.1 uncultured Phycisphaeraceae bacterium
GAGCCCGAGCGTCGCCGCGATGACCGCGACGCGGTTGCGGCTGACGAACTTGCTGGTGACGTACCACCACACGTCGGCGCGGGCGCTCACGGGGCGCCCTTCGAGATAGCGCTCGACGTCCTCCGCGAAAGCGCTCGCGGAGGAGTACCGACGCTGCGGGCTCTTCCGCATCGCGTGCAGCACGATGTTGTCGATATCGCCGACGAGCTTGCGCCGCAGCCGGGTCGCCGCGCCTTCGCCGAGGGCCTTCGCGAGTTGGTCGGCCTTGATCGTCGTCGTGCCCTGCGCGGTCTCTGTGATGAGGTCCCGCGTGACGACGTTGGACGGACGCTCGGGGTCGTCCTCAACGATCACGCGGACCATCTCGGCGATCGCGCGGGAGCGGAGCTGATACGGCGGGCGCCCGGTGAGCAGTTCATAGAGCAGCACGCCGAGCGAGTAGATATCGCTCGCGGTCCCGATCGGCTTGCCCAGCACCTGCTCCGGGCTCGCGTATTCCGGGGTCATCGGGCCCACGTCGGCGACGGTGTCGGAGGTCACGCCGAAGACATCCGGATTGACGAGCTTGGAGATACCGAAGTCGAGGAGTTTCGGCTCGCCATCGGGTGTCACGAGGATGTTGCTGGGCTTGATATCGCGGTGGACGATGAGGTTCTGGTGGGCGTGCTGAACGGCGGCGCAGACTTTGATGAACAGGCGCAGGCGCTCTTCGGTGTGGAGCTGATGGCGGTCGCAGTACTCGGTGATCGGCTCGCCCTCGACGAACTCCATCACGAAGTACGGGTTGCCGTCGGACGTTTGCCCGGCGTCGATCAGGCGGGCGATGTTGGGATGATCGAGCGACGCGAGCACGCGGCGTTCAAGCGTGAAGCGGCGGATGACGCTGTCGGAATCGCCACCAGACGAGATGCCGGAACGGATGACCTTGAGCGCGACGCGCTTGCTGGACTGCTCGTCCTGACGAGCCCCGAGAAAGACCTCGCCCATCCCGCCGCGCCCGAGCGCGCGGATGATCCGATACGGCCCGATCGACGCGGGCATGGCGATGGGAAAAATTGGAGTGCGTTGCAGGGGTGCATGAGCGGAGCTCGCCGACGTCGCGGCGGTAGGCTGTTCATCTCCCCGGGCGTGCGACGCGCCCAGCGGCCAATCCCCCGCGGCCCGAAGCAGATCCAGCGTTCGCTGCGCCAGGTCGGCGTCCGAGCCGCACTGCGCACGGATCCACGACTCGCGTTGCTCACGCGGCTGGCGTAGCGCGTCCTGAAGCAAACGACGGATCCGGTCTTCGCGGTCATTCATGCCGGGGCTCCACCGTCAGCGGGCTGGCTCGACGAGAGCTTGCCGACCAGCCGCCGGACAACCTCCGCCCCCACGCTCCCGTACACACGCGTGATCTGGGGGAGCACGCTGGTGGTGAACGCCGCACGCACCGCTTCACTCGGAAGGCCGAGCTCGCGCTCCACGTCGCTCGGGTGCTGCCGACGGCAGAGGATGTGCTCGCACACGTCCCGATCGACACCGGCCAGGCCCGCCTTGATCGGCTCCGCCACCGCAAGCAGCAGGGCTTCACGAAGGCGGTGGAACTTGACCTTGAGCGCACCGGGCGATTTGTCGAACTGGGCCGCGACGACCGACCACCGATCGTCCGCGAGCACGAAGCGCGACACCATCGCACGATCGATGTCCGTATGGCACGCGCTGTCAAGCACCTGCGTCAGCCGCTCAAGGCCCACGACATCTCGCCCGAACTGTTCCGAGAGGTCCGCGGCGAGCGATGGACGCGCGTGCTCGTCAACGGCCTGCAACTCCGCGACCGTGTCCGCGTAATGCTGGTGATCCCGCTTGCGTAGCCGGCTGATGTATTTGTTCTTGACGGCGCGGAACAGGTACGCGCGCCGCTGCGAGTCATCGGGCATTTCCGGCATGCCGCGTGCGAGCACGTCCTTGAGCACGCTCTGACACACGCTCTCGGGCTGCAGGCCCGGCTGGTGTCGTCGCCCGGGGACGAGCTGGCCCCCGACGATCTGGGCGAACTGCATGATCTCCTTCACCGCGTCTTCAACAGTCTGCTTGTCGCTTTCCACGGTGACCTCACTGGTTGAGCGTCGGCGGGTTCGCCGCGGCTGACATGCGTTTCGACGGAGAGTTCGGGCAACGGTCGGGTTGTGCCGCGTTTCAGTGTAACCGATGACGCGGTGCAAACGCCTTCATGTCAGCAGCCGCGAGTTGCGGCCAGCTTAGGAGTTCACATATGTACCCGTCCGTGATGTGTGTCCAGCGTGCGGTTGATGGGCCAAAGCCGGTTCGGCGCCCCCGTGAGCCGTGGGTGCACGGCGGCGTGCTCGCCGCGGTCGTCCTCGCCGGCGCGGCTGACCTGGCGCTCACACTCTTCTTCATGTCCACCGACGGGCTCAACGAAGCCAACCCGGTCGCGCGGTGGATCGCCGGCTTCGGCCCTGCGCCGCTCGCGGGGTTCAAGTGCGCGACGCTGGCGCTCGCCGTCGGCCTGCTCTGGCGGGCGCGGCATCGGTGCTCCGCACGCATAGCCGCGTGGCTGTGCCTGGCAATGCTCCTGGCCGTTGGTGAGCGTTGGCGGCAGTACACCGACCTGTTCTCCCGGTTCGACGCGGCCGCGGATCGCGCCTCGCCCTGCTACGTCGTGTTCTCGTGATCACCGCCCTCAGCACCCGCGGAAGAACGCGGCGAGATAGTCAAAGATGTCCTGCACCGTGATGCTCTGCGAGGCGTTGATGTCCGCGATGAACTGACCGTTGAAGTAAACGGCAAGGAAATCGAACAAGTCCTGCACGGACACGGCTCCGGACTGGTTGAAGTCGGCGGGGCAGCAGGGGGCGGCGGGCGTGCCGGCG
>CAZTQN010000079.1:0-2287 GCA_964615765.1 uncultured Phycisphaeraceae bacterium
GCCGCCTCGTGCCGCGCGTACGCCCGCGTCCTGCTCAGCGCCTTCCCGCTCGAAGAAGCCATGCACCGCCTCAACCGGCAGATGGCCGGCGATCTCGACCTCGGCCGCTTCGTCACCTTCGCCTCCGCCCGCGTCGATCCCGCCTCCGGCTCCATCCGCGTCCTCTCCGCCGGGCACGGGCCCATCTACCTCCTCCGCGCCGGCGCGACCGAAGAACTCCCCACCCACCACGCCCCGCTCGGCATCGACGACCGCTGGGACATGGTCGACGCCGCCTCCGACCGTCTCGACGCCGGCGACGCGCTCGTCCTCGTCTCCGACGGCGTCTTCGAAGCCCGGCGCGAGGGCGCCCGCAGCGAGCTCTTCGGCATCCCCCGCCTCCGCAAAACGCTCGAAGCCTTCGCCGACCGCCCCGCCGAGGACATCGTCCAGGGTGTCCGCGACGCCGTCGACGCGTTCATCGACAAGCCCGATTACGACGACGACGTCACCATCCTCGTCGTCAAGCGCCCGGCCCAGCCCGCCACCCAAACCACCGCCTAAACTCGTCCCCGCACCCGGCCCGCCGGGCGCGCTCAACCTCGGAGATCACGCGTGGCTAAGGCCTCGTTCCGCTGCAAAGTCGTCACCCCGGAAGCCGTCGTCGTCGACAACCAGGCCGTGCAGGTCGTCCTGCCCGCGTGGGACGGCATGGTCGGCTTCCTGCCCAACCGCGCCCCGATGGTCACGCAGCTCGGCACCGGCGAACTCCGCATCGACTTCGCCGACGAAGGCGCCGCCAAGGGCGGCTCGCGCCTCTTCTTCATCGACGACGGCTTCGCGCAGATGCTCAACAACGAACTGACCATCCTCGCCGCCGCCGCCGTCGGCGCCGAGAAGCTCTCCGAAGCCGACGCCCAGGCCGAGGTCGCCTCCCTCAACGCCCGCCGCACCGACAACCTCTCCGGGCCCGAGCTCGACCTACTCCGCAAGCAGCGCCAGCGGGCCGAGGCCAAACTGGCCGCCGCCAAGGCCTTCAAGACCAAGGGCGCGTTCTAACCGCTCCGCGCCTGAAGTTCCCCCCCAATTCGGCCGATGGCTCCCATAACCGGGCCCTGCGCCCACGGAGCCGCCGCGATGTCGTCCCTCACGCCGACCGCCCCGACCACGCCCCCCTCGGCCCTCCTGGTCGATCTTTCCCCCGTCGCCGCCGCGCTCGTCGCCGACGCCCTCCGCACCGCCGAGGGCATCACCCGCTGCGACCCCTGCGCCTCCGCCTCGCTCGACCCGCGACCCGACTCTGCCGCCCCAACCGCCGACATCGCCCTCTGCGGCGTGGGCCCCACCCGCTCCACGCGCCTCGACCCGCTCCGCCGCCTCACCACCGCGCACCCGCTCCTGCCGGTCGTCCTCCTGCTCCCGCCGGAAGACGCCCCCCTCGCCCGCGCGCTGGCCGATGAGCCGCGCATCGACGTCGTCATCACCACGCCCGGCTATCTCGATCAACTCCCCCTCTGCGTCGTCCGCGCCGCCCGCCGCGCCGCACGCATGAACGACCTCGCCCGCTCCGCTGACCACATCCTCCGCGACAACCACGAACTCACCCGCCTGGTCTCGCAGCTCCGCGACCTGGCCACCACCGACCCGCTCACGGGCCTCCTCAACCGCCGCGGCTTGCTCGCCCGCCTCGACGAGTTCGCCGCCTCCGCCGATCGCTATCAGCACGACCTCGCCCTCGCCGCCATCGACATCGACGGGCTCAAGGCCGTCAACGACACCCGCGGGCACTGCGTCGGCGATCAACTCCTCCGCGCCGCCGCCGACGCCATCCGCACCGGCATCCGCGCCTCCGACGCCCCCGCCCGCGTGGGCGGCGATGAGTTCGTCATCCTCCTCCCGCGCACCGCCGCGCCCCAGGCCGCCATCGTCGCGGCCCGCATCCAGTCCACCTTCGACAAGGCCGCCCGCGAACTCGCGCTCGACCCCGCGTCCGTCGGCATGTCCGTCGGCATCGCCACCCTCGACGCCGACGCCGAGTCGCCCACGCGCCTGCTCGACCGGGCCGACATCGCCATGTACCGCGCCAAGCACGAAGGTGGCCGGCGCGTCTGCACTGACCTGCCGCGCCCGCGCCTCGCCGCCTGATCACCCGCCGCGCCGCCCCGCGCTCATCCCGCTCACACCCGCCGCGTCATCGCCCGGTCCATGTCGCGCTTCATCTCGCGCTCCGCGATCGCCTCGCGCTTGTCGTGTGCCTGCTTGCCCTTCGCCACGCCCACCAGCACCTTCGCCTTCCCGTTCTTGAAGT
>CAZTQN010000080.1:0-2095 GCA_964615765.1 uncultured Phycisphaeraceae bacterium
CCGCCGCCGCCGCCAGAGCGACCGCCGCCGCCGCCACCCCAGCCGCCGCCGCCGGAGCGACCGCCGCCGCCACCCGCTTCACGCGGACGGGCTTCGTTGACGACCAGAGCGCGGCCGCCGAGCTGAGCGCCGTTCATCTTCTCGATGGCGGCCTTCGCTTCGGTATCGTTGGCCATCTCAATGAACCCGAACCCGCGCGGACGGCCAGTCTCGCGGTCCATGACGATGCTGGCAGAGGAGACCTGCCCGTGCGCTTCGAAGGCGGAGCGCAGTTCGTTTTCCGTGGTGCTGAAAGGGAGGTTGCCGACGTAAATCTTGATCATCCGACGAACTCGATCCTTGCCCGAGCAGACATCAAACCCCGAACCTGTCGAACCAGCGTCTCACTCGGGCAAAGCGGCGTCGGTCGCGACCTGCCACCGTCCGGGCACATCCCGGATCGCGAGGCATTCAACCTTGAGTGTAGCAGATAATCGGTACCCGCGGCCAGCTATTTTGACCAACCTCCCGAGTCAACCGTCTGACCACCCCGCAAGGCCCCCCAGCCGACCCGGCGGACGCCGCGTCCGCCCGCCCCGCCGCCCCCCCGTTCTGCCAGCCGTTTTGGGGTCGTTTCTCGGGCCGCCCGCGCCCCGCACACCCCCGACGTAAACCACTGGGTTTCTCGGATGTTGCGACGCGCTGCCCCCGGTCTGCGCCCACCGTTTTCCCCGCCCCCGGGCAGCACGGAATCCGCGGCCCCTTTTTACACCGAAAAAGGCCGGCGTGCCGGTTATCGCGGTGCGTCCGGAGAGGCCGGCACCGCCCGGGCCGCCGGGTGACCGCTGCCCGCCTGAACGTTCAAATCATTCTTCCGGACCGGCCCGCCCGGGGCCGCGTCCGACTCCGGCACCGGCCCGGCGATCGCCTCGAGCGCGTCCAGCGCGGCGTCAACATCCGTCTCGTCCAGGAACGGGCCCAGGCTCAGCCGGCACGCGCCCTGCCGCACGGTCGCGGCGTCCGCACCGCTCTGCAGCGTCTCGTGCGCGATCGGGGCGCAGTGCAGCCCGGCCCGCGTCAGCACGCCGAACTCGCTCTCCAAGACCGCGCCCATCTCCGCCGGGCTCATCTGCTCGTGCACCAGGCTGAACACGCCCACGCGCCGCTCGATCGCCGCCGGCCCCAGCAGCGTCATCGCCCCCAGCCGCAGCCGCCCGTCGGCGCCCGCGCTGAAGCGGGCCAGCACGCGCCGCATGAGTTCGATCTCGTGCTCGCGCAGCATCTCCACGCCGCGCTCCAGCAGCCAGCCCACCGCGGCGTTCAGCCCCGCCAGCCCGACCGTGTTGTGACTGCCGGCCTCGAACTTCTCCGGCATCATGCTCGGGTGCGTCTGCTCTTCGCTGACATTGCCCGTGCCGCCCTCGCGATACGTCGCCATGCGGCGTTCCACACCCGGGCGAATGCACAGCCCGCCGGTGCCCGTCGGACCCAGCAGGCCCTTGTGCCCCGGGAACGCGAGCAGATCGACCTGATCCCGCGTGACATCCACCGGGACATGCCCGAGCGACTGGGCCGCGTCGACCAACAGCAGCGGCGCCTCCGCCGGGCCCAGCGACGCCTCGAGCTGGGCCCGAATCCGCCCGATCGCGCCGAGGTCCTGCAGCGCGCCCGAGACGTTGCTGGCGTGATTCACGATGATCAGGCGCGTCACCCCCGGCCGCACGGCCCGGCGCACATCCTCCGGATCCACCAGCCCGGTCACCGGATCGGCCGGCACCCGCGTCCACGCCAGCGCGCCGTCCGCGCTCATCATCGCGTGCATGGGCCGGAGCACCGAGTTGTGCTCCATCACCGTGCTGACCACATGCACCGGCGTGCCCGGGCCCAGTCGAGCCCGCTCAAACGCGAGCACGCCCTTGATCGCCATGTTGAGCGCGTCGGAGGTGTTGAGCGTGAACACCACGTTCCGCCGCGCCAGCGCGCCATCCGCCCCGACAAGATTCACCAGCCGCGCGATCCGCTCGCGGCATTGCTCGATCACCCGCCCGGCCTCGCGCGCCTCGGCGTACGCCCCCCGCCCCGGCCCGCCGACACGCGTCAGCATGTCCACCATCGC
>CAZTQN010000081.1:0-1867 GCA_964615765.1 uncultured Phycisphaeraceae bacterium
GGTCGCGTTCAACACCTTCGACGGCTACAACTTCGAAGACGCCATCGTCATCAACGAGAAGATCGTCCGTGACGACGTGTTCACCAGCATCCACATCGACGCCTTCGACGTCGAGATCCGCGAGACCAAGCTCGGGCGCGAGGAGTTCACCCGCGACATCCCGAACGTCTCGGAAAAGATGCTGCGCAACCTCGACGAGAACGGCGTGATCCGCATCGGCGCCCGCGTCGGGCCGGGCGACATCCTCGTCGGCAAGGTCAGCCCCAAGTCCAAGAGCGAGCTGACGCCCGAAGAGAAGCTGCTGCACGCGATCTTCGGCCGGGCCGGCGAGGACGTGAAGAACGACTCGCTCGAAGTGCCCGCCGGGGTCGAGGGCATCGTCATCGGCGCCCGCCGCTTCAGCCGGCGCATGCACATGACCGCCGACCAGAAGAAGAAGCTTCAGGCCGAGATCGACGCCTACGGCGCCGACATGGACCAGAAGGCGATGAAGCTCTTCAAGGAGATGGTTGAGGCCGTTAACCAGATCACGGGGACGCCCATGGTCGACCCGGCGACGCGTCAGCGCGTCGGCGCGTCGGACATCCCCGAGGTCATCATGGAGCAGATCCAGAACTTCGACCCGAAGTGGATCAAGGGCTCCAAGGAGTCGCGCGAGCAGGCCGAGGTCACCTACCGCCAGTTCTGGCCCCGTATCGAGGCCAACCGCAAGGAGAAGGACCGCAAGATCGGTCACATGAAGCGCGGCGACGAGCTGCCCAGCGGCGTGCTCGAGATGGTGAAGGTCTACATCGCCACCAAGCGCCAGCTCTCCGTCGGTGACAAGATGGCCGGTCGCCACGGGAACAAGGGCGTCATCGCCCGCATCGTGCCCGAAGAAGAAATGCCGTTCATGGAAGACGGCACCAGCGTCGAGGTGCTGCTCAACCCGCTGGGCGTGCCCAGCCGCATGAACGTCGGGCAGATCCTCGAAACCCACCTCGGGTGGGCGGCGCAGGTGCTGGGCTTCCAGGCCGTCACCCCCGTCTTCGACGGGGCGACGGAAGAGGAAATCCACGCCGCCGTCGCCGAGGCCAACGTCAACGTCGACGCCCGGCTGAAGAAGTACGAGGACACCGGCACGCACCCGCACCCGCGCGAACTGCTGGCGAAGATGCCCCCGGGCGGCAAGATCCAGCTCTACGACGGGCGCACCGGCGAGCCGTTCACCCAGCGGACCACCGTCGGGTACATGTACATCCTCAAGCTGCACCACCTCGTCGACGACAAGATCCACGCCCGCGCCACCGGGCCCTACAGCCTCATCACCCAGCAGCCCCTGGGCGGCAAGGCCCGCACCGGCGGCCAGCGTTTCGGCGAGATGGAAGTGTGGGCCCTGGAGGCGTATGGCGCCGCCTACATCCTCCAGGAACTGCTCACCGTCAAGTCCGACGACGTCGAAGGCCGCACCAAGATCTACGAGAGCATGGTCAAGGGCACCAACACCCTCGAGGCCGGCATGCCCGTCGCCTTCGACGTGCTCTGCAACGAGCTCAAGGGCCTTGGCCTGAACGTCGCGCTGGAGAAGAAGAACGAGGACGGTGGGACGCTGCTCTGACCCGGGCCCCCGCCCCGGTCATTCTCGCCCCGCCCCCTCCACCCCGTTCCCGCGTTTCCTGAGCCACCCGATCGATCGATAACTCGTGCGGCGGCCGCGCCGCAAAGAGGTGCCGAATATGCCCGTCGAAAGCATGTACGACCGGATCAATGACTACACGAGCGTGAAGGTCACGCTCGCCTCCCCCAACGACATCCGCTCATGGTCTTACGGCGAGGTCAAGAAGCCCGAGACCATCAACTACCGCACCTACCGCCCCGAGAAGGACGG
>CAZTQN010000082.1:0-1345 GCA_964615765.1 uncultured Phycisphaeraceae bacterium
CCACGCGCCACGGAACGCCCCCACATCCCGGATAGATCCGAGTTCCAATCTCGCTCCCCGCCTCCCCCTCCCCCCCCCTCACCCCCGCGCCGCATACGCCGCGCTCAGCAGTTCCGCCGTCGTCCCGGGCATCGCCCCGCCGCCCGCAGACGCCCGCTCCACCGCGCGGCTGACCATCCGCTCCGCGTCCACCGGCGATTCGCCCAGCGCGATCAACGCCGCCACCGTCTCGCGCACCGGCGGCCGCACCGGCGCCTGCACCGCCGCCGCCGCGCCGTTCCCCCCGCGCCCGCCCGCCGCGCCGCCGCCCGCACCCTCACCCCCACCGCCCGCGCGAGCCTTCCCCTTCTTCCCCGTCGGCTTCGGCTCCACCGCGGCAGCGGTCCCAACGCTCGCGCCCGCACCCGCCGCGGCTTCGCCAACGCCCGCCAGATCGCGCACGAACCCGTCCATCTTGTTCTTCAGGTCGTGCACGATCAGGTCGGCCAGCTTGGGCCCGATCTCGGGCAGCCGCTGCAAGAACGCCGTGTCGCGGTCCGCGATCGCCCGCGCCACCGAGCCCGGCGACACCACCAGCGCCCGCAGCGCCCGCTTGTTCCCCAATCCCTTCACACCCGTCAGCGTCTCGAAAAACGCCCGCTCCGTCGGCGACAAAAACCCGATCAGCCGCGGCACAAACGACGCCCCCTGGTTGAGCGACTCCAGATATTCCAGCGTGTGCAGATCCACCACGCCGCCCGCCGCCCCCCCCACCCCGCCCACTCCGCCGAGCCGCTCGCTCACATACCCCGGCAGCAGCACCTCATACCCAACCCCGCCGCTCGCACCATCATCATCCCAGCCAACGGGCGCGATCACCGCGCGGTTGGCCGACAGTTCCAGCAGGGCGCCGCGGAGTCGAGCGATCATTCGAGCGCAGTGTACCGACGCCGCCGACCGGTCCCCATCCGCCCGCCCCCCCGCCGCCCCCGCCGCCCGCCATCTCAACACATGGATCATCGCGCCGGGCTCACCTCCCACCCCGCGCGTGCCGATAACCACGCTTGCCGGCCGCAACCCCGGACCTCGGAGGCGTGATGCTCACCGTTCAAGACCCAGCTAACCCCGCCCCGCCCGCAACTCCCGCAACTCCCCCCGCTCGCGCCACGCTCACGCCCCCCGCCGCCGTTCGCCAAAGCGCCCTGCCGCGCACCGGCGTCGTGCTCGTCGGCACGGCCCCCACGGTCCGCCTGCTCGATCAGATGCTGCAGTCGCTCCCGCAGGCCCCCGTCATCGCCGGCTGCGTGCTCATCGACACGCCGCTCGCCCCCAACTCCGCCGACGCCACCACGGCCGACCTGCCTGA